>CAWEXR010000013.1:0-18345 GCA_963813045.1 uncultured Acidobacteriota bacterium
GGGTGGTGCAACTCGCTTCGCGCTGCGGCCAGTGGTGCTCTAATTGGACGAAGACTTGTCGTTACGGGTGAGATACGCCGACAGCGCCTCCAGATCCACATCGCTCAGTTCGGTCTTGCGAAAGAAGGGCATCACAGACACTCCATTGCGCACGAAAGTTCTGATCAATTCCGGGGTCAGATCTATGCGCTCTTCCAACAAAGCCGGCTTCGCACCCTTGTATTTCGCCGCTAACGCATCCGTGCCGGGCATTGTAGCTCCGATGCCCGAGCTGGGGTTCCGAATGGCTGGACCGTGGCACCCGGAGCAGAGATTTTGAAATACTTCTTTGCCTTTCGTGATCTTCGTCGCTGCAGACGGCTGGCCGTGCGACGGAAACAAGGTCCACGCCGAGTTCTGTGCTGGAAGTGCCTGCCCTGCTGAGAGGAAGATCAGCGCGACAAGCGAAGCGGCCGCCGGACTCTTCACGTTTTTGCCTTCCTCATGTTCTTGGGCCAAATGCCGTACCTGCCTGCGGAAAGAATCCCGTTTGGATCGACAGCGTCCTTCAGCGTTTCGTGGAAGCGCAGCAGGGCATGATGGTTGTAGGAGTAGGCGCTGACGGCGGTGTCCATGAAAGCAGTGTGTGTGCGGTACTCACCCCAGCCGTGTTCGGCCGCCAACCTGAGCATTCGATCGAAGGTCGCCCGATTCTTCTTGTTGGTTGCAACGTCGTTTGTAATCGGGAAGCCGTAGAGAATGACGAACGTCCTCCAATGATAGGACTGAGGAAGACCGACGTAGGGAGTCACGCCCCATTCGCGGAACGCTTTTGTAAACACTCTCTGCGCTTCGAGTACCGCCTCCCCGGTCATGGGAATGACGGACGCGAGCCACAGGTGTCCGTTGCTGGGCGTCGGGTTGATCGCCGACCGCGCGCCCATAGAAAAGACGCCGAGGCTCGGTATGCCCAATTTTGATCTCTCGCCCACCCTTTCCACTTGCTCCGGGGTCAACGGGAATCGATAGGATTCGCCTTCCTCGAACGTGGCGCCGGGAATCGCGGCAAATTGTTCTTTGACGTGTTCCCATTGCGCGTCGATAACCTTAGACAGACCATAGAAAGAGAAGGGACAGCCCCAGAAATTGAGTTTTTTCTCCCGGGCGTAGTGGTCCCATTCCTCGGGCGACCCGCCATCGGGCTTCGCCAGCAGGGCCTCGCGCGCGGAGTCCGGCGGTCCGTTGTACACAGGACTCTCGATCCAGATGTGACAGTTGATGACGCCGGAGTTCATCAGCCTCGCCATGATGTCGACAAAAGGAATGATGTCGTTGTATCTCGGCACCCAAACCGTGCCGACCCGGTAGGCCTCCGGTTCCGGATACAACCAGAACCCCATTTTCGTCACGACGCCGAAATTGGATTGTGAAAACAGGCCATCGACATAGGGACCGAGTCCGTACTTGAACTGCTGCCAGGTTTGCGCACCGGGGAGAGCGCCCATCCCCGTGCGCATTACTTCGCCATTGGGCAGAACCACCTCCATCCCGCAGTGAGCTTCGAAATGGTCCCGAAAGGGAAGCGGTGTGTAGCCGGCCCCGTGATCGAGAGAATTGCCGATCAAGCTGCCCCAGCCCGGATCGGGCACATCGAGCCAGAGTTTCAGGCCCTTCTCCTGAATGTATCGGTAGAGGTCGAAGTAGCTGACGCCAGGCTCCACGAGCGCGTAGGCGTTCCGCTCGTTAACTTCCAGAATCCGGTTCATGCGCTTTAGATCGAGAACGACGCTGCCCGAAAGCACCGGTGCGGACCCGCCGTATCCCAGATTCCTGCCCGTCGAGATCGGGTAGATGGGGATTCTGTAGGTGTTCGCGATCTTTACGACCTTCTGAACCTGTTCCACATTGTCTGGCGCGACTGCGGCGGATGCAACCAGTTCATCGTCCTCGCCCCAGAAGGGGGAATAGGCGTCGCGATAGAGAGCTACGTCCTCGTCGCTCGTAAAGACCCACTCTTTGCCGACTGCTTCTCCGAACCGCTGGAGTGCGTCGGAAAAATCTTTGCTGCTTACGTCGGGCGGGATTCTCATGACACGCGGGCGCCATTATATAGACGAGCGCATAGCTGTCAACCCGCGCCGAGTCTCGGTCGAAGCTCCCAGAGAACTCGTCACGGTTTCACGAGGACGCTTCACACTTGACAATGTGTTCGACCAGGTAGTAAACCGTCTCCCATCAACCCGCGCCGGGTGGCGCGCATCCTTGGGCTACGGCTCCGAACAGACTGTGCATAGGAGTATTGCGCGTGGCAAATCTTCGGATTGTGTCGACGGACGTCGTTCCTCCACGGGAGAGGCTCTCCTTCTGGAGCGACACGATACAGACCTGGGAGCAATTCGCTGGGTCGCGCTTTGCACTGCCTCACGGACATGTCTTTCAAGGGTCCCTCGAATATGGAAATCTGGGGAGTCTGCAGCTTTGCAGACTGAAGGTTGGCGCCCACAGCGTCGATCGTCCACAAAAAGCATGGGACAAGTACTCGCGCAATCTGGCGGTTGTATTTCAAGTGAAGGGCCGTTCCTACTTCGAGGAGGACGGCACGCGGATTTCGCTGTCCCCCGGCGAGTGGAGTATCAGTGGCATGCGGTCTTGGTCCACGCTCGTGTTCGTTCCCGACAAGGTCGAACAACTGCTGCTGATGCTCCCCGACGCCCGCCTTCAAGGGATCCAAGTCCAGGAGAACCTGCGCGCACGCTCCTTTTCCAGCAGGAAGGGACTCGGGAGACTGATCTACCAGCTACTGAATACGACGCTAGCGGAACTTCCAAACCTCTCCGAACCGTCGAAGCGCAGTGTCGCTGCGACGATCCATGAACTCTTGAACTACTCGCTCTTGGAGTATGCGGGCGACCATCCGTCGGTATCCTTCAAGGAGGCGCTGTACTCGCGGGCGTGCGCGTATGTCATGCAGAATGTTCGCGATCCAGCCTTGAATATCCAGCAGATCGCCGGCGCCCTGCGCTGCAGCAAGCGTTACCTGCACATGGTTTTTGCCAATAAAGGAACTACGATCGGCGATTTGATTTGGAAGGCGAGACTCGAGGGCAGCCGAAGCGACCTGCAAAATCCGGCGCTGGCCTGCCGGTCGATTACCGATGTCGCGTTCTCCTGGGGATTCAACAACTACACACATTTCAGCCGCAAGTTCAAAGATGAGTTTGACATGTCGCCGCGAAGCGCTCGCGCGAAAAGCAGTTGACTCCCCGGCGAGCCTGTTCTCTAGGAGAAAACCGATTTTGCACCCAGGGCAAAGTTTGGCATCCCGAGAAGAGATTAGACTCCGCGCCAATGTGCGATGGTTTCTAAGGGTGGACGACCATTGACAGCGCTGCCTGTACATGGTTTCCTTCCTGGCAAACGAGCGACCATAAAGGGGGGTTCATGAAATCTAAGTCAGCATTCACACTCGTCCTCTTCCTTTTCCTTGCCGCGACGGCGGTGTGGGCACAAGCTATTTCCACGTCCCAGATCAGAGGCACGATTCAGGATGCCAGCGGCGCGGCGGTCGCCGGCGCTCAAATCAAGCTGACGCAGACCTCCACGGGTGCTGTGCGCACTGCGACGAGCGGGACCGACGGAGACTACTCGCTGCCCGAGTTGCCTGTTGGATCGTATCAGCTCGAGGTCACGAAGGAAGGCTTCACCAAGTACCTGCAAACCGGCATCGTGCTGGAGCTCGGTGTCAACCCGACGATCGACGTCGCGTTGAAGGTCGGCGAGGTGACGCAGGAAGTCACAGTACAGGCCGAAGCGCAGATGGTGGAGACGCAGAACACCGGCGTCGGCGAGGTGACGGCTCCGCAGGAGGTGCAGGATCTGCCGCTCAATGGTCGGGAGTTGACCGATTTGTTGAGTCTCTCAGGAGCTGTTGGCGAAGGCCGAGCATTCCGCGCCTCTTACCCTACCTCTGCGGTCATTTCCATCGCTGGCGGCGCGCAGGGCAGCGTGGCTTACTGGCTGGACGGCGGCACGCACAACGATCCGCTGAGCAATCAAAACCTACCGCTTCCCTTTCCGGACACCGTCGAAGAGTTTAAGGTCGAAACGAGTTCGTTGCCCGCTCAATACGGCACGCACCCCTCGGGCGCGGTCAACGTGGTCACGAAGTCCGGCACCAACTCGTTTCACGGCGATGCATTCGAGTACGTCAGGAATTACATTTTCGACTCGCGGAATACCGCGTTCGCAGCTGCCTCGCCGCTGGATTATCCGACTCTATCGCCCACAGACGCGGCGGTGGCGGCGCTCGCCGCTTCGCCCCGGGACAACCTGAAGCGCAATCAGTTTGGCGGCACGATCGGCGGGCCGGTCAAGAAGGACAAACTCTTTTTCTTCCTCGGTTGGCAGGATACGATCCAGCGCTCCACAAATCCTGCGGAGACAACCCTCCCGACGGATCAGATGCTGGCCGGAAACTTCCAGGCTTGCCTCGGGAGCACTGCGGAGAGCCTTGGGCCACCGTATGGACCTGCGTCTGGAGTTACTACGACTGGGGCCCCGTTCAGCAACCCATACGGCAATTTCGGGTACAATCAGACCGACCCCGCTAACTTCAGTCCCATCATTACGGCGCTCGAGAGCCATTTTCCCGTACCGGCTGCGGCGACCAGCCCTTGTGGTCTATTCAACTACCAGACTCCAGGCAATTTCACCGAAAATCAGGGACTGGCGAGAATTGACTATCATCAGAGCGATAAGAACACGATCTTCGGACGCTACTTCATTACGAATTGGAACCAACCGCCGGGTGAACCCAACGGCCCAGGCGGCCTTCTGGTCGCATCCATCGATGGCGCTTTCGACCGCGTCCAGAATCTGACGCTGGGAGACACGTATCTGATCGGCTCGAACATGGTCAACAGTGTCCGCGTCACCGGAAATCGAAGTAGAAACCTCACGGTTGAGAACTCGACCGTCGATCTCAATGATTTGTTCACCGCAGCGGGAATACCGCCATCCCAAATCAATATCTATCAATTGGGCCCGCCCAACTTTCCAAAGTTCATGCCGGGTTTCAACCCAACGGGAGGGTTCTTCGGTTACACCGCCTCGACACCGAGTATCCAGCCCTACGATACGCTCGAGTTTTCCGACGATCTATCGTGGACACGCGGGGCTCACCAGCTTTCTTTCGGCACGGACTTTATCAACCTGAGGGCTTTCGCCACGAATTACCTGAACAACCAGGGCGCGTTCACCTTTGATACTACAGACACGGGAAATCCACTGGCCAACTACCTGCTGGGTGAGACATCCGCCAATGGTGGCTTTAGTCAGGACGCTCCGATCCCTTCGATCCAGCACCAGAATATCATTTCGATTTACGCACAAGACTCCTGGAAAATGAACCGGCGGCTGACCGTCACCTTGGGGCTTCGCTGGGACCCGTTCTTTGGGCACACCGACCCGAAGGGTCACGTCGTCGCCATCTCGGTCCCAGACATAATCAATGACGTCCACAGCACCGTGTTCCCCACCGCTCCCGCGGGCTATCTATTCCAAGGGGATCCCGGTGGTCCGAAGAATGACAAGCTATCACCTAACTCGTTGGACAAATGGAGCCCGCGCATCGGAGTCGCCTGGGATCCGGAGGGCAACGGTCGGATGTCGATTCGGGCTGGTTTCGGGATCTTCTATGACTTCCCGAATTTCTCGTACGACCAGTTCGGATTCGAAGAGCCATACGGCGGCGCTGTAACCGTCCCCGGCCCTCCGTGTACGTCTTTCCCATGCAACGTTGATATTGCTAATCCCTGGGCAGATTTCTCTTTCGCGGACCAACAGGGAAACGTGCACGCCGGCGAAGACCCCTTCCCTCAATTTGTCGGGACAGGCCCGAAGAATGCAGCCTACCTGCCCGGCGCTTTGGTGTTCAGCTACCCGCTGAGCATCAAGCCAACCTACGTCATGCAATACAACCTCAGCGTGGAAAAGCAGGTGGGTGCTAACTGGTTGCTTACCATAAGCTACCTGGGGAATCAGCAGCGCCACCTCTGGGGAAACAACGAGGCCAATCCCGGGATGCAGGGACCATGCCCTCCGGGTTACCCATTCCCGCAAGGTCTCTCCTGCACCTCGGCTGGCGGTCAGGTCCCTAATGGGCCATGCCCTGGATTCCTTCCTCCTGCCTTTTGCGCGGGCCCCGGCACGTCTTTGACCGCAAACCGTCTGTTTCAGCACGTCGGCACATTATGCTCGCCGACGACCTCCTGCTATGGAGAAACGCTTCTGTTGGAGGAGGGAGGAACAGGGAACTACAACGGTCTGCTCCTCTCAGCCCAGCACCGCTTCGCCCAGCACTTCACGTCAACAACAAATTTCACGTGGTCCCACTGCATCTCCGACAACTACACAACGACGCTTGGTTTCTTCCTTGCAGCTGAGGAGGTTCCCTACGACCGGCACGCGGATCGCGGCAATTGCCCGAGTGCCGACACGCACGTCATATTCAATCAGTCGCTCGTGGCGGAGACTCCGAAGTTTTCGAACCACCTAGAGGATATGCTGGCTGGCCACTGGAGACTTTCCGTTTCTGCCATCGTGCAATCTGGCTTGGACGATGCCAATCCCATCCTCATCCTCGACTATTCAGGAAGTGGGAATGGGCTCGACCAGCGTCCAAACCTGGTGGGACCCCCGTATTGTGCATCGAAGGGGCGAACATGCTGGCTCGACCCTTCGTCCTACGTTGCGCCGACCCCATACACGTTCGGGAATCTTGGCAATAACAGTCTTTTTGGTCCCGGCGCGATCATCGTCAACACGGCGCTGGCGAGGGTTTTCCAGATCCGGGAAAGCCAACAAGTGGAGTTTCGTTGGGAGGTTTTCAACGTTCCGAATCACGCGAACCTGTATCCACCGAACGGCGCAGGCGCGTTAGGGCCGCCCCTCCAAGGGTTGATTTTCCCGGCTTTCGGCCAGCCAACTCCGGCGAGCACCGCGGGTTTGGGCGCTCTGAATCAAACGGTCAACGATCCGCGCGTCATGCAGTTCGCGTTGAAGTATATTTTCTAGCCGGGCGTTGCAGTCTCGGCAGGCCATTGAGAAGGTGCAAGCTACGCCTTTGCAAGCGGAGGTGTGCTCTTCCCTGGAGTGCGCCAGAGATTGCCTGGGCGGCGCGGCGACCTGCTTCTACAAAATTAGCGGCGGTGTGGCGCGACATCGAGCCGCACCACGATGCCCTCTAGCTCCGGCGTGACGGCGGGGTAGTATTTCATCACTAGCGGATCGTGCCCCGGCACGATGTGCTCCGGCGAGTCTGCCAGCCGGTAGAGCAAGTCGAACCCTTCCAGCATTTCCGCAACGTTGTAGATAATCGGGAACGGGCGTCGCTGTTCAAAATTCGCATATAGATGTGAGGCATCCGAGGCGACGACAACCCACCCACGCTTCGTCCAAACCCGCGCAACCTGGAGCCCGGCCGAGTGGCCGCCAATCCGGTGAAGGCTCAGCCCCGGCACAAGCTCGCCGTCGCCGTCATGAAATACCGCTTTGTCGGAATAGACGTGCCGCAACAGCAACTGAATGTTCTCAAGATCGAAAGGCGCTCGGAGAGTCCCGTGGCACATGCACCGGCCGGTCGCGTATGCCATGTCGCGATCCTGCAAATGAAAGCGCGCCCTGGGAAATCGGTCGAGGTTCCCCGCATGGTCGTAATGGAGATGCGTCAGGATGACGTCGGTCACCTGATCGGGATTCATCTCGAGCAGACGCAGCGCCTCTACCGGGCAGCGAAGCCAGTCGCGTCGTCGCCGGGCGGCAGCTTCTTGTGCGAATCCGGTATCGACAACGAAACTGCAATCGCTCCTGCGCAAGACCCACACAAAGTAGTCCAGGTCGGAAGCAAACTCGTGAGGATCGGCCAGCAGGAAATTCTCGCCGGGATGCCGGTTGCCAAGATGCGCATACCGAATGGCAAAAACCTCAAAGGGTTCCATCTGCACGAATGCCTCTCCAGCCGCTCTTTCGGCGGCCTAGAATGACGCATTGCCAAGCGGGACGTCAATTGTTAGGCGCGCCGTCGTAGGGCATAATGCGGCGTCAGTTCGCAGCGCTGAATGGACGGAGGAAGACGAATGGCGCAGCAAAGTGTCGGCTTTGTGGGAGTGGGGAAAATGGGTAGCCGGATGGTGCGCCGATTGATCGAAGCCGGCTACCGGCTCACCATCTACGACACCAGCGAAGCTGCGGTGGCGCCACTCGTGCAGCTTGGCGCCGCTCGCGCCGAGTCCCCCGCTGCGGTTGGATCCGCCGCCGAAATCGTGTTCGCGAGTGTGCCGACGCCGCCAATCGTCCAAGCTGTCGCCCTCGGCCCGGGCGGCGTCGTCGAAGGAAACCGCGTCAAGACATTCATCGACGTGTCGACCACGGGCGCGACCGTGGCGAAACGAGTGGCGGAAGGGCTCGCGGCCAAGGGAATCACGGCTGTCGATGCGCCTGTCAGCGGCGGCATAACGGGAGCGGAGAAAGGAACGCTCGCGGTGATGGTATCGTGCCCCGAAGAGACTCTTGGGATGGTGAAACCCATCCTCGAAGTGATCGGGAAGATCTTCTATGTCGGCACGCAACCGGGCCAGGGACAGACAATGAAGTTGCTGAACAATCTTTTGTCCGCCACCGCCATGGCGATCACCTCTGAAGCCGTGGTGATGGGCGTCAAGGCGGGGCTCGATCCGGCGCTGATGGTCGATATCTTCAATGCGGGTACGGCCCGGAACAGCGCCACCCAAGATAAGATGAAGCAGCATGTGATTTCACGGAAATTCAGCTACGGGTTCGAGATCGGGCTGTTGAACAAGGACATTCGACTGTGTATGGGAGAGGCGGACGCGCTCGGTGTCCCGATGGTCGTGGGAAGCGCCGTCAGACAGCTTCTCTCGATTGCGACGGCAAGCGAAGGGCTCGATGCCGATATGACCGCGCTGACGAAAACGGTCGAGGAATGGGCCGGCGTGCGCGTCGAGCAGAAGTGAGGGATTGGGCTGCGCGTACCCGGTCCTCGTGACCGGCTTTGAATTCTCAACTCGAGGAGAGGCACCCACATGGATAAGAAGACATTTGACCGCGGGCGCGAAATCCGGAGTTCCGTGCTTGGCAAGGAGTTTGTCGACAATGCTTTCGCAAACGGCGGACGATTTCAATCGTCCCTTGCAGGAGCTTGTTACCGAGTACTGCTGGGGCGCGATTTGGGGGCGCGATGAACTTCCCAAGAAAACGCGTAGCATGCTCAATCTGGCGATGATCAGCGCGCTGAACCGGCCTCACGAACTGAAGGCGCACATCAAGGGCGCGCTGGTGAACGGCGTGACCCCGGTGGAGATACGCGAGGTCCTGCTGCAGGTGGCGATTTATTGCGGCGTGCCCGCGGCCGTCGATTCCTTCCGCATCGCGCGGGAAGTGTTCGCGGAACAGAAAGAAAAAGCGCCCAAGTCGTAGCGGGCCGGGTTGCGCGCGCGTTTCGAGAAAGCGGTCAAAATGAAGAAACACTCCATGCTGGCCGGCGGACAGTGGGTCGAGCCGCACTCTGGAATCTGGTTCGAGTCCGTGAACCCGTTCACGGCCGCGCCCTGGGCGCTCATCCCTCGGGGGACGAAAGAAGACGTCGACCGGGCGGTAGCTGCGGCCAAGTTGGCGTTTTGCGGCGACGATTGGCGTAAACTCACCGCAACTGCTCGCGGCAACCTCCTCCGCCGTTTGGGCGACCTCGTGGCCGCGGAAGCTGATCGGCTCGCCGAAATTGAGACGACGGACAATGGGAAGCTGATGGCCGAGATGCGCGGCCAGTTGAAGTACATCCCGCAGTGGTTTCACTATTTCGGCGGCCTCGCGGACAAAATCGAAGGCCGCGTCATTCCCATCGACAAGCCGGGAGTCTTCAACTTCACGCGTGAAGAGCCATTGGGCGTCGTCGCCGCGATCACACCCTGGAACTCGCCTCTGTTGCTCGCGGCGTGGAAGCTTGCGCCGGCATTGGCGGCTGGGAACACGGTTGTCTGGAAGCCGTCGGAATTCTCCTCCGTTTCGGCGCTCGCGTTCGGGGAATTGTTCGAGCGCTCCGGTTTCCCGCCCGGCGTGGTCAACATCGTGACCGGGTACGGCAACGAGGTCGGCGAGCCGCTCATCACCCATCGCGATGTGGCGAAAATCGCCTTCACCGGCGGCGACCGCACGGGCGAGCACGTTTATCAACTGGCGGCGCGAGGACTCAAGCGGGTCACGCTGGAGCTTGGAGGGAAGTCCGCGAACATCGTGTTCGACGACGCCGATTTGGACGAGGCCGTGAAGGGCGTGGTGTCGGGCATTTTCGCGGCGACGGGCCAGACCTGTATCGCAGGCTCACGCGCCCTGATTCATCGCCCAATTCACGAGGAATTCGTCGACCGCCTCCTGGCGCTCGCCAAAACGGCGCGCATGGGCAACCCGCTCGACTCAACGACGCAGGTCGGACCGATCACGACTCGCCCCCAATACGAGAAAGTGCTCGACTACATTCGAATCGCGAAGGAGGAAGGCGCGGTCTGCCGCTTAGGCGGCGCGCCAGCGCAACGCCCGGAGTGCGGCTCGGGATGGTTCGTCGAACCGACGATCTTCACCGGCGTTCAACCCGCGATGCGCATCGCTCAGGAGGAAGTGTTCGGCCCAGTTCTTTCAATCATCCCGTTCGACACTGAAGAGGAAGCGATTCGCATCGCGAATGGCACGGTCTACGGCCTCGCCGCGGGAGTTTGGACCACCAGCATCCGCCGCGCTCTGATCATGGCCGAGCGATTGGAGGCCGGAACGGTCTGGGTAAACACGTACCGCGCGGTCAGCTACATGTCCCCGTTCGGCGGATACAAGCGGTCGGGAATTGGCCGGGAAAGCGGGGCCGAGGCGATCCGCGAGTACCTGCAAACGAAGAGCGTGTGGATCGACATCGCGGGTAATGCTCCGAATCCATTCGTGATGAGGTAGGCACAAAACTCACGCGGCAGGCGCGCCTGCCCGAATTTCATCTCCGCGGCCGATCCACCACCAGAGCGTGGTGCCCAGGATCGGAATCAAGCTCAGCGAAACGAAAGTCGCGGCATACCAGTGATGGTCGAAGCAGATCCCATAGATCGGCATCAAGATCGCCACGACTGCGGACCATGCGCCGGAGCCGATTCCGGCGACCATGCCGGTCTCTTCGCGCGGATAAGCGCGCGCGCTGAGGTGCAATGACACCACGATAAAACCAACCGCGACAAACATCGCCCAGGAAAAGCATGCCAGCGCGGCCGGCCACGACCCTGCTTTCGTCACGAGCGACGGCACTAGGGCAAACGCCGTAAGCACCACGTACAAACGCACGGGGCGAGGATTTTCGCGCACGTAACGATCCGACACCCAGCCCCAGAAGTAGTAGCCGAGCTCCCAGCACACCGCGGGAATCCAGAGAATTCGCCCCAGTTCGGCTTGCGTCAGGCCGAGCACGCGGTTCAAGTAGACAGGGGAGAGATAAAGGGTCGGACCCAGGGCTGCTCCTCCGAGTCCCATGCCAACCACCAGCAGCCAGAAACGGCGCTCCATCATGTTCGGCCATGGGACCATTCGCTGCTTGCGCGCCACCGGTCGCAGCAGCGGCGGTCGAGCAACGAGCCACCAAACGGCCAGCCAAATCACTCCCATGGCGCCCGTGGCCAGAAACGCCGCGCGCCATCCCCATCTCAAGGCGATCGGCGTAATCACAATCGGGGCGAAAATGGATCCGAGAGACGCGCCGCCATAGGAGATTCCCATTCCGCGCGATTGCCGGCTGAGAGGCAGAGATTCCGCGGCGGTTCGCAGGCCGCCCGGAAACGTGGCGCCTTCGCCGAAACCAAGCAGCGCGCGAGCCGCGGCAAAGCCGAGAAACCCTCCCACCCAGGCATGCGAGGCGCTTGCGAGCGTCCAGATCCCGACCGCCGCAAGCATGCCGATGCGGAGACCGACATAGTCCAGCAGCGAGCCCCATAATGGGTTCGCAATCATGTAAACGATGGAAAACACCGAGACCGCGTCGGCGTAGGACGCCGCGCTCAGGCCGGTATCCTTGAGAATCATCGGAGAAATGACCGCGAGTGCCTGGCGATCGATGTAGGAGAGCCAGGAGCACGTCATCATCACCACAACGGGTACCCACATGCGCCAGCCGACGGCGAAGCGATTCGCACTGTCGGCCACTGGTGGCGTCGCTGGGGGTGCGTTGCTGGACATTCGAATGTCCTCGTCTTGAGCAGCGGGAGTGTATCACGCACGCTTTGGGCCGAGCAGAAGCGTGGTAATGTGCCCGGTGGCGAACAGGATTCCTGGTAAATCGCATGGAGTTTGCAGACGTGGATATCGCTGAATTGCAGAGATGGGTCGGAAAGACCGAGACCGTATCGGATCAAATTACGCCTGTACCGATCGCAGCGCTACACGCGACGCTCGACATCGATGCCCCACCGCCACGACCGGGCGACCCGTTGCCGCCGCTGTGGCACTGGCTCTATTTTCTAAGCATCCATCGACAATCCGAACTTGGCCCGGAAGGTCACACGACAAAAGGTGGTTTTCTGCCGCCGGTGCCGCTGCCGCGCCGCATGTGGGCCGGTGGCCGCTTTGAATTCCATCGTCCCCTGCGTGTGGGGGAAACGCTCACGCGAACGTCGCGAATCGTCGATGTGCGGCACAAGGAGGGGCGCACGGGGCCGCTCGTGTTTGTGGTGGTGCGTCACGATATCGGCAATGCGGAAGGAGTGGCCCTAAGCGAGGAGCAGGATCTGGTGTTTCGCGGCCATAGCAAGCCAGGCGAGCCGCGCGCCGACGCCCCAGTCGGCGCCCGCCGACTCGGAGTGGGAGCGCACCGTGCGGCCCGACGACGCGCTGCTCTTCCGCTATTCCGCGCTGACGTTCAACGCCCATCGCATTCATTATGACTATCGCTACGCCACCAAGGTCGAGGGGTATCCGGGCCTGGTGGTGCACGGCCCGCTCATCGCGACATTGTTGCTCGATCTGCTGCGGCGCAACATGCCGGAGGCAACCGTGGCCCGCTTCTCGTTTCGCGCGGTAGGCCCGCTGTTCGATACTGGCCCCTTCCGGGTTTGTGGCAAGCGCGAAAACGACGGGAAAACCGTCTCGCTCTGGGCAAGAAATGAAGGCGGCGGTTTGGCAACGACCGCTACCGCCGTCACGCTTTAGTCGTAATACTTCGGCGACTTCTTCAGTTTGGAGTTCGCCACGAAATCGTGTTCGATCCACAACTGCGTGTTCGTCTTCTTGCAATAATCTTCGATCATCGCGCGGCTGGCGAGCGACTGTTCCTTGCTATATTCGAACGTCGGTATGCGGTTCAGCTTCCGCTCCTCCGGATAGTGATAGAGATCGCCTGCTAACATCACGTTCCCTGTTTTTTCAAGCTTCACGATCAGCACCTGATGCCCCGGCGTGTGGCCCGGCGCGTACTTGATGATGACTTTGCCGTCGCCGAACACATCGTATTCGTCGGTCGTGAGAATGACGGTCTTGCTGTTCTTTAGCAGATCGTAGTCCTTGGGATCAGAGAGTGCCGGAGGTTTGTCGGCAAACATCGCGTCGCGCTCCACCTGGCGGACGAGCCACGTGGCGGTGGCGAATTCGTTGGAATTGGCGATGTGATCGCCGTGATAGTGCGAAAGGCCGAGGTAGGTGATGTCGGTCGGGGCGTAGCCGATCTCCGCCAGCTGCGACTTCAGCGTGCGCGTCGCGGTCGAAGGCCCCTCCGTCACGGGCTTGCCGTCATCTTTGAAGTCCGCGTCAGGAATTACGCCGACATCCCACATGAGTGTGCCCTTCGGATCAACGATTAAGTAGCAGGGAACGGCGAGTTCCGTTTCGGCGAGCTCTTCCTTCTTGAAATTGAACAATCCCGGATCGAGACCCTTTATGACGCCGCAATCGAAGACGTACAACCTCACCGTCTTGGGGACTTTGGCGTGAGATTTCTGCGCTCGGGGCGAAGAAGCCGCGGCAAAGATCGCGAGAGTCATAAGCAACAGTAGCGCGGCGATGCGCGAAACTTTCATGCCGACATTCATGTGTGCCCCTCCGAGGCCAAGCGGGCCAATCATACTCAAATCACGGAAGCAGCAGAAACTTTTCCTAGCAACGAGAGTATAATGCGCCGCGGTTTGTCAGGGGGACGGGTTCAGTCGCGCGCGGAGTCGTTCACGAGAGGAAACCATGGGTGAACTCGAAACGAAAAACGAAAAAATTGTCAGGCACTTCTTCGACACGTTGAGCTCGGGCGATCTGGAAAAGCTGCGCCTGCTTCTGCACGAGAACTGCATCTGGGGAATCATGGTCACGGGAATTCAGGGCGCGGGCGATAAATACGGACGCAAGGAGATCATTGACGATTTCCTCAACCCAATCCGCGGAAAAGACGGCATTTTCGTGTATGGCGATCCGAAGGTGCTGATTCAGCATTTGGTTTTGCAGGGGCCGTACGCGGCCGTTGAAGCCAAAGGCCTCGGCAAGTTCAAGAACGGCAAGGACTATAACAACCGCTACGCTTTCTTCCTCGAAATCAAAGACGACAAAGTGATCGCCCTGCGCGAGTACATGGACAGCTACTACGTCAGCACGCTGTAGCGCCGGCCTGTCTCGAAGGAAGCTGTAGCGGCGTCTCGCCCGCCCTTTCTATTTTTCCGGAGCGTGCCGCCAATGCCTAGGCGCCGCCGTTGACGGTCGTGGCTCCGTCAATGCGCAGGATCGCCGCCGAAATGTACGCAGCCTCCGGTGACGCCAGGAAAACCGCCGCCGATGCAATGTCCCCCGGCGTCCCCAGCCGCCCCAGGGGACACCTCTGCCGCCGCGATTCGTAAAGTGCATCGTCGAAATTGTTCATCTCGCGCGCGCCAGGCGTGGGCACCGTCCCCGGGCACACCGCATTCACCCGGATCCGCCGCGGCCCGAATTCAACCGCCAGTGAACGCGTGAGCGAAGACACTCCGCCTTTGATCGCCGAATAAACCGTCGACCGCGGCACCCCCAGCTCCGCCGCGGGCGAAGTGTTGTTGATGATCACGCCTCCTCGTTCCGGATCCATATGCCTCAAAGCCGCCTGCGCGCCCCAGAAAATCGACTTCAGGCCGACGTCGATCATGCGCGCGACGGTTTCCTCGCGAATCTCCGCGACCGGCTCGCGGCGAAACACGATGGCGTTGTTCGCAACGATATCGAGTCGGCCGAACTCCGCGACCAATTCATCGACGGCGCGCAGAAAATCGTCCCGGCGGCTCACGTCGATCGCAAACGCCCGCGCTATTCCAGCATTGCTTTCAATTTCGCGCACGGTCTCCTGCGCGGTCGCCGCATCGATGTCCGCGACACCCACGATCGCGCCCTCCGACGCGAACGCGAGGGCCATCGCCTGCCCAATTCCGCGCCCCGCCCCCGTCACAAACGCAACTTGCCCTTTGAGACGCGACATCGTTTCGCTCCCGATCGTACTTAAGACTGAATAGAGACAGCTGAAGCTGCGGTCCTAGTTCCTGCCGCGGTCGCGCCAGATCGCTGGCCTTCCTTGACGAGATCTGCGCCTTTTTCACCAATCATGAACACAGCCGGTGCGGGACCGGCAGAGGGCAGCGCCGGCATGATCGACGCGTCGATCACTCGCAGCGATTCGATGCCACGAACACGCAAGCGCTCATCCACCACCGACATGGCATCCTGCCCCATCTTGCAGGTGCCGCTGGGATGGCAAAAGGTGGTGGCGGTCTTATGCATGAACTCGCGAATATCGTTATCGGTCTTGCACGCGTCACCCGGCGAGTCCTCGGCCAAGACCAAGGACCTGATCGGCTCAGTCTGAAAGATGCGCCGAACCCATTTCACGCCAGCCAGCAATCCCTCCTCGTCGCTTGCCTCTGCCAGGTAATTCGCGTACATGGCCGGCGCCTGGCGCGGATCGGTGGATTTCAGCAGCAGGCGGCCCCGCGATTTCGGCCGCACGTAGGCAACACCGGCCGTCACTCTCGGTATGGGATCCGGGGCAATTCTAGAGCTGCTGTCGTAGACATAGCTCATCGGGCGGAAAACGATTTGCAGATCGGGACAGGGAGCATCCGGAAGCGAGCGCGCCAGAGCAGTCGCCTGGGAAGCACCGTTCGTCAACGGGCCCTGTTTCACCAGATAGTAGGTGATGGCGTGCCAGGCTACACGAAGTCCACTCAATTGCCGGTTGAGCGAATTCGCCGGCGAAGTCCTGTAGGTACAGTTGGCGTACACATGATCGTGCAAGTTTTCTCCGACACCGGGCAGGTCCAGCACGACTGGGATTCCGTGCTCCTGCAAATGTCTGCCCGGGCCGACGCCGGAAAGCATGAGGAGCTGCGGAGAACCGATTGATCCAGCCGCCAGAATCACTTCGCGAGTCGCGAGCGCGTTTTGAATCGCGCCATTCCGCTCGTATTCGACACCGGTCGCCTTGCGGCCCTGCATCGGGATGCGGCGAGCAAGCGCCGAGGTCTCAACCACAAGATTGTGCCGGCTCCTCGCGGGGCGGAGATACGTCTCGACCGAAGACTGGCGCACGCCCCTGCGCACCGAGTTGGGCATCAGGCTGATGCCCTCGGAAACGGACCCGTTCAGATCGTCGCTGGCGGGCAGACCGGCGCGGACGCCGGATTCAATGAAAGCCCGAGTAATGGGATGGACGTACGTGGGGTAGTTCACCGCAACCATCCCTGCGCCGTTGCGGGCGGCGCTCGGGACATATTCACGCCGCTCCATCTTCTCGAAGTAGGGCAGCACATCGGACCAGCCCCAGCCGACGTTGCCGAGCCGCCTCCAGCCATCGTAGTCCTCGGCCTGACCGCGAACGTAGGCGCTGCCATTGATGGAGCTCGATCCGCCCAGGACCTTGCCGCGCGGCCAGAAGATCGGCCGATTGTTGAGTCTTGCTTCGGGCTCGGTGTAGAAGCGCCAATTCAGCGTCGGGATGGATGAAGAGCTTGCCCATGGCCAGCGGCATCTTGATCCACATGCTCGTCGGCTCAGGCCCGGCCTCCAGCATCAGAACGCGGACAGCTGGATCTTCCGTGAGGCGATTGGCGAGAACGCACGCGGCGGTTCCGCCGCCGACGATGATGTAGTCGAAGCTGCGAAGTTCAGGCATGTAAGCTCATTTGTGGGCTACCGTTGTCATCCCGAGTCCCCGCGATTGTTGCAGGTGAAGGACCGGTTTCTCGCTCCCAGACAATCTCACCAGGAGCCAGACGGCTCCTAATCCGTCGTGAACTTCCAGCTCTGCGCGTCGCGCACCACGCGGCCGACGGGTTCGTTGAAGTGAATGGCGAAAAATCGCACCGGGCCGTCTCCATAGCGCTTGATGAAATCGCGCCGCGTCTGCCGCGACATTTCCTTGTCCACGCATCCAACCGAGCAGATTTCTGGCTCCGCCAGCTGGATGGGATTGTGAAACACGTCGCCGGTCACAATCGCCTCCTGCCCCCGCGACGATACGCGCACGCTGACGTGTCCGGGCGTGTGCCCGTGCGAAGGCTCCAGCCACATCTCGTCCATCAGACGATGATTCGTCTCGACAAAATCGGCCAGGCCCGCGTCGAGAATCGGCTGGACCGAATCCACAATGTGCCGCACATCGTGTTCTTTGTGTTTCAGCACGTCTTGCCAGTACGCCCACTCTTTGCGGCCGAAGAGATACCTCGCGTTCGGAAACGTCGGCACCCACCGACTCTTTTCCAGCCGCGTGTTCCAGCCGACGTGATCGAAATGCAAGTGCGTGCAAAGAACAGTGGTGATCGAATCGGGATCAAAACCCGCGGATCTAAAGTCCTCGAGAAACGCGGTCTGAAGATCCGAGCACTGCGGCATCTCCCGCGCGCGGTCGTTGCCCACGCACGTATCGATCACGATTCGTTGGCCCCGGATTTCAAGCACAAATGCCTGTACCGCCAGAATGATCTGTCCTTCGGGAGTGACCCAGCGCGGCACCAGCCAATCGTATTTCTTGTAGTGTTCCGAAGTCTCCGCCGGAAAAAGAGGCGCCCACGGAATCCGGTCCGCCGTTTCCATGATGCTGGTGATTTTGACGTCACCGACTGTCCACCTTCTGATTCGCGACTCACCCTTCTTGCCGTGATTCCCCCCGCCATGGCCCACGGCATGACCCGGGGCTGCCCCAGCCGCGTGACGCTCGGTGCCCGCTTCTTTTGTCGGATCCATTGCCGGCCTCCTTGATCGTCGGAGTGGTACGATTGCCCCCATGTAACACCCATTTGCAGTTCCGCGCAAGTCGGGGGCACGGGCCAGCGC
>CAWEXR010000014.1:0-48494 GCA_963813045.1 uncultured Acidobacteriota bacterium
CTGTCGGGACTTGTCGAGGAGTTCGGCAAGGAGCGCGTGATCGATACGCCGATTTCGGAGGCCGGCTTCACCGGCGTTGGCGTCGGCGCCGCGATGACGGGCATGCGTCCCGTGATCGACATCATGTTCGGCGATTTCCTGACGCTGACGATGGATCAGATGGTGAATCAGGCCGCCAAGGTGCACTATATGTCGGGCGGCAAATGGAAAGTTCCGATGGTCCTGCGGACAACCCTGGGCGCCACGCGCCGCTCCGCCGCGCAGCACTCGCAATCGCTCCATGCCTGGCTGAGCCACGTTCCAGGGCTCAAGGTCGTGCTGCCGTCCACCCCTTACGACGCCAAGGGGCTGCTCAAGACGGCGATTCGCGATGAGAATCCCGTGGTCTTTTTTGAAGACAAGATGATGTACAAGCTGAAAGGGCCGGTGCCGGAGGAGAACTACACCATTCCCTTCGGATTGGCGGACGTGAAGCGCGTCGGCGGGGACATCACCATCGTCGCCACCAGCAGCATGGTGCAAGTCGCCCTCGGCGCGGCCGCTACTATTCGCGAAAGTCGGTATCAGTGCCGAAGTAGTCGATCCTCGGACGACCTGGCCACTCGATGAAAAGACGTTGGTTGAATCCGTCAAAAAGACATCCCGGGCGATCGTGGTCGATGAAGGCTACGGCCGCTATGGCGTCACAGGGGAGATCGCTTCCGTGATTGCGGAAGGCGCGTTTTACGATCTGGAAGCGCCTGTGAAGCGAATGGGTGCGATGCACGTTCCGATTCCTTTCTCTCCCGCGCTCGAAGACTTGACGGTACCCACGGAACAGACCGTATTCGAGGCCGCCCGCACTCTCTGCGGCAAGGCCTGAGGACGGCAGAACAGGAGGCGTATCGTGGCGCTCAAGACTCACGGAACGATGGCGGTGGATTGGGAAAACCGAATCGACTTCGAGCGGCTGCGCCGCGAGCGCCTGGCGCGCGCCAAGGCCCTTCTCACGAAATCCGAGATGGGCGCGCTCCTCTGCTTCGACATGAACAACGTGCGTTACTTGACCGCCACGCACATCGGCAGTTGGGCGCAGGACAAGATCAGCCGTTTCACCCTGCTTCCGCAAAACGATGAGCCTATCCTGTGGGATTTCGGCTCGGCCGCCCGCCACCATCAGCTCAATTGTCCGTGGCTGGGAGAGCGCTCGCGCGCCGGAATCTCGCTGATGCGGGGCGCCATGTCGCCGGAGATGGGACGCGCCGAAGACGTCGCGCGCAAAATCAAGATCGAGCTCGAAAAGCGGGGCCTGCACAAGGAGCCGCTGGGAATCGACGTCGTCGAGCCCCCGATCCTCTTCGCCTTGCAGCACGAGGGGATCACCGTGGTCGATGGCCAGCAGCTCATGTCGGACGCCCGCGTTATCAAGACGCAGGACGAGATCGCGCTGCTGAATACATCGGCCATGATGGTCGATGCCGCCTACGACGAGCTGTACCGCGCGATGAAGCCGGGTATGAGCGAAAACCAGGCCGTGGGACTGGCCAGCAAGGTCCTCTACGATCTCGGTTCCGAGTACGTCGAAGCCGTGAATGCGATCTCCGGGGAGCGCTGCAATCCGCATCCCCACGTGTTTTCCGATCGCGTGCTTCGCCCCGGCGATCCTGTCTATTACGACATTCTCCATTCCTACATGGGATACCGCACCTGTTATTACCGCTGCTTCTCGATCGGCTATGCGTCGCACGCCATGATCGACGCCTACAAGCGGTGCCGGGAATACCTCGACGCGGCCATTTCTCTGGTGCGCCCGGGCCGGACCACCGCCGAAATCGCTTCGGTCTGGCCGAAGGCGCGAGGAATTCGGCTTCCCGGACGAGGAGGCAGCCTTCGCCCTCCAGTTCGGCCACGGCATTGGCCTCGCCATCTGGGAAAAGCCGGTGATCAGCCGCCTGGTTTCGCTCGAGCATGCGCATGAGATCAAACCGGGCATGGTTTTCGCGCTCGAAACGTTCTGGCCCTCGACCGACGGCTGGAGCGCCGCGCGCATTGAAGAGGAAATCGTCGTCACGGAAACCGGCCACGAAGTGATCACGCGTTTCCCGGCGGAGCAGCTGATGGTGGCCGGTGCGCACTATTTCACCGTCAACGGCCCTCTCTCGACCACGCGCGAGAACGAGGAGGCGCCCAGCAGACGCGTCGTCGAATTAGTCGAGGCCAGCGCGAAAAAGGAACGCGTGGCAGCTACCGACTGACGGTCGGGTCCCGGGAGACCGACAACCGACTATGGCGATCAGCGTCGTAATGCCTGCGCTCGAGATGGCGCAGGAAACCGGCAAGCTTCTCTCTTGGCGGAAAAAGGAAGGCGAGAAGGTCACCAAGGGCGAGCCTCTCTTCGAAATCGAGACGGATAAGGTCGTCGTCGAAATCGAAGCGCCCGGCGATGGAATTCTCGCGGGCGTCACCGCGTACGAAGGCGCCGAAATTCCCGTGGGCCAGACGATTGCGTGGCTTGTTCTGCCCGGGGAGAATCCTCCCGCGCAGCCGCCGCCCGCGGTGCAATCGGCGCGCGCCACCAGCACTATCGCTCGTCCACTGGAAGCCGTACCCGTGGCGGCTGAACAAACGCCGGCCGCGGCCCCCAGGATTTCGCCCAAAGCCCGGCGCCTTGCCAAGGAGTTGGGGCTAGACATCAGCCGCTTGCGCGGAACAGGCCCCGAGGGCGCGATTACGACCGAAGACGTGCAATCCGCCGCGGACTCAAAAGAGTCCCCCAACGCGCGCGAAGGAAGTTCTTGATTTACTTTTCGCCGAATCGATAGACGATCCCCACCGAAACGCGGCCGTCGCCGCGATCGATGTGCCCGCCAAAGAGATGCACCTTGTCGTAGTCGAATTCGATCAGACGGATGCCGAGGTGCTTCCGGAGATTCAGGTCCAAGCCTCCACCGCCGCCCCAGTCGGAGCCCGTCGCGGTTTGGACCGAACTCGAGAAACCCCCGTTCGCCGGAACGGCGTTCCGGTAGTACCCGCCTCCGAAGAACGCGTGACCGAAAGGCGTGAGTTTGCGATGGCCGAAGGGATAGAATTGCGGACCGACTAGAAAGGTATAGAGCGACGAATTCCCGGCAAGGCCTCTACCCTTGTAGACGGCGGCTATCTCCGCGTAGGCGCCCAGCCAGCGCTTGAAGTTATAGTCGAGGGACGCGTACCCGCCATTCATCCCAAACGTGGTTCCATCCGGGAAGTAGAATTTGCGGTGGGTGTAGCCGGCGGAAAGTTCGTATTCGGGCGTGTATCTTTCCGTTGCTACCGGAGGCGCCGGCGTCTGTGCTGGAGCCTGCGGCGCTGTCGGCGGCGCTTCTTGCGTTGCGTCTTGCGCCCGCGCTACGGCCGGTAGAACGAAAAGCATCAGCAAAACAAAGTGCCGCGCCTTTTTCATCTACACCATCCTCCCCAGGAACAACGCGCGAAGTGTCCTTGCTTGGAAGGCAGGATACGCTCCGGAGGTTGGCTCACCTTCGTACGCAATCCGGAAAGACAATTGAGTTTAGCTGGAGAGAGATATCACAGAATCTGGACCCTGGGGGAAGAAAAAAGGCCGGGCGGCTGCGCCCGGCCTTTCGGTCAAGGGGAAGGAATCCTCGATGTCAGAAATCCTAGAAGTGGAACAAGATTGCTGCCTTGTATTTGAAGTTATTCTGAACGGCAATTCCGAGGGAACCGAAGAGGCTGGTGTGCTCATAGTCAAACTCGCCGATTCGAACGGCGAAATGCTTCGTTACGTCGACGTCCACCCCCCCACCTGCCTCAAACGCCAGTGTCGTATCACTCAGGGACCCACCTCCACCGGCGATATTGATACTCGCGTGGTCGCCGCCAATCAATGCGTGCACGAACGGGCTGATCTTATGATGGCCGATCGGGTAGATTCTGGGCCCGGCCATGAACGTCTCGACCCAACCATCTGCGCCGAGAGGCCCATTGTCGGCATTGGCATACGTCCCATCAAAGTCAGCAGCCGCCGTCAACCAGTTGTTCACGTTGAAGCTGACGGTCGCGTTCCATCCGTTCATATTCGTCCGCGCCAGGGGGAAACCCCATGACCTGTACGTGTACCCGCCCCCGACGTCCACACGCGAATCCTGTGCCATGGCCGACCTGCCGGTGACGCCGGCGAGCGCGAGAAGTGCCAACAAAACCAGTAGCTTCTTCATATCCGGACTTCCTCCCTCTCCCAAGAATCTCCGCCTAAGCTCTTCGCGGCGCGCCTCTTTCGTTGGCGCCTGCCACAGGGCCGGCGTTCGCGTACCATAGTGACACAAGTTCTAGACGTACTGGAACAGGAATCAAGCTCATATGTGCCGAATTGCGCACGTATCAGGGTGATCTCCAGTTCCATTTTGGTGGGTCCTAGGTGCATCCACGGATGGGGCGGATGGGAACGGACTTTGGCAGGTGCTCGCACACTTTATCGATGAGGTCGCACAGATCGCCGATTCGAAAGGACTCCTTGTGCGGCCGCAATCGTCGTACGGGAATCCGGTTGATCAGCCGCCCCAACAGTTCGAACTCGCTCTTGCGCATCTCCCGGTCGAGGAAATTGGTGGCGTAGGAGTCTCCAACGAGGGCCAGGAGCGCCTCTTTCGGCGCCGGATCCTCGATGAATGGAGCGGCCGGTTCGAGGCTGCGCTCGCCCAAGAGGAAGACCGCCCCGAGTGGCAGCGGCTTCTCCTCAAATCCCAAGCGATTTTCCGCGAGCCGAAGCTGCCGCTTGCCCCAGGAAGGCGAAAAGGCAGGCAGCGCCTCGCCCGAGCCATATAGCAGTTTTGCTGAATCCGGCCAAAGGCAAAGATACGGATAAGCTGGCAGGACGAAGAACGCGCCCTCCCGTTCCGCGAGGGCGACGATATCGTCGGAGACAACCGGATGCCCCCGGCGCGCAAGCGCCGCCGCCGTCGTCGACTTTCCGGCACCCGCACAGCCGACGAACGCAGCCGCAAAGGGTCCAAAAGCCACCGCGCTCGCGTGCAGACATGTCACGCCGCGCAAACGCAGGACCCAGCCAAGGACCGGTCCCAGAAGATACGTGGCCGCATCTTCGACCAGCAACGGATCCGGCCAAACGGCCCAAATTCTGCTTCCCGCTGCATCGAGCCAGAATTGCATCCCGTCGAAGTAATCCATACGCAGAAGCCCCTCCGCCGTCTTCCACACTTTTAGCGCAGGCTCGCCCGAGTCAGTCGTGATGGAGCTCACATACACGGGGCTCGATGCATCGGATGGAGCAGCAGCAATAAAAGGGGGCGAGTTTCCCAAATGGACTTCAACGTCGGGGACTGCCTCCGATGAATGAAATGGAGTCAATCCTGGAATCAGAAGATCGCTGCGGAGCAAAAGCCCGAATGCGGAGTAATCTGAAGTCACTCGATTCGACTTCTGCCACTTGCTCTCTGCCGTCAACGCTTTCTAAGAGCCCGTCCTGATTTTGAACCCAGTGCCATGATCCGCCGCGCCCTTCAGGTTGACAGCTTGGGTCAGTTCGCGCACGGTCCCGTGAACCGTCAGCACGGGTGGAGAGTACGGTTTCTTTGGCTCGCCGTTGGTGGCTTTAGCCATGCAATGCCTCCGCAATAAAGTTATACCGAACTCGTACCCTGGACTGCAACCAAAAGTTAAGACACAAGGGACGCGTTGCCTGGATGGCGCCCTCGGAATCTTCGCCGTCGTGCAGCGGCAATGGTGCATTCCGATCGACATAGCTGTCGATCTCTTCGCTCCAACGTTCTCTGTCCAGCCAGGGCGCCTCGCGGTGTCGACGAAGCAATGCAACGACGGGATCGCCTGAGAGCGGAGTCTTCGGCCTCCGGCGAATGTCTTCCGGCAGACGGCCCTTCATCGCCTCTCGAAGCAGTTTCTTGTGAAACGACCAAGGAAACGGCGGAAGGGCCAGAATGTAGTTCACGATCCGTAGATCCAAGAAGGGGTAGCGCACTTCCACCGGGCAATGGGTTACGCCCGGATCGGCCAACTCGAACAACCGCGACCAATGCGGCAACGACAGCGACGCATGGGCCTTGGGCTTGGTTGGATGCCCGGGCACGCGAGGCAGCGTGCCGTGTTCCCGCCAGCGCGCCTCAATGTCCACACGTCGCGCGAAATCGGGGGCAATCCAGCGCGGGAGTACAGGCTCATCATTGCTGCCGAACAGCCGCCGTGCTCGCTGCCGGAGACCGCGCCATGGGAAAGGCCGCACCCAGAGATAGCGCGGCACATCGGCGAAAAGCCGGCGCCACTCGCGGTTCCGGAAGAGGTGGCGCGTGTACGGCCACATCTGAAAGAGCATCAGGTTGTCGCTGCCCTCTCCGGAAAATACCACGCGGCAATCGGCGGAAATCGCCCGATACTGATCGTACAGACCGGCAAAAAAAGGGTCGTCCACGGGCTCGGAAGGAGCAATCTCCGGATCGTCCCAGCGATCGAACGGCCGCAGATTCTCTGTCCCCATCACGCGAATCGGGATCTGGAGGAACTCAGCCACTTGGCAGGCGAGGGAGCTTTCCTGGTCGGGAATCAGCGCGTCTGAATTGACCGTATACGCCCGAAGCTCGGGCCTGCCGCCGTGTGCGTCGGACACCTCGCGCGCCACCGCCGCCACGGACGACGAATCCATCCCGCCGCTGAGCCAGATTCCCGCCTGGTCGGTGCGGATGCGATCGGTGACCGCCGCTCGTAGAAGGATTTGAAAGTGCTCTATGTAGTCATCGTCCCGGCGGTAGCGGATGCGGCCGTCGGTCGGCGCCGACCAGTAGCGCTGCACCCGAACATCGTCTGAAGAAACCGTCAGAAAATGCGCGGGCGGCAGGCGGCGCACGTCCCGGAACGTTGTGGACGCGACGTCGCAGTTGAGCCCAAGGAGAAGAAAGTCCGCAATCGCGGCTTCATTGAAGTCGTCGGAAACTTCCGGATGGGTCCGCACGCAATCGAGTGTATTGCTGAAGAGAAAGAGGTCGGCCAGATCGGAATAATAGAAAGGCTTGACGCCGAAATGATCCCGCGCGCAGAAAAGGCTCCTTCGGCGCGCATCCCAGATGGCAAAGGCAAAGTCGCCGCGTAAATGTTGCACGCACTCTTCGCCCCAGGCCGCGTACGCATGCAGGATCAGTTCCGCGTCGGGCGCGTTGCGCCGGACCCTACGCTCCGCTCGATCGAGCTTCGTTTCGAGTTCCGCGCGGTCGTCGAGCCTCGCATCGGCCGTAATGCAGAAACGCCCGTCGAGACTCGCCGGTTGGCGCTCGTTGGCTGCTTCGTGCGTGGTCCGCAACATCGTGTGGCCGAAACCGACGGGGCCATCCGACCACACCTCGCGAGCATCGGGGCCGCGATAGGAAATGAAGTGGGTAAGGGAACGTAGGAGCGAACGTTCCACAGGGGCGCCGTCGCGGCGGAAAATGCCGACGATGCCGCTCATGGAGCCTGCGTCTCCATTGCACCGACCGGGCCATCGAACGGCACGAAGTGAAGATGGCTCGTGCTCGTGTCGTTCAAAACGACACCGCTCGATTCCACCCAGGCATGCGCCTCAAATCGTCCTGCATCTTTTCGAGCGCCGATACGCAGTTCGGCAGCAATCCCCCGTCTATGAAGGAGCCAACAAAGCGTCAATGATTGTTCGAGACAATTCGCCCGGAAAAACAGGTGGTTCGCTGCGGATTGTTCCATGCGCGTGATCATACGTGCGGAGTCGGCCAAACTCTGCTCGGTATTGCAAGCGGCCGGCGACGGCGCAAGCCACGCGAGCGCGGCCTGCCAGCGGCGGAACCCGGCCAGACGCAGCCCAAACCAGGTGGCGACGAGTGCCGCGGCCCCTTCAAGGACGACACCTCGCTCGAAGCCGCTCAGCCGCCAGAATCTGTGCCAAGTCTCCGTTGTCCGTTTCAACCCCTCACCTCGGAAAAAGTCGCTGGACTCTCTGATGCCGGAAGCCGTCAGCAGGCTGCCGCACTCCTCACCTGGATCAGCCCCTCGCCGCGCATCTTCTCGAGCAGTTCGAGCAAGTCCCGCTCGCAACGCTCCGCCTCGACTTCATACTCCGCGAGCAGGGCATCGCGGAGTTCGCGAACGCTTCGAGGCTGCTGCAAGAGGCTCCAGACCCGCGCGCCGACCGGATCCAGACCGTAGTAGACGGTGTTTTTCAGGTTCAGGATGGCAGACTCGTCGCCCAGCGGGCAGGACACCTGCTCGGGAGCGGCGGTTACAATCGAGTGTATGGAGAGGGCAGAGTCCATTTCGGCGGTGCAATCCTCTCGGCTGGGCGGGCATGCGCGCCGGCCACCGCGCCGGCGTGCTCGATCCGTAGGGAATGGCAGGGTCCCAAGCTCATCCCTCGGACGCAGTGTATTCTACCGGGACCTTCGGGCAACCGCAACGACCAGCTTTTGTTCCTCTGTGGTTACTAACCGCACGTATAACAACCGACAGCGTGGTCGCCGAGCTCGTTTCCCGCCGCGCGACGGCCGGATGACGAGAGGCCTGTCCGTCTGATAGGCTTCGTCCTCGCGCCGGAAGGCCCAATGAAGCTCAGGCGATCACTCCCGATTGCAGCGTTCTTCTGTGTCGCGGCCCTCGCATGCGCGGCGCAGGTCGATAACGCCACCAAACAACTCGCGCGCGACATTTTCAAACAGCTCGTTGAAATCAATACCACCGATTCGATTGGCAGCACGACCGTCGCGGCGGAAGCAATGGCCAAGCGCCTCCGCGACGCCGGATTCCCCGAGAGCGACGTGCAAGTTCTCGGGCCGAACGCGCGCAAAGGAAACATGGTCGCGCGGCTGCACGGTACCGGCGCGCACCGGCCAATCCTGCTGATCGGACATATCGACGTAGTCGAAGCGAAGCGCGAGGACTGGTCGACCGATCCCTTCAAGTTCATCGAGCAGGACGGCTACTTCTACGGCCGCGGCACGCAGGACATGAAGGATGGCGACGCGATCATGGTGACGTCGCTGATTCGCTTTCGGCAAGAAGGCTACCGGCCCGACCGAGACATCATCCTTGCGCTCACCGCCGACGAGGAGGGCGGGAAATCGAACGGCGTCGACTGGTTGCTGCGGAACCATCGCGATTTGATCGACGCCGAATACGTCCTCAACCCCGATGGCGGCGGTGTTTACACGCAGGGCGGCAAAGCCGTCGTGATGTCCATCGATGCAAGTGAAAAGTTGTACGCCGACTACCAGCTCGAAGTGACGAATCCCGGCGGCCACAGCTCGCTGCCCGTCCCGGACAATGCGATCTACCATCTGACGGATGCCCTCGCGCGGCTCGAGCGCTATCGGTTTCCCTTCGAGCTGAACGAGGTAACGCGGGCTTACTTCCTGCGGATGGCCACGACCGAATCGGGCCAGACGGCGGCGGACATGCGTGCCGTCACCAAAACTCGCCCGGATACGGGCGCGATTGCGCGACTCTCGACCGACTCGCTTTTCAACGCGACGATGCGCACGACGTGCGTTGCCACGCGGCTCGATGCGGGACATGCGAACAACGCTTTGCCGCAAACCGCGCGCGCCATCGTGAACTGCCGCATCCTGCCGGGTCACACAAGGGAGGAAGTCCGGCGCAACCTCATCCAGATTCTCGCCGATCCGAGGATCGCGGTGCGATACGTGAACGATGCGGGCGACATTTCAGACACCGCACCCAACGAGCCGGCCGCCGCGCCTCCGACGTTGCGGCCGGACGTCATGCAGGCGCTCGAAAAAATCACCCAGGAGATGTGGCCGGGCACTCCCGTGATCCCGGCGATGGCCACCGGCGCTTCCGACGGCGTCTTCACGAATGCCGCGGGCATGCCCACATATGGCGTCTCGGGTGTCGCGATTGCCTTCGACGACGTGCGGGCGCATGGACGCGACGAGCGCGTGCGCGTCCAGATCGTTTTTCGACGGAGTCGAATTCTACGGCCGCCTCCTCCGCGCGCTCACGTCGCCGCAATGAGCGTCGAGTGAAAGAGAATTCCCGATGAACTTGATGCGGCGCGCGTTTCTGACGGCCTCGCAGAGTTCGTGGCTCCGCGAGCGGGCGCCTCGCCTCGGATTCGTGCGCCGCACGGCCGGGCGCTTCCTGCCCGGTGAAGATATGGACGCCGCGCTTGGAGCCGCGCGACGTCTCGCGGATAGCGGCATCTCGACCCTGCTCACATACCTGGGCGAGAACGTCAACGACCGCACCGAGGCCGAAGCCGTCACGGGCCAATATCTCGACTTGATTGACCGCGTTCGAAGCTCGGGCCTCCCGGCCGAGATTTCCGTGAAGCTCACGCAACTCGGCCTCGATCTCGATAGCGAGTTTTGTTTCGCAAATCTCTCGAAACTGATCGAGACGTTCCGCCGGAGCCGCCGCTACCATGACGCTGTGGATCGACATGGAGCAGAGTCCGTACATCGACATCACGCTCGAGCTTTATCGCCGTGCGCGAAAGATGTATCGAAACGTCGGCGTCTGCGTGCAGGCGTACCTGTATCGCACGGAAAAGGACGTCGAGCCGCTCGTATCGATGGGCGCAGCCGTTCGCCTGGTGAAGGGCGCGTACAGCGAACCCGCTGAAATCGCCTATCCCGAAAAGTCGGACGTGGACGAGAGCTATTTTCGGCTGGCGCAGACGCTGTTGGGCCCGGAGGCGCGGCGCGCGGGGGTGCGCGCCGTGATGGCGACGCACGACCGCAAGTTGATCGGCCGAATTGGCGATTGGGCGGCGGCGCAACAAATCGCGAAGAGCGAGGTCGAATTCGCCATGCTCTACGGCATCCAGCGCGCCGAACAGGTCCGGCTCGCGCGAGACGGCTACCGCAGCTGTGTGCTGGTCTCCTACGGCTCGTACTGGTTTCCGTGGTTCATGCGCCGGCTCGCGGAGCGCCCGGCCAACGTCCTCTTCCTCGCTCGCAATCTCTTCTCCAAATAACTCGCAGCCATCTCCCTCTGTTGACATCCCCTGCTCCGCTTTGCACATACTGTCATTCCGAAGACTGAGCGGCCCGATTTCCGCGCCGTCCTTCTCATGTTGCGCGGAAATCGGGCGCACTAGGCGAAGGATGAGGAATCTCGGCACCGGAACGGCGGAAATCTCCCGCGCTCTAACTTTTCGGTTCTTCTTACCGGCGAGAAACTTACGGGAGCGCTGGCGATCGCGCGCTGATGCGGAAGCCGCTCGTGCCCAATTTCATCATCTGCGCCGCGAAATCCAGAATTCGCAGGGCCGCGACCTGTGGATTCAGACCTCGCGCGTGGATGTTCGAGATGAGATTTCGATTGGCGTCGGTATGAGTGGTGCGAGGCCGGTAAGCCATGTAAGCTGAGAGGCTCTCCGCCGTGGCAAGTCCTGGCCGCTCCCCAATCAGAAGAATCGCGACCTTGGGATTAAGCAGTTCGCCTATTTCATTCAGGATGCCCACGCGGCAGTACCGAATCGCGAACGTGTGACCAACCGTCCATCCGCGTGCCCGTGCTCCATCCAGAAGCAGCGGCAGCAGCCCAGGAACCTGCATCGAAACGGCTGGAACCGAGAGGCCATCGCCGATGAAGATTTGAATGTCGTTGTCTCGCGAACAGCGCTTCAATAATTCCGTCCGGGACGCCTCGCTAAAGCGACGGCCCCGATCCGGCTGCAAAAGGAATTCATCCTTGGAACCCGCCTTCGTCGAAACCTCGAAGAGCTCCCATTGCTTTACGAAAACCGCGCCGAAAGCTTCTTCCAGATCGAATTCCGCGCGGACGGCGTCTCGTGCGGCCGCGTGGGCCTCGCGAAGATCGAGTTGAGTGCCGGTACGATAAGCGGCTCCGGCCCGCCCAACCAAAATGCGCGCTGGCGTGCGCGCGCGAATCTTTCGCAAAGAGTCGGGAAGTTCGGAAACAAGAGGCGCATCTGAGTTCGCGGTCATTTAGACAATTTCGTCCAATGAGGATTCCAGCCGTTGCAATAGTTGACGCTGTGCCGGCGCATCCAGAAGCGCCGGTTCGTTATCGCGATAGATGCCCGTCGATTGCAGCCAGCTCAAAAATTCGGGAGCGGGACGCAACTTGAAGATCCTTCGGACGGCCAATGCGTCGTGATAGCTGGTGGACTGATAATTCAGCATCACGTCATCCGCGCAGGGAACGCCCATGAAGTAATTGCAGCCGGCCGCCGCCAGCAGCAATAGCAGATTGTCGGCCGAATTCTGATCGGCCGCCGCGTGGTTCGTGTAGCAGACATCGCAGCCCATGGGGAGTCCGAGGAGCTTGCCCATGAAGTGATCTTCCAGGCCGGCGCGAATGATCTGGCGCTCGTCGTAAAGATACTCCGGACCGATGAAGCCGACGACGCTGTTTACCAGGAACGGCTCGAACGCCCGCGCAACGCCGTACGCGCGCGCCTCCAGCGTCAATTGATCGATGCCGTGATGAGCTTCCGCCGAAAGCGCGCTTCCTTCACCCGTCTCGAAATACATCACGTTGGCGCCCTGCCAGGGCATATCGCGCTGGCGATGGTGCTCGAGAACCCGTTCCCGGCCCTCGCGCAGCATCGCCAGAGTGACGCCAAAACTGCGGTTTGCCGCCTCCGTGCCGGCGATTGACTGAAAGAGCAGGTCGATCGGCGCTCCACGATCCAATGCGGAGAGTTGCGCGGTGATGTGCGCAAGGCAGCACGATTGAGTCGGCACATCGTAAGCGCCGATGAGACGCGCCAGCGCGCGCAGGATCGAACTGACGGCATCAACCGAATCCGATGCCGGGTTCACTCCGATCACTGCATCGCCGCACCCGTACAGAAGGCCCTCGAACGCGGCCAGCAGAATCCCGCCCACGTCGTCGACAGGATGATTGGGCTGGATGCGGATTCCCAGCACTCCGCGCTCGCCCATCGTGTTCCGGCAGCGCGTTACGTTTCTGATCTTCGCCGCCGCGAGAACCAGGTCTTTGTTGCTCATGATCTTGGCGGCTGCCGCGGCAATTTCGGGGATGATGGCCCATTGAAGTTGCTTCAGTTCGTCCTCGGTGGTGGAATCCTCGAGGATGTATTCGCGGAACTCGCCCACGGTCATGCTCTTGATTCCCTGGAAACGTTCCTGGTCGAAGGTTTCGAGAATCAGGCGGCTGACTTCATCTTCGGAAGGATCGATTAAAGGCTGCTGGACGATTTCAGCGAGGGGAAGGTCCGCGAGTTGGCGCTTGGCCGCGACGCGTTCGCGCTCCGATCGCGCGGCCACGCCGGCCAATTGATCGCCGGATTTCTCTTCGTTGGCTTTGGCCAACAACTCGCGCAGATCGCGGAAGACAAAGCGCTCGGGCATGAACCCGCCAAATGCAAGTCACGTGCTAAATGCAAAATAGCATCAAATCCCATGAGGGCAAAAGCCCGCGCGTCATAGCGTATGGAGGTATGCGATCAGATCGTCGAGTTGCTGTTCGGTGATGGGATCGCCCAGCGCGGGCATCATCCCGCGGCCGCTCACGATTGTCTGTTCCACGAACCGGTCGTTTGCAGGCAGGCCGCTCGGTAGAAACTGTCTTCGGTAAAGCCCCTTTAAGCTTGGCCCCTTGCTGCCGGAAGACGAATACGCGTTGTGGCAGGCGGCGCAGTCACGCTCGAAAATCCGCCGCCCGCTCATCTGTCGCGCGTTCAGACCCAGCTCGGCGTCGCTTTTCGGAGCGGGCTCGCCGCAGCCCGCCACGAGCCCCACGAGGGCAACGCCTACGAGAATTGTCGCGCTTCGTCTCAAACGCACATCATACGCACATCATGCCCGGCGCTGTGAACACGGTAGAATTCCAAGCCATGCTCGAAATTTCATCCAAGGATCGCGTGTTCGTTCTCACGGGAGCGGGAATCAGCGCCGAGAGCGGCATTCCGACGTTTCGCGGCGCGGGCGGCCTGTGGCGGAACCACCGCTTTGAAGACGTGGCGTCGCCGGTTGCGTGGCAGCGCGACCCACGTCTCGTCTGGGAGTTCTACTCCATGCGGCGCCGCGTTGCTTTGGACGCCAAACCGAATCCCGGTCACGTCGCGCTCGCCGAACTTGAACATGCGCTGGGGGATCGGCTCTTTCTCTGCACCCAAAACGTTGACAACCTTCACGAGCAAGCCGGATCGAGCCGCGTGGTCCACATGCACGGCGAGCTTTTCAAGAGCCGCTGCGACCATTGCCCCCGCCCTTCCTTCGACGACGTGAACACATACGAGCCGCCCACCGAGATTCCCCGGTGCCAATGCGGCGGCCGGATTCGTCCGCACATCTGCTGGTTCGGCGAGGTGCCTTATCACGTGGACGAGATTTTCCAGGCGCTGGACGCGTGCACTGTATTCCTCGCCGTGGGAACTTCGGGCGTCGTCGAGCCGGCGGCCAGCTTTGTCGGGCATGTGCGCGGCCCCGACAGGTCGGGGCGCGGCCGCGCGCGGACGATTTACGTCGGCCCGGAGGAACCCGCCAATGCGTCCGCCTTCATGGAATGCTACGTGGGAAAAGCCGGCGAAGTCCTGCCCGACCTTTTTCGCTGCGAATGAGCCTGCCGAACCTCGGGGCGTCGTGCAAACTGGCGAAGAAGGGGTGCATCCTCAGATATCCCGTGGTTGTGTAAGTCTGAAGCTGGCTAGCGCGTGCGCTCGTCGTGTTCGACTTTGCCGTCGCGCACGCGGATCACGCGATGGGCGCGCGCGGCAATATCGGCCTCATGCGTGACGAGGATGATCGTATTGCCGCTCTCGTGCAGCCGGGCGAACAGCCCCATGATTTCTTCGCCGGTGGCCGAATCCAAATTCCCGGTGGGCTCGTCCGCGAGCAGAATCGACGGGCTGTTGACGAGCGCTCGCGCGATGGCCACGCGCTGGCGCTGGCCGCCGGAGAGTTCGTTGGGCTTGTGCATCATGCGGTCGCTCAAATCCACCTGCGCGAGCGCCTTCTTCGCGCGCTCGATGCGCTCGTCGGCCGGAGTGCCGTTGTAGATCATGGGCAGCTCGACGTTGTGCAGCGCTGTCGCGCGCGCGAGCAGATTGAACGTCTGGAAAACGAAGCCGATCTCGCGGTTGCGGATGGCGGCGAGTTCGTCGTCATCGAGCTGGCTGACCAGGCGCCCGGCGAGCCAGTAGTTTCCTTTGGTGGGCGTATCGAGGCAGCCGATCAAGTTCATCAGCGTCGATTTGCCGGAGCCGGAGGGACCCATGATGGCGACGTACTCGCCCTTGCGGATTTCGATGTTCACGCCGCGCAGGGCGTGCAGTTGCTCGGTGCCCATCTCATAGGTTTTCCAGAGGTCGTCGGTCTCGATGACGATGCCGGCGTCGACCAGATCCTGGCGGTAGTTCTGTGCGTCAACTTGTTCGACGGCCATGTGCATTGGGCTCCCGGGTTTCGAGCGTCCTGGTGCCGTTCCAGCTTCTTGAGCCAAGTGTTTGAAAGGTTCGTTAGACTGCCAGTGTTTCGCTTCTTGTCCTCTCGGAATTCGGAATAACAAGTTGGAACGGCACTAGCTGCTGGAGGACGTCCCCTCGGCCTTCGGCTCCGAATTGTCGATCTTGACGGTCGTCCCGGGCTTCAGCGTGCGAAGCGCCTTGAAACTCCCGATCACAATCGAGTCGCCTTCCTTCAGGCCGTTCGTGATTTCGATGTCGGTCACGCCGGTAATTCCCGTCTGCACTGGAATGAACTGCGCTTTGCCGCCGCGGATGACGAACGCGCCCTGAATGTCGGTGTTCGCGCTGTTCGCATTTTCGCTCTTGGATGCCGCGAGCGTCACGCTGCCGCCATTCGGGTTCTTCGCCTCTTCGAGCTCTTTCTGCGATCTCTCGGCCAGCGCCTGAATGGGGATGGTCAAAACGTTCGCCATGTGAGCCGTTTGGATCTTGGCCGTCGCCGAAAGCCCCGGCCGCAACGAATCCGGTGGATTGTCAAGAGTGACCACAACCTTAAAATCCCGCGCCTCCTGCGTGTTCGCCGTTGTCGATGTCATGGAGGCCTCGCCGGAGGTGCGCAGGATTGCAAGCTCGCCGACCTCGGTGACGTGGCCCTTGAAGATCTTTTCCGGAATGGCATCGATCGTCACGTCGACCGGCTCGCCATTTTTCACACTCACGATGTCCGTTTCGTCTACCTTCACTTCGGCGGTGACGATGCTCATATCGGATATTGTCAATATGGAGCTGCCTGCCGTTCCCTGAATGCCCGGCACAACGTTCTCCCCCACGCGCACGGCGATGTAGCTGATGATGCCGTCAATCGGGGCGGTGTAAGTGGTCTTGCGCAACACGTCCTGCGTGTGCCGCAGCACGGCGCGGCCCTGATCGAGATTCGAGCGCGCTTGCTCTCGGGAAGCGCGGGCCTGATCCACTTGCGCCTTGCTCGAGGTCACCGCCGCGACAGCGCTGTCGTACGTGGCCTTGTCTCCGTCGTATTCCTGCTTCGCGATGAGCTGTTCCTTGTAGAGCTGCTGGCCGCGTTGCCAATCGAGCTGCGCCTTACTCAGGTCCGACTGGCGCTGGGCCAGCGTGGCCACCGCGGCATCGTAACTGGCCGAAGCGGCTTTCATCCCGTCCTCCGCGGCCTCGATGCTCGCCACCTGGGCCTGAACGTCGGCGCCCGGCTGAATATTCTCCAGGTGGAGCAGGACGTCGCCCTTCTTCACTTGGTCGCCTTCCTTCACTACGATATCCGTGATTTTGCCTATGCCCTCGCCCAGCACGTTGGTGTAGTTCTTGGGCCGAATCTCACCCGAGGCCGTCACAATGGATGTCAGGTCCTGCCGCACCACGCGGCCCGTCTGCACGGTGATAACACCCTGATTCTGCTGGTAGATGCTGTACCAGGCTATGCCCCCAATAACGAGGGCGGCTCCCGCTCCGATCACGACCTTCTGCCACGTCTTCATCGCACCAACCTCTGGATTTGACGTCCCGGATTGACGATTTGCCCGTCACCTGATACATACGTTTAGACGGTACAGAATGTTTCTCGTCCTAGAAGCGGGATTTGATTACTCAAGGACGGGCGGCCCGACTCCTCTTCCTCTCGCTTGGACCCACAAACCCACCCGAAGCCGTCAAAACGAGGATCAGAAACATATTCTAGTTCGATTCCGTCCGGCAGGAAAAGGAAATAGTTTGGAGGCGCGCTGGCCTAGGCACGCGCGAGCCCAAGATGCAAGGCAACCCCTTGGACCATATGCGATTCCAAGCGGATAAGGCAGCCGCAGGGGGTAAAGTTTTATTGACCTGTACGTTAGGACAGGTTACGATTTCTAGCTTCAATCGGATAAGGGTGCCATATGGCTCGGTTTGTTAAGACATTCCCACAGATCCTCCTGATGGGAGGCCTCCTCCTATCGCCGATTGCGTATACCAGAGCCGCGCAGCAGGACGATCAGCAGGGCCAGCAAAACCAGCAGGACCAGCAAGACCAATCCAAGAAGGCCGGGAAGGCCGCAAAGCACAAAAGCGACGGCCAGCTCAAGAAAGAGCTCGATTCCCAATATAAGAAGTGGCTGGACGAGGACGTGATTTACATCATCTCGCCCGAGGAGCGCCACTCCTTCCTTCAGCTTTCGACCAACGAGGAGCGGGAGCAGTTCATAGAGGCGTTCTGGCAGCGGCGCAATCCCGATCCCGATTCCGCCGAAAACACCTTCAAAGAGGAGCATTACCGCCGAATTGCCTACGCAAACGAGCACTACGCCTCGGGAATCCCCGGATGGAAGACGGATCGGGGCAAGATCTACATTATGTGGGGAGCGCCCGATGAGGTTGACGCGCATCCGACCGGCGGCAATTGGGACCGGCCGATGGATCAGGGAGGCGGGTCCACCACCACATATCCCTACGAAGACTGGCGCTATCGCTATCTTGAGGGGACTGGTTTAGGCGAAAACGTCGAACTTGAGTTCGTGGATCCCACCAGCACTGGTGAGTATCACCTGACCATGGATCCCAGCGAAAAAGACGCCCTGCTGATGGTTCCGGGCGCTGGCCTCACCATGGCGGAATCCATGGGGACGGCGGACAAGTCCAGCCGCTTCTCGAATACCGACGGCACCCACATGGCGGAAAACGAACCCGGCAGCGGAACGCCGGGGGCGAACCAGGACGAGTTTTCGCGGCTGGAACTCTACGCAAACATCATGAAGCCGCCGCCGGTGAAATTCAAGGATCTCGAAGCGGTGGTCACGTCCCGCCTGGTGCGCGACCAGATAAAGTTTGACTACCACTACGATTTTCTGCGCATCACCTCGGATACGGTACTCGTGCCGATCACCATACAGATTCCCGTGCGCCAGTTGAGCTTTCAGGAAAAAGACGGCGTGGATACCGCCAACATGAACTTGTTTGCGCGAATCACGAGCCTGAGTGGTCGCGTGGTCCAGACCTTCGAGGAAACGCTCCGGACCGACTTCCCCGCTTCTCTGTTGCAGGGTTCGATCGGCACTTCGAGAATCTATCAGAAGGCCGTGCCGCTCAGCCCGGGACTGTACCGCTTGGACATCGTGATCAAGGACACAAACAGTGGCAATGTGGGCGTTGTGAACACGCGGCTTCCCGTGCCTCGATTTGAGGACGATCAGCTCAGCACGAGTTCCCTCATACTCGCGGACGACATTCAGCGCGTTTCGATCAAGGACATCGGCCTGGGCCAATTCGTTCTGGGCGATATAAAGGTTCGGCCCAAGATCGACGAGGTGTTTACGCCCGAAGATCACATGGGCGTCTTTCTTCAGGTGTACAACCTGAAGGTGGACGACAAGACGCACAAGGCGGACGCGTCCATCGAATACCGCGTGTTGAAGGACAAGGACACCGAGCCGACGCTGAAGTTCAATCTCCCCTCCGACAAGGTCCCCGAACACGGCGAGGAGATGACGCTGGCGAATACGATCACGCTCGGTTCGCTGGCGCCCGGAAAGTACAAGCTTCAAGTCGCTGTCACCGACAATCTCGCGAAGCAAACGATTACGCCAACCATGGACTTTACCGTGAAGCCCTTACCTGAGAGCGCGAAACAGGGGAGGTGAAGCGTTGAGTCTTCGAGCGATTCGTTGCATGAGTCTTGCTGGTTTGGTGTTTCTTTCTGCGCTGTCGCTTGCGGCCGCGCCGGAGGCGGGGAAGATCGCCGGAGTCGTTGTGGATCCGGCCGGCACGCCGCAGATGGGCGCAACCGTCGTCGTCTCTCCCGAACAGCTCCTCAGCGCATCGCCGATTCAACTGCTCACCAACGATCACGGCCGCTTTTCGACCCTCACGCTTCCTGTCGGCCTGTACTCAATCAAGGTGACGCTGGCGGGATTCTTGCCGGCGATGGAGCAGCACATTCAGGTCGACGGCGAGCATGCGACTCTGCTTCAAATCGTTCTCGGTTCTGTTTTCTCCTCGTTCGAAAAGCTGCGCCGCCCAGACGACCAGCAGGTCGCCGCGGATGATTGGACCTGGGTCCTGCGAAGTTCGGCTGCGAATCGCACAGTCCTCCGCTGGCAGGATGAGGATGCCTCTATCGATCCTGCGCAGAGACGCGTCCGAAGGTGCGCAGACGCAGCCGGTTCACGCCCTTTTCGATCTGACTTCCGGTGCGGACCATCCTGGCTCGGTTTCCGACCTTGCCGACTCCCCGGCGACGGCTTTCGTCTACGGCCTTGGAGTCGGCGCAAAAGGGCAGGTTCTGATGGCAGGCCAGTTCAGCTATGAGGATGCGTCCTCGGCCGCCGGCCTGGCTGCCGAGTGGCTGCCGTCGGGTGAAGCGGGCGTTGGGCCTACGACGACCATCCTCGTGCGCGAATCGCGCCTTGGCCCGGCAGGTCCCGTCTTCCGGGGACTGCGGATGTCGCATGACGACCAGTTCAGTTTGGGCGATCTGGTAAGCGTCCGTTTCGGCGCCGAATACCTCATGGCGGGCTTCAACGGCACCACCTCGGCCCTCCGCCCGCGTGGCGAGGTGGCCGTGCAGGTGGCGCCGGGATGGGAAACTTCTCTCACGGTTGCCGCGCGTCCATGGCAGAGCGGCACTGCTGCGGAGGGCAACCTCGAATCGGCGCTCCAGACCCTTGACGCGCTGCCAACTCTGCTGGTCCGCAACGGCCGGCCCGTGTTTGAAAATGGTTTGCACGAGGAAATTGCCGTCAGCCATGCTCTCAATCAGCGAGCCGATCTGAGCGCCGCGGTTTTCCACGACGTCTCGACTCACACAGCCGTCATGGGACGTGGCGGCGTCGGCAGTGCCGACTTCCTGCAGGATTACTTCTCGGAAGCCTTTGCCTACGACGGCGGCTCTTCGAGCTCGACCGGCGCCCGCGTGGCTTACCGCCAGAAATTCGGTGACAGCTTGAGCGCGACGATCGTCTACTCCTATGCCGGCGCGCTGGCACCAGGCGACGGGGACCCGGCGGCTGCGTTGCGCGATCAGCTCGTCACGCGCTACCGTCACAGCGTGGCCGCGCGCGCTACCACTACCATCCCGCGCCTCGGCACGAAACTGACCGCCGGATACAAATGGCTCAGCGGGCCGGTCGTTTCACAGCAGGATCCCTACGGCGAGTCTCTGTATCACCTCGATCCCTATCTGAGCATGGAGGTCCGGCAGCCTCTTCCTAATGTTTTTATGTGCCGCGTCGAAGTCGAGGCCGATGCGGGGAATCTGCTGGCGCAGGGCTACATCCCAGTTGCGACCGGTGACGGGTCGGTCGTCTTGGTCCCGTCTTACCGCTTCTTCCGCGGCGGTCTGAGCCTCCAGTTCTAACCGTCTTCACCTCCTACTGGAATCGGGAACAAGCCTCCCACAAATGGAATCGACGTACGGTTTATGTGCATGTGCCTCTGTAATCGTCACAGAATGCTATAGTTAGTAGATCTATGCTCGCTGGCTCGCTGGAAGCTTACGTGCTAGCATAGAGCAGTTAACGGGTGGCAAGGGCCATGAGGGTTTTTCGATGAACGACCAGCTGCGAACACGCCTTGGGGCCGTCACTCTGGCCCTCCTCACGCTGGCAGCTATCATTTTCGCAGGCCTGAACTTCCAGCAGCATTCGCGGTTTGTCCTCCCCGATGACGGCGTAACCTGGATGGATTCCCCACAGGGCGTTGTGGCTTGGCACGTCGTTTCAGGCTCGCCGGCTGATCGCGCCGGAATCAAGCAGGGCGATACTGTGCAGAGCGTACGCGGGGTCGCGATTCACCGCGCCGTCGACGTCACCAAGGTGCTCTATCACGCGGGCCCGTGGACCGAGCTGCGCTACGGCGTCTTGCGCGACGGCTCATCGTTCGAACTGCCGCTGATCACCGTTCCCCAGGATAATTCCTCGTCTTTGGAAAACTACCTCCGGGTGACAGCTTCACTGTATCTGTTCATCGGACTATTCATCTTCTGGCGCCGGTGGAACGCGCCTCGCGCGGTGCACTTCTACCTTTTCTGCCTCGCCTCCTTCATCCTTTACAGCTTTCACTACAGCGGCAAGTTCAACGCCTTCGACTGGACGATCTACTGGGGCAACGTCGTCGCGCTTCTGCTGCAGCCGGCCTTGCTGGTCCACTTTGCGCTGGTGTTTCCCGAACGCCGCGGTATCCTTTGGCCCAAGCTCGCTGCCGTTTACAGCATCCCAGCGGCTCTGCTCGCTCTTCACACATTTGTCGCCACTGGAACGCTCGACTTCTGGCCGTCGCCCGGCAGCCAGGAGCGTCTCGACCAGATCGAACTCCTCTACCTCGGGCTTTACTTCCTTGCCGCCGCGGGCATTTTCCTGGCGAGTTACTTCCGCGCGCCGAGCGGCGTCCTGCGCCAGCAATTGAAATGGGTCACGGGCGGGACGTTTGCCGGAATTCTGCCCTTCCTGTTCCTCTACATCGTGCCGTTCTTCCTGGGCACCGCGCTGCCCGCGTGGACGAAGCTGTCCGTCTTCTCCCTGGCCCTGATCCCGCTGTGCTTCGGCTACGCCATCGTCCGCTACCGGCTCATGGACGTGGACATCATTTTCAAGCGCGGTCTCGCCTACACGTTTGCAACGGCGGGCGTCGTCACCATCTACTTCGCGGCGATCGCCTTGATCGGCGAACTCTTTCACACCGCCTGGCCCACCGGCCCCGCGGGCGCCGTGATTGCCATTGTCGTGGCCGCTTTTCTCTTTCAGCCGTTGCGCGATTGGGTGCAGGCGCGTCTCGATCACTTTTTCTATCGCGACCGTCTCGATTATCGGCGCACGCTGATCGAATTCGGCCGCGCCCTCGCGAACGAGGTTCGGCTCGAACCACTCCTCGCTTCCGCGCTCGACCGGATTTCGCAGACGCTGCTCGTCGACCGCCTCGCCGTCTTTCTCGAAGACCCGGCGTATCCCGGCCGCTTCGTTCTTTCGCGTTCGATCGGGGTACGGCCCGAAGGCCCGCTCGATCTCAGCTTTCTCGATCCGGCGCGCCCGGCGCTTGGGCACGGTTGCCTCTTCTTTGAATCCGCGCGCGGCGCGGACGAGGAGAACGACTCGGTACGTCGCACTCTCGAGCAACTCGACCTGAATTACTTCATTGCCTGTCGCATTCACGACCGTACCGCCGCATTCATCGGCCTCGGCAAAACCGTCGACGGCGATTACCTCTCGAGCGACGACCTCGAGCTGCTTTCGACCATCGCCGGCTACGTCGCGATCGCCATCGAAAACGCGCGGCTGTACCAGTCGCTCGAACAAAAGGCGCTGCAGATCGAGCGGCTCAAGGACTTCAGCGAGAACATCGTCGAGTCGCTGCGCATCGGCGTTCTGACCGCCGACCTCGAGGGCCGCATCGAATCCTGGAACCCGCAGCTCGAGGATCTGCTCGAAATTCCGCGCAGCGAAGCGCTCGGGCGCAAGCTCGAAGAAACGCTCCCGCGCGACCTCGCCGGAGAAATCGCCTCGCGCGCGTCGAGCGACCACGTTTCCGGCATCTACAAGTTCCACTTGAATACGGGCAGCGGCCGCCATCTGGTGGTCAACGCTTCGATCGCGCCCCTGCTGGGCAAGAACGGCGCACGACTGGGCCGCCTGGTCCTGCTCGACGACATCACGCAGCGCGTCCGCCTCGAAGACCAGATGATCCAGACCGAAAAGCTGACGTCGCTCGGCTTGCTCGCCGCCGGCGTCGCCCATGAGGTCAATACTCCGCTCGCAGTTATTTCGAATTACATCCAGATGCTTGCGAAACAGATTCCCGCGGACGATCCCCGCCAGAAAACCATCGAGCGCATCGTGAAGCAGACGTTTCGCGCCAGCGAGATCGTCAACAACTTGCTGAATTTCTCGCGCACGGGCGGCGCCGAACCCGAGGAAGTGGATCTGAACTCCGTGCTCGAGGAAACTTTGACGCTCGTGCAGCACCCCTTCAAGACCGCGCGTGTGAATGTCGTCCGTAGCTATTCGAATGAATTGCCGCCGGTCCTTGGCTCGATCACGCGTCTCCAGCAGGTGTTTCTCAACCTGTTCATGAACGCGCGCGACGCCATGCCGGGCGGCGGGATGCTGGAGGTCCGCACCGCGGCTCACAACGGCTCCGTCGAAGTCGAAGTCGTCGACACCGGGGCGGGCATTCCGCCGGAACACATCCATCGCATTTTCGACCCATTTTTCACGACCAAGGCCACCGGAAGGGGCACCGGACTCGGTCTTTCGGTGAGCTACGGCATCATCAAAGAGCACGCAGGCAAAGTGGACGTGCGCTCGACGCCGGGCAAGGGCACATCCTTCCGCCTCGAATTCCCCGTAGCCAGGAAAGCTGTCCATGCCTAGAGGATCGATTCTCGTTGTCGACGACGAACTGGAGATCCGCGAGGGACTCGGAGCCCTGCTGACTTCGGAGAACTTCGAGGTCACGCTCGCTGAAACGGGCGAGGTGGGACTGCAAAAGCTCGAGGAACGGCCTTACGATCTGGTGCTCCTCGACGTCAGCTTGCCGGATCGCAACGGCCTCGACATGCTCCGGGAAATCAAGCAGCGCGATCCCAATCTCTCGATCATCCTGATCACCGCATTTGGCTCGATCGATATGGCCCGCGCCGCCTTCAAGAGCGGAGCGCAGGACTACATCACCAAGCCCTGGTCGAACGACGAGTTGATCGCGCAGGTCTCCCTCGCCGTCGAAGGCCGGCGCCTGCGCGAGGAGAACGTCCATCTCAAGCGCGCTCTCAAACAGCGCTACAACTTCCCCAACATCATCGGCAAGAGCGAGAAAATGCTGGCCGTGTTCGATCTGGTGACGCAGGTTGCACCTTCGCGCTCCACGGTGCTGATCACGGGCGAAAGCGGCACCGGCAAGGAGCTGATCGCCAAGGCCATCCATGCGGCGTCAACGCGCACGGACAAGGCGTTCATCCCGGTCAATACCGGCTCGATTCCGGTCGATTTGCTCGAATCGCAGCTTTTCGGCCACGTGAAGGGTGCGTTCACCAGCGCCATCGCGTCGAAGAAGGGCCTTTTTGAAGTCGCGGACCAGGGCACGATCTTCTTCGATGAGATCTCCACCGTCAGCCCGGAAACACAGGCCAAGCTCTTGCGCGTGATCCAGGAGCGCGAGTTCATGCGCCTCGGCGGAACGGACACGATCAAGGTCGACGTCCGCATCCTCGCCGCTTCCAACGAGGATCTCAGGAAACTGGTCCGCGAAGGCCGCTTCCGTGACGATCTCTTTCACCGCCTGAACGTCATCTCCGTCCAGTTGCCGCCGCTGCGCGACCGCAAGGAAGACATCCCGCTCCTGGTCGATCGCTTCCTCGAGCAGTTCTGCCGGGAAAACGGCAAGCAGCCGCGCGGTTTTACGCATACGGCAATGAAGCTCCTGATGGATTACGAGTGGCCGGGAAACGTTCGTGAGCTCGAGAACGCCGTCGAGCGCGCCGTCGTGCTTTCCACGCACGAATCGCTCGATGTCGATCTGCTGCCGGAAAGCGTGCGCTCCCGCGAGATCGTGAAGGGCGTGCGCCTCCAGCTCGCCGAATTCCTTCCGCCGCTGCCGGGAGAGGTCGGCGCTCGCAGCTCGACCCCGCCGCCCTCGCTGTTCGAAATACTGGAGGAAGTCGAGCGGCGCATCATCACCGACATGCTCGAGCGCACCAACTGGAACCAGACCGAAGCCGCCGAGCGCTTTCAGATTCCGCTCTCGACCCTCAACCAGAAGATCAAACGCCTTGGCATCGAGACTCGCCGCCGCCCCGGCGCTCCCCGCGGCACCGGTTTTGGTTACGCCGCGGACGAACCCGCCGAATTCTCCGCCGGCAAGTAGTCCTCCGCTTCGCATGCTTGGCTGTCATTCCGAAGACCGAGTAGTTCGATTTCCGCGCCCTTCTACCTCGGGTTGCGCGAAAATCGGGCGACGTAGCGAGGGTCGGGGCCCCCAGCAGGCGCCGGCTTTGCGCGCGCTGGGGTGACAGCGATGAGAAATCTCGGCGCCGGAACGGCGGGAACCTTCAGTTCACGTCTAACCGTCTAGGAAACCAGCGGGCGGCCGGCGATTTTTTCGAGGATGCGGTACGGCGCCTGCTCCGGCGCAACGAGCGCCTTTGGCGAAACGAGAAACGTCTGCTCGAGCGCATACTGGCCGGACATCGCGGCGTGCGCCACTCCGTCGGTATACACGAGCCAGGTGGCGAGCGGCGGAAATTCCAGCTTCACTTTCGGGCAGTTCTTCTGAAACTCCTCGTTCTCCTTCAGGTAATCGTGAAAGCGCAGCATGAACATGTCGTATGGCGTCCGTCCGGTTCCTGGGAATCCAAGTTTCCCTCCCCAGTCCTGTACCGTCCGGCTGACCGCCGAATCCTCGGCAAACCTGTGCAGGCCCGCGTCCTCGGCGTACGCCCGCGCGAGAGATTCAAAATCCTGCGTCGTGTGCCACACGCGGGGCCTCGTCGGATTCAAATTCGTGAACACGCGCAGGATGCGCCCCCCGCGCGTCGGGCGGCTCGGAAATGCGTCCACGTGGAGCAGATCGTTGCGCTTGTGCAGCGGCAGGCCGCGTCTCTCTTCTTCCAGCGGCCGGAAGCTCGAGAAATCAAGCGTCCACTTCCCGGCATAGGACGCGAGAAACTTCGTCACAAAGTCGGCCACCTGCGCGGAATAGTTCCGCAGGATCGAATGCAGCCGCTCGACCGTTGCCGCGTCGCCTGAAACACCCTTCAGAGCGTCTTCGCCCGGCCGGTACGAGACGTTCTTGTGCAGCCGCAGTTCGGTCCACGGTTGCGAGAGCAGGAATTCGCGGTCCTCGGCGGGCAGGCGAAACGGCGGCTCGCGAAACAAAAGAATCTGCCCGCGCTCGAGCTGTTCGCAGCACATTCGCGCGCGTGACTCGCGCTGTCCGGGAAACGTCCAGCCGCCCGCTTTGTAGTCTTCCACCGGAATCCACGGCGCTTTCGGCATCTGGCCTTTCGAAACCTCAGGGTTTTGCGGCGCCGGGCGGTTCGTAGCCGCGCGGCAGAAGCGTTGTCGAGAGATCGACGCCGGACAAGTCCACGCCATCGAGCTTGGTCTCCCGGAGAATCGCGGCCTTCAGGTTGGCCCCAAAAAAATCGGCGCCGTGAACGTCCGCGTCGCGAAAGTTTGCCACGCCGAAATCGGCGCGCCGCAGGATTGCTTCACGCAGGTTCGCGCGGAAGAGCTCCGCGCCGCCTACTTGCGCTTCCGTCAGGTCGGCCCGGTGCAAGTCGGTCTCCGTGAGATCGGCTTTGCGCAAATCCGCGTGGTGCAGGCGCGACTGGCTCAGGTCGGCCGACGTAAGCTTCGCCTCGCGCAAATTCGCCCCCTCGAGATTCGCCCCTTGAAAATTCGCGTACGCCAGAGTCGCTCCCCGCAAGGTCCACCCGCGCAAGGTCGGCTCCCGCGAGATTGGCGCGCGCGCCGCCGTCCTCGCCACGCACGAATCGCGCGTGCGCCGCAAGAATGTCCGAAACCTTCTTGCCGTCGTGCCGAATGCTTTTCGGAGACCGCAAACCTCCGCCCTTCAATGCGCTCAGAATGCTCATGGTTGTCTGTCGGATGAAATCGAAGCTCCGGTTCATTTTACTAAATATGGCGTTACTCTGATACGTATACGAGGCACAGGTGTTGTGATCCCGGCGTGATGGAAGTCCACAGCAAACGAACCTACCGAAGACTCGCTGCGGCGTTGTCGGGTGCGCTGCTGGCAATCGCGTTCGTTGCATCCGCGCGGCCCGTGGCCGCTCAGGAGCCCGGCGCGCCGGTCGAAGAAACCGTCGCCAATCTTGCGGCGGGACGCGTCGTGATTGCCGTCGTGAAGGGCGCGATCCTCGTCGCCACCGTCGAAAACCCCATCGAAGCGGAGACGCGTCCTCCCGAGCCGGTGCCGCTTGCGACCACGCGCGTAGGCGTGATCCTCGGCGCGGTCGAATGGTCTTCGCCATCCACGCAGCAGGAAATCGCACAGCTCGATCGCGAGCTTCCCCATCTCCGCGGTCCCGTCGTTGCCGAGATGCCGCATTTGGGAGCGGTGCAAGGAGGCGGCGAGGCCTCGGACATCGAAGCGATCGGCCAGGGGCTGTTCGAACGCCTCTATCAGGTCGCGAAAGGTCTTCATGCCCAGGTGGATTTGCCGCCCGGTGAGCCGCTCGCCGAGTTGATCGTGGTCGATTATCTCGCGGGCTACGGCCCCGAAGTCTGGCAACTTTCCTACGGCATCAAACAGGTGCAGGAACAGGGAGATTACTGGACCACGCGCGTCGTGCGTCCCACCTTTCTCCAATTCTGGCCGCCTGAGAAGGGCCAACCGCGCACGCTCGTCGAATTTGACTATCCCTCCGAGGGCGCGCCGGCCCCGCTTCTGGAGCTGCTGCGCAAGAAAGATCCGCGCCTCGAAAAGATCATCGCCTCGGACGCAAAGATGGCCGAAGTCGCGGCCGCCTTTCTCGAAGGCGCGAGCAACAAAGTGCTCCCCGCCGACGCCACCCAGTTTCTTCGCGCGGCTCTCGACGCCATCGCCCCGCCCAACGCGCGCGAGACCATGGCCAGCATCACGGAAGACACCGGAATTGCGTGGATTCTTCCGCCGCCCCCCGAACCGAAACCGCTCGGCCCGCAACCGGAACGCCCCGCGGACGCCCCCACGCTGGTGAAACCGCCCCAATAGAAAAATAGCAGCTACTTCTTCTCGGAGAGTTGCTTCTGCAGGCGGGCGTTCTTCTCGGCCGACGGAGCGCGCCAGCTCTTCCTTGTGTGCCACGAGCTTGCGCGCGATTTCGGCGATCCGACGTGCCCAGGATTTCGGCCGCGAAAATGGCTGCGTTGACGGCGCCGGCCTTGTCGATCGCCATCGTCGCGACCGGAATTCCGCCGGGCATCTGTACTGTCGCCAGCAGCGCGTCGAGACCGTTCAGCGCGCTCGTCGCCATCGGCACGCCGATCACGGGCAGCGTCGTGCTCGCCGCCATCACTCCCGCGAGGTGCGCCGCCGCTCCCGCCGCCGCGATCACCACTTTCAACCCGCGGCTCACAGCCGTGGTCGCATATTCGTGCGCCCGCGCCGGCGTGCGATGAGCCGAGAGCACTTCCAATTCGTACGCGATCCCGAATTTTTCGAGCGTCTTCGCGCATTCGCTCATCGTCGGGTAATCGGAATCCGACCCCATGACGATTCCCACGATCGCGCCTCGCTCTTTTTCTCCCTTCGCCACGCCTCTCTCCTCGGTTCAGCCGTTCATGGTCTCCGCAACCGCTCGCCCCTTCGCCGCTTTCGCGCCCCCGATGTCCTTGCGATAGTGCGCGCCCGCGATTCTGATCCGGCTCGCCGCTTCGTACGCGATGCCGCGCGCACTCGCGAGATCCTCGCCCATCGCGCTGACCACCAGCACTCTACCACCGTTCGTGTAGCACGCCTTTCCGTCGCGCCGCGTGCCCGCGTGAAACACAACCGCGCCGCGAACTTTCGCCGCATCTTCCAGTCCCTCGATCGCGACGCCCGTCTGCGGGTCGCCCGGATAACCCTTCGACGCGATCACCACGCATACGCTCGCGCCCGCAGACCATTTCGCATCGAATCCCCTCAGGCTCGCCGCGCGCCGTCTGCAAGCACGCCTGCGCAAAATCGAAATCCGCGCGCAGCAGCACCGCCTCCGTTTCCGGATCGCCCAGGCGGCAATTGTATTCGAGCACTTTGGGCCCGTCGGCCGTCAGCATCAACCCAAAATAGAGGAACCCCCGGTACGGCATGCCATCCGCCTTCAACCCGTCAAGAGTCGGCCGCACGATTGTCTCGATGATTTGTTTCTCGAGCGTCGCCGGAAGAATTTCGTCGATCGAATACGCTCCCATTCCGCCCGTGTTCGGCCCTTTGTCGCCGTCGAACGCGCGCTTGTGATCGCGCGCCGGCGCCATGCGCATGAAATCGTTGCCGTCGGTGAGGATGATGTACGAAAGCTCGTCGCCCGCCAGCCCTTCCTCGAGCAGGACGCGCGTTCCCGCGTCGCCGAATTCCCGCGTCTCCATCAGCCGCTCGATGAACGCCGTCGCCTCGCCCGCCGATGGCGCTACCAGCACGCCTTTCCCCGCGCAAAGGCCGTCTGCCTTGACGACAACTGGCCATCTTGCCGATTTCAGCGCCTCGTGTGCATCCGTGGCGGACTCGCAAATCCCGTAGACGTCCGCCGTCGGAATCCCGTGCCGCTCCATGAATTTCTTCGCGAAAATCTTGCTGCCCTCGAGCTGCGCCGCCTTCGATGCCGGCCCAAGCAACGCGAGCCCGCGCTTCGCAAATTCGTCCGCGATCCCGAGGACCAGCGGCAGCTCCGGCCCCACGATCGTCAAGTCCGCCCCGAGCTTGCTCGCCAGGTCGGCCGCCGCCTTCACGTCTCTTCAGGTCGAGCGCCACGCACTCGGCATCGTTCGCGATTCCGCCGTTCCCCGGCGCGCACCATACCTTTTCGACCGACGCGCTCCGGGCAAGCTTCCACACGATTGCGTGCTCGCGTCCCCCGCTGCCGATGACCAGAATCTTCATAATTGTTCGCCGAAGAGAATCAAGAACGATACGGCGGCCCCTCCGCCAGTGTCAATCTCGATTCCGCCCCGGTGCGCGTTCAGCTTGCTCGCGCGCCACAAAAATGATTTGATCGGACCTCATGCACTGGGACTTCGCGCTCATTCTCCTTTTCCTCGGCATCGCCGTGCCCCTGCTCGGCAGGCGCCGCCTCCGCAAGCTGCTGCAATCGCCGCAGACCACCAAGACGGACCGCCTCGTCCTCTACGCTTCCACTATTGTGTTTCAGTGGCTCGCTGTAGCCCTGATCCTGTGGCGCACGCACGTTCACGCGATTACTCCCGCCAGGCTCGGCCTCGCGCATTCCGCATGTCGCCTGGACCCTCGTCGCTTCCGTTTTCCTGGCCGCGCTCATTCTCGCCAACCAGCTCGTCAGTCTGCGGCGTCTCTCCACTCATCCGGCCGAGATCCGCGGCATCCTGCCGCAACTGGCCATGAAGGTCTTTCCGCAGGATTCGAGCGAGCGCCTCGCCTTTTCCGCACTGGTCGCGACCGTCGCCGTTTGCGAGGAGCTCATCTACCGAGGCTTCGCCCAGCGCGTTTTCCAGGATTGGTCGGGAGGACTGGTCGTGGCGGCGATTATCGGCTCAGCCGCCATGTTTGCCCTCGCTCACCTGTACCAGGGCCCTCGGGGAGTGCTCGCTACATTCGTAGTCGGCCTGCTCTTCTCCGATCGTTCGCGCCCTTACCGGAAGTCTTCTCCCCGCGATGATCGCGCACTTTGTCGCCGACTTGACTGCCGGATTCCTTACTCCGTCTCGTCTTCGTGCTGCCATGGCCTCCGCAAGCAGCGATCAGCCGACAGCGAGTCTCGGAGGATTCTGGCGAGCCTATCGCTATACTACATATATAGTTTATGGACTCACTATCCGACGCACAAATCACTGAAATCTTCGCCGAATATGGCATCGCCCCGGATTTCTGGCTCTTCGACCGGATTCGGACCTACATAGCCCTTCTTCTGAAGTGGAATTCAACCATTTCCCTCACAGCCGTCACAGACCCAGCCGATATATGCCGATTTCACTTCGGAGAGAGCATTTTCGCCTCTTCCGCCGTGCCCATGCGCGAAGGTCGGCTCGCCGACGTCGGCAGCGGTGCCGGCTTCCCCGGACTGCCTCTGCGGATGGCGTGCCCGGCGATCGAGCTCACGCTCATCGAGTCGAACGCCAGGAAGGCGGCCTTCCTCTCGGAGGTTGTGCGAAGCCTTGAGCTCGATGGGGTCGAGGTCTTTCGCGGCCGAATGGAGGATTGCCGGCCGGACAAGCCCTATGACTGGATCACCGCCCGGGCGCTCGGCCGGCACGATGACCTGCTGCTCTGGTCCAGAAATAATCTAACCGCCTCTGGGAAGGTCGTTCTCTGGCTCGGAGAGGATGAGGTGAATCGAATCTCTCAAACTCCCGAGTGGGAGTGGCGTACTCCTATCCTCATCCCTGGCTCGAAGAGACGATTCCTGCTCGTCGGCTCGCCCAAACCGTGAGGTTCTGCTCTTGTTCCACGTGGAACATTCCTGAATTCGATGTTCCACGTGAAACATATTGCATATCGAAAAAAATCTCTGGTACATTCACGATTCTACTGGGGGACTTCGTTTGGCTCGAATTATCGCCATCGCCAACCAAAAGGGTGGCGTAGGCAAGACAACGACGGCCGTCAATCTCGCCGCCTCTCTCGCGGCTTCCGAACAGAAGACCCTGATCATCGACTGCGATCCCCAGGCAAATACCACCAGCTCTCTCGGTTTTTCGAAGGATCCCTCTCGCAGGACCCTTTATCAGGCGCTGGTGCTCAACGAGCCCATCGAGCGGATCGCCATCGACGCGAAAATCGACGGCCTCGACCTCATACCTTCGGACAAGAACCTGGTTGGCGCGGCTGTCGAGCTCGTCAACATGGAAAACCGCGAATATCGCCTGAAAGAAGCCATCAGCGGCATTCGCGAGAACTATTCCTTCATCCTGATTGACTGCCCGCCGTCCCTGGATCTTCTAACCCTGAACGCACTCGCCGCCAGCGACTCGGTCCTCGTTCCGATCCAGTGCGAGTACCTCGCGATCGAGGGCGTATCCGAGCTGCTCGACACTCTCATGCGCATCCGCCACACGATCAACCCATCCCTCGCTATTGAGGGGATTCTTCTGACCATGTATGACGACCGGACCACGCTTTCAAAGCAGGTTGCCGCGGATCTCCGCAGCTTTTTCGGCGCCCAAGTGTTCGAAAGCGTGATTCCTAGAAATGTCCGCTTGGCCGAGGCCCCCAGCCACGGAATGCCGGTGATGTTCTACGACATACATAGTAAAGGAGCCGAGAGCTACATCCAGCTCGCTAAGGAGGTTATCGCCAATGCCCAGAAACGCCTTGGGCAAGGGATTGAGCGCCCTGATCCGGGAACCGATCACGGAGCCGATCAAGGAACAGGAGACACAGCAGCAGCCGCATCCGCCGCAGGCGCAGGTGGCGGCGGGAGCGGCGGCAGCAGCAGCGGTGGCCCCAGCGCCGGCTCAGACTGACGTTCTGCTTCAGGTCGATATCGACCTGATCGATCCCAGCCCCTATCAACCGCGCACCCGCTTCCGCGAGGAGGCCATCGAAGAGCTGGCGCGCTCGATCCGTTCGAGCGGAATCGTGCAGCCGCTCGTCGTCCGCAGGATGGGTCTTCGCTACCAGCTGATTGCCGGTGAACGCCGCTGGCGCGCCGCCCAGAGGACCGCACTCCCGCGCGTTCCCGTCGTCGTTCGCGACGTTCCCGAGGAAGTCGCGCTCGAGATGACGCTCGTCGAAAACCTCCAGCGCGAGGACTTGAACCCGATCGAGCAGGCCCACGCCTTCCAGCGCCTCACGGATCAATTCAGCCTCACACAGGAGCAGGTCGCCGAGCGCACCGGTAAGGACCGCGCCACCATCGCCAACGCCGTCCGCCTTCTGAAACTCGAACAGCCGATTCAGGACCTGCTCGAAGAGGGCCGCCTTTCCGCCGGCCACGGACGGGCACTGCTTGCGATCGCTGAGCCAAAGATTAGGATCGAACTCGCCCGTCGCATCGCCCGCGGCGGCATGAGCGTTCGCCAGGTCGAGCGCATCGCTGCCCGGGCAGGGAAACCCAGGTCGGGGCCATTTCGGCTTCACCGGTCGATCCGAACACGAAGGCCGCGGTCGAGGAACTTCAACGCAGATTCGGCACCCGGGTGCTCATGCATGCGCCAAGACCCGGCAAGCCCGGCCAGTTGGCATTTGAGTACTACGATCCGGGCGATTTGACCCGTCTCTACGATCAACTGATGAGAGAATAGGTTCGTCACCCGGAGAAACGGCATGGCGTGGGGTTGGTTTGACCGTAAGCGGCAGGATCCCGCCGAGTGGACCGGCTTCCTCGAGCAGGGCGTCAAGGTCGAGGGGAGGCTCGAGTCGACCGGCACGTTCCGCATCGACTCGGCGATGAAGGGAACCCTCGCCTCCGAGGACACCTTGATCATCGGAGAACACGCCGTGGTCGAAGGCGAGATCATCGGCAACCGCGTGATCATCGCGGGCCGTTTTGACGGGACGATTCGCGCCAAGGGCAAAGTGGAAGTTCAGCCCAACGCCATCGTGACCGGGCAGATTCACACTCCTTGTCTGATCATTGAACCGGGAGCCGTTTTCGACGGCCAGTGCCACATGCTGGCGCCCGCCGAGGCCGCCAAGCCGATCGCGATTCCCATTCGCTCCGCCGCCGGCCACTCCCAGCGCTCAGCCTAGGAAAGTGCGCCGTCATTCTGAGACGGTCGGACGGGACCGCCGAGGAATCTCTCTTCGATGGGTATTGTCGCTCGGACTATTCGACAACAATTCGCAGGAACTTTTTCTTGCCGATCCGCAACACAAGCTCGCTGCTCGATTCGGATCGAGCTTGGCTGTTGGGTCCGTGACGACTTGGCCGTCGATCTCCAGACCCCCTTGCTTAATAATACGTTCGCCCTCTGCAATGGACGGAACTTCCTTCAGGTAAGCCAAGACCTGCGACCACTTGCGGGAACCGCTAATCACCAACTCGCCCAACGCGGGGATGCGCCCTATTAAACACCCTTCTCCTCGCACTAACCGAATTTCGCGTATCTCTTCCGGCGCCTCGCGCTTGCTGTAAGACGCGCTCGAATTCTTCGCCGGCTTTCTTTGCTGCGTCCTCTCCGTGGAATCCCGCCACGATGTTGTGCGCGAGTTCCATCTTCGCCTTCTTCGGATGCATGACGCCCGTGCGCACTTCCTCGCGGAGCCGCACAATCACCGGCGACGCAAAATCCGTCAGCAGCTCGTAGTACGACCACATCAGCTCGTCCGAAATCGACATCAGCTTGCCGAACATTTCGCCCGGCGCTTCGGTGATGCCGACGTAATTTCCAAGACTCTTCGACATCTTCCGCTCGCCATCCAGCCCAACGAGAATCGGCATCGTCAGCGCCACTTCCGACGCCTGGCCGTATTCGCGCTGAATGTCGCGATGCACCAGCAGATTGAATTTCTGCTCCGTCGCGCCGATTTCGACGTCGGATTTCAGTTCCACGGCGTCGATAGCCGTGAGCAGCGGATAGAGCAGTTCATGCACGGAGATCGGCTGATTTTGCTGAAGGCGCGAGCGAAAATCCTCGCGCTCCAACATGCGCGCCAGCCGATAATGCCCGCACAAGCGGACCACGTCGTAGCTCGGCATCTTGCCAAGCCATTCGCTGTTGTAGCGAACCTCGGTTTTCTTCGGGTCGAGGATTTTGTACACCTGCGCGAGATACGTCTGCGCGTTTGCGTCCACTTGTTCGCGCGTCAGCGGCGGGCGCGTCTCCGACACGCCGGTCGGGTCGCCGATCATCGCGGAGAAATCGCCGATCAGGAAGATCGCCGTGTGACCCATGTCCTGAAAATGTTTCAGCTTGCGCAGCACGACGGTATGGCCCAGATGAATGTCGGGCGCCGTCGGGTCCACGCCGAGATAGACGCGCAGCGGCTTGCCGGTCGCGATCGAGCGTTCGAGCTTCGCCTTCAGCTCGTCTTCGCGGATGATTTCCGCGACGCCCTTCTTGATGTGCGAAAGCTGCTCCTCAACCGGCTTGAACGTTGTGGAAGCCAATTCTTCTCTCCGGCCCCTTTTGAGAATTCACCAGCACGCGCCGGCCTTCGATGCGATAGCGCCCTTCGAGCACGATCCGCACCGCCTCGCTGTAAATCCGGTGCTCTTCGCGCAGGATCCGCGCCGAGAGCGTCTCCGGCGTGTCATCGTCCTCGATCGGCACCACCGCCTGCAAAATAATCGGCCCGGCATCGAGACGCTCGTCCACGAAATGCACCGTGCAGCCCGAAAATTTCGCGCCGTGTTCGAGCGCCTGCCGCTGCGCTTCGAGTCCCGGAAACGCCGGCAGCAGCGACGGATGAATGTTCAGGATGCGGTTCGGAAACGTGCGAACGAAATATGGCGAAAGCAGTCGCATGTACCCGGCCAGGCAGACGAGCTCAACGCCTTTCTCTTCGAGCGCCGCAACGATCTGCCTGTCGTACACCTCGCGTTCGAGCCCCTTCGACGGAATCGCGCGCGCCACAATTCCACGTGCACGCGCCCGTTCGATTCCCGGCGCGTTCTCCTGATTGCTCAGCACGATCGCGATTTCGGCGTTTGGGATGCGCCCCGCCTCGACGCTCGCGGCCAGCGCCTCAAAATTCGAGCCTCGCCCCGAAATCAGCACGCCAATGCGCTTTTTCATGGCGCAGCGAAATTAGCATAGTTCGCGCAGTCGGCAAAACGCAGCCGCGTTCATCGCCGTTCGCTTGACGATCGCTTGCCATGTAGCTCAGCGCGATGCTTTTCCGGTGAGGCGCCAGCTTATCGCTCTTCGCGGTGCGATGCCACGTCGCACACATTTCGGTTGCACTGCAGCGCCCCTGACACGTCTCCGTAAACGCAGTCTCTTTTCCCGGCTTTCGCTTCCTCACAAAGGAGATTCCCGATGACCGCCACACACTCGCCTCTTGCTCGCGGCCACCGCCGTTTTCGTCGTGTGTTTTGCCGCGTGCTCCCAGCCGCAGCCCGCCGCGCCGCCCGATACGCGCGCCGCGGATGCAGCCACAATCCAGGCCGCGGACGCCGATTGGGCCAAGGCGGCGGAAGCGAAAGATCTCGACAAAATGACGGCCCCCTACCTCGACGACGCCGTCCTGTTTTCGCCAGGTGCGCCAGCCGTCGTCGGCAAGGACAACATTCGCAAATTCTTCTCGCGCATGACAAATGGCCCGGCCATGCAGTTCGCTTTCTCAAACGTGACCGTGGACGTCGCCCGCTCGGGCGACGTCGCAGAGGACCGCGGCTCAATGCAAGTCACGGTCACCGACAAGAAGGGCAAGTCGACCACCGAGACGGGCCAATACGTCCTCGTCTGGAAAAAGCAGGCTGACGGTTCGTGGAAGGTCGCCGCGGACACCAGCGCCAACGACAAATGACGGACCCGACTAGGGTCCGTCATCCCGAGCCGAGTATCGCGAGCGAGGGATCTCTCTTCCCGAATGGCCGTCACGCGCGTCCATTCGCCCGCCCCGTTGCGATATAATTGAGACGATGCGCATTAGGAAAGACGCATGATCGACGCAGTGGAATCGTTAATCCTCGATCTCCTGGAGTGGGTCGCAAGCGGCGAGCGAAGCTACGAAGAAGTGATGGATGCTTGGCGCACGTCGTGTCCCAGACTTCCGGTTTGGGAGGATGCCAACGATCGCGGCCTCGTCACGCGGGAGTATGTGAATGGACGCTGTATCGTCAGGGTTACGTCGTCAGGCCGTCGCCCTTCTCGAACAGCATCAGAGGTGCAGCTCGCCCGAGTAGGTGATGCGCGGCTTGCCTCGCGCGCCGCGTTCGATGCGGCCGATGAGGAAAAACTTCTCGCGCCGCCGCTTCAATTCCGCTTCAACCCGCGAAATGTGCTTCGCCGGGACCACCAGAATCATCCCCACGCCGAGGTTGAACGTTTTTAGCATTTCATCCCGCTCCATCTGGCCGAGCTGCGCCAGATAGCGGAAGATCGGCAGCACCGGCCACGATCCGAGCTCCACCACGGCCTTCACGTTTCGCGGCAGCGCCCGCGGCAGGTTGCCCGTGATGCCGCCGCCGGTGATGTGCGCCATCGACGAAACCCACCCGCGCGCGAGAATGTTTTTCAGCAGCGGCCAGTAGGCGCGGTGCGGTTTCAAAAGCTCCGCGCCGATTTTGTTGCCCACTTCGGCCACGTAGCTGTCGGGCTCGAGCTTCGCGACGCCGAAGACGAGCTTGCGCGCGAGCGAATAGCCGTTGGTGTGCAGCCCGCTCGACGGCAGCGCCAGCAGCAGATCGCCCGGCCGCACGTTGCGCGGATTCAGAATCCGTTTTCGCTCGACCGCGCCCAGAATAAATCCCGCCAGATCGTACTCGCCCGCCGCGTACAGGTCCGGCATCTCGGCTGTTTCTCCGCCGATCAGCGCGCAGCCGGCTTTCTTCGCCGCGCGGCTCATTCCCTCGATCACTTGCTCCACCACGCGCGTGTCCAGCTTTCCCATCGCGATGTAGTCGAGAAAGAAAAGCGGCTCGGCGCCTTGCGTCAGGATGTCGTTCACGCAGTGGTTCAGGATGTCCGCGCCGACGCTCGAATGGATGCCGGTCGCGACCGCGATCTTCAGCTTCGTCCCCACGCCGTCGCAGCTCGCCACGAGCACCGGCTCGCGCCAGCGTTTCCGGTCGAGCGCGAAAAGTGAGCCGAAGCCGCCGATCGGCGCAAGCACGCCGCGGCGAAAAGTTTTTCGCGCCATCGCGGCGATGCGCCGCTTGGCTTCATCCGCGGCCGAAATATCGACGCCGGCGTCGGCGTAGCGCATGGAAGTGGCTCGTTTTCGGAAGAGGGCTGGAGTGATTCGCAAATTCTAGAACGTATGAAACAGCCGCCGCCACCGTATTCTGTCCGGATGAATCAGCACTCCGAAGTACGCGGCGAAGCGCTCGCCGATGTGCCCCGGATTCCATACCTCTTCCGGCGCCTCGATCGACATGTAGATGATCAGCGGCGTCCCGATGATATTGGCGCGCGGGACGAAGCCCCAGAAGCGGCCGTCGTTCGAATTGTCCCGGTTGTCGCCCATCATGAAATACTCGCCCGGCGGCACCACCATCTCGCCGTTCACGGTGTTCTCTGCCAGCTCCGCCGCCCATTCCGGCCTGTCGCTAAAGTACATTTCGGAGCTTCTCGCAGGGAAATTCTCCGGCGCGAAGTCGCTCGAATCGCTGGCGTGGCGCGTGTACGGCTCGTTGAGTGGCGTGCCGTTCACGAAAACCTGCCCGCCCACGATCTTGATGTGGTCGCCGGGCACGCCGATGACGCGCTTGATGAAATCCGGATAGCCCTGATCGGCCAGCGGCGCGCGGAACACGATGATCTGCTGCCGCTTCGGGTTGCGCCACAGCGGCACGTGCCAGGATGTGAACGGAATCCCCGCGTCGTATCCGATCCGGCTCACGATCAGATGGTCGCCGATCAGCACGGTCGGCTCCATCGAGCCGCTCGGGATCACGCGCGCCTGCACCAGCGTTCCCTCGATCACCAGGAACGCCACGATCACCCAGAACCACGAAACGACTTCGTTCCACACGCGCTCGTTCGTCGTGGTCCTCGCGGGCTTCCTTTTTTCTTTTTCCACCGGCAAAGCCGCTTCCACGTCAGCCCCCACGTTGAGCCTCCACTTCCAGTTGCACCAGCTCCGTCGGATAGCTGCCGGTGTAGCACGCCGTGCAGAATTTGCCCTGCGTGTCTTCCACCGCCGCGCGCAGGGATTCGAGCGACAGGTAGCCGAGCGAATCGGCGCCGAGGAATTGCCGGATTTCCTCGACGGACTGTTGCGCGGCGATCAGCTCCTCGCGCCGCGGCGTGTCGATGCCGTAGTAGCAGGGCGAAATCGTGGGCGGGCAGCTGATGCGCACGTGGACTTCGGCCGCCCCCGCGTCCCGCACCAGGCGCACGATCTTCCGGCTGGTGGTGCCGCGCACCAGCGAATCATCCACCAGGATCACGCGCTGGCCTTCCAGCATCCGCCGCACCGGATTCAATTTCAGCTTCACGCCGAAGTCGCGGATCGCTTGCTCGGGCTCGATGAACGTGCGCCCCACGTAGTGGTTGCGGATAAGCCCCATGCGAAACGGAATGCCGGATTCCGCCGCGTAGCCCACCGCCGCCGGCACTCCCGAATCGGGCACCGGCGTCACGATGTCGGCCTCCACCGGATGCTCGCGCGCGAGCAGGCGGCCGAGCTGCTCGCGGCTCTGGTTCACCGGCCGACCGAAGATCACGCTGTCCGGCCGCGAAAAATAGACGTGCTCGAAAATGCAGTACTGATGCTGCTTTTCGGGCGCCACGCGGATCGATTCGACTCCGCCGCGCGAAATTCGCACCATCTCGCCCGGCTCCACGTCGCGCACGTATTCCGCGTCGATCAGGTCGAACGCGCACGTCTCCGAAGCGGCCACCCACGCGCCATCCAAACGGCCCAGCACCAGCGGGCGGAAGCCGCGCGGGTCGCGGATCGCGTACATTTCATCGGGCGTCAGCAGCAGCAGCGAGTAGGCGCCTTCCACCTGGCCGAGCGCGTCGGCAAGCGCGCCGGGCAGGTTCCGCGCCGCGCTCCGCGCCACCAGGTGCACGATCACTTCCGTGTCGCTGGTCGTCTGGAAGATCGAGCCGCGATGTTCGAGCTTGCGGCGCATCTCGAGCGCGTTCGTCAGGTTGCCGTTGTGCCCCAGCGCGAGCTTGCCCTTGTTGCAGTCGATCACGATCGGCTGCGCGTTGATCAGCGTCGTATCGCCGGCGGTCGAATAGCGCGTGTGCCCGATGGCCGCCGAGCCGGGAAGGCGTGCGATCACCTCGGGCGTGAAAATTTCCTGCACGTGGCCCAGCGCCTTGTGAATGTGGACGTCCGATCCGTCGGCCGAAGCGATGCCGGCCGATTCCTGCCCGCGATGCTGGAGCGCGTAAAGACCGAGATACGTGAGCTTCGCCGCCTCGGGATGCCCGAAAATCCCGAACACGCCGCAGTGATCGTGGAAGTGATCGTCCTCGATCTGGATGATTTTGCTCACGCCGTCTGAGTCCTCTGCCAGTATCCCGACCGCACCTGCGGCAGCACCAGCCATATTACGACGCCGCAATTCAGCGCCGACCACAAAACGATGTTGCTGTCGACCGAAAGCAACCCGTACATCGCCACCATCGTGACCACCGCCGCGAGTTCGAGAAGAGACAGAGTCAGCGCGAAAATCTGGCCCCACTGCCGCCATCTCAGGATTCCCCACGCGCAAACCAGATACAGCGCCCACGGGATCAGTATCAGATAATCCTGATACGAAAACGGGATGCGATTTCGCAGCGCGTGCATGAAATGAGGCGTGATCTCAAACAACATGCCCAGCCCCTTGATCGCAAAAATCCCCGCGACCACCCAGCGCCCCCAATTCGCAACCTTGCTCACGCCGACGCGTCCCATGCCCGCTTTGGGAACCCACAAACAAGCACTGTCATCCCGAACGGAGTCCCGCGCGCCTTTGCACTCCCCGCGGTTTTCGCGGGCGCGGGACGCAGTGAGGGATCTGCTTTTCTCCCGGCCGTCACGTTCCCTCGACCGCCTTCTCAAGCGACTCCGCCCAAGACTCGGCGAAACGAATCGATCGTCCCGCGAACGGCGGCAGCGCCCTTATATTGGATGCGAAATTCGCCGCGTGTGACGCGTCCGAGCCGCAGCGACGCGACCTTGTATTGTGCCGCAGTTGCCTCGACGCGGGCAAGCGACGCTGACGGAAGCGATATCACCGCACGCGCCCCGCGCTCGCCGAAAATCGCCGCTTCCACAGGCTCATCGGCCGTCTTCACTTCAACATCCGCCGAAAGGCCGTCGCTATCGAAGCAGCACTCCGCGAGCGTGACGGCAAGCCCGCCGTCGCTCACGTCGTGCGCCGATAGAATCGCCTTGTCGGCTGCGAGTTTCACGAGGCAGTCGATCAAGCGCTTCTCCGCGTCGAGATCGATCGCCGGAGGCACGCCCGCGACGACTCCATGAATCGTCTTCGCATACTCCGACGACGCGAACTCAGCTTTGTATGTACCGCCGTTTGGACCGGCATTTTGTGGTTCTTCAGGTTTATACGTAGCGCCGGGCTTCAGCCCGGCATCTTGCCTTTCGCGCTGCGTTTCCCCCGCCTGCCCATCAATTCCGAGCCCCCCCAAAGGAGAGCTGTCATCCCGAGCGGAGTCCCGCGCGCCCCTGCCCTCCCCGCGGTCTTCGCGGGCGCGGGACGCAGCGAGGGATCTGTTGTTCTCTGCAACCGTCGCCTGGTTCAGCTGCTCTTTAGGGGGTCGGAGCTTCAGCTCCGACATTACGCCGCCCTGTCCCTCAGGGGTTTCAACCCCTGAGGCTCCGGTCTTGACCTTTCCCGCATCCTCTGAAGTCAGGCGGCCATCCAGCAGCACAATCACATCGCCTTCGTTGCGAAACCCCGAGCCGAGCGCGCAATCCGCGTCTTCAATCAGCCCGAGCACGCCCAGGATCGGCGTCGGATAGATCGGCTTGCCCAGCGTCTCGTTGTAGAAGCTGACGTTGCCGCCCGTGATCGGCGTCTCGAGCGCGCGGCAGGCTTCCGCGATGCCGTCGATCGCTTCGGTGAACTGCCACATCACTTCGGGCTTCTCCGGATTGCCGAAGTTCAGGCAGTTCGTCGCGGCGATGGGACGCGCGCCCGTGCACGCCACATTGCGCGCGCTTTCGGCCACGGCGTGCATCGCGCCCAGGCGCGGCGAAAGGAAACTCCAGCGGCCGTTGCCGTCGGTTGAAAGCGCGAGAGCGCGTTTCGTTTCCTTCAGCCGCAGCACGGCCGCGTCTCCCGCGCCGGGCCCGAAGCGCGTGTTCGTCCGCACCATCGAGTCGTACTGCTCGGTGATCCAGCCCTTCGACGCGATTGCCGGCGACGCCAGCAGCCGGCGGAAATTCACTGTGAGATCCGTGCCGTCCGGCGCGAACTCCGCGAGCGGCCCGTGCGATTGCGCGCTGGCGGCCGGCTTCGCAATCGGCCGTTCGTAGCGCGGGCCCTCTTCAGCGAGCGCGTGCGCGGGAATCTCCGCAGCCACCTGCCCGTGATTCAAGACGCGCAGCTTGCCGTCGTCCGTGACGCGGCCCACTTCGACCGCGTCCAGTCCCCACTTGTGGAACACGTCGAAAACCTCGCGCTCGCGTCCGCGCTCGGCCACCAGCAGCATCCGCTCCTGCGATTCGCTGAGCATGATGTCGTACGGCGTCATGCCGGTTTCGCGCTGTGGCACGCGAGAGAGATCGATCTCGATTCCCAAACCGCCGCGCGACGCCATCTCCGCGCTCGAGCTCGTCAGCCCCGCCGCGCCCATGTCCTGAATGGCGACGACCGCGCCCGTGCGCATCGCTTCGAGGCACGCTTCCAGCAGCAGCTTTTCCATGAACGGGTCGCCCACCTGCACGTTCGGCCGCTTCTGCTGCGACTCCTCGCTGAATTCCGCCGACGCCAGCAGCGACGCGCCGTGGATGCCGTCGCGCCCGGTCTTCGCGCCCACGTAGATCACGGGATTCCCCACGCCGCTCGCGCGCGCGAAAAAAAGCTCCTCGCGGCGCGCGATGCCGAGCGCCAGCGCGTTCACCAGCGGATTGTTCGAATAGCACGGCTCGAACATCACCTCGCCGCCCACGGTCGGCACGCCGAAGCAGTTGCCGTAAAATCCGATCCCGCGCACCACGCCGTCGAGAATCCGCCGGTTCCGCGCGATCTCCTCGCGTCACATTCTGCGCGCTGTCAGGTTTATATGTAGCGCCGCCCTTCAGGGCGGCATCTTGCTCTTCGCTCGCGCTTCCCGGCGGCTGCCATCCCCGGGCCTGCCGTAATCGGCCCGAACCGCAGCGAATCGAGCACCGCAATCGGCCGCGCGCCCATCGTGAAAATATCGCGCAGGATTCCGCCCACGCCGGTCGCCGCTCCCTGAAACGGTTCGACGAAACTCGGATGGTTGTGCGACTCGATCTTGAAAACGGCGACAAGCCCGTCGCCGATGTCCACCACTCCCGCGTTCTCGCCCGGCCCTTGCACCACGTGCGTCCCGCGCGTCGGCAGCCGTTTCAAATGGATCCGCGACGATTTGTACGAGCAGTGTTCGCTCCACATCACGCTGAAAATCCCAAGCTCGGTGAGGCTCGGGTCGCGCCCAAGGATCTTCTGAATCCGTGCGTACTCGTCGGGAGTGAGACCGTGCTCGGCGGCGATCTGCGGCGTGACTTTAATCTCGGTGTCGATCATTCGGCGATTCGGCTACGGTTTCGTAGCGGCCGCCTTTCGCGTTTTTCGCGTCCCGATGGTTTGTATCGGGAAGGCGGGCGCATTTTCTTCGGGTTTCTCTGCGTTCTCTGCGCCTCTGCGGTGTGTCTTCCTTCGCTTCGCGGTCAAATTTTCGCAGCAAACGCAGCCGACCGCAAGCGCGACAGTTCCGCGGACTATTACGCTACGGCTGAGCAAAGCGAATCGCCTCCAAGATGAAAATGGCTTTCTAGGGGGTCGGAGCTTTCGCGTTTTTCGCTTCCCGACGTTCTATGTCGGGAAGCTCCGACAAAAAAGCGGCGCGGAACGCGCCCACCTTTGCGCTGTTTCTCTCGCGGCATGTAGTACGGTATTCGGCGCGACTCACGCCGAAACGCGTTCGGCGGCGCGACGCGAAAGGCTCGCGACCATCGACTGGAAAATCACGAGGCCATCCGTTGAACCAAGTCCCGCCTCGACCGCGCGCTCCGGGTGCGGCATCAGGCCGACGACATTGCGTTCGCGATTGCACAAGCCCGCGATCGCGGCCAGCGCGCCATTCGGATTCGCGTCGAAATCATCAGTGCCGGCGGCTCGCCCATCCGCGTGAACATACCGGAAAACGATCTGCTTGTTGCGCTCAAGCTCCGCGAGCGTGGCCGCGTCGCAGAAGTAGTTTCCTTCCATGTGCGCGATGGGCATTTTCAGGATCTGCCCGGGCCGCGCGGCGCACGTAAACGGCGTATCCGTATTTTCCACGCGGACGTGCACCTGGCGGCACAAAAACCGCAGGCGCTTGTTGCGCAGCATCGCGCCGGGCAGCAGCCCGGCTTCGAGCAGAACCTGGAATCCGTTGCACACGCCGAGCAGAAGCCCGCCGCCTCGCGCAAAGCGGCTCACCGCCTTCATCACCGGCGAAAATCGCGCAATCGCGCCCGTGCGCATATAGTCGCCGAACGCGAATCCGCCGGGAAGGACGATCGCGTCGAAGCCCGCAACCTGCTCGGATTGGTGCCAGATGAATTCGACCGGCTGCCCGATCACCGATCCGATCGCGTGGTACGCGTCGTCGTCGCAATTCGACCCGGGGAATACCACCACTCCGAATTTCATCGCGCGCTCCCGCGCACATTCTACCACGCAAGAACGCGCCGCCATCCAGTTGACACCTCATGTAGCTCAGGTCTCCAGACCTGAGGTCTTTTCTTCCTAGCGGGGGGCCCCAAAAAAACGAAACGGCCGACATTTCTGCCGGCCGTTCGATCCGCGGGTATGAATTAGCTATGAAACTTATCGGCGCCCGCCGCCGTGAAAGCCTCCGCCTCCGCCATGGAATCCGCCTCCACTGTTGAATGAGTGGACGCCAGCGCTACCATGGAAGCCACCGCCGACTGGACCGCGTGCGACCACGCCAGGTCCCCGACCGGCGAATGACCGGAAGCCGGTCCCGAAGCCAGGGCGTCCATAGAAGCCCGGTCGCCCATAGAAGCCGCCGCGGAACCACGGTCCGGCGCCGATGAAGATCCCGCCGGAGAACCAGCTAGGACCGTAGTAGCCGTAGGGCGCGCACGCGTACGGGTAATACGAATAGTAGCCGTAGGCGCACACCGGAGCCGGGCCAACATAGGCTGGACCCGCGTAGACCGGGCCGCCAAAGCCGATGCCGACCGAAACCCTTTGCGCTTGCGCGAACCCTGCCGGAATTGCGAAAAGGCTGAGCAACGCTAGAACTCTTAGATATCGCATTTTGTGCTCCTTCCGAGACCCCGTGAACCCGGTCTCAAGAACTCGTGTCACGCTCTTCAGTGACTGCCGACACTGAGATAATGCACAAGGAATGCCAAACCTCGCTCTCAACCCGTTAGTTAAGCAAGCCTTTTATTATCAGTGTGATGCGTGGGTGTGGCTTTGTATCGATAGGGCGTCCGCCGGTTGCGCGTGGTGGTGCTTTTCGAGCGCCGCTGGTGCTCTTCAGCCAGGCGACCGCGCCAGCTTGCTTGACCTTGTTCTCATAGATTTCGTTTGAAATGCGTTGACTGGGGGCATAGAATACGCCCGCTTTCGGAGGCGCGAGATATGAACTTACGGAACTTGCTCGCGGGATTTCTCCTGTTGTCTTCCTTGTGTGTGGTTGCTGGGCTAGCGGCGTGTTCGAAGCAGGAAACCGCTCCCGCCCAGCCGGCTTCTTCTTCCACAGCATCCCAGGCACCTCAAGCTATGGCTCCTGCAGCTGCCCCTGCGGAGGCTGCGCCTGCCGCCGCGCCGATGAGCGCCGGCACCGCGATTGCCAGCGCGCAATTCAGCGACGATCCCAATCTGCGCTGCGACCTGCTGGAGGTGAAGCGCGTGAGTGGAGGTGCCTTGCTGGTCCGCTGGAGGCTGATCAACACCGCGGGCGCGCCACAGTCCAACGGCCTCGTTGCTGGCGCAGCGCCGAAAGCGATTCACTATGATTTCGATTGGCCGCAGCTTTACTATACCGATCCCGCCGAAAACAAGAAGTATGCCTTTTTGACCGATTCCGAGAACAATCGAGTCCTGGATATGTGGTGGGGGACTCTGGGTCCTGGCGAGCAACGCTTGCAATGGGCCAAGTTCCCGGCGCCACCGCCGACCTCAACCAAGGTCACTGTATATATTCCAAAGTTTGCTCCTTTTGAAGACACGCCCGTATCTCAGTAAGGAGCTACCCTTGATCCGCGAGAGGGCGGGCCGCATATTTCTGATTAGCGCGTCTGTGCTGGCTGTGGCCTTTTCCCCGCAGGCTGCCCAAGCCCAGAAATACAAGCCCGAAGATCCCATTCCCCCTGGAGCCACGGCGAAAGTCTTGCCGATCCAGGGGAAGGTCACCGACCTCAAGGGCCTCAGCTTGGCGGTCGCCGGCAAGGTTGACCCGTTGAATGCCGCGCTCAAGGATCTGGGCGCGCGGGCCACGGACACGGAAATTCAAATTCAACTCAATAGTGACGTGCTGTTCGATTTCGATAAAGCCGATCTCCGGCCCGAAGCTTTGCCTAGCCTGCAGAAAGTCGTAACGGTGATGCAATCTTATGCTGCATATCCTTGTGCGATTGGCGGCCATACGGACGGCAAAGGGGAAAAGCAATATAACCAAAAACTCTCCGAGCGTCGCGCCGACTCCGTGAAGATCTGGCTGATCGCGCACGGCGTTTCGAATTCCATCACCACCCGCGGCTATGGCGACACCAAGCCCGTTGCGCCGAACAAGAAGCCCAACGGGGCTGACGACCCTGAGGGCCGCCAGAAAAACCGGCGCGTCGAAATTGTCCTCAAAAAGAGCTGAAGCACAAATCTCCTTCCCGCAATTTCCACTTCACCTGGAGGTTTAGCCACTGCCTGTCTTTCGACTCTCATTTGCCGGATGCGCGCGGTGGTGCTTTTCGAGCGCCGCCGGTGCTCTTCAGCTAGTCGGCGGGTGGCACGGCCTCAGCGGAAAGAAGTTTTTTCGGGTGCCCCATGCTTGCGGGGTCTGCAAGCGTGGGGATTTTCCCCGCCGTGCTTCGTCGTCCGCTGTTCTCTAGGGGGTCGGAGTTCTAGCTCCGACATAGCATTTCTCCACAGAAGATCGAGCGGCCCCGTTGGGATATCACTAGGAAGCGGTGCTGCACTGTCCGATGAGGACTTTATCCGGCGGTTGATGTGGGTTATGGCTGCGGGAATCCGAACATCAACCACGACTGATTGGCTACCCAATGCGGGTATAGCTCCGTCATCTGATCGAACAGCTCCTGGTCGGACGTCGCGATTTTCTGCACCCGATCGAAGTCCTGCAGGTAACGCTTGGTGTCTTGGATCGTCGAGGGAGAGTCGGGCGCGCCAGGCTTCTTGTGACCGGCGACAACAATCGCCGGGTTCAGCGCCGCTAACCGGTCTAGCGCCGCGATCCAATTCTTTCGGCTCTCGGGGGTGGTGTCGCCGACGTACATGCGGCACTGGTTGTACACAACGTCGCCAGCGACGATTAGGCCGATCGATGGAACGTAAAGAGACGTCGAATCGGGACAATCGGTGCGGCCCTGCTCGATGATGCGCAATTCGTGACCCTCGAGAGTGAACGTGTCGTGCTCATAGGGCTCAGGTGGAACCAACTTAGTGGCCACTTGCCCAGGAAAGAGCCGGCGGGCTAACCGCTCCACGGTGGGAGAGAAAGACATCTGCATGGCGTTCACCGTCTTGGGCGTTGCTATCGCCCGAGCGCCCGGGAAACGGTCGAGCAGAATGCTCAGACCGTAGAAGTGGTCGAAATGGGCGTGCGTTATATAGATGGTCTCCAAGTTGCGGTTGTGCAGAGCAATCCAATCCGCGAGAGCCTCGGCCTCAGCCACCGTCGTCATCGCGTCTACCAGCACCGCGTCGTACTCGCCGAAGATTAAAGTTGACGTGATCGGGTCAAAGCCGAACGCTTCGCCGAAGGGCTTTGGCCGCTCGCCGACCATAGCCTTTCCCGGGGCGGTAAAAACGTTCACACTAAGCGTGTTCGACGTGATGGGGGCAGTCATGTGCATGGTCTCCCTAAGTTTATATGGTGCTCGTTTCTATGCCTGAACCTAGGGCGCCTGCCGATTCAGGGCCTTGTGCGGCTGAGCGGCGTCGTATCGCTCGCGCCAATGGGCTAGCACTCAGCGGACATCCGTAAGAGTTTAAATCCGCATCCCGTCCGGGCCGAGCGTTAACCGTACTTGAGAGAGGTGCTTTGTCCGATCTCGATAATATAACCGTCAGGATCGCGGATGTAGCAGCGAATCTCGCCGTACTTGGGGATCGGCTCCGTGATGAACTCGGCTCCTCGACTTTTCCACAATTCGTAGCACGCTTGAATATCCGCGACGCGGAAATTCATAAAGCTGTTGATGTGATTCGGGTCGGGGACGCTGAGCGTTACCGTCGGCTTGTCCGGGGTCGGCCCGCCCCCCACGTTCAGAATCATCCAGATATTCGCAAGCTGAAGGTACGGCGGCGCGTTACCGTCACCCATGGTAAGAATGCGAGCGCCGAAGACCTTTTCGTAGTAGCGAGCCGATCGCTCGACATCGGCGACGGTGAGAAAATACGCGATGCTGATCCCCTCTCGCGGGGGCATCTCATAGCTCTTCTGTTCGACTTGTACGGCGTTCATCAACGACTCCTTTCGATATGGTGCTCATTACAAAT
>CAWEXR010000015.1:0-25963 GCA_963813045.1 uncultured Acidobacteriota bacterium
CTAGCCTTTTTTACGCGACGGCGAAAGAGAGTTCCGGCGTTTACTTCGTGACCATGCCGGGAAAACACGTCGAGGGCTGGGGCGGCCGCGACTTCATCCTGCATTCGAAGTCGGTGCTCAAGGCGATCGACTATCAAACCGGGAAAGTGCGGTGGACGCGCGATCTGAGCAGTCCGGGCGGGGGCGGCTGGCCGTCTGTGCTGACCACGGCGGGGCACCTGCTGTTCACCGCCGACGATTCCGGAAAAATCCTTGCGCTCGATCCGGCTACGGGCGCGACGCTCTGGCACGTGTACGGCGGCCGAATCAGCACATCCGCGCCGATGACGTACGAGCTGGATGGCCGGCAATACGTGATCACGCCGATGGACAGCGTGGTCTACGCGTGGGCGCTGCCCGTGCCGGCACACCCCGTGGCGAATTCAGCGAAGTCCGCGCGCTAGAGCAAAAGCGCTTCGCGGAAGAATTACTCTTGGTTCACGTCCGGCGGGGCAATCGTTGACAGTCCGCCGCCGCCAAAGTAAAACAAAAGTAAGTTGAAGCCTTCCCTCTTATCCGTGTGCGTGGCGATTGGACTCATGTGCGGCGCCGCGCGAGCACAGAAAACAGCCGTGGTCATGAGTGCGCCCGTGCAAGCCGGGGGCTACGAGGGACAGCAGTTTTTCCAGTTGAGCGGAACGTGTACGGCCGAGATGACGTCGGACACGGCGGTGATAATGGGCGGAGTCTCGAGCGGAGCGATCAAGCCCACCGATGCAATTGACCAGCTCGACAAGCAACTAGCGCTGATCCGCGCCTACGTGGAGGAAAAACACGGACACCTTGAGTTGATGGAGCGCGTGCGCACGCTCAAGACTCCGCAGCCGGGCCGGGAAGACCCCGAGCCGCCCTTTCAGGTGGTGCAGCGCCTGCAGGCGGAGTTCCCCGCGAACGCTCCCGTCGATGCGATCCTGCAAAAGCTGATCGAATTCGGGCTGGACCGCTTCGGCGACAACATGCTGAACAACTACAATCGGCGCGAGGCGGTAATCCGCTTCCGCGTGAGCGATTTCGACGCAAAACTGCACGACATGGAAGAGCGCTGCACGGCGGATGCATGGAAGCAGTGGTGCGCCTCGCCCGCCGCCGCTGCGTCCGACTGCGCGCCTGACAAGCCGCCCGCCGACCTCGAGTTGCAGGCGTTCAACGTTCGCTCGCAGGAGACGCTGCTTCGCCCTGACGGTGGCGGCAGCATGCCCTGGCAATTCTCGTACAATCGCATGCAGCGCGCGCAGGAGCCTCAAGACCTGCTCGGCAACATGACGATTCATCTCACCGGAACGATCCTGCTGACGTATCGCACGGAACCGAAGGAAGCGAAGCCTTGAAGTTGTGCGCCGCACGGCGCCGGGCATATTGCTCCGGGCCGAGCCTGGCGGCGCTGGCGCTGCTGATCGCTTTTCTCGCCTTGCCGGTCGGCACCGCTGCGCGCGACACGGTGCCGCAACGGCTGCTGCGAACCATCCAGATCGGCGCGCCGCAGGGCCTCAGCGTCGATCAAATCCGGAAGATCGCGAAAAGCGGCGACACCGAGTACACCACCGAGATGCTGGCGCGTTCCGCGCTGCTCGTCCTGCATGAAGACAATCTCGGTCTGATCCCCTACAACGAGTTGCTCGACGGAGTGCTCAACCATCTGGTACGAGACGGCAATGCTTTCCAGCCGCCTCCGGGCCTTCCCGAATTCCGCGGCAAGGAAACGGTGTTCGCCATGGTCTACGCCATGGTGATGAGCGGGAACCAGGAGCAGGCGATCGGCATTCTCGGAAACCACCTGCTGACCGGAAGCGAGTACAAGCAGGCGGTGGTGCTCTCGGCTCTGCGCAACATCGGAACGCAGAGCGCCATCGGGCTGATCCAGCAATACGCTGAAAAGGGACCGAACCGCAATCTGGCGGAGACGGCGCTCGCGGACGAAGACTATCCTGTCCTCTCGGAGGTGCTTGACCGGTGGAACGTGATTCCCCCGGCGCAGCGCACGCAGGACAACTTGAGGACGATCGTCCAAGGGGGCTGCGATCAGAAATCGGCGATGGCCTCCTACTGGCTCGGATTCTTCGCGCCCAACATCGATCCCAACAAGGAAGTGGCGGAAATCCAGGCGCTCGAAGCCATCTTCCATACCAACACACCGAACTGCGAAATGATGGAGCATGTCATCGCGCTGAAATCGCTCGGGCTGCGCTCGGCGAAAACGGTGGACTACTGGAAACGCCTGGAGCAGCAAACCGACAACGTCTGGGAGCGCCACCAGATTGTGATCAACGCTTGGGGCCGCTGGGGCCGCAAGTTCGCGCCCGCGGCGCTCGATCTGCTCAAGACCGATTCGATGCAGTACGTGCAATGGGAACTGCTCGACGGGAATCTCGACACGCGCATGGGCCGGACGTATCGCGCCTATTGGGACATCTGGATTCCGGCGGACGTGCTGCTCGTGCAACAGGAAGATGACGCGCAAGGCCAGGGGCCGCCGAAAATGGACGAGACCGAACTGAACACGCTGCTCGGCTGGCTCGAATCGGGCGCGCGGCCGCGCGATCCGTGGGTGTCAAATCATCTGCTCTACCACCTGGCCGGGTTGGTGAATGACGACGACACGTTCCGGCTGTTGCGGCTGTTCAACGCCCATCCGCAGCGCAACCAGAACTGGTGGATCGTCCAAAATTTGCGCGATCCGGCTGCGCTGCCGATCCTGCGATATTGGAGCACGCTGCCTGCGCCCGAAAATCAGACGCAGATGTTGCAGGGCGCGATCAAGAGCCTCGAGAGCCGCAGCCAACATCCATCGGGGCCCGCAAAGACTTGCTGCGGGCCAACCGAAGATTGCCTGCGGCAACAGTTGAGCCACAGCGTCGCGGACGCCGGCGCGCCGGATGTCGCGATTCATTCAGAGGAAGAAGCGCGCGCATGGCTGCGAGGAAAATCCGCACCACCCGATGACTTCGCGATCCGCTACACCGACGACTTGAAGCGCACCGCCGTCGTAAGCCGCAAAAACGGCGCCGATGAACACTGGCAGTACCTCTACGATTGCTGGCGCAACACGGACGAAACAGCGAAGAGCGACACAACGCACTGAGCCCCCAAGCAAGATGACTGCGCCGCCGATCGATGACAGCCCCAGACCGCCCAGTTATCGCGACCTGCTGATCGCGCGAGCGGGGCGTCCTCGTGCAACTCGCCCTACTGTTCGCGGAATGGCCTTTTTTCTTGTATCCATCGGGAGTATTTCCGTTGTTGCTGGCGTACTGGGCCAATATATTTGGCAGAAGTGGGCTGCTTCGAAATCCTTTGCTCTATTCGAGCCGCTCGATTGGTTTCGGTTGATTGTCATGGCATTCTTCACCTTGATGGCCATCTTTGTTTTCCGATTCCGGCACCGGGACCGAGAGCTGGTCAGGAACGGCGAGGTGGCAGTCGCTTCCGTTCTAAGGCAAGAAATGCGCCCGAGAATTGGCTCTCGCCTGACCTATAGTTTCGAGGATGCGCGAGGCATCAAGTGTCAGGGGATCTGCCTAGATCGTACAAAGAGCCTTTTCAAGGGAATGAGCTTCCTTGTCTTCTACGAACGCGACCGACCCCGGCAGCGAATTGCATCCTGTGAATCGGCCTTTGAGGTCGTACTCCCCAATGAGAACTGACATTCTGAGCCGCCTCACACCGCCTGAATCGTCTAGCGGGTAAGCTGGGGCTCGGGCGTTGGAGGAGCAGGCGGCGCGGCAACGGACACAGGCTCGGGCGCGGCGATTTCCCAATCGCAATTCTCGCGAATGCAGGCGCGGAAGTTGCCCTGCTTGGTGCGCTTTTCGACGACGAACGGCGCGCCGCACTTCGGGCACGGCTCGGCGATCGGCTCGTAGGGCGTGGTGAAGTCGCAATCGGGGTAGCGGCTGCAACCATAGAAGATGCGCCCCCGGCCTCGTCCCTTCGACGTGCCGCGGCGCACGAATTCTCCTTCGTTGCATTTGGGGCATTTGATTCCGAGCGTGATGGGCCGCGTGTATTTGCATTTCGGGTATTTCTCGCAGCCGATGAATTCGCCGAAGCGTCCGTGGCGCCGCAGTAGTTGCGCGCCGCACGTGGGGCATTTCTCGTCGAGCCGCACATCGGGTTGCAACGCTTTCCGGGTGCCGCTCGCGAGACGCCGCGTGGTCTTGCAATCCGGGTAGCCCGTGCAGGCGAGGAACGTGCCGAAGCGGCCGCGCTTGATGGCCATTTCCTTGCCGCAATTGTCGCAATACTGCGTCGCCGTCTCGCTCTCAAGCTCTTCGCTGCCCGGCTCGGAAAGGTCTTGCGTGAAGTCGCACTCCGGATAGCGCGAGCAGCCAAGGAAAAATCCGTGGCGGCTGATGCGCTCGAGCAGTTCGCCCTCGCCGCACTTCTCGCACTTCTGGCCGGTGGGGATGCCCGCCTTATAGGACTCCATCGCGCCAGAGGCTTTGTCGAGGTCCACCTCAAACCGGCCCCAGAACTCCTTCACCGCCGTGCGCCAGGTGAGTTTTCCATCTTCGATTTCGTCGAGTTCGTCTTCCATGCGCGCGGTGAAGCCCACGTCGAAGATGTCCTCGAAGGCTTTCACGAGCAGATCGGCGACTTTTTCGCCGAGCAGCGTGGGCGTGAAACGGCCTTGATCCTTGTTCACGTATTCGCGCTCGACGATCGTCGAGATGATCGCGGCGTACGTGGACGGGCGGCCGATGCCCTTCTCCTCAAGCTCTTTCACCAGCGTCGCTTCGGTGTATCGCGGCGGCGGCTCGGTGAAGTGCTGCTCGGGACGAATCGTCTCGAGGCGTAGCTGCTCGCCCTCGCGAACCGCAGGCAGTCGATTCCCGGCCGAGTCGCCTTCGTCGTCCTTTTCCTCTTCTTCCTTCACGGCCTGGTACGCAGCGAGATAGCCTTCGAACTTCATTACCGATCCGGTCGCGCGGAATGTGTAGCCGCTCGCATCCACGTCGATCGTGGTCTGATCGAAAACCGCGGGCACCATCTGCGAGGCCACGAAGCGCTGCCAGATCATCTGGTAGAGCTTGAACATGTCGTCGTCAAGATAGCGCCGGACGCTCTCGGGCGTGCGAGCCACATCGGTCGGGCGGATGGCTTCGTGCGCTTCCTGCGCATCCTTCTTGGATTTGAAGAAATTCGGCTTCTCGGGAAGGTACGTCTGGCCGTAGCTCGCGCCGATGTGGTCGCGCACCTGCGCGATCGCGTCGCTTGAAACCTTCACCGAATCGGTGCGCATGTAGGTGATCAGCGCCACCGAACCTTCCTCGCCGAGCTCGACGCCTTCGTAGAGCCGCTGCGCGAGCATCATGGTGCGCTTCGCGGTGTAGCGCAGCCGGTTGTAGCCGGCCTGCTGAAGCTTGGAAGTGGTGAACGGAGGCGGCGCGTAGCGGCGCTTTTCCTTCTGCGCGACGCTCGCCACCTGCCAGATCGCGTGATCGACGGCCGCAAGAACGCGCTGCGCCTCGGCCTCATCGGGAATCTCGATATCGGCGCCGTTGTACTTGAGGAGCTTGGCCTCGAACGCGGGAGGCTCGCCGGCGCCCAGGAGCGCGTGGATGGTCCAGTATTCCTTGGGCACGAACGCGCGAATTTCGCGCTCGCGCTCGACGATCACGCGCAGCGCGACCGTCTGGACGCGCCCGGCGGAAAGCCCGCGGCGGACTTTGTCCCAGAGAAGCGGCGAAATCTTGTAGCCGACCAGGCGATCGAGGACGCGGCGGGCCTGCTGCGCGTCCACCAGGTTTTCGTTTACCTGCGTGGGATGCTCGAAGGCAGCCTTGATGGCCTTTTGCGTGATCTCGTTGAACATCACGCGATAAATCTTGGGAGGAGCCGACCGGGTCTCGCTCTCCTGTTTCTTCGCCGGCTTGGCGCCGATTTCGGATTTGTCCCCGTTTCCGCTTGTTGCATCGGCCTCAGCAACCGCCTCGGCGACGACCTTGGTGTACTTTCGCGGCTTACTCAGTATTTCAGCCAGGTGGGCGCAGATGGCTTCACCTTCGCGGTCCGGGTCGCCCGCCAGATAGATGGCGTCCGCATTGGACGCGGCCCTCTGAAGGTCGCCGATCACCTTGAGCTTGCTGGGAATGACCTCGTAGGTAGGCTCGAAGATATTCTCGTCGGTGACCACGATCGGCTTCGCGGCTTTCTTTTCCGGAGCCTTTCCCTTGGCTTTGCTCTTGCGCTTGCTCTTCTTCCTCCCGTTTTCTTCGCCGGGCAGAAGGATGCCGATGGTCTTCTTCGGCAGGTCCATCACGTGGCCGTAGGATGCCTTCACGTTGTAGTTCCGGCCGAGATACTTGTTGATTGTCTTGGCCTTGGCCGGCGACTCAACGATTACGAGTGATCTTGCCATCTTCTCTCTGTTCCTTGTGATTCCGACTCAGTCCCTGCTGAAAAGATGCGCTTGCCGGGCGCCAGGGTTCAAGCGCTCCTCCCACCACATGGGAGCTACCATCCTAACCCGCTGTGCCCTCGATAATTACAACAGGACTTTCAAGAATTGCTTTCCAGGTAACTGGCGTACCACGCCTTTGAGCTCCAAGTCAAATAGCGCCGCCAGCACTTCTGAGGAACTGAGCCCTGAGGTTTCGACCAAATCGTCCACGTGCCGCGCCTCGTCCACGCTCAAAAGGCCATATAACGGCCTTTCCAACGGTGCCAGACCTTCCTCGATCAGCGCCGCCCGCTCTTCGTGGGAAGCCGCCTCAACGGGCATCAGCTCCGCCCGCACCGGCGTAGGAAGCTCCTCGATCACGTCCTCCCAGCCCGTCACGAGCTTTGCGCCCTGCTTGATGAGCTGGTTCGGGCCGAAGCTCGCGGGCTGCGTTGCGTTGCCCGGCACGCCGAAGACTTCGCGCCCGAATTCCATCGCCAGCCGGGCTGTGATCAGCGAGCCGGAATACTGCGCGCCCTCAACGACCACGACGCCGAGGGCCATTCCGGCCAGAATCCGGTTGCGGATCGGAAAGTTCTGAGGCGCCGGGAAAGTCCCCATGGGGAACTCAGTGATGATGGCGCCGCGCTTCTCGATTTCCTCGAAGATCTTCTTGTTTTCCTTGGGGTAGACCACGTCGATCCCGCAGCCGAGGACGCCGATCGTCATACCGCTCGCCGATGCCAGAGCGCCTCTGTGGGCGCTGGCGTCGATTCCGCGGGCTAGGCCGCTCGAAACCACGAGTCCCCGGTCGGCCAAGTCCCTCCCCAAGCGCTCAGCCATTTGATTCCCGTAGGGGGTCGGGCGACGCGCCCCGACGATTGAAATCAGGTGGCGATTAAGAAGCTCAACGTTTCCGCGGACATACAGGAGGGGTGGGGGATCGTAGATCTCCTTGAGCCGCGCTGGGTACTCGGGCTCGTCCCAGGTCAACAGCCGGCAACCCGCAGCCTGGACCTGCGCCAGCTCCCTCGCAGCGTCGCTCAGCGGGCGGCGCGAATGAAGCGCCTGCGCCACCGCCGCGGGCAACCGCTGCGCTTCCAGGGCCGTCAGGGAAGCGCTGAAAATGGCGTCGGGACTGCCGAATTGGCCGAGAAGCTTGCCCGCCATCCGCGCGCCGAGACCCGGCGTCAGTGCCAGCGCAAGCCAGCCCACGTAGTCGTCGGAGTGCATCGAGAGGGAGACCTGCAGGAAAGCCTACGCAGCGCCGCGCATGACTGTCAAGCTGGGTGAACTATGCATGATTACGTACAGCCGTCAGCAATTGCCGCAAGCCGGGGTCGAAGAAGGGTTTGTGCTATATTGTTGTCCGCCGGGCCGAAGAGGAAACCTTGCAGAAGCTGCGCATCTCGATTGTCGAATACCTGAACACGGCGCCGCTCGTGTGGGGCTTTACGGACGGGCCGCTCGCCGGGAAATACGACCTGTCGTTCACCGTGCCGTCGCAGTGCGCCGAGGCGCTGCGCCGCGGCGACGCGGATATCGCGATCATCCCGTCGATCGAATATCAGCGCATGGAGGGCGTCGTCGCGCTGCCGGACATGGCCATCGCGGCGAAACGCGAGGTTCGGAGCCTTCTCGTGGTGTCCAAGAGGCCGATTGAGCTGGCCAAGCGGATCGCGCTCGACACAAGTTCGCGCAGTACGGTTGGGCTGGTTCGCATCCTTGCGAAGGAGCATTGGGGCATCCACCCCGAATTCGTGGACGCCGCTCCGGACGCATCGGAAATGCTCAAGCAGGCGGACGCGGCGCTGGTGATCGGCGACCCCGCGCTGCGCATCTCGCTCAAGATGGAAGCCCTCGCCGGAAAGCCGCCGGGCGGCGGAGACTGCTGCCAGGGCGATCCGGAAGACATGCCCGTGCCCGGCTTCGAGACGCTCTACGTCTACGACGTCGTCCATCAGTGGCGCGAAATGACCGGCAAGCCAGCCGTGCTCGCGATCTGGGTGGGACGGCGCGACGCGCTCACGCCGGAGGTGTTTGCGGACTTTCGCGCATCGAAGCAATACGGGCTCGAGCACGTTCGCGAAATTTCCGAGGCCGCCTCCATCAAACTCGATTTGCCGCCTCGCGCGCTCGAACGATATCTGACGGAGAACATCCACTTCGATCTCGATGAGGACAATCTCGCCGGGCTGCGGCTGTACTTCGAGAAGGCGGCCGCTGCCGGAGTGATCCCGCGCGCGCGGCCACTCGAATTCGCGGGCACCGGCGTCTCCGGCTATTCGGATCGCGCGAGCCATGCGCGGCCGTGAGGCAAGGTTCTAGGTCACAGGGGGCAGGTATAGATTCACAATGGGTTTAACACCACAAGAAGCGCTCGATCTTTTCAACTCCGATGACCTGATCGGCATCGGCATGGCGGCCAACGAAGTCCGTCGCGCGAAAACCGATCCGCGCGTCGCCACCTATCAGATCGACCGCAACATCAACTACACCAATTTCTGCACGGAATACTGCTCGTTCTGCGCGTTTTACCGCCCGATGGGCTCGAAAGAGGGCTACCTCCAGCCGCTCGAGGCAATCTACGAAAAAATCGAAGAGATGCTGAAGCTCGGCGGGACGGGCGTTCTCCTCCAAGGCGGGTTGCACCCGGATCTGAAGATCGAATGGTACGAGAATATGCTGCGCTCGATCCACGAGCGATATCCGCAGGTGCATCTGCACTGCTTTTCCGCGCCCGAGATCCTGTGCATCGCCGAAGTCTCCGGGCTATCGATCCACGATACGATCGCGCGCTTGCGCGACGCGGGGCTTCAGTCCATTCCGGGCGGCGGCGCCGAGATCCTCGACGACGAAGTCCGCCACCGCATCGCGCGGCTGAAGTGCAAGTCGGAGGAATGGGAATCGGTGCATCGCGAGGCGCACAAGCTCGGCATGCGCACCACCGCGACCATGATGTTCGGCTGCGGCGAAGAGTACCGCCATCGCGTGAATCATTTCGAGCGGCTCCGGCGGATTCAGGAAGATAGCGGCGGGTTCACCGCCTTCATTCCGTGGATTTTCGCGCCGGAGAACACGCCGCTGGGGAAGAAAGTCGGCGAGACCACGGCGTTCGATTACTTGAAGACGCTGGCCATCAGCCGGCTCTATCTCGACAACATCGACCACGTCCAGTCGAGCTGGCTCACGCCGGGAATCAAGGTCTGCCAGGTCGGCTTGCAGTTCGGCGCGGACGACGTGGGCAGCATCCTGATCGAGGAAAATGTGGTTTATGCCGCGGGCGTTCGCAACCGCACCAACGAAGAGGAACTCCGCCGCATCATCTCCGACGCCGGTTACATCCCCGCCCAGCGCGACACCCTCTACCGCTCCTACGTCTGGAAGCCACACCCAGCAATCCAGCCCGCTGCTTAGTCAATCTTGACACTTCTGATGGGCACTCGCGTGGCGCGCTGAGCAGGGTGCGCGGCAGGGTCTGCTTGACACGCACGCCCATGGCGTTTAGATGACGACGCCAAGAGGAGACGACGGTGGGAAACTCCAAGAGGGACGCGAAGAAGGAACCTCCGCCGCGCTGTGACTGTACGTGTGTCCGTTGCGAGATTGGGAACCACTGCTGCAAGAGGCCGGACTGCCAGCATCCAACCTGGAAGGACGTATCTAGTGCCGCGCGGCGGACAAAGCGGCCTCGGAGCTAGGTTTCTTTTCCGGTGTCTTCTTGCGCTGCTCTTTTTTCATCCACTCCACGAACAACTCTTCGAATTCGGCCTGCGTATAGACGCCCTTGTGAATCAGGAGCGTGTTCATGGAGTAGACGGTAGCCATGAATCGTTCGTCCCTGGAAGCCAACTCGATTGCCTCGTCGAAAGACATGCAGCCCCCTTCGCCAGCCTGGAATCCGATGCCAGCAACATAACCGTGCGGCGAACGCGCGTCAATCAGGTTGTGCGGGAGTGGAACACGAATCGGAATGCGGCCGGCTATACGGCACGCTTTGAGAGCAGCGGATACTCCTCATGATACTCGGGCGATGTGACGAGCGCCGGCTGCGGTGCAGCAACCGGCAGATCGATGACGACCCTCGCACCGCAAGGCTGGTTGTTTGAGAGGCTGATCTCGCCGTGGCATTCCTGCACGATGCCATAGCAGATGCTGAGCCCCAGGCCGGTTCCCTTCCCGACGGGCTTCGTGGTGTAGAACGGGTCGAATGCGCGGCTCAGGTCGGCGAACCCGGGACCCGAATCGTCGCACTGAATCGCGACCCGTCCGGAATGGTGTGACACGTGGATATCAATTTCCCGCCTCGCGCTTTCCTGGACGGCGTCGATCGCGTTGTTCAGGATGTTCAGCAGGACCTGCTTGAGCTCGTCTTCTCCGATTCCCGCGGGTGGAAGCTTCGGATCGATCTCCATTTTGACCTTTATCCCCCGCGCGCGCAGGTGATATTCGCGAAGCTGAACGACGTCCCGCAGCGAGGTCACCAGATCGGACGAACGCAGCATCGAATTGTTCTGGCGGCCGAAGCGAAGCAGGCCGTCGACGATCCGCTGCATGCGGCGCGCCTCGTTAGCCAGCTTTTCGACGCGCGCGGCCGTCTTGTGCCCCCGCAGTTCCTCCTGGAGCAGGTCCGCGTAGCCGATCACGCCGGTGAGCGGATTATTGAGTTCGTGCGCCACGCCGGCAACAAGCTGCCCGAGCCCCGCGAGCTTCTCCGAACGCACGAGTTGCTGATGCAGCCTCAGGTTCTCGAACGTCACGGCCAGGTCCGCGGCGAAGAGCTCGAGCTTGACCATTTCGGACGAGCCCACGCCGGCCGGGTCCTTCGAGTCGGACACGTAAAGGCATCCCATGTGCGAGCCGCGGCGCGAGACCATGGGGATCATCACCAGCGCGGAATCCCCTGATATCCGCAAGGACCTGCTTCCCAGGGAGCGCTCCGGCGAGCGGTTCTTCAGCGACTCGATCGCGTAGTTGCTCGAGTGCTCCCGCAGCGTCTCCTCTTCCTGCGCCGTGAATCCGCTCGAGCTGGCCAGATAGAACTTGCGGTCCTCGCCCAGAAGAAACAGCGCGGCTCGCTGGAAGCTGCTCAACCCGGCGATTGCCGGGGCAACCTCCGCGCATGAGGCGACCGGATCGCTTGCGGCCAACAGGCGGGACGTGATTTGCGAGAGCCCCTCGAGCAACACGTTCTCTGTTTGCGTGCGCTTCCTTTCGTTTTGGACGATCCTGGACTTATCCTCGAAAAGCGTCAGCACCATCCCCAATGCGACGAAAAGCCTCGGCACGTTCCAAAGATCCAGATGCACATGCAGCTTCGGGTCGAAGATCATCAGCAGCGCGCCGGCCGGGAAAACCAGGGACCATCCCATGAACCCCGCCGTCACGGCGATCACGCCGAGCGACCGGCGCCGATAAAGCCGCCAGAAAAGCGCTCCCGAGAGCGCGTAGGCGAGCATCAGGATCGCGGTGACGGCGATAACCGGGCTCCCGTGCAACTGGTCTCGAACGGCCCAGGCTCCCACACCGGCGAGCGCCAGCGCCCTGACAAACTGGAGCGGCGACCGGCGCTCCGGAAGCAAGAGCGTAAAAGCAGTAGCTTCGAGGAAAAACGCGCCCAGCAAACCAGCCTGAATCCAGGGGACTCCCCAGTTGAAGCCGACCGCAAACGCGTGAATCGCGAGGGGCGCGCCCAGTGCCAGGATCAGGCGAACGCGCTTCTTCTGCTCGTCGTCCTTGAACAGCGCCGAGCAGAGAAACACGATCCCTGAAAGTTCGGCGGCTGAGTAGTCAAATGCCGTCATGAACTGATTGAAGGGGCCGGAATGGGTCTCGATGACCCTCCCAAAGAAGTGCAGAAACGTAAGCGCCCAGGCATATGTCCAGAGCCTCACGCGGGTTGACGGAACCTGCCGTTGCACCGATACGAACATGCCGACCAAAACAGCCAGAACGAGAACGATCGGCAGCGCCTCAGTCGATATTGTCACGTACCCTCCGAGTTAACAGATTAACCCTCGGAAACCAAGCTGGCAATGGAGCATTGGTACCATGTGTTGCGAAAAGATAGCGAACGAGGACGAGCGGCAGGCCTCAGCCTTTCAGCACGTTGCGAATGTCGAGCAGCACTTCGGCGCCTTCGGGAAGATCGAGCGGCTCGGCAGGGATCAGAACGCCTTTGGCGAAACGCGCGTGAACGCGCGAGCGACTGGGCGAGGGGCGAGGCGCCGGCGAGGCCGAAGCTTCGTGAGCCGCGGGGCCGAACCCACCCGAATCGAGCGCGACATTGGCCAGGGCGTCCGCCTCGCGATTGCTTTCGCGTCGGACGTGCTCGATTACGAAGTACTCGAACTGGCGAGCAAGCTTCGAGGCACTCTCGTGGAGCGGCTTGAGGTCCGCGCTCTTCACTTTGTAGCGCCCCTGCATCTGGCGCACGAGCAGCTCGGAATCGCTGCGAATCCGCAGCGCGTTGATGTTGTGGCTCGAAGCGTAATCGAGCGCGGCCAAGAGCGCGTAGTATTCGGCCACGTTGTTCGTTTCGCGGCCGAGCCTCTTGGCAAGCTCGAGAACCACTTTTCCGCCCGGGTCGCGCATCACCACGGCGTAGGAAGCGGGGCCGGGATTACCGCGCGAAGCGCCGTCGATATTGGCGACGTGGACTCCCGAGGGCGGCGCCGGGGGGTGCGAATCCGAAAACAGCCGGGCGCTGGTGTGCGGCGGAATCTTCGTCGGGCGGCTCATGCGGCCCAAGAAATGCGAGAGGCAGCCTCAGCTCTCACGGGAAGAGGCCTGCGACGCGGAAGCGGCAGCCGGCGCGGCGGACGCGTCCGGCTCATGGTAGTAGAGGATGCGCGTGCAGGTCTCGCAGTGAAACATCTCTTCGGTCCCCGCGCGCCGCATTTCCTGAAAAACGTGCGGCCGGACCCTCATCCCGCACGCTCCGCACTTTTCCTCGCGCACTTCGGCGAGCGCAATGCCGTTGTGCTTCTTGACGATCCGGTCGTAATGGTCGAGCAGATTCTCCGGGATATCCGCCACGGCGCGCGCGCGTTCCACCTCGAGTTCCGCAACAATCTTTTCGGTCGAGGCCTTTTCCGCGTCAATCTTGGAACGCTGGCCTCGCGCCGCTTCTTCCGTCTCCTTCAGCGTTTTGTCCGAAGCCTTGACCCGGCGGTCGTATTCTTCGGCCGCCACCATCTGCTCGAGCAAGCGGTCTTCGGCCTTGGCCATTTCGTCTTCGGCGTTCTGGATTTCGTGCTGGAGGGCCTTATAGGCCTCGTTCGTTTTCACCTGGGACGATTGGTCTCTGTATTTGCGGGCTCTTTCCTTCCACTGCTCCACGTCGAGGTCGTACTTCTTCCGCTCCTTGATCGTATTGAGCTGCGCGGCCTTGCTCTGCTCGAGCGTGGCCTTGGCGGCGGCGACGCGGGCGTCCACTTCGGCGATCTTTTTCGGGAGAGCGGCCAGCTGGGCGCGGACTTCGTGCAGCCGCACGTCAACGCTTTGCAGCTCGAGGAGATTCTGGAGGATCTTCTGCACGACGACGCTATTTTAGCACGTATGGCGTCGTTGGATCGTATCGCGGCTCAGGGCGCGGGCTGCACCGTCATGGTCTGGTCCACGGCGTAGTTCTGGCAGCCCTGTACACCGCCGCATTGCGCGGTTGCGCGAAAGCTGTTGTCGGATGCTTCGACTTCGTAGGTGTATCCGCCGCGGCTGGTCTTCCTCATTTCCATCGCGCCGCTCGATGTGAGCTCATCCATGGAAGCGTACTTGCCATGTTCGGCCTGGTAGGCACGCTCGGCCTGCGCGATCCCGAGCAGGTCGTTTTGCACGCCCACGGCGTCAATCGTCTGGACGGGCGTCGCCACGCCGGGAGATTGCGCCGGCGAAAGGTAATACTTGTAAATCATCACGGCAATCGCCATCGCCACAAGCAGTCCAACCAGACTCGCCACAGCTCGCATGGTCACCTCGCGCGTGCGCCGCTGCCGGCGCCGTTTGGCTACCAGTTCCATAGCAACACACCGGCTGCGGGCCCGCAAACTTTCGATTGCGCGCCGTGCGAATCGGGAAACAGGCGCATCGCGCGGGCGAGTTCTCGCAACGCAGGGCCGCCAGGTGCTACTCTTTCCCGGCTGGATGCGTCTAAGTCGAGGGGCGCTGAGGGCGGAGTGCGGCTGTGGCATCACGCAAGCGCGCCGCAATGCCGGCCAATCGGAGCAATCGAGATGAAGGCTTACGCGGGGAAATCGATTCGAACTGGCATGATCGCGGGGATGTTGTTCGCGGCGGCAGTGGCTGTGACTGCGGCGCCGGCACCGGCGCAGGAGCCAACGCCCGGAGCCCAGGCCACCGAAGTTCTCCCGCCCAAGCTCAACTTCACCACGAACACGCTGTCGAACGGCCTCAAAGTGATCCTGCTCGAAGACCACTCAGTTCCGGTGATCAACCTTCAGATTTGGTACCACGTCGGCGGCAAGAACGAGAAGCCCGGCCACACGGGTTTCGCTCATCTTTTCGAGCATCTGATGTTCAAAGGCTCGGCGCACGTTGGACCGGACGAGCACTCGCGCATTATCGAAGCGGTCGGCGGATTCGATAACGCCGAAACGGGCGACGACACCACGGAATTCTTCGAGACCTTCCCGAGCAACTATCTCGAGCGCGTCCTCTGGCTCGAGGCCGACAGGATGGGCAGCCTCAACGTGGACGAAGCGAATTTCGAATCCGAGCGGCAGGTCGTCGAAGAAGAGCGCCGCGTCCGCGTCGACAATCAGCCCTACGGCTCGATCGAAGAGGATCTCCGCGCCGCCGCTTTCACCGTCCATGGCTACCATCACACCCCGATCGGCAGCATCGCCGATTTGGACAAAGCGACGCTGCAGGACGTCCGCGATTTCCACGACACCTACTACAAGCCGAATAACGCGACGCTCGTCGTCGTCGGAGATTTCGATTCCAAGCAAGCGCTCGAGTGGTCGCGGAAATATTTCGAGGGTATTCCGCCCTCGGCAACGCCCATCCCGCGGCCCGACAACGCCGAGCCGCCGCAGACAGCCGAGCGCGTAGTGGAGAAATCGTATTCGAACACGCCGCTCCCGGCGGTGGTCATCGGCTACAAGATTCCGGCCCGATACGCTCCGGACTCCTACCCGCTCGACCTGGCTTCGAACATTCTCGCGGGCGGCGAGAGCAGCCGCCTCTACCAATCGCTGGTATACAAGGACCAGATCGCCGTGCAATCGGCCGGTTCCGGGGATTTCAGCGAAGATCCAAATCTTTTCTGGGCGTACGCCATCATGAATCCGGGACACTCGGCTCAGGACGGCGAGAAGGCGGTCGTCGCGATTCTCGACGGGCTGAAGGACAAACCTGTCGATGCGACGGAACTCCAAAAGGCGAAGAATCAGGAGGTCGCCGGATTCATTCTCGGCCGCGATACCGATGAGGAAAAGGCCGTGGCGATCGAGGGGGCTGCGGTAATCGGCAAGAATCCGGACTTGGTCAACACCGAGCTGGAGCGGTATCTGAAAGTGACGCCGGAAGACATCGAGCGGGCGGCAAAGGAATATTTCGTGCCGGAACATGCCACGGTTTTGATCGTGAAGCCCGCTGCGCCCGCCCAGTAGATTGGCTGAGATTCATACCAGGAGCACTGATGAAGCGTGCAATCAGACCGTGGATTTTTCTTGTGGCGCTTTTTGCGCTGGCGACGACGGCGGCGCTCGCGCAGCAAGGCGGGCAGCCACCCGCCGCGCTCGCAAATAAGCCCGCAGATAAGCCCGCGGATAAAAATGGCACGGGCGTCGTGCCGCCCGGCGTAAGGCTGGCTCCCGAGATGCCGCCTCCGGGCGCGCCCAGGCCGTTTCACTTTCCCGATGCCGCCATGAAGACGCTTCCGAACGGCCTGCGCGTGTTCGTGGTCACCGATCATAGCGAACCCGCGGTTGCCGCGCGTCTCGTGATCCTTTCGGCGGGCAGCATCAAGGACCCGCAGGGAATGCCCGGCGTCGCGCAGATGACGGCGAACTTGCTGACGCAGGGCACCGAAAAGCGCTCGGCGCGAGAAATCGCCGAAGCGATTGATTTCGTCGGCGGCTCGCTCGAGGCGTCCGCCGGCAGAGATTCGACGGCGGTGATCCTCAACGTCGTGAAGAAGGATTTGTCCACCGGACTCGACCTGATGTCGGACGTCGTGCTGCACCCCGCGTTTCGCGCCGACGAGCTCGACCGGCAGCGCCAGCAGCTTCTTTCCGGTCTGACGCTCCAGTATTCGGATCCGGACTACCTCGCGTCGGCGGTGTTCGACCGGGTGGTGTATGGCGGCTCGCCTTACGGCTGGCCTGCCGAGGGCACTCCGGAAACGGTCCGGAAGTTTGCTCCGGAACAGCTCGTGAAGTTCCATGACGCCGGCTATTCGCCCAACGATTCCCTGCTCGCCTTTGCCGGCGACATCACCCCCGAGGAAGCGTTTGCCGCGGCGGAGAAGTACTTTGGCGCCTGGCCCCAACACGACGTTGCGGCGGCCGTTCCGCCCGTGCCGGAAGCCGTGCACGGCCTGCACATCTGGCTGATCGATAAGCCGGATTCCGTGCAGACGCAGATTCGCGCCGGAAAGCTGGGCATCCGGCGGGGCGACCCGAACTACATCCCCGTCGAAGTGATGAATCGGGTTTTCGGCGGCGGCTACAACAGCCGCCTCAATACCGAAGTCCGCGTCAAGAAGGGTCTTACGTACGGCGCGTACTCCTCCTTCACGCCGCACCGTTTCGCGGGCGCCTTCGGAGTGGGCACCTACACGCGCACCGAGGCCACCGTCGAGGCCACCAGGCTCGTCGTCGACTTGATCGCCAAGATGTCCACGGGCGAGGTGACGCCGGAGGAGTTGGATTTCGCCCGCGACTATCTGGCTGGCGTCTACCCGATTCAATCGGAAACGGCCGAGCAAGTGGCGGATCGCGTTCTCATGGCGGCGGCTTTCGATCTGCCCGCGGACTATAACCGCACGTATCCGGACCGAATCCGGAGCGTGACGCCCGCGCAGGTTCGCGAGATGGCGCAGCGCTACCTCACTATCAAGGACCTCGACGTCGTCCTCGCGGGCAACGTGGCCTCGTTTCGCGACGCCCTGAAGAAGGCGTTCCCAGACGCGCAGTACGAGGAGATTCCGTTTGAGGAAGTGGACCTGCTGGCCGCGGATCTCCGGAAACCGAAAGCTTCGGCGGCCGCGGCGACGCCGGAGTCTCTCGCGCAGGGCAAGGAAATTCTTATGGCGGCCGCGAAGGCTGCCGGCGGCGATGCGCTTGCATCGCTCAAGGCTCTCGAGATGGCCGAGGATGGAAAGTTGATCGGGCCGGGCGGTGGAGCGCCCTCGATGTCGCGAACCATAAAATGGTTCGTGTCGTTTCCGGACCGCGCGCGCGGCGAGATCACCACCGGCGGCATGAGCGCCGTCCAGATTTCCGACGGGAAGTCGGCGTGGTTGCAGATGGGAGGCCAGACGCGGGATGCCACGCCGATGATCGGCGAATTTGGGCGCGCGATTGCACTCTTCGGCGGCGGCTGGGGCCTTTACCAACAAGTGCTGGCTGGCAAGATCGCGGGCCAATCGATCGGCGAAGACGAAATCGACGGCAAGAAAGTGTCCGGAGTGGCGGTCCAGGAACCCTGGGGAGGTGTGAGGCTCTATTTTGATCCCGCCACTCACCTGCTGGTTGCGGCGCGTTACCAGTCGGCGGGGCCGCAGGGAGCCTCCGACAACGAACAACGCTGGAGCGATTACCGCGCGGTCGACGGCCGGCAGTTCGCGTTCTCGACGACCGTGTATCGCGACGGTGTGAGGTACATGGAGTCCACGATCCGGCAGCTCGAACTGAATCCCAGCGTAAACGACGCGCTCTTCGCGAAGCCCGAAGCGGCCCCCGTGTCCTCAAAATAGCGCGGCGCTACCTCACCGACAAAATCACTTTCCCGATGTTCTTCCGCTCGTGAATGTACTGATGGGCCGCGGCGCCTTCTTCCAGAGGAAATGTCTTGCCGATCACGGGTTTGACTTTCCCCTCGGCGTACATGCGGAAGATTTCGTCGAGCTCGCTACGAAGGAGCGCGCCGCGCGAGCGCACTCCCCCGAGGTTCACGCCGATTACGGCTGCATTCTTGGCCATCAATTTGAGCGGGTGAAACCTGGGAGTCTGGATATAGGCGCGCAGGGCGCGCAGCGGATTCCGCTTCCCATCGGGACCGGCCGCAGCCGAAAAACCATAAACCACCAAACGTCCGACCGGGCCCAGGCACTCGTAGCTCTCGGAGAAGGATTTCCCGCCGATCGCGTCCATCGCTAATTCGATGCCGTCCGGAGCGTATTGCCGCACCGCTTGAACGAGGTCGCCCCGGGTGTAATCAATCGGGTGATCCACCCCGATCTTGCGGAGATATTCCTGCTTCGCCGGCCCCGCGGTTCCAAAAATCACCAGGCCTTTCGTTCGCGCGAGCTGCACCGCCGCAATTCCCACGCCTCCCGCCGCCCCGTGAATCAGTATTCGGTCGCCCGGCTGCAAATTGCCCATGACGAACATCGAGTGATACGCCGTCAGGTAGTTCACGACGATCGCTGCGCCGTCGTCGAACGTCATGCCTGCCGGCAGGCGATGAACTTGCGAGGCTGGCGCAACCACCCACTCCGCGTAGGCGTTGAATTGGGGAAGCGCGACCACGGCGTCACCCACCCGAAGTCCCTCGCCTTCCCCCGGCTTGCCGCCTTCAGCGATTCTCTCGACCACGCCGGCGATTTCCAGGCCCGGGACAAACGGCGGCTTGGGCGTGCCGGGATAGATGCCCATGCGCTGGAGGAGGTCCGCGAAATTGACGCCGATGGATCTCACGCGCACCAGCACTTCTCCGGCCTTTGGCTGGGGATCGGATACCTGCTGTAGCTCAAGAACGTTGGGTGGTCCATACCTCCGAACGACGAGAGCGCGCATCTAACTTCCTTTCTGGACTCCGCTCCGGCTGTCGCTGCTTCCCGCGTCGCCCGGTCGCGAAACGCATCCGGGCTTTTCGTTTGGGAATCGAGGGCATCCTACCTTAAACTGTAAGACTTTGCGCAACGATGAAACGTGAACCGAGACATCGAGCCTTTCTGATCGGCGCGGCCCTTCTGGCTACAGCATGGGCCTGCCTGGCTGCGAACCGTCCGCCGCAGGCTCAGACGCAGCCGGCCGTGCTTACCGCGATGCAGGACGAGCTCGACCGCTCGCTGTCGACTTTGTCCAAGGCCGACCCATCAGATTACTTCATCAGCTACACCGTCACCGACCGTCAGGACGCCGACGTTTCCGGCTCGAACGGCGCGCTGCTTTCGAGCACCGAAGACCGCGGCCGATGGCTCGAAGTGCAGACCCGCGTGGGGAGCTACCAGCTCGATAGCACCCACAAGCTCGCCGACCGCCCGCCGAGTTGGACCAGCCCTGGCTCATCGGCCGTGCTGGATGACGACATTCCCGTCCTCCGCCGCGAAATCTGGCGCGAGACCGACCGCCAGTATCGCGCCGCTTCACAGGCTCTTATCAAGGTCCAAACCAGCCAGGAAGTGCAGGTGCAGACGGCCGAAGGCGCCGCGCCCGATTTCTCGCGCGAAGAGCCGCATACCTACATCGGCTCCCGCGTCGAGATCCACGTGGACCGCAAGCCCTGGGAAGAGCGCGTGCGCAGATATACGGCCGCGTTCAGCAAGTCGCCCGCGGTCCTGAACTCCATCGCCACGTTCACGGCTCTCGCGACCAATCAATACCAGGTGAACACGGAAGGCACGAAGCTCGCTTTTGGCCAGGTGCACTATCGCCTCGAACTCTTCGTGCAAAGTAAGGCCCCCGACGGCATGGACATCCAGCGATACGCCAACTTCGACTGGCTCGATCCGAAGGATACGCCGAACGATAAGACCGTCTTCGACCGCATTCAGATCCTGATTCACGAGACCGAGGCGCTCGACAAAGCGCCCCTCGTCGATCCCTACGCCGGTCCCGCGCTCCTCACTGGACGCGCCGCCGCCGTTTATTTCCACGAAGTCTTCGGCCATCGCGCCGAAGGCTTCCGCCAGAAGGACATCAACGAGGGCCAGACGTTCACCAGCAAAATCGGCGAGCAGATTTTTCCGGACTTCATTTCGATCAAGGACGATCCGACCGAAGCTTCGTTGGGCGGTCAGATGCTGCTCGGCTACTATCCCTACGACGATGAAGGCGTGCCGGCGCAGAACGTCCCGCTCGTCGATCGCGGCGTGCTCAAGACATTCCTGATGTCGCGCTCGCCGCTCATCAATATTCCGCATTCCAACGGGCACGGCCGCCGCCAGCTCGGCTTCGTTCCCGTGGCGCGCCAGGGCAACCTGATCGTTTCGAGCACGAACACGATGACGGACGCCCAGCTCCGGCAGAAGCTGGTCGAGCTTATCAAGCAGCAGGGCAAGCCGTTCGGCCTGCTCATCGACGACATCGCCGGCGGCTTCACATTCACCGGCCGCGGCAATCCGCAGGCGTTTCAGGTGCAGCCGCTCGTCGTGTACAAAGTCTTCGCCGACGGACGGCCGGATGAGCTTGTCCGCGGTGTGGACATCGTCGGCACCCCGCTCGTCTCGCTGACAAAAATCGTGGCCACCGGCGACACGCCCGACATCTTCAACGGTTATTGCGGGGCCGAATCCGGCAGCGTGCCGGTTTCGGCCGTGGCTCCCGCGATGCTGATTTCCGAAATGGAAGTGCAGAAGAAGGAGACCTCCACGGACAGGCCGCCGCTGCTGCCGCCGCCCGCGCACGATCCGGAATCAAAGGGAGCGCAGTGAGAAAGATCGCCACATGCACGTTGCTGCTCGCCGCGCTCGCTCTGCCGCTGGCTGCTTTCGGAGCAGGCGTGAGACCTGCGCCGGCTTCCCCCGCCGCGCAGGCGCCCGTGCCGTCCGGTGACAACGATTTAACGCTTCGCGCCATGCACGACGAGATGGAGCGCTCGCGCCTGCGCCTGTCGCTTTCCGGATCGGACAAGCCCTTTTACGTCGAATACCGCCTGGTCGACCTCGACGTCCGCAGCGTGAGCGCATCCTTCGGCGCGCTCGTTTCGAGCTCGCTCAGCCGCAGCCGCTTGATGAGCGTCGATGTGCGCGTGGGCGACTATCACCTCGACAGCTCCAATTTCCTGAGCGAGGACGGCTTTCAGGGCTTCCTCGGCTCCACCGGTCAGGTCGGCATCGACCGCGACTACAACTCGCTCCGCCAGGATCTCTGGCTCGCCACCGACCAGGCGTTCAAGGCCGCCGTCACCCAGATGTCGCTCAAGCAGGCCTTTCTCCGCAGCTTGACGAAGCCGCCCGAGATCGACGATTTCTCGCAGGCGCCCCCGCTCGTGAAGGTCGATCCGCGGATCGAGCCCGACTGGACTTCGCGCAACTGGGACGATGAGGCCCGCGCGGCCTCATTGGTCCTGAAGGATTACCCGCAGCTCTACGGCACGCGCGTCAGCTACTACCTCATCTATGCCACCACCTACCTGATGACCAGCGAGGGCACCACGACCCGCACCACGCGCAGCATCGCGGGCATCGAAGCGGCACTCGATACCGAAGCCGATGACGGCATGCCGCTGCACAATTTCTACGCGTCTTACGCCGCGCAGCCCGCCGGTCTGCCCGACGCGACCGCCGTATCAAAAGGGCTCGCGCAGAGCGCCGCCGACCTGGCCGCGTTTCGCGCCAGCGCTCTTGTGCCGGACTACACCGGCCCGATGCTCTTCGACGCGCCCGCGGCCGCTTCGACGCTCGCGCAGGCGCTTGAACCTTCGCTTTCCGGCGCGCGTCCGCCGCTTTCCGTGGGGCAGGATTTCGACGCCTTCATCGAGCGCGTCGGAGGCCGCAGCGAATGGAGCGGCCGCGTCGGCACGCGCGTGCTGCCCGCAAACGTCACGCTCGTGGACGATCCCACGCTCAAGGATTTTCAGGGCCAGCCGCTGCTCGGCGGCTACGATGTGGACGACGAAGGCGTGAAGGCGCAGAGCGTCACGCTGGTCGACAACGGCATTTTGAAAGACCTGCTGATGTCGCGCCGGCCCGGCCCCGATTTTCAAGCCTCCAACGGCCACGCGCGCTCCGCCGTGCTCTCCGATCCGCGGCCTCTTAGCAGCAATCTGATCTTCCAGGCCACCGGCGCGCTGGACGCCGCCGGCTTGCGCAAGAAATTCCTCGACGCTTGCCGCGACGACGGCCACGAATGGTGCCTCGAGGTCAAGCAGATGGACAATCCGGCGCTGTCGTCTCTCCGCCAGGAAGACTTTGCGGATTTCATCGGCGAACTGGGCGGAGGAATCGCCAGCGGCTCGCGCCTGCCGCTCTCGCTCTATCGCGTCTACGTCGCGGACGGCCGCGCCGAGCCGGTGCGCGGCGGCGCGATCGAAGGCCTCACGCTGCGCTCGATTCGCAATATTCTCGCGATCGGCAGCGACCCGGTCGTCTTCACCTACATGCAAAACGCCAGCGACGGGCTTGCCGGTAGCGCGCTCGGCGCGTTTGGCTCGGCGCAGGCCGGCATTCCCAGCACCGTGGTCGCGCCTTCGTTTCTGCTCGAAGAGGTCGAGGTCCGCGGCTTCCACGGCGAGCCGCGCCGCCTCCCGCTCGTCCCGGCCCCGCCACTAAAGTGACAATCCGACGAGGATTGTCATCCCGAGCGGAGCAACGCGAGCGAGGGATCTCCCTTCGCTATCCCGCTTCTGCCCCTTGGTCGGCTGAAGGATTCATCCGCGGCATGTATTAGCCAGTCCCGCCGCTCTTGCTCCTTGGCTAGATCGCGCCGGAACTTGTCCTGAGCCTGCCTCGAGAGCCGCGACACAATTTCGTCGCGCGAAGCGCGCTGTCTGCGTCCGCCGTGGCGGGACGCGCACCTTCCGGGGCGCAGGCGCATTTCCTGGAGCCGTTTAGGGGGTCGGAGCTTTAGCTCCGACATAACAAGATGGCGCGAAGCGCCTACCTATGCGCTGAATCTATCGCAGCAAGTAGTCGGCCTGCCGCGCACACGGGCGCAGCCTGCGAGCTACTTCTTCGCCACGTACACCTGCTTGCCGCGCAGCCCTTCGTGCGAATGCCGCAACGGCAGGACGCCCTTCGGAATCTCGCGCAACTCGTCCGGGACCATCTCGCCGGGGCTGCCTTTCGCCGGCGTGACGCCGCCATCCGCCAGCAGCAGCGCGCCCGTCACGTAGCTCGCCTCGTCCGACGCGAGAAACGCGAAGACGTTCGCGATCTCCTCCGGGCTGCCGCGCCGCCCCAGCGGGACCATCCCGCCGATCATCGCCTGTATCTCGAGGCTCAGCGGCCCGCCGAGCCCGCGCGTCCACGCCGTGTCGATCGGGCCGGGACACACGCAGTTCGCCCGCACGCCGTATTTCGCCTGCTCCAGCGCCACGCCCTTCGCGAACGCGTGCAGAAAGCCTTTGCTCGCGCCGTACGGCGTGAAGCTCGCCGAGCCGTTGATCCCGGCCTCGGAGCCGGTGAAAAGGATGTTGCCGCGCGTCTTCTGCAAGTGCGGCAGCGCGAATTTCGTCATCAGGAACGCGGTGCGGATGTTGCTGCGAATCGTCCGGTCGAAATCCTCGATGCGGTACGCGTCCGTCTCCGCGTTGGCGATGAAAATTCCCGCGTTGTTCACCAGCACGTCGATTCGCCCGAAGCGCCGCACGGCTGCATCGACGCACGCCCGCGCCGCGGCCTCCTCGGCCAGGTCGCCGAGATACGCCTCCGCCTCGCCGCCGTTCGCGACAATCGCGTCCGCCACGTCCTTCACCGGATCGCCCGGCAGCCCCGCCAGGACGACGCGCGCCCCCTCCCACGCGAATTTGTGCGCCGTCGCCTCGCCAATCCCCGTCCCCGCGCCCGTAATAATCGCTACCTTGTCCTTCAGTCGCATGTTCGTCTCCCTGTCCTTCGCTTCGGCTCCCGATGATACGCCAAGGCACCCCGTTCCATTAGCTCGGCGGCGCGAGGGATGCGCTCCCACAGCTAGGTCGTGAGCCTTCTCCTTGACGAGCAGTGACAGGCGAGCGACACTTCTGTGTTTAGCGTGGAGAGCGGCATTCCCAGCTCCTACCTCTTCGGTCCACATTATCTTCTCTTTTTATTCTCCTTAGGTTGTAAGTTGATACAGGCAGACTCTAACACCAGCTGCCAGAGTCTCTTAGGAGTAGCTTAAGTTAAACATTTGCATTACCTACGATATGAAGTTAAACTTTTCACCGTAAAACTTTAAGTTCGAGACATCAAGTTAAAGTCTCTGCCGATTTCAGTCATGGTCGATCCCAAGAGCTTCTCGGCTGAATCACCAGGACGTCTGGTTGCTATAGCAGGCGGGCACCTTGCTTTCTTGCCCAATCCACTTCCACCCGACATCGAATACGAAGCTCGAATTGTTCGTCCTCTGGAAGATGCGACGCTGGCCTTGGGACAATTGAAGGGGATCGGACATATGTTGCCCAATCCCCACATGCTGATCAGGGTTTTCCAGCAGCGCGAGGCCATCCTCTCAAGCCGCATTGAGGGCACCGTTGCCGATCCGCAAGAGTTGCTTTTCGCCGAAGTAGATCGAAAAAAGACACCCGGCGAAAACGTCAGAGAGGTGCGCAACTACGTTGACGCTTTGAATTTCAGTCTCAAGCAACTCGAAAAACTCCCAGTGTGTCTGCGTTTGATCCGAGACGCTCATCAAAGGCTGATGCGAGGGGTACGCGGACAAGAACAGCGGCCGGGAGAATTCCGCGATATACAGAACTACGTCGGCAAACCCGGCGGATTTGGCAACGCACGCTACATCCCTCCGCCAGTTCCGCAAATGAACGAATCTCTTGATCATTTCGAAACATTCTTGCACGCGAGAACCGAGATGCCGGCTCTAATTCGCTTGGCGTTGATTCACTACCAATTTGAAGCGATCCACCCTTTTCGAGATGGGAACGGCAGAATCGGCCGACTCTTGCTGGCTCTATTGCTGTGCGATTGGAAGTTCCTCTCAAAGCCCCTCTTGTATCTGAGTGCGTACTTCGATCATCATCGTGATGAATATTTCGATCACCTCCTCGCGGTCAGTCAGCGAGGAACGTGGAACGATTGGATTGTCTTCTTCCTCGAAGGCGTTGCTGAACAAGCCCGTGACGCCGTTGACCGGGCGCAGAAGCTTCTTGCACTCCGCGACGAATACCGAACCAAGATGCAATCGGCCCACGCCCCAGGATCGTGTCTCTTGCTGATCGACAACTTGTTCGAACTTCCGGCACTAACCGTACCTCTCGCCGCTAGTAAGTTGAAGATGTCGTACCCCGGAGCCAATCGAAATGTCTTGAAACTCGTCGCGGCGGGCATACTCAAGGAAACACCTCAAAAGCAACATCCGAGGCTCTACTTGGCTCCCGGCATATCGGAATTGGTTTCAGCCTTCTAGCGAACCTGGGATATCGGACGCTGGCGGCGTTCGGCTCGGTGGACCGCAAATCAGCGGAAGGTACTCGCTCCAT
>CAWEXR010000016.1:0-48981 GCA_963813045.1 uncultured Acidobacteriota bacterium
ACACGCCGGTTGCAAGGGCAGAGGCTTCGTAACACGAAATTCGTTCAGCGGTAGTGAACGAGCCACGGCTCAGAAATCAGCAGTTCCATTCGTCCATAACCGTTTGTCACATCCGAGCAACCGCCAACGAAGTGTCGGTATCCGAGGCCCGACAAATGACACTCTCCGGCAAGGACGTACTCCTGGTCGGGCAGAGCTTTCGAACCGCCCACGCCTTGACGGACCGACTGAAAGTGGGGATTCCGGTGCCACTTTGCCAGCAGCATGCGGACGGCCTGCGAGGTGTTGAACTCGGTGCGGGTCGATGTGGTGCTCAGCAATACGCATCTGTCCGATGGAACCGGCTTTGGCCTTTTCGGGGCTTTGCTCGGCCTGCCGGTTACCGCGTTCCTCTGCCTGCCGGTCGAAAAGGGCTGCTTCTGGCTGCCCGCCATCGATGCCGGGAAAGAATGCCTGGGATTACCCGCCCTCCGACCCTCGGAGTTTGCGAGCGCGCTCGAGGAAATGAGCCTGCGTTTAGCGGCCGCGCCGCCGTCCAACTAGCCGATTGCCAAAGCCGGAGTTGCTGAGCAAGAACAGGACGACACGCCTGCCCTTCGCTCGCTGCCTTCGTTACGCTCCCTTCGCTGAGTTCCTCCCTCGCAAGACCAGGAGAGATTCTTCGCCCGCCCCAAGAAGGACGCAAAGCCTCAGGTCTTTCCGACTCAAAATATCGGGACGCAAGAATCGCGCCTGAGTTCCCTTCCTTTGTCAGGGCAGGTGGAATGACAGCGATGACGGCGGGCGAGGCGGCGGTTAGCAGTTGCTGAGTAGTGATTGAAAAGGTAAGGGGACGCTTCACGAAACAGTGCCCGGTTGGGAATTGGGGTTGAAGTCTGTCGAGCCGGAGCGGATAAATCGGGGATAAGATCGAGGCAAGACTTGGGAACAAAGGTTTGGGGCAAGCGTTTGGGGCAACCCGTGAAGAAACTGAAATTCGTACTTTCGGTTCCGGGCGACAACATGTACCTGCGCGAACAAATCGCCCTGGCAAAGGCCACCGCGGAGCGGCTTGGAGCGGAACTGCAAGTGTTGAGCGCGGACATGGATCCGGTGGCGCAGAGCCAACAATTGCTGGAACACGTTCAATCGAAAACGGAGCGGCCGGACGGGATTTTTCTCGAGCCGGTGAACGCCACCGGATTGCCGCGCGTGGCCGAGGCGGCGGTTGCCGCGGGCATCGGCTGGGTGGTGAGCAACGCGCAGGTGGAATACCTCGGGACGCTGCGCAGAACGGCGAAGACGCCGGTGTTCCAGGTATCGCAGGACCACGTGGAAGTGGGGCGGATTCAAGCCCGACAGATCGCCGCGATGTTTCCGGAAGGCGGCTCGGTGCTCTACCTGCGGGGACCGGCGATGAATTCGCTGGCCGCGAGGCGATTCGAGGGATTGGAAGGCGGCAAACCCAAGAACATCGAAATCAAGAGCGTGAAGGTGCAGTCGACAGCGAACAGCTCGTACAACGCGGTGTGTTCGTGGCTGAGCCTCTCGACGGTACGGCCGGAGGCGACGCAACTGATCGTGTCGCAAAACGCGGACTTCATTTTGGGGGCGCGAAAGGCGTTCGACACGCTGGGCGAGCCGGACCGGTCGAAATGGCTGGCCCTGCCGTGCGCGGGCGCGAGTGTCGCGAGCCTGATCAAGCCGATGGTGGATCAGGGAACGTTTCGCGCGGCTGTGTTGACGCCGTTGACGATGGATCGGGCGGTCGAAATGCTGGTGCGCGCGATAGCGGACGGGGTGCAGCCGCAGGAAAAAACGTTTGTCGAGGCGCAGTCGTACCCGAGCCTGGAAGAACTCGCGAAGAGACGGAGATGAGGAAGGACGTAGGGAAGAAGTGGCGAGTGACTAATGGCTAGTGATTCGTGAGATGCAGCCTGCGCCACCCCAACGGCAACAGCAGATTCCTCGCCACCGTCCGAAAAGCGGCCGGGCTCGGAATGACAATGCGCGCAGGGTCAGTGGGCGGCGGGGGGAAGTTGTTGCGGGACGATAGAATTTTGGGGCGCGTTCTGGGGCGCTGAAGATGGGGACGGCTTGTCGGGACGAGGGAATTCGTAGATGCCCCACGGATCGGAAGCGATGAGGATGCGATCGGGCTCGACGAGAATCGCCGTGGGCTTCAATGATGTGCCGTCCGTGATGGCCAGGTAGTAGATGTCGAGGCGGTTTCCGCTGGTGTCGAAGCGCACGAGGGTATCGCCGATCGCGGTCCAGGCTTCGTGCGTTTCCGGGTCGATGCCGACGGCGGTGATCACCGGCTTCTCCTGCACCCCCCTGGAAGGATCGTCGAGCACGACGCGCAGGTTGGCTGAGGCACGGTACAGTCCGAAGCCGGGATGACCGTGGTCAAAATGATCGCCGGCGTCCGGGGAGCGTCCGGCGAAGTCGGGCCGGAACCCGCCCCCGCCCTCACCACCTCCGAATTCTCCTCGCATCATTCCGCCGTGGAACCCTTCCCCGAATCCCATACCAAACATGCCCGGCATCACGAATCCCTGGCCATAACCCGCGCCGAGGCCGCCAATCCCGTTTGAGCCGAACAGGGAAGAATCCAAGTCCGAGGCGTCCGAGCCCGCGGCCGCGTCATAGCTGAGAACAGCTCCGTCCGCGGTCAGGTCTTCCGAAGAAGCCGGCGATGATGCTGCCGAAGACGACGCGGCGGAAGACGCCGCTGCCGCACCGCGGCCGCGAGGCGCCCTCTCCCCAACCGAAAGGGCTTTCAACGAGTGCAGATCGGTCCACGCACTCACGGTCGTGGGCATGCTGAGACCCGACATGGTGTAACCGAGGTCGATTTCGTGCCCGGCGCGGCTGGCGAGCGGCCCGAATGTCTCGGCGGGTATGACGGAATCGTAGGCTGAGTAGCCGAAGCGGTCGAATCGCTGGAGAGTGGGATCGGGAAGCGAAGTGAAGGCAAAGTAGATGTTTCCCGCGGGGTCGCCGGTGATTCGCCCGCGGTCGATCACGGGTTGCGTCGAGGATTCGGTCGGAGGTAGGGCGCCGGGTTCGTCGGCAGGATCGCCGAAGGTGCGGACGGTGGCGCCGCGCTGGTCCATGATTTGCACGAGGCGCTGCGATTGCAAGGTCGTGACGGCGAATTGGCCATCGGAGAGCGCGACGACGGAGGTCGGGGCGGTCACGTGGACGGCAGCGACGAACGAGCCGTCCGGCGCAAAGATCTTGACGGCGTTGTCGCCACGATCGGCGACGAAAAGACGGCCGCGCGAATCGACGTCGATCGACACCGCATAGCGGATCGTGGCGCCGCGTGAATTGGCGTTCGGAAACCGATCGATGCGGCTGCCGGCGGCGTCAAAAATCAGAATCGCGCTGGCGGGTTCCGCAAGGATGAAGTAACGGCCGGAGGAATCCCGCTTCATTGCGGCGACGCCGGGGCCGACGGCCGGAAACACACGAGACCGGGCGCGAAGCACGTTGTGAAGGCCTTGCCCTGAAACACACGGGACAGCAACTACCGTGAACAGAACGGCAAGAGCCATACCGAAGAATCCGAGCCGCTTACCGCCGCACATCCCCGTACCACCCCCTGCCTCACACTGGACCCAGGACGGACGAATCCCTACGTAGTGGTTCCGTCAGGCCAAGCAAAAAGTTCCCAGGGAAACGCGGTTCTGCTCCGGCAGGCCCGGCTAGTTCACGGTCGATTCAGGTCTGCGGGGCAAAATCGGGGCGGGGATTCGCGTGAACAGCTCGTCCTTGAGCTTGTGATACTTCTCGTAGGCCGCGGTTTCCGCGGTGCGCTGCTTGAGGAGATCGTGGTACGACGTCCAGCTCGACGGATCCCGGGGTTCGGCCAAGAGCACGCTGAGGCGCTCCGCTTCCAGCGAATAGTCGCCGAAAGCCTCGTCCATTCTGCTGAGTAAGATCTTGCAGCCTAAGTCTTCCACAGGTTCTCCCTTGAAAACGCGAGTCAAGCATGACTGATAATTCCGTAATTAGCCATAGTACTGAGGGATCCGCCCCAGGCTGGAAGCCGAACCACCCCGCGGCGAAGGGATGGGCCGACAGGGGTTGGGGAACTGAGTCGATAACTGGCGGTATGCTATCATCCGCCCGCATGACGATACCTCGCATCGGAATTGGAGCGCTAGCGCTTCTGGCGTTACTGGCCATGGCCTCCTCCGCATCGGCTCAATCGGTAGCCGGGTTATGGGAAGGAACCGTTGTGGTTGACGGTTTGACGATTCCCTTCCGCATTCAAATTGCCGGCCAGGGATCGCACGTGAAAGGCGCGTTTCTCAATGGCGATCAGAGAGTGACCTCGACGGGCGGGCAATTCGACCACGGATCGGTGGTCTTGAACTTCGACGAGTACGCGGAGACGCTGCGAGCGAATCTGAAGGATGGCCGGCTGGAGGGCACGATCGAAGGCAAGTTTGGCCCCGGACCGCGCAGCTCATTGCCCTTCCAGGCGAAGCGCTTCATCGCGGCACCGGACCCGCCGGTTGGCAGCGTCCCATCGATCGATGGCCTGTGGGAGATTGAAGTCAAAAGCTCGAAAGGAGAGTCCGCCTGGCGTTTCGTCGTGCGGCAGTCGGGAGCCGACGTATCCGCGGCCATCTTGCGAGTCGATGGCGACACCGGATCGCTTACCGGAAGGTACAAGGACGGCGCGTTTCTGCTCAGCCACTTCTCCGGCGAGCGTCCCTATCTTCTGGAAGCAAAGCCCCAACCGGACGGCAGCCTCCTGATTGATTTGAACGATTACAGCGGTAAGAGAGAGCTCCTGGCCTACCGCCCGGCGGATGCCCGCGCCAAAGGTCTGCCCGAGCCTACCGATCCCGCCCGGCATACGAAGATCAGCGATCCGAACGAACCATTTGCATTCAGTTTTCCGGACGTCAACGGGCGCATGGTTTCAAATGTCGACGCCCGCTTCCGCGGGAAAGTGGTGCTGGTCAATATCACCGGCAGTTGGTGCCCCAATTGCCACGACGAAGCCCCATTTCTGGCGGAGTTGTATCGGAAGTACCGGGGCCAGGGCCTCGAAATCGTGGCACTGGATTTTGAGGAGCAGGAACAACTGAAGGATCTGACGCGGCTGCGCGGGTTCATCAAGCATTATGGAATCGAGTACACGGTGCTGGTCGGCGGCGACCCCGATCAGGTCAATCAGAAAATACCGCAACTGATCAACCTCAATTCGTGGCCGACGACGGTCCTCATCGGGCGCGATGGTCTGGTGAAAGGCATTCACGTTGGTTTTGCGAGCCCGGCGAGCGGGAATTTCAACGCCGAGCTGAAGCAAGAAATCACTGCTCGGGTCGAAGAGCCTTCTCGCAGAAAACCAGCCAGGGTCACGCTGATGTTGCGAAGAGACGGGCGGCCCATGCCATGAAGTCTCGCGCATGATGAACATTCGCCAGGGATCAATCCGCCTGTTCCGTTTCGCCGGGATCGATCTGTTTTTGCACTGGTCCTGGTTGCTCTTCGCGGCATATGAAATCCAGGCGCGCGCGGGAAACTACTCCTCCATCTCCTGGAACGTACTGGAGTATCTGGCGCTGTTTCTGATCGTGATGGTTCATGAGTTTGGCCACGCGCTGGCCTGCCGGCAGGTGGGAGGGACGGCGAATCAGATCGTGCTGTGGCCTCTCGGCGGGGTGGCTTATGTGAACCCGCCGCAACGACCGGGCGCCACACTGTGGAGCATCGCGGCGGGGCCGCTGGTGAATGTAGCGCTCGCTCCGATCTTGTATGGGCTCGTGCTATTGGGCCAGTCGTCGGGCTGGGCGGAGACGATGCCCAACGCCTATGCATTTCTGCTGGCGGTCCTGTACATCGACCTCGTTTTGCTGATCTTCAACATGCTGCCCATCTATCCTCTGGATGGCGGGCAGATTCTCCGGTCGCTGCTCTGGTTTGTACTGGGACGCGCCCGCAGCTTGATGGCGGCGACGATCATCGGCTTCGTCGGCGTGGCTGGGCTTATCGCCTTCGCCGTGTGGAGACAATCCGTCTGGTTTGGCATTCTCTCCGCGTACATTCTGATGAATTGCTGGGGAGGACTGCAACATGCGCTGGCGTTGTCGCGCAGAGAAAAGCTGCCGCGACGCGAAGGGTTTGCGTGCCCGTCGTGCAAAGCTGCGCCGCTGGTGGGACCTCATTGGATTTGCGGGCAGTGCCGGAAGCCATTCGACATCTTCGAGACGAAGGCGTCTGTCCGAACTGCAATCGCCGCGATTTGGCGCGACAAGGTGCCTTGACTGCGGCGCAGTAAGCCCGATGAGCGCGTGGATTGCTCCCGCCCGCGTGCCTGCCCCGCTGTAAACTGCTGATGAGGCCAGGTTGCCATGCGTCGCGTGCAGTTCATCGAACTTCATGAACAACCGTGGTTCCCGTCAGTCGGTTCGTGACGATGACGACGGACGCGCTTCGATTCGGGCTCAATTTCCTAAACGCCTACGCGCCAATCGTCCCGCTGCTTCGGGGCGCGCTTGACGCTGCCGGGGACCGCTCCGATCGTCGATCTGTGTTCGGGCGGCGGAGGGCCCTGGTTAGAGTTTTCTCGAAGGCTCGGAGGAAACGCACAGGGCTCGTTGCGAATCCGGCTGACCGACAAATACCCTAATCTCAGGGCATTCCAAAATGCCGGAACGGCTTCCGGGAATCGCATTGTTTTCTATCCGGAGCCGGTTGACGCCATGAAAGTTCCGCCTGAATTGAAGGGATTTCGAACCGTGTTCACGTCGTTTCATCATTTTCGGCCCGAGGAGGCTCGCGCGGTACTTCAAAATGCGGTCGACGCCAGCCAAGGTGTTGCGATATTTGAAATAACGAGGCGCGCGCCGTCAACTATCGGCCTGATGTTCCTTTGGGCTCTCACCCCGCTGGTATTCACTCCGTTGATCCGTCCGTTCCGGTGGTCACGGCTGCTCTGGACCTATGTGGCTCCGATCATACCGTTCGTCTTCCTGTTCGACGGAGTGGTCTCGTGCCTGCGCACTTATCGGCCACAGGAGCTGCGGGAAATCATCGCAAAACTGACCGCGACTGAATACGAATGGGAGCTAGGCGAACATTCAGGAGAGCATGGCGGGCTGCCGATTACGTATTTGATCGGCTATCCGCGAGCGCGCGAGGCAACCGCAGATTCCTCCGCGCCACAGCAGCGCTAGCCGCCGGCGATGGCCCCGATGATCAAGAACGGCTCCGACCCGGACGCGATCGGGCCGGGCAGCGGGGCGTCCGGCAATTCGTGGGACCAATCCTCCTGGCAGGCGAAGAAGCGCAAGAACGGGCGGCGCTCCAGCGTGACGTGGTCGCGAATCGTCCCGCAGAGCATCGGATAGCTGGCCTCGAGCGCGTCGAGGACCGAGCGCTGCGTGGCGTGACCCTCGACCTCGAGCCGGACCTCGCAGCCGACCCGCGCAAGCGTCCGCAGATGCGCGGGTAGCTCGACGCGGATCGTCGTTCGGGTCGTCGCCTGGGTGATTCGCTCGGTCACGGAAGTGTCTGCACCTCCACAGATAGTACACCCGGAAGGTCCCTGACAATGGGGGACCAGTTGTCTCCGGCATCGGCCGACGCGTAAACCTGCCCGCCGGTGGTGCCGAAATACACTCCGCAGGAATCGAGCGAGTCGATGGCCATTGCGTCTCGCAATACGTTGACGTAGCAGTCGCTTTGCGGCAGACCTTTGGTGAGCGGCTCCCACTCGTTTCCACCCGTGCGACTGCGGTAGACGCGCAGCTTCCCATCGATTGGAAAATGCTCGGAGTCGCTCTTAATCGGGACGACGTAAATGGTTTCCGGCTCGTGCGCGTGAACGTCGATGACGAAGCCGAAGTCGGTCGGCAAATTGCCGCTGACCTCTTGCCATAAATCGCCGGCGTTGTCGCTGCGCATGACGTCCCAGTGCTTCTGCATGAACAGCACGCCGGGACGGGCAGGGTGCATGGCGATGTGGTGAACGCAGTGGCCGACTTCCGCGTTTGGGTCGGGGATGTATGGAGACCTCAGCCCGAAATTGATTGGCTTCCACGTTTGGCCGCCGTCGTCCGTGCGGAATGCTCCGGCCGCCGAAATCGCGATGAACATCCGCTGCGGATTGCTGGGATCGAGCAGAATTGTGTGCAGGCACATCCCGCCCGCGCCCGGCTGCCATTTGGGACCTGTGCCGTGGCCGCGAAGCCCCGACAACTCGCGCCAGGAGCACCCGCCGTCACTCGAACGGAACAACGCGGCGTCCTCCACTCCGGCGTAGACCGTATCCGGATCGGTGAGGGACGGTTCGAGGTGCCAAACGCGCTTGAACTCCCAGGGATGCTGCGTGCCGTCGTACCACTGATGCGTCGTGAGGGGCTTGCCAGCCTCCGCGGAGGTGTCGTAAACGAATTTGTTGCTCACGCCGGCGGGCATGCCGCCTGGCGCCGGCATCTTCTCGCCCCCGGGTGTTTCCCACGTCTTGCCGCCGTCGCTCGAGCGCTGAATGATTTGGCCGAACCAGCCGCTGGTCTGCGAGGCGTACAGCCGATTCGGGTCAGCGGGCGACCCCTTGAGGTGGTAGATTTCCCAGCCCGCGAAGTGCGGGCCGCTGACGTCCCATTTTTCGCGCTTACCGTCCGACGTGAGGACGAACGCGCCCTTGCGCGTGCCAACCAGAACCCGCACCTTGCTCATGCCTCATCTCCTTCGTGTGTTTGGCAATGTAGTTCTAAAATCGATCGAATCTGTCGACCCGGAACCGCGGATCAATATGAATTTGTCCGCCTCTTTCGATTGAAAATCGACGACGAGTTCGCGTCAATTCAGGGCAGGACCCATTGTCCCCCAACTTGCAGCGGAGTGGGGATCCTTCTCTTGCCACCTTCGCCGGACTTCGGCGAGGATCTGCTCGCGGTTCTTCGCCATTTGCTCGATGAGAACGCAGGGCGTCTCCGTCTTCTCGTGCCGCACCCCCGAGACGATTATCTTGGGCATCGAAGGCACGGTCGACACACTACCAAATATTACCTGTGAAATGCAGGTGGTTACCAGGCCGGGAATGAAAAGCTACTGAGGGACGTGGGACGGAAAAGATTGCGTGAAGTCACCCCGGGAGTCGTATTCAATGAGTGTCAGCATTCCGTTCGGTTCCGTAATCGAGGTTTCGTAAACGGCATTCCTAGATCCTCGGAAGAAGACGTACTCAAATCGCCCCTCTCCGATGGTTTGGTACTGGACGTAACCGTCGGGCGTGTATGCGTTGGTTAGAAAAGGCGAACCGGCGCCATGCCCTGCAGTGAGCATGGAACCCTTCGCAGTCGTACGTGTAGGTTTCCACGTGGCCGTCAGAATCCGCGACGCGAATCAAACGCCCGCCGGGATCGTACGCATAATTCACCACGCGGCCCGTGGAAGACGTGATGTTGCGAATATGGTGGTGCTCATCATTTTCGAAGTGCAGCCACGCTCCGGAAGGAGTTGTGATGGACAGAAGATCGCCGGATAAGTTTCGTCGCGTTGCATTTCGTAGGTATGACCTGCCGGGTCAGTGAAGGAACCGAGGACGGTGACATATTGCTTGAGCCACCGCGGACGGTAGGGAAAGAGGAAGGTCCAGCCATCGGTGCGCTTCACACGCCACACGCCCGCGTCATAAACCGCTTCGGCGTTCCCCCATGGATCGGCGCCGGAGCGTGCTCGGTAGATCTCAGGTGATTGGCCCGGACCTGGTTGCACGTGCTCGAAGCGAACCTTACTGCCGTCGGGCATCATCAAGTCGATGCGCACGCCCATCTGTCCCGCCAAGAAAATGTCCAACGAATGCATCGCTCCGACGCCGAACGAACGCGAAAGGTCGTCGTTGGTCGTGTACACGCGAGTAAATTCCAGCGGATACGGGCCATCGAGAACAAAGTCCACCTGACGCTGCATCAGCCCGCCTTGGCTCAAGTCCGTGGTGAAAAGCTGCGCGGAGGTATCCGGTACGGCCCGGTCCTCATAGGCCATCCTCCACAGGAGGGGCTTTCCGGGAATGTCGTAGAGCGTGACTGCAGGCTCACCCTGATTCACGAACGACTCCCAATGTCCCCCGGCTCCGATAATTTGCCCGCCCATTTGATCGATTTCGGCGCCGGAGAGAACGCCTCCGCTCAGGAAGCTTGTGTCGTCGCTGCTCATGGGCAAATCAAAATACAGAATGACCAAATTCTTGGTGAGAAGCTTCTGTAGCCGGGAGTTCAGCCACTCCGGATTCCAGCGATCGAGAAATGAGAGGGGATGAAGCCTCGCGGAAGAGACGACCGCGACGCGGTCTCCCACGCGCAGATTTTCGGCATACTCCCAGCGGTATTCGGGGATGTACATATCGCGCGAAGTAACACCGACGAGCGTGTTCGACGGATCGCGGGCAATATCCGGATACGACTGCAAGAGGTAGTCGGCACACTTGTCGGCATCGAGCTGATGGCGCGCCGGATTTTCAAGTTTAGGATCCAACGGCACCGAGGGAAGAACGGCGACCTCAATTCCGAGCTTGGACTTGTAGTAAGAAGGCGCCCAATCAAGCGATTCGGCGGGCGATAAACCGAGCGGTACCAGGAAAACCTTCTTGGCGGATACGGGAGGAAGCTGCAGCGCGCGGGGAGGCATTGGCGCGAGGTTTAACGTTCTCTCTCCGTCGTCGGGCACGAATACGAGCCGGGAGAATTCCCAGGAACCGTTGATCCGGTTCGCAACTCCATACAAATGCCCAGTGCCCTGGGAACCACCCAATTTCACCGACCATTCCGCAAACTCCGGATTGATAAAGGGGAAGCCGTAGCCAAGCCCCGGCGACTTGACATGGATGGAATCCCCCAGCAGTTTCTGCACGTTCGGCGAAGATTGAGCAATTGCCACGGAATCATTGAAAGGAGCGGCGCCGGTCAGGGAAGCATGAACGAAACCAAGCAGCCCGAGCACACTAAAGAGAATCAGAACGAGAGGAACAATCCAGAGGAGTCGCACCGCCCACTTCGAAAAACTGTCCGAGGGCCGCGGCGGTGGATTCCCACCGACGAAGGAGTAGTGACAACTGGGACACGGCGGCGCACCATAGGGCAGCACGGAGCCGCAGTTGGGACAAACATTACGTCGCGTTTGGACTTGCACAATCAGTGAATAACATGATGGATCGAGCGCCGCCCATGGTACGCGCGGCGCGGATTGCTCAGTTTCTAAACGGTGGCCGTGGACAGGTAGGTTATCAGCGACCCGAGAGCCGCTACGGCCGGGCGACGACTGCGGCTTTTCGGCGGCGTTCCCGCTCGATCTGCATCTCCTGAATGCTTTGGGCGACGAGCGGCGAATAGAGCGCCTTGACCCAGAGCGGATTCTCCCACTCCGGCCGGCGACCGACTGCGGCGCTGAAGTCGCGCAGCGCGAAATCACGTTGCTGGGCCTGCCAGCGGGCCACGGCGCCGGCCATCATTTGCTCGGGCCGCAGCGCAAATTCTTCGGATGCCCCGTTGATCGCCTGAAGGGCATCCGCCAATCGCCGCAACTCGATATCCGTCCAGCCAAGCCGCACGAGCATCCACGCATTGCCCGGACGACGCTGCACTGCCTCTCCCAATAGATCGGCGGCAACCGGATAGTCACCGGCCATATACGACCACCAGCCCAGGTCGGAAAGCTCGCCCGGCGCGGACGGATCGTCAGGATTGGCACGAAGTTCCGCCTGCCGCCTGCGCGCGGGCGCCAGATCGCCGGCGAGCAGCAAGAGACCAGCCAGCGGCGTTTGCAATTGGCGGGTGTCTCCTTTGGCTGACGCCATCCACTGGCGAAACTCGTTGGGAGCGCTCTGCCGACTCGCCGCCGCTAGCGCGAGAGCGTAGGTGTCCGCCACTTCGATGGTCCAGCCACGCACTTCCAGAAGCCTGCGATAGGAATCCGCAGCGCCTGCAAAATCCGCCTGCGCGAATTGCGCCTGCGCCAGCACTGTCAGCGCCTTTTCCTGATCCGGACGCATTTTCAGCGAGCGCGCCGCGAGCTGCTGAGCTTGGGAGTACTTGCCCGCCGCAAGCGCATCGCTCGCCCGGGAGGTCCAGAAAACGTAAGCCACGGCGAGGTCGCGCTCCGCGCGAGGCAGCCAGCCTTCGCTCGCGATCAACCGGTTGATCTGCGCGATGCGCTCCGAGGGAAGCGGATGCGACCTGAAGTATCCTTCGAGCATATCGATCGTGACCTCGGACATCTCCTCCTCAGGATTGCGCGCACGGCTGTGAACTTCGTCATATAGGCGCTGGAACGTCTCGAACATGCGGATCGCGCCAGTCGGTGAGTAGCCCACCTCGACCGCGAGGCGCGTGCCTTCACGGTCGGCTTCGAGTTCCTGATCTTTGCTGTAACCGGCCTCAAAGATTTCCACGGGCAGGGCGATCAACTCTCCCAACGGAATCTTTCGCAACGCCTGTTCGCGCTGCACGCGCTCGGCGCAATGGTAGTGATCGATGTGCTCGATCTCGTGCCCGAGCACCGCCGCGAGCTCGTCTTCGCTGTCCATCTGCTCGAGCAGGCCCGCGCCGACGTAAACATGCCCGCCCGGCAGGGCGAACGCGTCGACGAATGATCTGTCCGGAATGTAGTGGAACCGGTAAGGCAGCTTGCGATGCGCATGCGCGGCGAGATTCGACCCCACCTGCGTGACGTAAGCCTGGATCTCCGTGGTTTCCGGATCGGATTGCTCGTTTCGCGTGTCGGAGTAGGCCTGCGCGATTTGATCACCAATGCGAATTTCATCCTCATCCGACATCCGGGTGAATCTCACCGGCATGCGCGTCAGTTCCTGTTCGGTGTCGGCGATCAGGTAGAGCAGCGCCGCGGGGCTTGCCGACACGTCCACCTTGCGCCGTTCGCTGACCACGATGGCAGCCACGCCGATCACGATGATTCCCGTCAGTGCAAGCCAGCGCTTCATAGGTATCGCCGTAGGGCCTCACGATTTCGCGTATATAGGAAAGAGACCAGCAACAGGGCCACGCCCAGCACGATGAAGGTCAGATAGCGGTCGCGCGGATTCAGCCGCCACACGTCCACCACGATGATCTTGCCCACGCAAAGCAAGAGCAGGCCAAGGCCGGAAAGCCGGAAGCTGCGCTCTCCGAGCCAGAGCGCCAGCAGAAAGATCGCCACGCCCTCGACGCCCCAGGAGAGCGTGACCATGCCGTGCCGCATTTCGAGGGCGAGCAGCACCGTGAGCAGAATGAGCGCGACGAAAAAGAAGACCTGCTCCGGCCGCCGCGTCAGGGCCGCGAACAGGCGGCGGATCGCTCCCGACGGCTCCGCCTCGCCTTTCCGGCGGAGCTGGAACAGAATCGGCAGCGATGCGAAGAGCAGGGCCACAGTCGCTCCGACGCACACCCACCGGCTCTCCCAGAACGGCGCGGGGAAGTAACTTCGCTGGTAGAAGTTGTGCAGAACTGTGCGCGTCAGAACTCCGACGCCGACGAGCAGCGCCTGATGCAGAAAGACGCGCCGCCCGCTCCTCCAGGCCACGGCGAGTAATCCGAACGCGAGCGCGGCCCAGGCCGTCGCCACCCAATCCGCGCCCAGCTCGAAGCGCATGAGCGAGGCCAGCGTAATCGTGCCGAGCCAGCAGCAGAAGTCCGCGGCCCCGTATTTGCGTTCGGACTCCGTGAGAACTCCGGCGGCGCCGAGGAGCCTTTCATACGCATAGAAGAAAGCCAGAGCCAGAGGCACGACAGTGTAGAAGCGCGGGCTGATCTCGCCGGGATTGCCCGGAGCGTTCAAGTTTACAAAGAAGATGCGCGCGAAGCTGGCGGCAAACGCGGTGTAACCCTGAAGCCGCAGACCAAGGGATTTGCGGCTCAGCCCGACTTCGAGGAGAACCAGCCCGCCGACCATCCAGGCCACGGCCACGCCCACCGGCCGCAGTTCGTACCACGCGAGGAGCGCGAGCAGGAAAGAGGCTGCCCAGGTGTAGGCGCCGCTCACCAATTGGCGGATCGAAAACAGTTGGCCGCCGAGCCCCAGGCCCGGGCCGTCCGCAGCAGTCCAACTCCAGCGCGAGGTGGCGTACAGCAATACAGCAACGAGCGAGATCGAAATCAGGCGCTGCGTGATGCCATGGTACGCAGTGGTCGCACCCAGGTTGATCGCGAGGGCCCGCGCCACGACGGCCGCCGCCAAAACGTTGACCTGATATCCAAGGTCGGCGAGCGCCCAGCGCGATCCCGCCAGTGCCATGGCGAGACCGAGCGCGGCCCACGCGAGGGCCGTCCAAGCCTCGGGCATCAATATCCATGCGCCCGCGAAGGCCATGAAAGCAGCTACGTAGGACAGCCGCGCCATCAGCCGGCGGTCAAATTCGTGCGGGAAGAGATCGCGCCAGCGACGAAACACCCAGTAGGTGTTCGCGTAGAACACGACGGCAGCGATGGCGAAGAGGATCGCCACGCGCGGTTGACTGCGCACATCGGCACCGTCCATCCGCATCCCATACACGCGCGCCGCATCGACGGCGATCATCTGGCCGGCGGCGACGAGCGTCGCTATGGCCCCCAGGCGGCGGAAGACGATCTCGCGGGTCCACACGCCGATGAGGAGCAGCGCCTCGGCCTCGAGCAGCCACAGCACCGAGAGCCGCATCCCCGAGTAGCGAAAGGGGAAGGCAGCCACGAGCAGGACCACGCCTATCGTGCACAGAACGATGACGGCGTTGCGTCGGCGGCGCGTGACGGGCAACTGCCCGAGCGCTGTTTCGATCGCGCCCAACGCCAACAGGGCCCAAAAGGCCCACTCCGGATGCGTCGATTGGTATTTGAACAGCAGCAAAAGCAGAACCGTGTTGAGCAGCGCCGCGGCGGTGGAGACGTGTTCGCGGACGCGCGTCCTGGGGCCGCCGCAAAATATACGATGCGCGAAAGATCAGCCAGTAGAGGCTTAGGATCCCGACGCTGGCGGCAAATTCGGGAAACGGGTGCCGGTGGCCGTGCATCGGCTCGATGATCGGGCGCAGCCAGAGATAGTGGTTCAGATAACTGGCCAGGATTCCGAAAATCTCAAGCTCGAACCACTGCATGCGCCCGACGATCACGACGAGGCCCGCAGCCAGCACCGCGCCTGCCGAGAGGCTGTAGACGTTCGAATGGCTGACGGTCACAGTGAGAAACGCCAGCAGAAATGCGAGGCCGGTGACGACCTGCGAACGGTAGCGCAAGGTGTGCCACACCATGGCGGCGGCGACGGCAAGCAGCAGAACAAGGTCCGTGAGCTGCGACTGAATCACCTGCGCCGCGGGTACGTGGTACATCGCGTAGGTGGTGAAGAAAGAGCAGGGCCCAGCCGCCGCCCACTCCCGCTCGCGCGAGGATGCGGTAGCGGTCCTGCCGCTCAAACCACACGCCCGCGCCCAGCAGCACGCCGCTGACGACGTACCCCACCAGGATCTTGCCGGCCGGACCAAGCGTCTTGAGCTGGTAGGCGAGGAAGAACGCGACGCCGAGCACCAGAATCACGATGCCGAGCTTGTTCAGCCAGTTCGTCCCGAGCGTCTCTTCGATGTCGAGCCAACCTTTGAATCGATTCACCATGGAGGTGGCAGGCTCGGATTTTGCAAAGACGGGCGGCGGCGTGACGATCGTCGAAGGGGCGGAGGCGACAGGCGTTGCGATCGCGGGCACCTCAGCCAGCGGTGGCGCCGTTGGCTTCGGGGCGGAGGGCGCCGCCGCAACTGGCGCGGGAGCAACGAGCGGGGGGACCGGTTGCGCTTGCGCGGGAGTTTGCGGCGGCGCAGGTGCGGCGTGTTCGCGCGCTGCCTGCTCAAGCGCGTAGACGCGTTTGGTCAACTCCCCTACGCGCCTTTGATCTTCCGCGCGCTCGCGCTTGCGCCGGCCATTCACGACCGCGACGAAAATCCAGGGACCGATCAGGACAAACAAAAGCAGCCCGAGTCCGAAGAGGATGGAAATGTCTTCCATTGGGCACGCCGCGGCAGGCGGCTGCAGTGGGCGGATTCTACTACGTCGCCTCGGGGATGGCTATGTCCGCCGAGGCTGCAGCCTATGGATGCAGCCGCAACACTCGACGGAAGGAATCAAGCGCCGGGTAAAGACCCTAGAGGTATGCCTCTCTTCAGTTCAACGCGGCCCGGCAGCGCGAGCTTGCCTAACGGGGGGCGAGAGAGAGTGACTCCGCCTACGCCGATGGCGCCGGTCCATTCGCATTCCGCGAATTGGAGAGACATGATACGCGCGTTCTTCAGGCCGAGGATGAGTCCCTTGATTCGTGTGGTCAGCGTGACCTGGAAAGGAATCTTCTGGATTTTTTTCGGGCCCAGAAATATCTCGAGATAGGGACGCAGGGTGGAATCAATGGAATGGTCGGCCAGTGGCGATAGCACGACAGCCTCCGGAGACTTACGGCTTCGTTCGACATCATCCATCAGTCCCTCGTACTTCTCCCACGCGCGCGCCCATGTCGTAAGGAGGTTGGCATTCAGGGTTGCGGACAGCACCCCGGCTACTTCCGACTGGACGTGGCTCCAGGGAATCGGCACCTGATGAACCGAGAGCTGCTTTTGGAGAGTCCGGAAGTCCTCTGATTGCACGCCCACCGCTACTTCGGGATTCGGAACATCGCCGGGCGACAGGGCGAGCAGATCCTTCAGAGTCAGGTCCTCGATGCTTCGGCCGCTGACCTGTCCGTCATCCGACATAATGCACCTCCCAATCCTCGCGGAGTTGTTCTACAGAAAAGTGATTCGATCCGTCCCCGGATCCGCTCCCGGTTTCAATGTCAGCGATAGATGCGACCCCGCCGACGTCGCTAGCGAAATCGACTGCTTGCCCACGTTGTCTGGATAGCCGGTGACTCGCAATCTGGCTGTTGGCGGCGCAGGTTGATTCGAATGCGTGTCCCCAGGCAGGGGGACGGCTGGCGCAGAGCCAGACGATCCCTAGCCAGGCGCGATCAGCACGCCAATGGCGACAAGGACTAGCCACACGGCGGCCATCGGAGCTTCTTGCACGACTATCGGGAGGCTGCCAGTCGGCGGGCTTGTGTCCGTGCCGCCTACCAAGGCCGCGACTTGGACAGTGTAGCGTCCGGTAGCGGCGTAGGCGTGATTGGCGCGGGCGGAGCCCTTCACTCCGGAGACCACAGAATGCCGACCATCACCCCAGTCGAATTGGTAATCACGGACGGTGCGCGGCGGATGCAATGAAGCTTCCACGGCGACATTCTTTCCTGCAACCGGTTTCTCGGTGAGCAGCCTGACCGTCACCACCGGGGAGACAACAATCGGCGGCGATTGGGTGACGGAGACGACTACCTGGTTGCTGGGGATTCCGATCTGGCGGTCGTTCACGAGCGCGCTTGCGGTCACGCTAACGGTATAGCTCGCGAGAGTCGCGTAGGAATGGTCCGCGTATGGTTGTTGGCTGTCGCTGGATTGGCCATCGCCCCAATCGAAGTGGTAGGTCGATGCGAAAACCGACTGGTTCCAGGATGCCGTGAAATGAACGTTCTGGCCGACGAGGGGGGTTGCGGAGTCGGCGGCGAGCGTGAGAACTGGGGCCGGGGCCGAAGCTGCAGCCTGACCGACGGTGACAGTTACGCGGTTGCTTTGGACCTTGAAGCTCTTGCCATTGACCAGCGCCTCTGCAAACACACTGACGATATGGATCCCGGGCTCCGCGTAGGAATGGTCTGCGGATGGCTGCGAAGTGTCGCTGGATTCGCCATCGCCCCAATCGAAGTGGTAGGTCGATGCGAAAACCGACTGGTTCCAGGATGCCGTGAAATGGACGTTCTGAGCGACGACGAGAGTTTCGGGGTTGGCGGTGAGCGTGAGGACCGGGGCCCGGGCCAAAGCTGCAGCCTGACCGACGGTGACAGTTACGCGGTTGCTTTGGACCTCGATATCCCGGTCGTTCACAAGCGCCTTTGTTATCACATAGACGCTATAAGTCCCTCGTGCCGCGTAAGCATGATTCGCATCTGGCTGTTGGCTGTTACTGGATTCGCCATCGCCCCAATCGAAGTGGTAGCTCGCCCCAGAGACTGGCCGGTTCCAGGCCGCCGTGAAGTGAACGTTCTGGCCGACGAAGGGAGTCGTGGGGTCGGCGGTGAGCGTGAGGACTGGAGCCGGCATCGGATTTGTGACGGTGACAATCACCCGATTGCTTGTGATTTCGGCGACCTTGCCCTCCACGCTCACCTTTGTGGTCACATGTACGACATACTTCCCCGCCGCCTGGTAAGAATGGTCCGCGTAGAGCCGAGGGGTGTCGTCAAATCGGTCGTCGCCCCAAACGAAGCGGTAGCTCGACGCCGAGACCTTCTGGTTCCAGGTCAGTGTGAAATGGATGTTCTGACCTGCGGAGTGAGTTCCGGAGTCGGCGGCGAGCGTGAGGGCCGGGCGCTGCTGCGGAACATAGGCGAAGAGTTGCTGCGGTTGCCCTGCGGGGAGTTGCGCGGCCGCTTTCGGGGGGTTCTGAGCGAGAAGCGACGCCGGCTGCCACAAACCCAGAGCCGCGGACAGGAGAGCCAAGATGGGCCGCAATAGTTTCGTGCCTGTCATGGACTTACCCCGAGCGTCTTGGCGCGAGATGATATAACAGTTATTTATAAACTCAAGTGATAAGACCGGTGGAACTGTAGAGCCGCTATTGCGGATTCCAACGACGGGCCTGTAGTCTTGGAACTCGTACCGTTCTTTTCGGGGCGAACGTCCAAGTAAACGAACGGAGATAATAGAACTTGGCGGACGGAAACGGCAACTTGCGGGAAGCGGCGGCGGATAGCGGAACACCCGCAATCAACGCGGTCGATACGAGGGCGATCACCCGGCGATTCGGGACGCTCGTCGCGGTGGACCATTTGACGGTCGCGGTGCCGAACGGCTCGATCTTCGGCTTGCTCGGGCCGAACGGCGCGGGCAAGAGCACGCTGATCAAAATGCTGACGACGCTGCTGGCGCCGAGCGAGGGAACGGCCTACGTCGCGGGATTCGACATCGTGCGCGAGCCGCGGCAGGTGCGGCGCAAGATCGGCTACGTCTCGCAGATGCTTTCGGCCGACGGCGATTTGACTGGCTACGAAAACCTCCTTATTTCCGCCAAGCTGTATAGCATCCCGCGTTCGGAGCGCGCCGCGAGGATTGCGCGAGCGCTCGAATTCATGAAGTTGGCGCACGTCTCGGACAAGCTGGTGAAACACTACTCGGGCGGGATGATCCGGCGCCTGGAGATCGCGCAGTCGATGCTGCACCATCCGAGCATTCTTTTCCTGGACGAGCCGACGGTGGGACTCGACCCGTTCGCCAAACGAGCGGTCTGGGAAGACATCCGCGACCTGCAGCGCGAATACGGAACCACGATTCTGATGACCACGCACGACATGCTGGAAGCGGACGAGCTTTGCGAGACCGTTGCGTTCATGCACCAGGGGACTCTGGCCGTGATCGGGCCGCCCGCGGAATTGAAAGCGGCGCTGGGAGCCAGCGCGACGCTGAACGACGCGTTCATTCACTACACGGGCGCGGCGATTACGGAAGGAGGGGACATCAAAGATGTCGCACGCACACGCCTCACCAGCCAGCGCCTTGGATGAAGGCAACCCGGCGATCGATTTCGCGCGGCAGACGGTCGCGGTGGCCGAAGCGGACATCCGCAAACTGATCCACGACCCAGTCGAACTTTTCACGCGCATGATCCAGCCGATGCTCTGGCTGCTGATTTTCGGCGAAGTCTTCACGCGGACGCGCGCCATCCCGACGGGCGGAATCCGCTATCTGGATTTCATGACGCCCGGAATCCTGGCGCAGAGCGTGCTGTTCGGCGCGATCTTTTACGGCATCTCGCTGATCTGGGAGCGCGACCTCGGGATCGTGCACAAATTCCTGGTAAGCCCGGCGGCGCGGAGCGCGCTGGTACTGGGCAGGACGATTTCGTCCTCGGTGCGCAGCCTTTGCCAGATGGTTTTCGTCTATCTGCTCGCTTCTCTGCTGCACGTGCAGTTGCGCTGGGATCCGAGAGCCATCGCAGGAGTCGTTGTGGCGGTGGTGCTCGGATCGTCGGTGTTCTCGACGTTTTCGCTGATCGCAGCGTGCATCGTGAAATCGCGCGAGCGGTTCATGGGCATCGGACAGGTGCTGACCATGCCGCTGTTTTTCGCGAGCAACGCGATCTACCCGCTCAGCATGATGCCGGAATGGCTGCGCTGGGTATCCAAAGTGAACCCGCTAACGTATCAAGTGGACGCGCTGCGGCATCTGATGATCGTCGGGGGCGTGAGCTCGTTCGGAATGGGCGTCGATTTCGGAGTGATGGTGCTCGCGCTCGCCGTGATGGTCGCAATCGCCACGCGGCTTTATCCGACGATCATCAGTTGAACCGAAGCGGGAAGGCTTCGACGGGCAGCGCACGACTGATCGTGGGCCCGGGCAGTGGTGAGGTTGAGGTTCTCGTGAGAAACTTGGAACCCTGCATGGAACAGCGGTGTCTTAACTAACCATGCTCCACCTCTCTCTCCGGCCATTTGCACTCTTGCTTCTACTGATACTGACGTTTGCTCCGATTCTTCCGATTTCGGGACAAAGTGCGGGTTCTGGCTCTGATAAACAGGACCGGGTACTCATTCATACGGGCGACTTTGCAGGCCTCATCTTTCCAGCAAGCATGAAGGCGTTCCATGAGCAATTCCCTAAGAGCGTCCGCTATTGGACACCCTCGGAGCCCCAAGTATTCATGGCCGAGAAGGATTTAGTACCGTTTCTTTGGACTTCGCGAGACCCTAGAGCTTCGGAGGTTCTCAAGGGAATCAAATCATACAAAAGGCAGTATGTTGGGATCATAATTGGGGGGCACAAACAGATATACATCAATTCGTTTTGCGACCCCGCCGCGGTGGATTGGACTCGGAAAGAAATCGTCGTTGCCGATGGCGGCCCTTGTTATTTTAGCGTGCGCTTTTCGAACAAAACGAAGACCTTCTCTCACCTACAGATCAATGGGCTCGCCTGAATCAAGCTAGCCGACGACGGGCCCACCGAGATGCGAGCGGTGCACGCGCAAATGGTGCGGTGGTATCATCGATGACTCCGCGAGTGCGACCGCGGGTGCCTGTCACTTAATTAACTCACAAAAACGAAACGGGGAGACACGAAATGGGGAATGAGAAGCGTCTCGATGTGGACCGGCTGACCGCGATCGACGTGCACGTGCACATCGAGCACGAGGGCGACGAGACCGCCACGGACGAAGCGGCGAAGAAATACTTCGGCGAAGGCGCGCCGCGAGGCCGCAAAGCTCTCGCGGAATATTACCGGTCTCGGAACATCGGCTGCGTCGTGTTCACGGTGGATGAAAAGCTGTCCGGCAGGCCGCAGGTTTCGAACGACTCCGTGTTGCAGTTCGCTTCGGAAAACGCCGACATCATGATGGCTTTCGCCAGCATCGATCCGACGCGCGGCGCCGAGGGCGTGCGCGAGGCGAAGCGGCTGATCGCGACCGGCCTGGTGCGCGGATTCAAATTTCATCCGCCCATCCAGCAGTTCTTCCCGAACGATCGGCTCGCGTACCCGCTCTACGAAGTGATCGCGGAAGCGGGCCTGCCGGCGCTGTTCCACACCGGCCACAGCGGGATCGGCACGGGCGTGCCGGGCGGCGGGGGAATCCGGTTGAAGTACGGCAACCCGATGTACATCGACGACGTGGCGGTGGATTTTCCGAACCTGCCGATCATCCTGGCGCACCCCTCGTTTCCGTGGCAGGACGAGGCGATTTCGATGTGCCTGCACAAGCCGGAGGTGTACATCGATCTTTCAGGATGGTCGCCGAAATATTTCGCGCCGAACCTGATCCAGTACGCGAATTCGCTGCTGAAGACCAAGGTGCTCTTCGGGTCGGACTACCCGCTGATCACGCCCGACCGCTGGATGGCGGACTTCGCGAAGATTGCGATCAAGGACGAAGTGCGGCCGCTGATCCTGAAAGAAAACGCGGTGAAGCTGTTTGGGCTGAAGTCGAAGGCGGCGTGACTAGGTGAGAGGGCCGGCCCGTACGGCACTTTGCATACTTTTCCTGCCGCTCGCGATGATGGTATTTGCCGCGCGAGCCAGCGCGCAGGACCGCACGCAAAACCGCTCCATGGTGATTTCACGAAGGGGAATCGTGGCGGCGGAAAGCCCGCTGGCCGCGCAGGCCGGAGCCGGCGTCCTGGCCCGTGGCGGCAATGCCGTGGACGCGGCAGTCGCAACGAATGCGGCCATGGGCGTGGTCGAGCCCATGATGAACGGCATTGGCGGCGACCTTTTCGCGATCATCTATGACGCGAAGACGGAGAAGCTCTACGGCCTGAACGCGAGCGGCTGGGCTCCCGCCGGACTTTCCATCGAATTTCTCAATAGCAAAGACATTACAGAAATGCCGCAAGACGGGATTCAGTCCGTGACGGTTCCCGGCACCATCGATGGCTGGTCCAAACTGCTGGCGCGCTTCGGCACAAAGAAATTCTCCGAAGTACTCGCGCCCGCGATCTACTACGCGCGCGAGGGTTTCCCTGTGCCCGAATGGGATGCCGCCTATTGGGCCGGGGCGGTCGATCTCTTGAAGCAGAACAAGAATGCCGCGGCAACATACCTGCCCGGTGGTCACGCGCCGCGAGTGGGCGAGATCTTTCGCAATCCCGATTTGGCGCGTTCGCTTGAGTCGATCGCTTCCGGCGGCAGGGACGCGTATTACAGAGGTGAAATTGCCAGGAGTATCGTGGCACTGTCCGCGAGGATGGGCGGGACGATGTCGGCCGAGGATCTGGCCGATTATTCAAGCGAGTGGGTTGATCCGATTTCGACCACCTATCACGGCTGGACCGTCGATGAGATTCCACCGAACGGACAAGGAATTGCGGCGCTCGAAATGCTGAACATCATGGAAAGATTTCCGCTCGCGCAGATGGGCCATAACTCCGCCGACGCTCTGCAAGCAATGATCGAAGCGAAGAAGCTGGCCTACGCGGACATGTACCGCTACGTCGCGGACCCCAAGTTCAGCCAGGTTCCCGTGCAAGGAATGCTCTCCAAGGAATACGCCGAGCAGCGGGCTGCATTAATTGGAACGGCAAAGGCGAATTGCAACGTTCTGCCGGGGGAACCGCCGCTTCCAACGAAGGGCGACACGACCTATCTGACGGTGATCGACAGCGAAGGGAATATGGTTTCACTGATTCAGAGCAACTACGCAGAGTTCGGCTCGGGCCTCGTGGCGGACGGAACCGGCTTTGCGCTTCAGAATCGCGGCGGGCTTTTCAAGCTCGATCCCAATTCTCCCGACAGGCTTGCGGGTCACAAGCGGCCGTTGCACACGATCATCCCCGCCTTCATGACCAATGGCCGGGAACGGATCGCCTTCGGAATCATGGGCGGCTTTAACCAGGCCCAAGCGCACGCGCAATTCGTCTCTAACGTTGTCGACTTCGGAATGAATATTCAGGAAGCTCTGGAGGCTGCGCGGTTCACAAAGCGGACATTTGCAGGCTGCGACGTCGATATGGAGGATCGCATCCCGGCCGGCGTTCGCGAAGACCTCGCGAAGCGCGGCCACCAAATTGTGCTGCACGGCGATTACTCGGCCGTCATGGGCGGCGGACAAGCGGTGGAACGCGATATTGCCACAGGAGTGAACTACGGCGCTTCCGATCCGCGAAAAGATGGCGAGGCGATTCCTGAGGCATCCCCGCAGCAATGACACACCCGGCGCGAAGTTCTCCCTTACGAAGAAAATTTGGCTACTGGGAGGCGGGGGATGTCGAGATGATGGTCGCTCGACTCTGTTGCGAATAGAACGAGGCCTGCGATCCCTTGGGCGAATCGGACTCTGCAAAGTAATTCCGCTCGTTGAGGCCGCGATAGATGCGGCCGGCAATCTCCGATGCGTGGGGCCCGCTGATGATGCGGCTGCGACCGTGCAGCAGAATGACTAGCACGATTTTGGGGTGCGCCTGGTCGGCGTAGGACGCGAACCAGCCCAGCCGCCCGCCGAGGTCTTCATCGTTGCAGGTGCCCGTCTTGCCGAGAGCCTGTTCGCCGTAAGGATCGTAGCTTTGTCTGGCTGTGCCGTACAGGACGGCCGCAAGCATTCCCTCGCGAAGATCGGGGAGCAGCGGCGCGATATCGAGCTGCTGCCGAAGGCGCGGCTGAAAATCCTGGCGATCCTGGTCGGTGCGCGGATATTGCAGGTAATACTGACTGCCGCCGTTCGCGAGCGTGCCCACAAGCGAGGCAAGCTGAAACGGCGTCATGCGGATGCCTTCGCCGAAGCTCGACATGCGCGCGACCCCGCCGAATATGGGAGCCGACGCCGGCACGGAGCCTGCCTGCTCTTCGGGAATGTTGTAACCCACGCGCTGGCCGAGACCGAGAAGCTCGTCGTACTTGATCACGCGGTCGAAACCGAGTTTCGATCCGACGGACTCGAAGAATTTGTTGTTGGAATGCGCCATGGCCTCGGTGAGGTCCATATAGCGACGGCGGCCGACCTGAATCATCGTGTCGCGCGTGATCACGCCTTCCTGAAGTCCGGCGAGCGCGACGAACGGCTTGATTGTGGAGCAGGGTTCCAAGGCGGCGGAAAACGCCATCTTCTGATTGACGACCGTCAGGATCCGGCCGGTGGTTGGATCGACGGCGACCACCGAGCCTTTTTCGTGGCCGAGGGCGTCCACGGCGAGCTCGCGGACCTCAGGGTCGTCATACCCAGTGACGTCGTCCTTGGCCGGGTCCACGCTCTCCACAACGCGGGGCCGGTGCTTGTGGTGCACAGGTCGCGCGGGACGCGCGAGCGGCGCCGCGTAGGCCACACCGAAGTTGCCGGCCAGCGCGAGACACAGAATCGCGACTGTCTTATGGAGAGCTGGGTTCCGGTACATAGGTTCTTTCGATGCCGATTTTGCCTGTGGCGGATGCCGAAATCAGTCTAAGGAAGCCCCGCCGGGCTTCGCAACCCAAAAGGAGAAACCATTTTCCATCAGGACATGGGCCCAAAGCAACTGGCCTGGTGGACAGGCTCCCCCTGTCCTCGCAGGCTTGGCCCCGGCCTGCTCGCGGCGTATGATGGCGCGGTCGCAGCCAAGAAGGAGGACAACCATGACATCCGTCGAACGCGAACTTGCCCTGAGCCAACTTGCCGAGAGCCGCGAGCGGTTGCTGCGCATGGCGCAGAGCCTTTCGCGCGAGCAATTGCACTACTGTCCCGCGCCGGGCCGGTGGACGGTTGCCGAATGCCTGGAGCACATCACGACAGTCGAAGGGCACGTGCTCGGCCTGATTCAAACGACCTTGGAGACGGGTCCCGATTCTTCCAAGCGCAGCGCATGGAAGGCAAGGATGATGCGCTGATCGCTCGACGTGGCAGGCCGCGTGACCCGTTTCCAGGCGCCGGAGATTCTGGCGCCTACAGGCCGATGGCCGGATCAGCAACTATTGAAGGAATTCGAAGGGGCACGCCAGCGGACGCGGGACTTTGCCGCCGGCACTGCCGCGGATTTGAGGCGCCACTTCTTCCGGCATCCCGCACTCGGCGAGCTCGACCTGTATCAGTGGCTGCTTCTGATTGCGGCGCATTGCGACCGCCACCGCGCGCAGAGCGAAGAGGTGATGGCCAGTCCAGGATTCCCGCGCGCGGCAGCAGCAGGCTAAGGCCCGAACGGCTAGCGGGCGGCGCGGCCTTGCGCGGCGGCGGCAGCCTTCGGCGGCGACTTCTCCGCCTCGGCCGACGCCTTCTTGGCGTCGTCGGCCGGGGAAGGCGCGGCGATGCCGAGCGATTTGCGCAGCTCGTGGTCGATTTTGTCGCGAATGTCCGTGTGTTCCTTCAGGAAGAGGCGCGCGTTTTCGCGGCCCTGGCCCAGGCGCTCGCCCTTGTAGGAAATCCACGTGCCTGATTTTTCGAGTATATTTTTCATCACGCCGAGGTCGAGAAGATCGCCTTCCCGGGAGACGCCTTCGCCGTAGATGATGTCGAATTCGGCTTCGCGGAACGGCGCGGCGACCTTGTTCTTCACGATTTTCGCGCGCGTGCGCGAGCCGACCACGCGGTCGCCTTCCTTGATCGACTGGATTCGCCGGATATCCACGCGGATCGAAGCGTAGAACTTCAGCGCGCGGCCGCCGGTGGTGGTTTCAGGATTGCCGAACATCACGCCGATTTTTTCGCGTATCTGGTTGATGAAGATCAGGCAGGTGCGCGACTTCGACACGATTCCGGTGAGCTTGCGCAACGCCTGCGACATCAGGCGCGCCTGCAAACCCATTTGCGGATCGCCCATGTCGCCTTCGAGTTCGGCCTTCGGCACCAGCGCGGCCACCGAGTCCACCACGACGATGTCCACGGCATTTGAACGAATCAGCTCCTGCGCGATTTCGAGGGCTTGTTCGCCATTGTCCGGCTGCGAGACGAGGAGATTATCGACGTCCACGCCCAGTCTGCGCGCGTAAACGGGATCGAGCGCGTGCTCCGCGTCAATGAACGCCGCGATGCCCCCGAGCTTTTGCGCTTCGGCGATCACGTGCAGCGTGAGCGTCGTCTTGCCGCCCGACTCCGGGCCGTACACTTCGATCACGCGGCCGCGCGGAAAGCCGCCCACGCCGAGAGCTGCGTCAATCGAGATCGATCCGCTTGGTATCACGCTCACGGGAACCAGCACGTCGCGATTCCCCAGACGCATGATCGAGCCTTTGCCGTACGACTTTTCAATTTGCGAAATTGCCAATTCCAGATTTTTAGTTTTTTCGTCGGTCATGGTGCCACCTCGAGAGGAGTTTCGATTAGGTCCCGCCGCAGCGGGCGGCCCGATTCTAGCAGAGTGTTCGTGGACCGATTGGTTCATTTCTGGAGGGGTATATTAGCACGAGGCGAAGAAAAAGCAAAAGATATAACGTCCCCGCGGATTTCGCGGCTCGATACAGGCTCAGGGACGCTACCTAATACTTGTAGAACCCCCGGCCGGACTTGCGGCCGAGCCAGCCGGCGGCGACGTATTTCCGCAGCAGCGGGCAGGCGCGGTACTTCGGATCGCCAAGGCCTTTGAGCAGGACGTCGAGGATATCGACACAGACATCGAGGCCGACCAGGTCGGCAAGCTCGAGCGGGCCCATCGGGTGGTTCATGCCGAGCTTCATCACGGCGTCAACGGCTTCGGGCGTGGCGACGCCTTCCATCACCGCGAAAGCGGCTTCGTTGATCATCGGCATCAGGACGCGGTTCGCGACGAAGCCGGGCGAATCGTTCACCGCGACGGGCGTCTTGCCGAGCTTTTCGCAGAGCGACATCGTGGTGGCGAACGTGGCGTCGCTGGTGGCGAGGCCGCGAATCACTTCGACGAGCACCATCACCGGCACGGGATTCATGAAGTGCATGCCGATGAAGCGGTCGGGGCGGCTGGTCTGCGCGGCCAGCTCCGTGATCGAGATCGAAGAGGTGTTGCTCGCGAGAATCACGCCGGGGCCGAGGACGGCGTCCACTTCCTTCAGGATGCGAATTTTCAGGTCGCGCTGCTCGGGGACGGCCTCGACGACAAAGTCGGCGGCGGCGAGGACCACATTGTCGGTGACGGGCTGGATGCGGCCGAGCGCGGCGGATTTGTCGGCTTCAGTGATTTTGCCCTTGCTCACTTCCCTGCCGAGATTCTTGGCGATAGTTTCGAGGCCGCGGTCGAGGGAGCGTTTATCGACGTCGCGCAGGAGCACGCGATAGCCCGCGCGCGCGAAGACGTGCGCGATGCCGCCGCCCATGGTGCCGGCGCCGAGCACGGCGACGGTTCGAATCGTATCGGGGGACATGGTCGCGCTCATGATAGCAAGACGTTCCAAATCGAGGCCAATTTTCGCATATAATCGGGCCGCTTCGGCGGAACGAAGGAGCTCCCTTCATGAACTCGAACATCGTCCTCGCGCTGGCATTCGGCATCGGAGTTGTCGCTGGGCTGCGGGCCATGACCGCGCCGGCGGTTGCTTGCTGGGCCGCGCATCTACACTGGATCAATCTGCAAGGCACTCATCTCGCGTTCATGGGCACGATCATCGCAGTCATTATATTCACGCTCGCCGCCGTCGGCGAGATCGTGAACGACAAGCTGCCGAAGACCGGCCCGCGAACCGCGCCTCCCGCACTCGTCGCAAGAATGATCACGGGCGCGCTTGCTGCCGCAACTCTGACCGTGGGAGCGGGCGGCTCCCGTTGGGTGGGCGCATTGCTGGGTGTAGTCGGGGCTCTCGTCGGCACGTTCGGCGGCTATCAGGTCCGCACGAAAACGGTGAAAGCTCTCCACTCGCCGGATTTCGCTGATCGCGCTGCTCGAGGATGCGGTCGCGGTTTGCGGCGGGTTGTTCCTCGCCTCGCGGCTGTAGCGTGAAGGCCACGACTATTTCGACTTGAGCGCAAGCCAAGCCACCATCGAAGCGAATTTCTCATCCTGCGTCCACGGCGCACCAAGTGGCTGGCCGAGTTCGGCTACCCGGTGCGTGAGATCGGCGGGCTTGACGCGCAGAGCCCGTGAAGCAGACTCGAGAATCTCGCGCTCCTTGATCGTCAACGCGTCCAGGCCGCAACGAGCCCCCGCATGGAGCAGCGCTTCGCGAAAAAGTTCTCCGTCCGCCGAGTGAATCAGGGAATGTGACGCCAGAATCTGAGGCAAGCTGGGGAGCGGCCTCCCGGATGCCAAAAGAAGTCCGCAACGCGCGAGTTCGTAACCCCGCTCCTGCAGATCGTCCTTTAGCTTGCGGATGGCGCGAAACGCTAGCCGCTGCGCCTCTTTCTGAATGCGCGAGACAAAAGCGCGAGCCTCGTCGAGCGGCAATTTCTCTCCGGTGTGATACGGCTGCCGAAATTCGTATGTAAAGGTCTCGACCAGGTGCACGCGCTGACGCGCGAGGACGGAAGGCGCGCCTTTCGTCACCGCGAGCGCAACAAGAGCGGTCCAGCCTGAATGCGCGCGAAATCCTACGGCGGCGTGCTTCATGAAACCTCCGCGAAGGAAGCACAGCAAGTGGCCGTGCTACGGGCGCTCGATGGCGAGGCCGACGGCATTGCCGCCGCCGAGGCAGAGCGCGGCGATGCCGCCTCCCATGGTGCCCGCTCCGAGCACGGCGACGGTTTTGATCGAATCTATCGACATGGCGAGGTCGATCATAATCGAAGTGAAGCAGGCAGAGGAAGCAAAGGAGGCAGAGGAAAGACCGCCGCTATTCAGGTGGAGCGTTTTGGAGGGCCTTTCGGATCACGTCTCTAGCCCGCGACGCATCCTCGAAACTAACATACACATCGAAATCGCCCGCGTTGATGCCGACAGCACTGCTCAGCGGAATCTTGGCCTTTCGTAATGCTCCGAGGACCGCCCGTCTCAAGCGTGCCGTCTGTTGCTGCTTGATCACGATCTCGAGCGGCTTGTCAGGGCGCTTCTTGAACGCCTTGCGACCCAGGAGCTTGGTTCGTGCCCTAGTTGAGGCATCCGCTTCCAATGCTACGGATTCGTCGATTTCACCCCGAACCTTCGCCAGGGCTTGATTTGCACTTCGTCGAATTCGCATGTGGCTAAGCTGCTTACTTCTGGGAATGTTCTTTCGACTGGCTTTGTCGTTCTCGCCGTACACGTTTCGGCGGTCGCGGCTGAGAGCCAGCCGCTTCTTCTCTTGAGGCTTCTTTATCCGGCTCATAGCGGCCGCTCGACGGCGAGCGCGACGGCGTTCCCGCCGCCGAGGCAGAGGGCGGCGATGCCGCGCTTCAGGTTGCGGCGCTGCAATTCGTAGAGCAGCGTGACGAGAATGCGCGCGCCCGAAGCTCCGATGGGATGGCCGAGCGCGACCGCGCCGCCGTTCACATTCACTTTCGCGGGATCGAGCTTGAGCTGGCGCATGACGGCGATAGCGGCGACGGCGAAGGCTTCGTTGAGCTCGTAGAGATCGACGTCCTTGTCGCGGTCCCAGCCGGTTTTCGCGAGCAGCTTTTCGACGGCGTCGACCGGCGCCATCATCACCCATTTCGGCTCGACGCCGCTCACGGCCTGCGCGACGATGCGCGCCATCGGCTTCTTGCCGAGGCGCGCGGCGGTGCGTTCGCTGGTGACGACGAGCGCCGCAGCGCCGTCGTTGGTGCCGGGAGCATTGCCGGCGGTGACGGTGCCGCCTTCTTTCTTGAACGCGGGCTTGAGCTTCGCGAGCGCTTCGAGCGACGTATCTTCGCGCGGCGATTCATCCGTCCTGATCACCGTGGGCGGGCCCTTGCGCTGCGCGATCTCGACGGGAACGATTTGATCGGTGACGTAGCACGATTTGATCGCATTCACGGCGCGGCGATGGCTTTCGAGCGAGTACGCGTCCTGCTCCGGCGCGAGATGCCGTACTTTTCGGCGACCAGCTCGGCGGTCATGCCCATGTGGAAGTCTTCGTAGGCGTCCCAGAGGCCGTCGGTGATCATCGAGTCGAGCAGCTCCGCGTTGCCGAGGCGAAAGCCCGCGCGCGCGCCCTTCATCAGGTAGGGCGTGTTCGACATCGACTCCATGCCGCCCGCGACCACGATTTCCGATTCGCCCAGCGCGACGGCCTGCGCCGCGAGCGCGACGGCTTTCAGGCCCGAGCCGCAGACTTTGTTGATGGTCATCGCGGCGACGCGCGGGTCGAGGCCGCCTTTCAGCGCGGCCTGGCGCGCCGGATTCTGGCCGAGGCCGGCCTGAACCACGTTGCCCATGATCGCTTCATCGACCTGCTTGGGATCGATCCCAGCGCGGCGGACGGCTTCGGCCACGACGCGCGCGCCAAGTTCCGTCGCCGTGAGCGGCGAAAGCCCGCCCATGAATTTCCCGATCGGCGTGCGCACGGCGCTCAGGATCACGGGATTTTCCATGGGGGAGTCCCCTCTCACGCGCTGCGTTGTTTTGGAGCGCTGGTTTCGTAACGGCCGCCTTCCGCGCTTTTCGCGTCCCGATGGTTTGTATCGGGAAGGCGGGCAGCAGTTTGCCTCGAAGTTTGAGTATAGGCGCGAGGCAGGGGCGGGTCAATTTAGAGCGGCTTCTGCCCGGCTCCATTCGCCAGCCATTCATCGGCAAGAATCGCGTAGAGGTAGGAATCGCGCCATTCGTTTTTTTCGAAGGCGTTCTTGCGGAAATGGGCTTCGCGGCGCATGCCGAGCTTTTCCATCACGCGATAGGAAGCGCGATTCCGAATATGGCACGTGGCCCAGACGCGATGCAAATTCAAGTCGCCAAAGGCGACGCCGAGAATCGCGCGAGCGGCTTCCGTCATGTAGCCGTGGCCCCAATCGTTGCGATTGAGGACGTAGCCGATATCGGCCGTGCGATTGCGTTCGTCCTTGATGCGAAGACCGACGGCACCGATCACGCGACGTTCAGACTTCAGTTCGATGGCGAGTTCAACGTCGGGGCGCGGCCAGCGCTCTTGCGCCTTCAGCATCCTTTCCAGAAACTCATGCGTCGCCTCGGGCGCGTTCGGCCCCCAGATCATCAGGCTCGCGACTTCGGGGTCGGACGCGTATTCGTGGATGTGACTCTCGTCGTCGGCGCGGAATTCGCGCAGCAGCAGGCGCTCCGTCTCAATGGGGAACCAGGGTTTCATTTGCCCATTCTAGCGGCGCCTTCCGCTCGATGCCAGCGCCGCCCCCAAACCGTCCTAATCGCAACTCGATTCTCGATTAGAACGTCTACAACTTGCACTCAGAGCGCGATTTGCAGCCTCGCTTGCCAAACTGGATTTGCATCGTGTGTTAGTTTGGAAGTGCGGCTATGAATTGCGGAAAAACATCGTCGAGACTGGCGGTCGGCGCGGCGCACGAGCGACTCGGACACTCGTTGGCCTGTCGTATTTCTCGTCTATGGCTTTCTAATCGAAAAATACAATTATTAGAATCTAATCTAACCGGCTGCAAACAAAGAACGGCGACACGTTCTAATCGAGAATTTTCGATCCGACCAGGATCGAAGTCCCGCTTGCCCCGACGAAGGAAGGGAGCGAGGCCGCATTCTGGCCGACGCGCCGTCTGCGTCCCGGACGAGTTGTGCGGGACGAGGGATCTGCTTTTGCTTGTCACGGCTCCGGGCTGCTCCCGACTCAGTGCGCTCTTCGCCTCATGTTCGCCTCTCGCGGACTCTGCTACAATTGCCTCACCGCACCATGTCGCAAACGCCCATTTCGAAGGCAGTCGCCGAGCACGCTTTCCGCTGAACGCGGAGCAGCGCGCGGCGGTGGAGCACGGCGAGGGGCCGCTGCTCGTGGTGGCGGGCGCGGGGACGGGCAAAACGCGCGTCATCACCGAGCGAATCCGCAACCTGCTCGAGGCGAATCCCGACCTCACCGGCGAACGCATTCTGGGCCTGACGTTCACGATCAAAGCCGCGGGGGAGATGAAGTATCGCGTGCTGCAAGCCGCGGGCGAACGCGCCGAAAGCGTGTGGCTGGGGACGTTTCATTCGTTCTGCCTCGAGAAAATCCTGCAAGCCGCGAATCAGGACATTCAGGCACTCGAAGACATCGACCACCAGATTCTCCTGCGGCGCAACATCGCCGAACTCGGGCTCAAGATCTTCCGGCGGCTCGCCGAGCCCGCCGAGTTCCTGAAGGATTTTCAGCAATTTTTTTCGCGCTGCCAGGACGAACTGGTCACGCCGGACGACTACCAGCGACACGTGGAGGGCCTGCGCCGCGCGTACGAGGCGCGGAAGGCGGCGCTCGAGCCGGACGCGCGCGCGATCGCCGAGGAAGAGCTGGCGCGGCAAGAGGAGTTGGCGCGCGTCTATCGCACCAGCGAGCGGCTGCTGCGCGAGCGAAGCCTGTGCACCTTCGGCGGGCAGCTCTCGCAAGCGGTGGAGCTGCTGCGCACGGATGCGGCGCTGCTCGAGCGCATGCGCGCGCAGTACCGCTACATCCTCGTGGACGAGTTTCAGGACACGAATATCGCGCAGCTCGAGCTGCTGTGGCTGCTGGCGGGCGAGCGAGGAAACATATTCGCGGTGGGCGACGACGACCAGGCGATTTACCGGTTTCGAGGCGCGTCTTTCGGCAGCTTCACGATTTTTCTGCAACGCTTCTGCGGCGTGAAAAGCGCGGAACGCGACAGCGCGAGCAAACATCTCGTCCCGCTTTCGCAGAACTACCGCTCGACGGAACGAATCCTGCGCGTGGCCGGGGAGGTGATTTCGCACAACGAAAAATCCCGGCTGCTGCCGCCGAAAAAACTGACCGCGCAGAATTCGGAAGGCGAGAAAGTCCGCGTCGTGGAGTTCGCGCGATTCGAGGAGGAAGCCCACTGGGTGGCATCCGAGATCGGGCGGCTGCACGCAGCGGGCGCGCCTTGGAAGAGTTTTGCGGTGCTCTATCGCAAGCACACTCATCGCGCCCAGCTTCTCGACGCGTTGCGGCGCAGGAATATTCCGTTCGTCATCCGCAAATTTTCCATCCTGCCGAGCACGCTGGTACGCGATCTGCTCGCGTGGCTGCAGGCGATCGCGACGCCGGAAGACAACGTGGCGTGCGCGCGCCTGCTGGCTGCCCCTTATTGGGAACTCGAGCCGCGCGACCTGGTGCGGCTCGCCGAGCGCGCTTCGAAGAACCGGCGTTCGCTCTGGGAGGAAGTGGAAGCGGCAGCCGCGCAGCCCGCAAGCGGGCGCCAAGGCCCGCTGCTTGCCGAACTGGTGCAGACGATGGGCCGGCTGCGCCAGAGCGCCCGAAAAAAGACCGCAACCGAGGTTTTCGAGGAGTTGATCGGCCAGCTGGCGCTCGTGCCGCTGGCATCCGAGACGGACCGGCAGCACCTCGACCGCTTTGCGACGTTCGTGCGCGAGTGGGAGCGGAAAAGCGAAGACAAATCCCTGCGCGGGTTCGCCGAGTATCTGAGCTATTTCAACGAACTCGGAGGCGACGTCGCCATCGAGGAAGAGCTCTCGACGGACGCGGTGCAGTTGATGACCGTGCACGGCGCCAAGGGCCTCGAGTTTCCGCACGTGTTCATCCTTCGCATGAGCAAGACGGATTTTCCGTCCAACCCGCGCCCGGTAGAGTTTGAGTTCCCACCCGAGCTAATGAAGGAAGAGCAGCCAAAGGGGGATTTTCAGAAGCAAGAGGAGCGGCGGCTGTTTTATGTGGCGCTCACGCGCGCCCGGAAGACGCTGACGATTTCAACCATCGCGAACCGCTACAAGAAGCCTTCCCCTTTTCTCGACGATTTCCTGGCGAACGCGAAGATTCAGAAATTCGACACGGCGCAGTCCGCTCCGAAGGTCGAGGTGCCGCCAGCCGAGGAAGCCGCATCCGCCGCGCCGGATTCCACGGACAGCGCGCAGATGCTCTTTCCGCGCGAGCCGAGTCCGCGCGCCTATTCGCGCGTGGCGCTGTGGGCGAAGGCGTTTCATCCGCCGCGTCCCGAGCCGTTGCAGTTGAGCGCTTCGGCGATCGGAACGTACGAGACCTGCCCGATGAAGTACCTGTTCCGATACTCATGGAACATTCGCGGGGGGCCGCGCGCGCAATTGCAATTCGGAAACGTGATGCACACGACGATCAAGGAGTTCGTCGGCGAGATGCGCAAGCGGAGGAAGGTGCCCTTTGAGGAAGTGATGGCCATCTTCGACCGCGAATGGACGTCGGCGGGATTTTCCGATGAATATCAAGAGAAGGAATACCGCAAGGCGGGGCGCGAACAATTGGAAGCGTTCTATCACAGCTATGCGGCGGCGCCGGCGGACGTGCTCTTCCAGGAAAAGACGTTCGAGCTGCCGCTCGAGCACAACGTGGTCGTGACGGGCCGAATGGATCAGGTGAACCGCGCGGGCGACAACCAAATCGAGATCGTGGATTACAAAACCGGGAAGCCGCGGGACGCCAAGAAAGCCGCGAATGATTTGCAACTGAGCATCTACGCCCTGGCGGCGCGCGAAGTGCTGGACCTCGAGCCTGCGCGGCTCGTGTTCTACAACCTGGCGAACAACGAGGCCGTGATCACGTCGCGCGACGACAAAGCGCTCGCCGCAGCCAAGCAGAGAATCGCGGAAGTGGCCGACCAAATTCGCGCGGCGGAGTTCCCCGCGAAGCCGAGCTTTTCCTCGTGCAGTTATTGCGACTACAAACCGCTGTGCCCCGCGCACGAGCAGTTGATTTCGATACAACCTGCCCGGTGAAAACAAAAGCGGGGCAGCCTTGGCGACTGCCCCGCTTCAACTTTCTCGAAGGCTTCTCTTGAACCAGAAGCCCGGATCGGTTCCGCGCATGAACTACAGTGGAACTTTCTCCCCGAGAGAAAGCGCGCGCAAATTTCAATCGCGCTTCACTCGCTCACCCATCTATAAGGGCGGGCGTGAACGAAGTCAAGAAGAAAAAATCGAGCGCGGCTCCGACGCAAAATATTTTCAATCGAACGAATTGAAAAACTCCCGGTGCGTCAGCGACCGACGGCAATGGCGCTCTGATAGTAGCCTCCGCGCGCGATCACCGAAAGGCCGGTGCGCTCGACGCGGACCTCAATCGAGTGAAAGTCCTTGGTTCGATCGGCTTCTTGCGGAGAGAACGTGAGCGTATACTCATTGCGCGCCTGCTCGGTCACGTCGGAGTAGAGGCGCTCGAGGTCCGGCGCCTTCGAAGCAAAGAAAGCATCGCCGCCGGTCCCGTCCGCATATTTGCCAAGCTCCGATGCGCCATGCTGCAAGAGCGAACGGCCGACGGGTACCGACCGTGTGGTGGAAATCGAATACACCGAGACGTCGGCAATCAGAAGCGAGCGCAGCGTTTCCTCAAACGTGTGATGGTTGTTCCGGGAATTGCTGCCATCGGAAACCAGGAAGATAATCTTGCGGCGATCGCGCCCGCGCGTCTTGAGCATATCGCCCGCCGCATACAGGGCGTCATCGAGGGAATTGGTATTTTGCGGGCGCTTCGAGCCGTGCGGCGGAGGGCCGGTGGCGGTGGGCAGAGGCTGCCCGTTGATCATGGGTGCCGCCGTCGTGGGATCCGAAATGATCTGCGTGGGATGCGAGTTGAGCTCGAAACGCTTGAGCTGCGTGAAAAGCTGATCGTTGTTGAACGAAAAATCGAAGACCGTGGTCGGATACTGGTCGAACTTGACGAAAGCCACTTCATCGCGAGGGCCGAAGCCGGCGGCTATGGCAACGAGGCTCTGCTGCACGTCTCCGACGGCGCGCTCGGGGAGATCGTCGTCAATCAGAACAACGGCGGAAAGCGGCACGGCGTCGGAGGCGAAGCGAGTAATCACCTGTTCGACGCCGTCGGAGAAAATGCGAAAATCGTCTTTTTCGAGGCCGGCGACGAGTTGGCCTTTGCCGTCCTTCACAGTCACGGGAACGACGACGGTTTCCGTGCGTGAAATAATCGGCGGCGGATTCTGGCTCCGCTGCGGCGCTTGCGGGGGAGGCGCCGGTGGCTGGGCCTGGGATTGCGCACCGATCGGGAGACCAAGGAGCAGCGCCATCGCCGCCGACAGAACGCTTCGCGTCATGAGAGTGTCTCGTTTCCTGGCCACGTACATCACCGGGGAATGCCAGCCTTGCCGCGCGCTCCTAAGCTCCGGCCGAACATCCGGCGGCGCATCTAGCGCATCGTACCAGTCTGAAAGGCTTCCCAAGGAGATTATACAATGCGGTTGACCAGCGTCGCGGCAGGTATTATCACACTCGCGCTCGGCGCATATCCGGCAGCGACCTCGATTGCGCCGCGTCTTGCGGCTTTTCAAGAGTCAGCCCCGCCGGGGCCGCTCGGAACGTCGCCGAATCGCGAAGCTCCGGCCGAGCAGCCGCAACAACTGCCACAGGCGGCGCAGCCTTTGCAGGTGCAGACCACGGTCGTCAACGTCTTTGCGACGGTCCGCGACCATCACAATGCGATCATCACCGATCTGACAAAGGACGATTTCAAGATCTACGAGGACGGGACGGAGCAGAAGGTCAGCTACTTCAGCAAAGAAGTGAACATGCCCATCACGCTGGCAATCCTGATGGACACGAGCTACAGCATGCACAACATCCTGGTCGCGGAGCAGGACGCCGCGTCGAGGTTCGTCCGGGAAGTGATGCGGAAGAGAGACGAAGCGCTGGTGATCAGCTTCGATACCGACGTGAACCTGCTGGCTGATTTCACCGAGGACGCGTCGACACTCGACCACGCGATCCACCGGGCGCAGATCAACGTGGACGCCTCCGGAATCGGCGGGACCGGCGGAACGGTCCAGTCGCGCGGCGGAGGCACGAATCTTTACGACGCGATCTATCTCGCTTGCCACGATGAGCTGGGGTCCGAAGCGGGACGCAAGGCCGTCGTCATATTGAGCGACGCGGAGGACACCGGCAGCCGCTTGAGCCTGGAAGAAGCCGTCGAAGCGGCGCAGCGCGCCGACGCCGTGATTCACGTGATCTTGATCTCGGATTACAGCGAGACTTCGGGTGTTGGACCCGGCGTGGCCTCGAAAATGTCCGGGGACACAGGCGGGCGCGTCATCAACGTGCGCAACGAGAAGGGGCTCGAGAAGGCCTTCGACGAGATTTCCGAGGAGCTGCGTTCACAATACGTGCTCGGTTACTATCCCACGAATCCGAAGCGCGACGGCTCCTTCCGCAAGATCAAGGTCGAAGTCTCCCGCCCGGATATAAAAATCCTCGCCCGCAAAGGCTACTACGCGCCGGTGCGCTGAAGCGTCCGGCTAGCGACGACGGGCGGGTTTCAAACCCGCCCCTACATGCCGAAACGACGCCTCCGTGCAGCTATTGCGCCCCAGTGCTTGAAGGCGGAGGAACGGCGTAATACCCCTTCCTCGTGCGAACAATCAGTCCTTTGCGCGTGGTCTGCACGTCAATCTTACGGTATTCGCCCTTGGTGGCCGGCAGTGCGGGTGAATAGGCGATGAAGTACTGACTGCGCAGCTCCGTCCCGATCTCGAAAAACGACTCCGCAAGATCGTCGATGCGATAGGGAAAGAAAGCCTGCCCCCCCGTTTGATCCGCGAACTGCTGGAGGATCTTGTCGCCAGGGTCCATGTTGTACTTGCTCGGCTTGCGCGCATCGTCGACGGAGATCCAGTCGGTGTTCGTGCTGACGGTGTAGACGGAAGCTTCCGAGCGAATCGAAGCGTCGATGGCCTCACTCAGCGCGCGGTCGCTCAAGTTGTCGTTGCCATCGCTGATCAGCACGATCACGCGGCGGATGTCAGACTCGTCTCCCTTGGGCAGCGGCGCATGAGCGAGCTTCTCCGAGGCCATGTAGATGGCGTCGTTAAGGGCGGTGCCGCCGCCGGCGCGTTGTTCGTTGACGGCGGCCGTGAGCAGCGCGAGATCACCCGTGTAATCCTGAATGATCTCCGGTTCGTTGTCGAAGGTCATCAGGAACGCCATGTCCTTGTTGCGGCGGATGGTCTTGCTGAGAAAATCGACCGCCGCGTCCTTTTCGAATTCCAGGCGCGGCCGGATGCTGTTCGACGTGTCGAGCAGGAGGCCGATGCGGAGCGGCAGGTCCGTTTCGCGGCCGAAGAATCGAATGTCCTGCGGCGCGCCGTTTTCGAGCACTTTGAAATCTGTCTGGTCGAGGTCGGTTATGAAAGCGTGGTGGTGATCCATGACGGTCACGACGAGATGAACGAGGCCGGTCGTGACTTTGATGGGAGGTTCCTGCGACGGCGCGAGAGGTGGCGGCGGGTTCTGGCTCGTCTGGGCGGGCGGCGCGCCGGGAGGCGGCGGGGGTGTTGAAGTCTGTTGCGCCTGAACGCAGATCCCCAGGATCGCGAGCGACGCGATCAGCAGAGCGAAAACGCGCAATCGGCCTGAAAGCGAGCGTTTCATCCGACCCCCACGTACAGCGATTATAGGAACTCCCGGAGCAGAGCGTCAATTGAAGCAGGATCGACTTTCGCGGTGCGGCCGAGAAGCGCGAGATAGTCGCGAAGCTCAGGCGGCAGCGGCGCACGCACCTCGATGCGTTTCGACGTGCGCGGATGAGCGAAAGCCACGCGCGCGGCGTGAAGAAAGTTGCGATCGAGCGGCGGCAGGAGACCACCGCCCACGCGCTCCTGGCGTGGCGCCCCATAAACAGTATCCCCCACCACAGGGCAGCCGAGCGCGGAAAAATGAACGCGGATCTGATGCGTCCTGCCGGTCCGCAAGTCGGCTTCGATGAATGTGAAGCCATCGATCCGCAGGCGCGCGCGCCAGTCCGTGCGGGCCGCGCGGCCCTCGCGGCGGCGTGCCGTCATGCGCGAACGGCGGTGCAAGTCGCGCGCGACCGGCAGCTCGACGGTGCCCGCCTCGCCCTTCATTTTTCCGTGCAGCAGCGCCACATAGGTTTTCTGAACGAGCCGGTCGCGAAAATCCTCCACAAGCTTTCGGTGCGCCTCGTCCGTTCGCGCGATCACGAGCGCGCCCGACGTGCCCTTGTCGAGGCGGTGCACGATCCCCGGGCGCAAGGGGCCGCCGACGGTGGACAATCCCTCGATTCCGCCAAAGCGGTGAAGGAGCGCCGCTACCAACGTGCCGGCATCCGCTCCGGCTCCCGGATGCACGATCATTCCGGCGGGCTTGTTGATGACGGCGAGATCCGCGTCTTCGTAGAGAATTTCGATCGGGAATCGATTCGGCCTCGACGCCCGCGGGCGGTGGAGGCGGAATTTCGACGGTGACTTCTTTCTCCCGACTCGACGCGGTGCGACGCCTTCCGCGCGGTTCCATCGACCTGCACGCGGCCCTGATCCATCAGCACCTGAACGCGCGAGCGGCTCAGGGCCGGAAGCTGCGAAGCGAGAAAGCGGTCGAGCCGCTGGCCGGCGTCTTCCGGCGAGACGATGAAATTGACCATCTCGTGATCCCGCGAAGGAATCGTGACTGGATTCTCTTTGGGCATGAGAACGTCCACTTGTACTGGAAGGAGAAAAACCGCCAGCAAGAGCGGCACTACGTCGACGAACCATTCAGCGCGGCGCAGCAAGCAGCGCCCCTACGGTCTGGACGACATTGGAACAGTGGTACCGGGATGGACGGCGCGAGCCGCGCAGGCCGCGCCACCAAAGGTATCCGCCGGTCAGGACCAATCCCAAGCTGACAATTTGCATCAGGGAAACCGCGTCATGGAACATCATCGTCCGGCCGGGATCGGCGCGCAAGAACTCGATCGCGCCGCGCTCGATTCCGTAGAGAATGAAATACGCGCCGACCAACTGTCCCGCGAAGCGCTGCCTCGTGCCCAGCCAAACCAGAAAGAGAAAATTCAAGAACTCGGCGCCGGCTTCGTAGAGCTGCGTGGGGTGCAACGAAACGTTGAGCGGCGTTCCGGCAATTCTTGCGGCGATCGGGCTGGTGAACGTGACGCCCCACGGAAGCGATGTCGGCTTGCCGTAGCAGCAGCCCGCCACGAAGCATCCCACGCGGCCGATCGAGTGCCCGAGAGCAACCGGGCCGGCTGCCAGATCGAGCACGCCGAGGAGCGGCATCTTCTGAAAATGCGCGTACAGGACGACCCAGAGGACTCCGCCAAGCACGCCGCCATAAAACGTTCCGGCGGACTGAAACGTCTCCATGCTGAAAATCTCGCGCGGGTTCGCGACGTAGTAATCCCACGCGCTGAAGATGAACCAAAGTTTCGAGCTCACCAGGGCGAAGAGGATTCCATAGACGCCGAGGTTCCACACCTTCCGCGGATCGAGTCCCGCGCGCGGAGCTTGCCGGTACGCCCACAACAATCCGAGGAGGAAACCGGCCGCCGCCAGCGCGCCGTAGGTGTAGACCGTGAGGGGACCGACTTGGAAGAGAACCGGGTGCATGCCTAGGCCCGTTCGTGGCTGGGATGCCGCCAGTCGCGCAGGAGTTCGAGGATGACCAGGGCCGCGCCGAGCACGATCGCGGAATCAGCCAGGTTGAAAGTGTACCAGTGGTAGGCGCCGACGTGAAAATCGATGAAATCGGTCACGCCGCGTCGCAAGATGCGGTCGAGGACGTTTCCGGCTGCGCCGCCGAGAATCAACGTCATCCCGGCCTGCCCAGCCCAGCCGCCCGCGCGGCCCGTGGCGAGCAGCCAAACGATCAGGCCGATCACGCCGATGGAGAACACGATCAGCATGGGCGCGCGCCACGGCATCTCCGAGTCCGCGAGCATTCCAAATGCGACCCCGGGATTGCTTGCGTGGACGAAATTGAGCAAGCCGGGAATCAGGACGCGGGAATCGCCGGGAGCCATGAGCTTGCCGACCGCGTACTTGGTGGCCTGATCGGCAGCGAGTACGGCAGCGGCGAGGAGACCAAGCGGCCACACCGCGCGCGAGGCGGAACCCATCAAGGCTTGGCGCTCCCGACCAACATTCCGCCGTCACGCTCGATTTCGTTCATCGCGGCGACGCAGCGCTCGCAGAACGTGGGGTAATCGGCGCTTTCGCCGACGTGCGTCGAATAGTTCCAGCAGCGCTCGCACTTCGCGCCGTCGGCGCGCCTGACCTCCACGCGAAGACCGTCCGACTGCGAGCCGGGCGGAAGTAACTCCACCTGCGAAACAATGAACAGTGAGGGGAGGCTCGCCGCATACTTCTGCAGAAGCGCCGCAAGATCGCCGCTTGCACCGAGGGTCACTCGCGCTTCGAGGTTGGCGGATATGGTTTTCGCAGCGCGAACCGGCTCGAGAGCCTTCAACACTTCCTCGCGAACCGCGAGCAGCCGCTCCCAATTCTTCGAACGCGCTTCGTCGAAGGCGTTCTCGAATGGTTTGGCGTCGGGAAACTTGGACATGTGCACGCTCGCCGGCGAGGAAGAACTCCGCGGAAGATGCTTCCAGACTTCCTCGGATGTGAAAACGAGAATCGGAGCGATCAGGCGCACGAGCGCTCGCGCGATGTGGTAGACGGCCGTTTGCGCCGACCGGCGGCCGCGATTGTTGGGCGCAAACGTGTACAGCCGGTCTTTCAACACGTCGAAATAGAAGGCGCTCAAATCGACGGCGCAGAAATCGTGCAGCGCGTGGTAGACGCGATGGAATTCAAACTTCTCGTACCACACAAGGCACTGACTGACGAGTGCGCCGGTGCGGCGAAGCATCCACGCGTCGATTTCCCACATGTCGGCGTCGTGAACCACGTCGCGCGCGGGATCGAAATCGTAAAGATTCGAGAGCGCGAACCGGAAGGTATTGCGAATCTTGCGATACGCCTCGGCGAGCTGCGTCATCATCGCTCGGAGATGCGCATGTCCGCGGTGTAGTCCTGCGAGACGACCCAGAGGCGCAGCAGATCGGCGCCCCATTTTTCGCAGATTTCCTTGGGGTAGAGCGCGTTGCCGAGCGACTTCGACATCGGCGCGCCCTTTTCGTCGAGCGTCCAGCCGTGCGTCACCACTTCCTTATAGGGCGCTGCGTCGCGCGTGCCGATGCCGACGAGCAGCGAGCTCTGGAACCAGCCGCGAAATTGGTCCGGCCCCTCGAGATAAACATCGGCAGGCCACTTGAGGCCTTCGCTTTCCTTGAGCACGGCGAGGTGCGTCGAGCCGGAGTCGAACCAGACATCGAGGATGTCGTTTTCCTTGCGCCACTTCGCCGCGCCGCACGAACATTTCGTGCCGGGCGGCAGCAGCTCTTCGGCGGAGTGCGTGTACCAGGCGTCCGCGCCTTCGCGCTCGAAGAACGGCAGCACATGCCGCAGCGCCTGAAAATCCTCGAGCCGCTTTCCGCACGCGTCGCAGTAGAAAGACGATGATTGGCACGCCCCAGAAGCGCTGCCGCGAGATGCACCAGTCGGGACGGTCCGCGACCATTTCGCGCATCCGCTCGCGGCCCCACTCGGGCAGCCACTTCACTTTGTTGATTTCCTCGAGCGCGCGGCCGCGGAGATTGTTCAGGTCGAGACCGATGAACCACTGTTCGGTGGCGCGGAAAATCACCGGATTGTGGCAGCGCCAGCAGTGAGGATAGCTGTGCGTCAGCTTGCTTTCGCCGACGAGCATGCCGCGCTTCTTCAGCAGCTCGATGACGATCGGATTGGCCTCCCACACGGTCTTGCCCTTGTATTCGGGCAGACCTTCGGTGAAGCGGCCGTCGTCGTCCTGCGGCGCGTATGCTTCGAGGCCGTACTTCTGCCCCGTGCGGAAGTCGTCGGCGCCGTGGCCGGGCGCCGTGTGGACGATTCCGCTGCCCGCGTCGAGGGTCACGTAATCGGCGAGGACGCCGGGCACGCGAAGATCGAGAAACGGATGCTGGAATTCCACGCCTTCGAAGTCCTTGCCCTTCCAGGAGCCGTGGACGTTGCTCACTTCGAGCTTCAGTTCCGTCGCGAGGATGCTCAAACGTTCCTTGGCGAGCAGAAGTTTTCCGGCCGAGGTTTCGGCGATGACGTATTCGAAGTCCGGATGGAACGCGAGGGCGCGATTCGCCGGAAGAGTCCAGGGAGTCGTGGTCCAGATGAGCGCGCTCACGCCTTCGCCGAGCTTGCTCGATTTCTGATTCGCAACCACTGGAAATTTCACCCAGATCGAAGGGCTGGTGTGGTCCTCGTATTCGACTTCGGCTTCGGCGAGCGCGGTGCGGTCGCAGATGCACCAATAGACAGGCTTGAGTCCGCGGTAGACGTAGCCTTTTTCGAGAAAATCGAGGAACGCCTCGGCGATGCATGCTTCCTGGCTCGGGTCCATGGTGAGATATGGCTTGTCCCACCGCCCGAAGATGCCGAGGCGCTTGAAATCGCGCTTGTGAGCCTCGACGAAATCCGCCGCGAATTCGCGGCACATCCGGCGGAATTGGGCCGGGTCGACCTTGGTCGTCTTCCCGCCCAACTTCTTCTCGACCTGCGTTTCGATGGGGAGGCCGTGGCAGTCCCACCCGGGAACGTAGGGAGAGCGGAAACCGGCCATGGTCTTCGACTTCACGATCATGTCTTTCAGGACTTTGTTCAGGCCGGTGCCGAGATGGATTTCGCCGGTGGGATAGGGAGGGCCGTCATGCAACACAAACAGCGGCGCGCCGGCGCGCGACTCGAGGATCCGGCGATACAGCCCCTCCTGCTCCCAGGCGGCCAGTTGCTCGGGTTCGCGCTCGGGCAGCCGCGCCTTCATGGGGAAGTCGGTCTTGGGCAGGTTCAGAGTGCTTTTCAGGTCAATGGTTTTCGCCATCCTCGGGGATCGAGAAACCCTTTCTTCCAAGCCCGTTCGCCTCAAGCATTTGTGGCGCGGGTATGATTTCCTGTGTTACAAGCGTGCGTGGTGGAAACCGGAATTTGCGGTCATCCACTGTAATGTTACAATGAATTGGAAGGTGTGTCAGCCGCAGGCCAGGGCATACATCCTTTCCAGCGGAGAAGCGTCTAACATTTGGTAGCCTGCGGCGAAGGACCAAGAGGTTAAGAGGGGCCAAGGCAGCAAGAATGTCAGACTTTGGCGCTAGACTCGACGACGCGGGTCGCTCAAGTAGCGAGCCGACGCTACGGCTCGGCCGTCTACCCTCGCCCTCCCGCCAATCGCCTCTTAAGAGCCTGTTTTCGAACCTGAGGGATTTTCTCGCGGAGCGGCCTGCAAAGATCCGCGCGGGCACGTCGACGTCGTTTGCGATGCCGGAATTCGGCGCGGGCTTCGGCGGCAACATCAGGGAGTTCTTCCGTTCGGGCCCGCGCGGTAATGTGAAGTCAGGCTTGCTCGTGGACTGGCACGAGGAACCCAGCCTGTGGCGGAACCTGCGCGATTGGATCGCGCCGCCGAAGTTGCCGCCGCTCAAGACGACGAGCAAGCCGGTGGCGGTGCCGGAAATCTGGTCGAAGAACACTCAGTTCTCGTGGGTTCAGGGACTGTCGGTTGCGTTCCACGTGATCGCCATCGCGCTGATCATACTGCTGCCGTTGCTGCTTCCCGAGTGGCTGTCGCCGCATACGAATGCTGGACCCGTCGACGTGACGTCGCTCGATAATAGTATTTCGCCGTACTTGCAGAAGCTCGCTCCCGCGGCCAAGAAGGCCGGAGGCGGCGGCGGACAGCACGACAATGCTCCCGTAGCGAAGGGCCGCCTGCCCAAGTTCTCGTACGACCAGATCGCGCGGCCCATGGTGAAACCGCCGGAGCACCCGCAGCTTGCCGTGGTGCCCACCGTCCTCGGCAACCCGAACATCAACTTGCCCAATCTGAATCTGCCCAACTGGGGCGCGCCGGACGGCAGGGCAAACAACGATTCAATGGGGAACGGCCGCGGCAATGGCGTTGGAAACGGAACGGGTAATGGCGTGGGCCCCGGCGAACAGTACGGCACCGGCGGAGGCATGCCCAGCGCCGGGACGGGGGGATACGGTACGCCCGCATGCCTCTATTGCCCCCGCGCCGACTACAGCGATGAGGCGATGAAGGTGAAGGTCCAGGGCGTTGTCGAGCTGGTGGCCGTGGTTACCGCGGACGGCCGCGTGACGGACGTTCACCTGGCGAAGGGCCTCGGTTTCGGTCTCGACGAAAAGGCCATGGCGGCGGTTCGCACGTGGCGGCTCACGCCCGCGCGCGGCCCGGACGGGAAGCCCGCGGCGGTGCGGGAAATCATCGAGGTCACCTTCGCGCTGTACTGACCCGCGCGGCGCAGCGATTTTCTCGTCGTCGAATTCCACTCCGGCATTAACCAACTGGACCCAACCGTATCGACGTGCCCATCCTTCTGCTACGATGAGCGGCATGAAACGCACGCACGGCGCGGTGATTTTCCTGTTTGCGGCAGCGATTGCATTCGTGCCTCGCGTTGCCGCGCAGGGAGGCTCGGTCGAGTTTGTCGCGCGCGCCACTCCTTCGGCCGGCCTCGAAGAACCCGTGCGCGGGTTCCCTTTTTATCTTCTCAGCAAAAGCTTTGAGGGGATCGGCCAGGAAGCGGACGCCGCTTTCCCCGCGCCGGACATGGATGCGTTTATCGACAAGCTCGACTTTTCTCCAGAACTAAAGAAATGGATGAAGAAAAACCACTCGGTTTCCCTTTCGGGCGAGGATTTCATCCACAAGCTGAAGGTGTCCGACGTCATGGACGTGCCGGAGTTTTACAAGGCCTACATGCAAAGGAATCTCGGCGATCAATCCGGCGCTTTTCCGAAGTCGAAGGTCAAACCTGCCGACAAAGTCAAAGACCCCGCAAAATACGAAAAGCTTTTATCGGAATACAACGACGCGATCCGCAAGTACATCGAGCAGAACCCGCAGACCGTGGACGGTATCGATCTCGAACTGGTCGAGAACGACCCCGGGCCCAAATGGACTGATCTAGTGGGCAGACGACTTCCGGAGATTCACCGCAGCGCGCTCAATCTTGCGCAGTCAAAGTATCTCGTCGCACGCACGGAAACCAATCTACAGGGACAGGGATTCCTGCGCGGCGTTCCGCCGGGAACCTACTGGCTCAGCACGCTCGACGTCACCGCCGACGTCGGGGACGCGAGGTCGGCGTGGGACGTACCAGTGACGGTGCGCCCCGGGCAGACGGCATACGTCACGCTTTCCAACGCCAACGCCCTGCCGCCTTCGCACGCGACTCCCTGAGCGGCCGCGCATGGCCGAAGCCCACGATATCGCCCGGTGGATCAGTCAACTGGCGGATCCTGATGCATCGCGGCGAACCGCGTCCGCCCTGCAGCTCCGAATGGCAGGCTCCCGTCTTTGCCTCCCCGTAATCAACGAATGGATCGGGGATCCCGAATTCCGCGAGTTGGTGCGTGCCCACAGCGTTGACGAAAGCAGCCATCCGAGTGCGAACAAGTCTCCCTTCGTGGTGGGCATCGCCGTCCACCCGGAGAACTTCGAAAAGATTCGGGCCGCCAACGGATTTCCGCCGCTTGCGGACGTTCCCCCCGATCAAGATGCGCTTGAGTTCGAGCTGCGCCTGAAGGGCAGCGACTCCGACATATTGAGCACGCGTGAGCCGGATGGTTCCGGCGCGATCGCGCGGTACCTTCGAAAATTCGGCGAGGGAATTCAGCAGATCGAGGTCTTTGTAACCGATGTTGACCGCGCGACGGAGATTCTCCGCACGCGATTCGCTCTTGAGCCGGTCTATCCCGCGACGCGGGCGGGTGCGGATGGCACGCGCGTGAACTTCTTTCTCGTGCCGGCAGAGGGCAAAAAGGTGCTGATCGAACTGGTGGAACCCGCCGCGCCACAGAAGAAGTAAACGCCGCCGAATTATTCCCCGCTCTGCTCGAGAAGTTTGGCGACCAGCGCCGTCCATCCCGTCTGATGGCTCGCGCCGAGTCCCGCACCCGTGTCGCCGTGGAAATACTCGTAGAAGAGAATCAGGTCGCGCCACAGTGGATCGTCCTGAAATAGGGTGGTGTCGCCGTACACGGCCCGGCGACCATCCCGCCGGAGGAAAATTCGCGAAAGCCGGCGCGAGAGTTCGCTCGCCGCGTCCCAGAGGGTCTTTTTCTGGCCCGACCCTAAAGGCAATTCCACCTGGAACTCGTCGCCGTAGTAATAGTGAACGCGCTGCATGGACTCGATCAGAAGGAAGTTCATCGGAAACCAAATGGGGCCGCGCCAGTTCGAATTGCCACCGAAAAGATCGCTCGTGGATTCGGCTGGCTCGTAGTCGACCGATTCAGATTGGCCGTTCACCGTAAGCACGAACGGATGATCCTTATGGAACTTCGAAAGTGCGCGAATACCGTGGGGCGAAAGGAACTCGTTTTCGTCGAACACATAGCGGTAGATGCGTTCAAGCTTCTTGCGATTGGCGATGGTGAGCAGCAATCGCGCGCCGCGCTCCGTGCGGCGGCTCATGTCCACATGCTCGCCCACGTCGGCGTGATGATCGAGAAACCAGCGCATCCGGCGGGAGAAGGACGGGAGGTTCTCCAAATCCTCCGGCTCGAATGTCTCGACGGCAAAGAGCGGAACGAGACCCACCATGGAACGCACTTTCATAGGAATAGGTTGGCGGTCACCGAAGTGGAGGACGTCGTAATAAAACCCGTCCTGCTCGTCCCACAGTCCGATTCCCTGCCCGCCCATATCGTTCATGGCTTGCGAGATGTAAACGAAATGCTCGAAGAATTTACTGGCCACGTCCTCATACGCCGGATCTTCGTGGGCCAGCTCCAAGGCCATCGCGAGCATGTCCAGGCAATACATGGCCATCCAGCTCGTTCCGTCCGATTGCTCGACGAAATTGCCGTCGCCGAGGGGCCTCGAGCGATCGAAGACGCCGATATTGTCGAGGCCTAGAAAGCCGCCCTGAAAGACGTTTTTCCCTTCCGGGTCCTGCCGATTTACCCACCAGGTGAAGTTGAGCAGGAGTTTGTGAAAGGCGCGCTCGAGAAAGTTGCGGTCCGCCTTTCCGCGGATGCGGCCCTCGATCTTGTACACGCGCCACACGGCCCAGGCCTGCACCGGCGGATTCACGTCCGAGAAATTCCATTCGTAGGCGGGGAGTTTGCCGCTCGGGTGCATGTACCATTCACGCATGAATAGAATTAGCTGCTCTTTCGCGAACTGCGGATCGACCAGTGCCATCATGACGCAGTGGAACGCCAGGTCCCAAGCGGCGTACCACGGATACTCCCACTTGTCCGGCATGAGGATCACATCGGAATTGTAGAGATTGGTCCAGTCGTGGTTGCGGCCGAGCCTCCGCCGCGGATCGGGCGCGGGTTGGGTCGGATCGCCCGCCAGCCAGCGGCGAACCTCGTAGTGGTAGCTCTGCTTGCTCCACAGCAGCCCGGCGACCGCCTGCCGCTGCACCAATCGCGCGTCCTCGCTCAGCTTCGGGCCCGCCCGCTCCGCATAGAACTCATCCGCTTCCTTCCGGCGTTCGGAGAAAACGGCGTCGAATGCCGGGCCGAAGAAATCACCGGCGGGAGGCGAACCTGCCGCGGGGTTACGGTCCATCAGCCGCAGGCGAAGCGTCCAGCTCTTCCCCGGCGGAACGTCCGAGACAAAATGCGCGGCCGCTTTGGTCCCCTTGGCGGCGGGATTCACCGCCGCTCGTTCGCCGTTGATCACGTACCGGTGAAAGGCGTCCTTGACATAGGG
>CAWEXR010000017.1:0-32157 GCA_963813045.1 uncultured Acidobacteriota bacterium
TTGGTAATCTGCGGTATCACCGTGTCCTCGTCGCCGTGCACGCCGGGGAAGAGCGGCTCGCCCTTTTCATTTTTTGGGGCCGGAGGTTCTCGCGCAACTCCTGGCGCACCGTCCGTTGCGCGATTCGTTCCTCGGGCCACGCGCTGCGTCGAAGCTCGCCCAGGTTCTTCGGTTGTGGGCTCATCGGTTCACCGGTTCCTTATGAAGACGCGGCGCCCAAGATCGAGCGCCACTTTCATTATAGTGGAACGCTGCCCGCGCGGATACTCCGGTATTTGGGTCGAAGAGCGGACAAAGCGGATCCCGTCCGAGAGACGAATTCGGCAGCACTCTGGAAAGATGCGACGCGCGAGCGGCGAGTTGCCGGGAAACGCTGAACGTCGTCAGTTGAGCGAGTGGCGCTCCCTCGCCCGATGTGCCTCGACTAGTTTCGGGAGCAGCGTTTCGATCCATCCGGCCAGCCTCTCTCGCCGCTGGCTTTCACTGCGCGTTTCAAGCAGCGTCTGCCGCTTCTCGAGCTCCAGCGGCAGGAGCGCCGCCATCCTGTATGCAAGAGTCGCTAATTCGCCCTGGTCCCCGCTCAGCCACGGCCGACCGAAGAGGAGGTCATGGCACTGCTCGAACGCCCGGATCAGTTGGCTTTCTTTCGTCAGGTCGAGCATCGCCGGTTGGTCCGTTAGGTACTCGACCAGTCCCTCGTAGTATTCCCTTTCGTCCACAAGCTCCGCCAGGCGGAAGATGGTGCGCCCTTCCACAAGAATGTCCATGCGGCCGTCGGGATAATCCCGGATCGTTTTCACGATTTCGGCCGTGCACCCGGCCGTCGCCACGGCCTTATTCGCTGCCAGAATCATGCCGAATTCGAGCTTTTCGTTCAGGCAGCGGCCGATCATCGCCTTATAGCGCGGTTCGAAGATGTGAAGCGGAAGCGGCATTGCAGGTAGGAGGACCACGTCGAGCGGAAACAGCGGAATTCGTGTCGTTTTCGGCATCTGTATGCTGCGTGCGGGCGCGCGAGCGCCGGGACCCGGATTTAGCGCAACAGCGTCAGGGCTGCTTGCATTTCGTCCCGCGCGTGCACGTCGCCGCTCTTCTGCGCAACGACGATGCCGTCGGAAAGAAGTTTTCGCGCCTCTTCGAGCCGCCCGAGGCGCGCCAGGAACTGGCCGAACTGGAAGTACCCCGCGACGTAGTTGGGGTTGGATTCGAGGAGTTTGTGGAAGTGGCCAGCGGCAGCGGAATCGTCCCCGAGCTTCACGCACTCGAGCGCCAGTCCGTATCGCGCAAAGGCATCGCCGGGTTTTTCGGCGACGAATTGCTCGAGGACTTCGCGGCGCGACTTCTGTTGTGCGGTGGCCATGGGATCGACGTGCCCATTATATATAGCGCGCTTGGCCGAGCCAAGAGAGGATAACAAAAGCGTCAACTCGGGCGAGCCTGTCCCCGCAAGTAGCCACTGATGACTTCCGCGGTCCGAAAGCCCTGCTCGACACACTTCCCGATGGACGGTCCTTCGAGGTAGTTGCCCGCAAAATAGAGCCCCGGAGTCGCGCCTTCGGCGTCGCGAATCGCCCGTACGACGTGGCCGTGTCCGAGGTTGTATTGCGGTAAAGCCTTCGCGTGCTTCCAGACGGCCGTCGTGATCGGCGGGCCGGTGATACCGAGAATCCGCGACTGATCATCTTTGACGATCGCCGCTATCTCCTGGTCCGTTTTCTCGACGATTTCCGGATCGGTCGCGCCGCCCACAAAGCTGGTGACCACCATTTGCCCGTCGGGCGCGCGCCCTTGAAATAGCGAAGAGTTCCATACGATACCGAGCGTCCGATGCTTCTCGCTTCGCGGAATCAAGACGCCGAAACCGTCCAGCGTCGCGCCCGCTTGCCGCTTGTGGTAGCCCGTGCCAACCACCGCCATCGACGCGTACGCGATTCCGGAAAGCACACCTGCGAGCGGCTGCGAAACCGGCGCAATGAGCCGCGAAGCAACATAAGCAGGCGTTGCGATAACGACGGCATCCGCGGTCAGCGTTTCTTCCCGGCCTCCCTGCGCGACGCGGACTTGATAGGACGCACCGCCTGGAATCGGCGACCGGCTCACTACGCTCACGCAAGCGCCGGTTCTCGCGCTCTCCCGCAGGTTTGCGCCGATCGCTTGCATCAACGTGCCCATTCCGCGCCGAAACGAGCACAGTGGCGGCGGCCCATCGCCCTTCGTCTGCCGTGACTTCATTGCGCCGCGCAGCACGCTGCCGTATTCGCGTTCCCACTCTTCGAGCGTGGGAAAGGCAGCGCGCAGGCTCAGCTTCTCCGGGTCGCCTGCGTAAACACCGGAGACGAACGGAGAGACGAGGTACTCCAGAATTTCGTGCCCGAATTTCCGCCGCACAAAATTTGCGATCGATTCGTCTTCGTTGGGAGGGCGGGTTCGGCGGAATGGCTCCGACGCAATCTTCCAGCGCGCGCCCGGGCCGAGCAGGGAAGCGGCGAGCACCGCCTGGGGCGACATAGGAACCTTGTGCAGTTGCCCGTGCCGCAGGATGTAGCGCGGCGCGCGCGGGTCGGCTTTGCACAACTCGCCGTCGATTCCGACTTCGCGGATCAGCGCGAGCAGAGTTTCGGTGCCCTGGAAGCTCTGCGGCCCGCTCTCGAAGAGGAACCCGTCCGTCTCGACTGTTTCCACCAACCCGCCCACGCGGCTGGACGCTTCGAGCAGCGTCACCGGCACGCCGAGCTGTTTCAGCCGGTAGGCGCACGCAAGCCCGGAAATCCCTCCGCCGATCACGACGGCGGATTTGCTGGTGGAGTCGGCCATTGTAAGTGTCTGCCGGGACTACAGCGTCTTGGAAAATAGAGGTTTCTGGTCCATCTGCTGCTCGTGCAGATAGCGGTCGAAAACCATGGCCACGTTGCGGATGAAGATGCGGCCGAGGGGCGTAACGCGAATCGCGCCTGATTCCAATGCGACCAGCCCTTCGTCGCGTGGCTCCTCGAGGCGTTCGAGCTCCGCGCGAAAATACTCGTTGAACGAAATCGAAAATTCACGCTCGACCTCGTCTTTTGGGATCACGGTGTGGCACAGCAGCCGCCCGATAACGGCGCGGCGAAGCCTATCGTCCGCGGAAAGCCGGTAGCCACGCATCGTCGCGATGCCTCGCTCCGCGACCGTGGCCTGATAGGCGGGCACCTCCCGGCGGTTCTGCGCGTACGCGTCCCCGATCGAGCTGATCGCGCTCACGCCCATCCCGTAGAGGTCAGCGCCCGCCTTGGTCGTATACCCCTGGAAATTTCGGTGCAGCGTCCGGTCCTGTTGTGCCGTCGCAAGCTCGTCTCCCGGCCGCGCGAAGTGGTCCATCCCGATGTAGACGTATCCCGCGTCGACGAATCTCTCGAGCCCGGCCCGAAAGATGCGAAACTTCTCGCGGCCCTCGGGCAGGTGAGTCGCAAACGCGCCCTGCTGTTTTCGGAGCCACGGCACGTGGGCGTAGCTGAACATTGCCACACGATCGGGCGCGAGCGTCAGCGTCTGATCGATCGTTGTCCGAAAACTCTCGGCCGTTTGATATGGCAAACCGTAGATCAGGTCCACGTTCAGGCTCTCGAAGCCAAGCTCGCGCGCGCCGACAATCAAGTCTCGCGTCATTTCGTACGGCTGCACGCGATGGATCGTCTCCTGCACTTTGGGCTGGAAGTCCTGAATGCCCATGCTCAGCCGGTTGAATCCGAGCTGCCGCAGGGTTTCGAGGTGCGCGTGGCTGGTGACGCGCGGGTCGATTTCGATGCCAATCTCGGAGTCGGGCGCGAACGAAAAGCGCTCGCGCGTGTAGCCGAAGAGGTCTTCCAGCTGCGCCGGTGAGAGATACGTCGGCGTCCCGCCGCCCCAGTGGAATTGAATCACCGGCCGTTTTCTCGAAACCATCTGTGCGACGTGATCGATTTCGCGCTTCAACGCCGCGAGATACGGGATCGCGACGCTCTTGTCCTTCTGGATCGACACATTGCACGCGCAAAACAGGCACAGGCTCTCGCAGAAGGGAAGGTGCATGTAGAGCGAAAGCGGCGTGCCGGCTTCGTCCGCGCGCGCGTACGATTCCTCGAGATCGCCCGGCCCGAAGTCGTCTTTCCACACCGGCGCGGTCGGATAGCTCGTATACCGCGGCCCCGGCCGGTTGTACTTCTCCAGTATCTCGTCCGAGATCTGCCCGATCTCGAGCTTTGCGCCGGTTGTTGTGGTTGTGTCCGCCACGTTTAGAGCTCTCGCGCCGCCACCATCGCGGTCTGCCCGGCCTCGACGAACGCCCTCGCGTTTGCCACGGGTGTCGTCGGCAGGATTCCGTGTCCCAGGTTCAGAATATGGCCCACGCCGCCCGTTTTCTCGATCGCTTCTCGCGCTGCACGCCGCACCCCGTCCTCGTCACCCAGCAAAATCGATGGATCGACGTTTCCTTGCAGCGCCACGCGCCGCCCCAGCCTCCGCCGCGCGTCAGCCAGGTCCGTCTTCCAATCAACGCTCAGCACATCGGCGCCCGTCCTCGCCAGATTCTCCAGGTGCGTCGCCGAACCTTTCGCGAACAAAATCCTTGGCACGCCGCTTTCGCCGAGGGCGTCGAAAATCGTCTTGGTCGCGGGCATTCCGAACTTTTCGTATTCGTCCGCCGCGAGCTCACCCGCCCACGTATCGAACAGTTGCACGGCCGCCGCGCCCGCCTCGATTTGCGCCCTGAGGTATCCCACAGTCGCTTGCGCGATTCGTTCGAGCAACTCGCGCACGATCTGTGGCTCCTCGCGCAGCATCCGCTTCGCGCGCGAGATGTCGCCGCGCGTCTGCCCCTCGATCATATAGCACGCGAGCGTCCACGGCGCCGCCGCGAAGCCGATCACCGGCACATCCGGCCCCGCCTCCTTGCAGATCGCCCGAATCGCGTCGCCGACGAATCGCGTCTCGCGCTCGGGATCGAAGTCGCGCAACCGCCGCACCGCGGCCACGTCCCGCAGCGGATTCCCCAGCACCGGCCCGGAGTCGGGCACCTCGAGCGGCAATCCCATCGCCTCGGCCACGATCAAAATGTCCGAGAACACGATGATCGCGTCTACGCCCAGCGCGCGATACGGTTGCAGCGACACTTCCGCAGCCAGTTCCGGCGTCTTGCATATGTCGAGGAACGAATGCCGCGCCCGCACCGCCTGATATTCCGGCAGGTACCGCCCGGCCTGGCGCATCAGCCACACCGGCACGCGCTCGACCGGTTCGAACCGGCACGCGCCCAGGAATAGCTCCCGCGTGTTCTCTTTGTGCTGCGCCATCTTGTCAGTAGGTCCCAAGCCCCACGATAATCATGATAACAGAAGCCCCTCAAGCCTGGCGCAAACGGCCGCTCGCAGCCCATTCGGCGCTATAATTCTGGGTCTGGGGCCTCCGCCGACATGCTGAGTCATATGGGCTACCTGAGCCTCGTGCTCTACGCCGCGAGCTTTCTCTGCTACGCGCGGATTCTTTATGCGCCGGATGTCTGGACCGGCCGCCTCGCGACCCTACTTTTGGTGGCCGGGATGGCCGGGCACTATCTGGCCCTGCTCACCCGTTCCCAGGGTACGCGATGGGTGCCCTACGACGACCTGTACGGCTCGATGTCGCTGTTTGCCTGGCTCCTGGCGCTAACCTATCTGGCTCTCGAAATTTTTCACCGTCAGCGCTCGGTGGGCGCTTGCGTCACGCTTCTCCTCGTGGTTTGGCTCGCCGCGCTCGAGCTGCTTGTGCCCAAGCCGCCTCTCGGAGCGCCGCCTGCCCGCGGACCGCTCTTCGCCTTTCATATCACGCTGGAAATCTGGGCTTACGCCGCGTTCGGATTGTCCTTCGTCCTGAGCATGGTCTATCTCGTGCAGGACCGGGTCCTGCGCTCGCGTCGTCCCGGCGCGGCATTCTGGCGATTTCCGTCGCTCGATGCGCTCGACCGAATGTCTCGCGGCAGCGTCTATGTGGGGGTTGCCGCTCTCGCGGTCGGCGCCGCGAGCGGCCTGATCTGGGCGCACCGCCTGACCGGCACGTACGCCTTGGGCGATCCCAAGGTGATCGTCACGCTTGCGATCGTCGTCGTCTACATCACCTATCTCCGGCTCTCGCGAAGCGTCAACTGGCGCGGCGCGCGCGCGGCTCGCATCTGCGCCCTGAATTTCGCCATCGTGCTTTTCAGCTACACGTTCGTGAATCGATACCTGACGAGCTTTCATCGCTTCTTCTGATGGCCGCGCCTTCCAACGCGAAGACTCATTCGGCCGGCGGCGCGCCGGATAGCGCGCAGGACAGCGCGCAGGAAAGGGCGAAGACCCGCGTCCACGTGGCCCACGTGGCGCTCATCGGCTGCAATCATCTCACCGCGCCCGTCGAGCTGCGCGAGCGCGTCGCGTTCACGCCCGAGCAGGCGCTCCACGCCGCGGGCGAGCTTCGCCGGCGGGGAATTCTTGAGGAAGCCGTCGTGCTCTCGACCTGCAACCGCAGCGAGCTTTACGGCGTCCCGGCCGAGGCCGGGTCTGCCGTCACCGAGGCGATGGAAGATTTCCTCACCTCCTACCACCGCATCTCTCGCGCGGAAATCGAGGGCCGCACCTATCGCTGGGTTGGTCCGGACGCCGTGCGTCATCTCTTTCGCGTTGCTTCGGGACTCGACTCGATGCTCTTGGGCGAGGCGGAAATCCTCGGCCAGCTTCGCACCGCTTACGGCCAGGCGCTCGAGAGCGGATCGACCGGCCCTGTCCTGAACCGCGCGTTTCAGGGCGCCCTCGAAGTAGGGAAGCGTGTCCGCGCCGAGACCGAAGTCGGCGCGCGCCCCATGTCCGTCGCGTTCGCCGGCGTAAAGCTGGCCGAGCGCGTTTTCGGCAATCTCAAGGGCCGCGCGGCGCTCATCGTAGGCGCCGGAGGAGTGGCTGAACAGGTCGTCGAGCATCTTCGCAATCGCGGGATCGGCACGCTGCGCGTCGTCAATCGTTCGCAGGAACGCGCCACCGAGCTCGCCGCGCGCGTGGAGGGCGAAGCGGTCGCGTGGGAATCTCTCGATCGCGTCCTCAGCCAGCCGGACATTATCGTCACATCGGTCAGCAGCGCCGGCCCTGTCCTTACGCGCGAAATGCTCGACCGCGCCCTGGCCGCGCGCTCCGGGCGCCCCATCTTCGCCGTGGACCTGGGCGTCCCGCGCAACGTCGCCCCCGAAGCCGCGGGCCTCTACAATCTTTATCTCTACAACATCGACGACCTCGGTGAGATCGTCGAGCAGAATAAGCGCGCGCGCGAAGCCGAAATCCCGCGCGCCGAAGCCATCATCACCGAGCACCTGGCGAAGTTCGAAGGCTGGCGCGCAGGGGTGGCGGCGAGTTCGATTGTGGACGATCTTCGCGGCCGCTTCCGCAAGGAACGCGAAATTCTGCTCCGCGAGCGCCTCGCCGAAATCAAGGACGTGTCGGCCGAAGAGCGCCAGCGCATCGCGAGCATCACCGAGGAGCTGATCGAACGCGTGCTCGACAAGCCCGAGGAGCGCCTCCGCGGTGGACGCGGCATGCGCGGCCGGCTCGGCGCGATCGAGGCGGTTCGCCACCTTTTCGGCCTCGACGATGAATCCGAGGGCGCCTCCAAGGATAAGGACTCGCGGTGACCCGGCTGCGCATCGGAACGCGCGGCAGCCCGCTCGCCCTCTGGCAGGCCAACCATATCGCCGATTCGCTCGCGAAACTTCACGGCGTTGAGACGGAGTTCGTCCGCATCCGCACCTCGGGCGATCGCCTGCAATCCGCCTCCGTCGCGCAGGTCAACGAAGCCATCGGCGCCGAAGGCGGCAAGGGAATCTTCATCAAGGAAATCGAGGATGCGCTGCTCTCTGGCGCCGTCGATCTTGCGGTCCACAGCATGAAGGACGTACCGACGGAAACGCCCTCGGGCCTTGCGTTCGCGGCCATCACCGAGCGCGAGGACCCGCGCGACTGCCTCATCTCGCGAAATAGCTGGACGTTCGAAACGCTGCCCCGCGGCGGGCGCGTCGGGACCAGCAGCCTGCGCCGCCAGGCGCAGCTTCGCCGCCATCGCCCCGATCTCGAGGTGGCTGATCTTCGCGGCAATGTCGACACGCGCATCCGCAAACTCGAGAGCGGGGAAGTCGACGCCATTGTTCTCGCCCTGGCGGGCGTCACCCGTCTGGGTGCCAGAGACAAAGTCGCGCAGATTTTCGACGAAGACCTCATGCTCCCTGCTGTCGGCCAGGGCGCTCTTGGAATCGAAATCCGCGCCGGCGACGCTCAGACATCTCGCTTCGTGGCCGCTCTCGACCACGATGAAACGCGCGCCTGCATCACGGCCGAGCGCGCCCTCCTACGCGAGTTGCAGGGCGGCTGCCAGGTGCCCCTGGGCGCCTGGGGACGCTTTCGCAAGGGAGAGTTGCATCTTGAAGCTGCTGTCTTTTCCGCTGCTGGCTCCGAGTGCGTGCGCTTCGATGAAACCGGTTCGCCTGCCGAAGCCGCCGCGATCGGCATTCGCCTGGCGCAAATTCTGCTCGACGCGGGCGCGGACAAAATCCTGCGCCTCGCCGGCCGCTCCGTGCCGGGATGACGCTGAAGACAGCGATTTTTGTAGGGGCGGGTTTCAAACCCGCCCGCCCGTTTCCACGGGGCCGCCATACCGCACTCCGTCGGCTCGCCCCGTGTGACTTGGCGAAGGGCCGCGCCTGAGTTATGACGCGAATTGGTTTGCTCCGTAGAGGCACAGCATGATGTGCCCGGCAATCGCACTTGGCAATGCGCGGGGCACTCGCGGTGGTTTTGGATGATTCAAAGCTTTCGTGGAGGCACAGCTTTGCGCATCGGCACAAAGTAGCTCGTCGTCATTCTGAGCGGAGCGAAGAATCTCTCTTAGGCGTTGTCGCTCAACCACAACCATGTCGCAACCACTCGCCCATAAGCGCATCGTCCTCACGCGCGCTCTCGAAGAATCCTCGGAACTCGCCCGCGCGCTCGAATTGCTCGGCGCCGAGGTCATCCTTCTCCCTACCGTGGCCTTCGCCCCGCCCGAAGACTGGAAGAAGCTCGACGAACAGCTCCGCCATTTCGACTGGTTCGACGCAATTCTTTTTCTCAGCAAGAACGCGGTGCGATATATTTTTGATCGTTGCGCCCAACTCGGCATAAAGTGTGAAATGGCCGGGTCGTCGAATCGCTTCATCGCTGCGGTGGGACCGGCGACGGCTCAGGCGCTTTCGGAAAAAGGACTCCGCGTGAACTACGTTGCAAAGAATCAGACCGGCGAATCGCTGGTCCGCGAGCTTGGCGAATCTCTCGCGGGCCGCCGCGTGCTACTGCCTCGCAGCGATCGCGGCGACGATCGCGTGCCGAACGCCCTGCGCGAGATCGGCGCAAACGTCACGGAAGTGATCGCCTATCGCACGGCCGCGCCCGCCCCGCTCGATCCCGCGATTCTCGCCCGCGTCCGGGGAGGGGAAGTCGATGCCGTTGTTTTCGCCAGCCCCTCGGCCTTTCACAATCTCCGCGATTCCATCGGCGCGGCCGACCTGGATCGCATCTCCGCCAGCGTTCAATTTGTGGCCATCGGCCCTACCACCTCTCGCGCCATCCGCGAATCCGGCTCCCGCGTCGCCATCGAGGCCGAAGAGACCTCCGCCGCTGGCCTGGCCGGCGCGCTTGCGGAGCATTACCGCCGGGCCACCCCGACTGCGAGGCCCGCATGACGTTTCCAACCCATCGCCCGCGCCGCCTGCGCCGCTCGGAAGCTCTCCGCGGATTCGTGCGCGAGACGCGCCTCTCGAAAGAGGGCCTCGTCTACCCGATGTTCGCGTGCCCGGGCAGCAAAGTCCGTACGGAAGTCAGCTCGATGCCCGGCATCTATCAGCAATCGCCCGATCAGATCGTCGAGGAGTGCCGCGAGGTTGCGGATCTTGGCATCCCCGCTGTAATTCTCTTCGGCCTTCCTGAAAAGAAGGACGAAACCGGCTCCGAAGCCGCCGATCCCAACGCCGCGGTGCAGCGCTCGATCGAAGCTATTCGCAAGGCCAAGCTCGATCTGCTGGTCATCACCGATGTTTGCCTCTGCGAGTACACGAGCCACGGCCATTGCGGTGTGATTCAGGGCGGGGAAGTCCTCAATGATCCGAGTATCGCCCTTCTCGCGGATGCCGCGCTCTCGCACGCCCGCGCGGGCGCCGACATCGTCGCACCGTCCGACATGATGGACGGCCGCGTCGCCGCCATCCGGACCAAGCTCGATGCGAACGGCTTTCAGGATGTCGCGATCCTCTCCTACGCCGCGAAATATTGCTCCGCGTTCTACGGCCCGTTCCGCGAGGCCGCGCAGTCCGCGCCGCAATTCGGCGACCGCCGCAGCTACCAGATGGACCCGGCCAACGCCCGCGAGGCCCTGCGCGAAGTCGCCTTCGACCTGGAAGAAGGCGCGGACATCATCATGGTCAAGCCCGCGCTTCCGTATCTCGACGTGATCCAGCGCGTCCGCGACCGCTTCGACGTTCCCGTCGCTGCCTACAACGTCAGCGCCGAGTTCTCGATGGTGAAAGCCGCCGCGCAAAAGGGCTGGATCGACGAGGAGCGCATCGTCCTGGAGATTCTCACCTCGATCCAACGCGCCGGCGCTTCCATCGTGCTCACCTACCACGCCAAGGATGTCGCCCGCTGGCTCAAGAACTGCTGAGGCACGTCAGCCTTTTCGCTGTCATCCCGCTCGCCCTGACGCAGGAAGGGAGCGAGGCCGCCTTTTGGCCGACGAGGGATCTGCTCTTGTTTTTTCTTGCCGATGTAGGTGCGTTGCCCTGGCCTGAGTGCCCCTGCCAAGGGCTCGCTGCGCCCGTAACCGGACTTCTGGCCCGGAATAACTTCCGGTTAGCTCGTCACACGCCCACAATCGCGAAAGCGAAGGCCGGATCTCCGCGATCCGGCCTTATCAGGCGGGCTTAAATGGGCGTCGCAAACCTGAGTCTTGCCCTCACCCAATCTGGGAGCACCGCAGGCTTGCGGGCACTTCGAGTTGCTGGCTTAGGCTGCCGGTGTTGGAATTGCCAGATAAGCATGTATGTAACCAGTGTTCGGGTCGAATGCGAGCCCGATGATTTCACCCCTGGAATTGATCGAGCAGGCGGTCTCCAAAAACAGAGCGGTGGTTCCGGCGACGAGACTGTTGAGATCGACGAGCGCTCCGTTCTGGCGCACGAACGCGCGAAGGACACTAAAGTCAGCGTTTGCCGAAGCGCCGACGATCTGACCTTCATCGTTAATGCCGAGCGCGAAACTCCAGAAGTCGTCGTCGACTACACCCAGGTCTTTCATTTTCCTGGTTTGCGGGGTCCACAAGAATGCGTGAGTCGTCTCGTCGCCGGGCAGATCGGAGCCACCGACCACTTGACCGAGATTGTTGATGTCGTGAGCCATGTTGTTGGTCATCCCTCCCAGGCTACCGAGATCGATGGCCACTGCTGCGTTTTGCCAAAGCAAAGCATGAACAGGTGATAGATTGAACAGCCATATTGGATTGAACGGGCCGCAGCTTCCAGACGTGCCGACCACCTGGCCCAGGTCGTTGATCGAAAACGCCACGCCTTCAGCGTCGCTCCCCGTCGGAAGCGGCTGAATCCAGTTTCCGAACCAGACAGCAGGCTTGAACTGATAGATCTGTGGCGAAGCGCAACCCGGATCCTTCGTTGTATTTTCAGCGTAGCCGGCGATCGTGCCCCAGCTGTTGATCTGATTGGCGACCCCATTCACGCCTCCCAGCGTTTTGAGCGGAACCATCTTGCCTTGCTTCCAGATGAACGGGACGCATGGCGTCGGCGAGAAAGAATAGCCCATCGCTTGAAAACCGCAGAAGTCTTCAGTCGTCGAAAGATCTGCTGAGGGACTTTCTGCCTCTCCAACCGCTAGGCCCCATTCGTTCACGCCAAACGCGATGCTATTGCCGCCAAGGCCGGGATTTCCGATGTCGATCATCTCTCCGCCACGCCATAGAACGGCATGCTCGGCCGCACCTACGCCGGCGCCCCCACTCACCCAACCGCTGTTCGAAATCACGAACGGCTGGCCAGGCTGGTTGGGATTGGTTCCAACAACACCGAGATCCCGGATTGTGTAACGCACATTCTGGGCGCCATTTTGGTCCCGCTCCTGCGACTGTGCGGGTGTGAGCCCGACCAAGCCGACGAGCGCTAAGCCAAGGCAGGCAATGCCGGCCAATCGCAACCGATGGCTCCACGAGACTTGAGAGATCATTTGAGCCGCGCAGTTTACGTACTCCTGAGCTCTGAACTTCATATCCCCTCCTTTTCATGACTGGTCGGTTCCTTGCGAACCGGGTTTGGTTTTGTGCCCCGCTTGAGCATCGAGTTCAGGCAAATCAAGTGCGCGCCATCGGCTGCCTTCGATTGGTGCAGGTCTTCCGACTGAATCCATGCCTCCACCTCCGGCGGCGCCAAGTTCGAAACCACGCCGAACTCATCGAACCGGATCATCTCGCCCTCAGCGCCGCACTCCGGGCACCATGCCCGCAACGACTTCCGGCCCCGAAGGACCAGAAGTGAGTCGAACTCAATCGTGATCTTGATGTGCTTTGCCATTCCTGGCTCCCGCTTGCCCGAGAGTGCGCTTGCTGACTGCCCGTTCGTGCTCAAACGGGGGCAGAATGCCTGAACGGCGGGAGGGAAGTCCTTGCAAAGCTCGTGATTATTTCTGATGATTTCTCGCGATCGCGTATCCAGCAGAAGAGAAAGATTTTGCTTTGCGGCGTAGGCGCATTGCAAAGAAGGGATTCGCCAGGACACATGCTAGAATTCGTGTCCTAGCTCGATTTCCCTATCCTCCAGCAAGGTGCTTCCGATGGTCGCAGGCGGAGACCTGAGGGCGAAACAGCTCTACGAGTTCGGTCCGTTTCGGGTAGACCCGGAGAAGGAACTACTGCTCCGTGGAGACGAGACCGTCCCGCTCATGCCGAAGACGTTTCAGATTCTTCTTGTGCTGGTGCGCCGCAAGAGGGAGGTCGTCACAAAAGATGAACTCATGAAATCAGTCTGGCCCGACACGTTTGTCGAAGAGGCGAACCTGAGCCGGAACATTTTCCTTTTGCGGAAGGCACTGGGCGAGAGCGCGGAAAGCCACCAGTACATCATTACCGTCCCGGGACGCGGCTACCGGTTTGCCGAGGACGTGCAGCTTGTGCCGGAAGAGGAGCTGAACATTGTTTCTGCGAGTCGCGCCAAAGTCCAGGTGGAGATCAAGGAAAGCAACCGTTGGCTCTGGCCGGCGGTTGCGGCAGTCGCTTTGCTTGCTCTGGCCGCGGCGTCCATTCGCTTTTTCGTTCACCGCAAGCCGGTCCTCAGCGAGAAAGACACGGTTGTGCTCGCGGATTTCGTCAACTCGACCGGCGATCCGGTTTTTGACGGCACGCTTCGCCAGGGCCTTGCGATCCAACTGGAACAATCGCCTTTCCTGAAAATCATGGATGATGCACAGCTGCAGCGCGATCTGGGCCTGATGAATCTTGAGCCCGGAACGCGCATCACCAATCAGATTGCGCACGACGTCTGTGTCCGCGAAGGAGCCGCCGCCACAATCGACGGCGCCATCGCAGGCCTGGGAAAAAGCTACGCCATCACCCTACAGGCAATTACGTGCCAGGACGGGGCGACGCTCGCTCGGGAGCAGATCCAGGCCGAAGATAAAGAGCACGTGTTGAACGCGTTGGGAAGCGCGGCGACCGCCATGCGCAGCAAGCTTGGAGAGTCGCTCAATTCGATCCAGCAGCTGAATCGGCCGCTGGAGGAGGCGACTACCCCTTCGCTAGACGCTCTTCAGAATTACACCGCGGGCCTTGACGTAATGGGTCAAGGCCGTTTTCTGGCCTCCGTTCCGCTGTTTGAGCGCGCTATCGCATTCGATCCGAATTTTACGATGGCTTACTACGTTCTGGGCGTCGCGTATGAACAGACCGGCGATATGGAACGGAGCGCGGAATATGCGAAACGGGCCCTCAGTATGGTCGATCGCGTATCCGAGCCCGAGCGAACCGAGATCACTGCCTACTACTACAGGGCTACTGGCGAGTTGGACAAAGAGATTGATGCATATCAATTGGCTGTCCGAAAAAGCTATCCCCAAAGGTGGAGTTTCCATAACCAAATAAGCCTCACCTACATCGACATGGGGCAATTTGAAGAGGGACTGAAGGAGGGTCTTGAGGCTGCTCGGCTGCAGCCCAATGTCGAAGCTCCCTATCGTCGGATGTTGGACGCCTACATCTGCCTGGATCGCCTTCCGGAGGCCAACCAGGTGGCGGCGAAAGTGCGGGCGCTTGGAATTGACGGTTCGAGAATCCACCAGCGCTTCTTCGAATTGGCCTATATCCAGGACGATAAAGCGGCCATTGCCAAGGAGATTCAATGGTTCGCAGGCAAACCGGAGGAGTACCTCAGCTTCGGTTTGCAAGCGGCCGACCTGAATGTGCACGGGCAGCGTCGAGAGTCGCATAAGTTATATCAACGCGCCGCCGACACTGCGCGGCATCTGGGATTCCGGTACGTCGCTGACGAGTACGAGGAAGCCGATGCGCGTGCTGACGCGTTGTCGGGCAATTGTCGAACTGTGCGTCGGCTTGGGCGTCCTGCGTTGGCACTGGCAATTTGCGGCGAGACGGCCCAAGCCGAGAAGCTCGCCGCGGAGACTTCGAAAGCTCTTCCAAACGGAACGATCTGGAATGCCGTACAGCTACCGGAGATTCAAGCCATGATCGCGCTCCACCGCGATGAACCTGCCAAGAGCGTTGAACTGCTGGCATCCGCCGCGCCATACGAACGCGCTTACCCCGATGCGATTTATGCGCGTGGCCTGGCTTACCTGAGAATGCATAGGGGCGCGGAAGCAGCGGCTGAGTTTCAGAAAATCGTGGACCACAAGGGCGCCAATTGGGGAGCGACCTGGGTCCACCCGAATTGGGGACAGCGCTACTCCCTCTCCTATCTGGGAATGGCGCGCGGTTACTCGCTTGCGGGTGACACAGCGAGAGCGAAAAAAGCGTTCCAGGACTTCTTCGAACTCTGGAAAGATGCCGACCCCGATATTCCCGTCCTCAAACAAGCCAAAGCAGAGTATGCGAAGTTGAAATGATGGCAGCTCTTGAACGGCCACGGTTTGCCGACCAACCAGAAACTAACCAATTGACGAAGCTATCCAGAAACGGGGTTCTGGGAAATTACGGATAAGTTGAATTACCCGACAAGCGGTTCGTAAGGATGCGGAAATCGAAACCCGAAAGCGACGGCTCGTATTCAGCTCGCAAACTGCCCCACCAACTCCAATTTGCTTTTGTCTTTACTCCTTCCCATCCGTAATATGATTCGATCGTGACCAAATCCTCCGACCTTTTCGCCCGCGCGCAGAAAATTCTCGTCGGTGGCGTCAACAGTCCCGTCCGCGCATTTCGCGCCGTCGGCGGGGAACCTCTCATCATCGATCGCGCCCGCGGCTCGCGAGTCATCGACGCCGACGGCCGCGAATACATCGACTACATCTGCTCTTGGGGCGCGCTGATCCTCGGCCACGCCGATCCGGACGTGGTCGCTGCGATTGCCGATCAGGCAGGCCGCGGCACGAGTTATGGCATGACGTCGCCGCTCGAAATCGAGTTGGGCGAGCGCATCGCGCGCGCGATTCCCTCGGTCGAACGCATCCGTTTCGTCAGCTCGGGCACCGAAGCCACGATGTCTGCGGTTCGCGTGGCGCGTGGCTTCACGAAACGCGATCTCATCCTGAAGTTCGAGGGTGGCTATCACGGCCATGCCGATAGCTTCCTCGCGGAGGCTGGCTCGGGGCTCGCCACGCTGGGGATTTCGTCTAGCCCAGGCGTGCCCGCGGCGCTCGCCGCCCTCACGCTCAACGCGCCCTACAACGACGTCGCCGCCGTCGAGCAAGTCTTCCAGAAGCACGCCAGCAAGATTGCCGCTGTGATCGCTGAGCCTGTCGCCGCCAATATGGGCGTCGTCGCGCCCGCGCCCGGTTTCTTGGAGTCGCTGCGCCGCATCACGGAACGTGACGGCGCGTTACTCATCTTCGACGAAGTGATCACCGGCTTCCGGCTCACCTATGGCGGCGCTCAGGATGTTTTCAATGTTCACCCGGACATCACCGTGCTCGGCAAGATTATCGGTGGGGGACTGCCGGTCGCGGCTTACGGCGGCCGCCGCGAAATCATGGACCTGATTGCGCCGCTCGGCCCCGTCTACCAGGCGGGAACCCTATCGGGCAATCCCCTCGCGATGCGTGCCGGCCTTATTACCCTCGCCAAGGTTGAGGCGAAAGACGATTTCTACCCGGAACTCAACCGCAAAGCCGAGCGCCTGGCAAAAGGCCTTCGCGACGCGTTGGAGAAGCTTGGTATGTCGGCGCACGTAAACTCCTCAGGCTCGCTCCTCACGCTGTTCTTCACCGGCGAGCCGGTGCGCGACTACTCCGGCGCGAAGAAGTGCGACACCTCGCTCTTCGCTGCGTTCTTCCGGGAAATGCTCTCGCGCGGCGTTCTTCTGCCGCCGTCGCAATTCGAAGCGCTTTTTGTCTCGGCTGCCCACACCGACGACGATATTGACCGCACCCTCGCTGCCGCCCGCGCCAGCCTACAGATCGCATCCAAGTCCGCCTAGCTAAGGCATCCCAAAGCCGCCACACGGCTCCATAAACAGGCCCTTCACTGACATTTGGCGTCCTCTAACCATGATCCAGTCGAGGACGGGCGCTTCCACTCGATGGCATGTTGCTTCCGCGTTAAATGGCTTCCGGCGACCCGTAAAGGCAGATTCAGCCCGCCATAAAGTGGCCTGCGCCTGAAACTAAGCCACTTACAAACGAGCCGCGTTGTGGTACGGCTCTTGCTTTTCTCATAAACGCAGAAGTACTCAAGGAGTCCCAATCGCACCATGATCCTCGCTTTAGCCCTGTTCATGCTTCACATGGCGCCAGCCGCGGAAACTCGTTCTTCGCCGCAGATCAATTTGACCACGTTGACCGCACGCCCAGAACTCCGCGCCCCAAAAACCGCCGCCCCCGCGTTTATGCTGACATCGACCGATGGCGCGTCCAGCCAACCCACGTCCGACTCCGTCAACACCACCTCGTTTCCCGCGGGCACCCAAAACACACAGGCACTCTCGACCATCCGCGTCCCGGAAATTGACCCGGCCAAGACCGTGCGCTTCGTTGCCGCTGAGAACGCGCCGTCACGCCGGAACTGGCTGATCCTGTCATTCGTGCAGCACGGTGCCGCGGCTTTCGATGCCTACTCGACGCGCCAGGCCATCTCGGCCGGTGCGCGCGAGGAAGATCCCTTCATGCGTCCCTTCGCTCAGACGCCGGCCATCTATTTTGCAAGTCAGGCTGGCCCCGTCCTTCTTGACTACGCCGCGCGCCGCATGCAACGCAGCCGCAATCCCTTATTACGCCGCACTTGGTGGCTCCCGCAGTCCGCCAGCACGGGACTCTTCCTATTCTCCGGCGCACACAACCTGCGCGTCACAACACATAACCCCTGAATCCCACTTCGCCTTGGGGCGAACAAACATAATATTCGTTGGCAGAAGTCAATGGTTCTTGCGAGGGCGAGGCGCAGGGGCACCCGGCCCGGAGGGACGAATGACGGACGGGTGGACGGGTACGTAGATGGCGCGCAAGCAATCGATGTAAGGCGGAAAATGCCACCAGGAAATGCGAGGGGGAAACGCCAAGGGGAAATGCTCTGCACGCGTGGGACGCTCGCGGCAGGCGCTGCAACTGATTTCGCGTACGCCACGTGTGACCGTCGAAGTTCTCGCCGTACTCAGTTTGGGGTGCACTCTCATATAGCCAGAAACTCTTCCTACGCGCACTTGGTGGCTCCCGCGCGTAGTCCCCCGGCCGGGGTCTCTTCCCAGAGCTGAGCGGATTCTCGCGGCAAACCAGAGGGCATTGCGACCCAAGGCGACAGCACACCCCATCCTCATAGGTGTCATGTATCAACACGTTGTTCCGATCGAGACCGGAACCGGAGATGTGTGGGGCGCCGCCGAGGCTAGCATGAGGATGGTGACAGTTGTAGTCATGGAGCCAGCGCGGAAGGGGCGCCGCGCGTTCCCTCGAGGTGTTGCAGGCGCAAGCGTAAGCCTACTCGCGGAGAGCGGTTTGAATGAACCGCTCTGCTTTCCCGTTGGTGTGCGGCGCGTAGGGTCGTGTGGGAATGTGTTTGATTCCGTGCTGCTGGCAGACCGCGCGAAACGCTCGGGATTTGTAGCAGGGCCCGCTGTCGGTGAGCAAGCGGCGCACGCCCATGCCGAGTTTGGCATACCAGGCCAGCGCTGCTTTCAGAAAAGTCGCCGCAGAAACTCCTTTTTCGTTGCCCGCCACTTGCGAGAAAGCTGCGCGAATGATCGTCGATGGCCACGTGGACGTACTCCCATCCGCCGTTGCGAATGCGGTGGCCGACGCAGCCAAAGCGGCCCAGTTTCTTGATATCCAGATGCAGCAGATCGCCCGGGCAAGCGTGCTCATAGCGCACCACCGGCGACACAGGGTCCAGATCGCGGAGCCGGCTGGTCTCTTTGCGCTGCAAGATGCGACTGACAGTGGCCGGAGTGAGGCCGGTCGAAAGCGCGATGCGGCACCCCATCCAACGCTGGCGACGAAGAGTTTCCACCTGTTCGATCAGGCACACAGGCGTCGGCCGATACCATGCAACCCCGCTCGGCCGTCACTCCCCTTGTCGTTGCCATTTTCGCCAGTGCCTCTCGACCATACAGAGTAAGTCGGGCATTCTTATGAATGTCCATTCGATCTCCCGGACAGATGTGATTGCTCAGCACAATCGGGTCGAATGGACAACCTGTTGAAAGATCACATCTAGGCAGTGAGTAGGGCGGCATGGCGCTAGCGCTCTAGCGCTTCGTGGCGACGTATCCGGAGGCGGCTCCCACCACAAACCAGAGCGCATTGCGACGCAGACGTCGCCACACAGTACCCCCTTTTGCGGCGGTGACGGCGGCGTCGCGTTCGCGGGTGAGGGCGGCGATCTTGGTCGCGTCGTCGGCGGAGTTCAGCTTGTCGGCGGCGAGCTGGGCCTGGCAGGCGCGGCAGTCCTGGACATAGTTGTAGAGGGGCTTGAGGTCGGCGGTGGGGAGTTGGGCGGCGGGGGCGGTTGGGAGCGGCTCGGTGGTGGTGGCCGGCGAGGCGGGTTCTCCGGATGGGGCAGTTCCCCGCTGAGTTGTCGGCACGGAGGGTGGCGCGGGGCTGGCCAGGGTGATGGGTTGAGGCAGTGGGAGGTATTGAGGGAGTTCGCGGATGACCTGCGCGGGGGTTTGGGTCGCGCGCTTGAGTTCGTTGATCTGGGCGAGTGTGTCGGTGAGGGTGGCGTCGCGGGCGCCTTCACGGGCGTCGGCGGCGTCGAGGAGCTGTTTCTGCGCGGCGAGGGTGGATTGGAGGCGTTGTTGGTCGGCGCGTGCGGCGAGCCAGGCGTGGACGGCGAGCGCGGCCAGAAGAAGCGCAGCGAAAAAGGCGGCGATGTCGATGGTGCGGCGCATGTTAGTGTCCAGTAAGTAGCAAATAATGACTAGTGGTTAGTGGCTAGTGAATTATATCGGTCGATGTGTTCGCTGCGTTAACGGCCGGGACGAACCCCCGCCCTTCCGTTTCGTGCGGGTCGAGCGCGTGCTTCGACGCCGCGGCGCGGGCGAGCGCGATGAGAGATCGGGAGTCGCTGACGTGAAGCAGATCATATGTGGGTACCGCCACAGCCTGGGGCAGCCTTCCGTAACTTCTTGCCCCTGCGTTTTTGAGGTGCGGGGGGCGCGGTGTCCGGGTCCGCGGGACCATCCGGACTGCGCGCCGCGGCGGGCGCAGACGGAGGCAGCCGCGATGCGCGCGGGCGGTCGGGATTTGCTACCATCTCGGCTCGCAGGTGAGGAGGTGCCCATGCGACGGACATTGTTCCTGGCGGCGATGGTTCTCAGCGTCTCGGTCTGCTGGTGGTTCGGTGCAGGCATTGGCGGGCGCACCGATGCGAAGGGCGCGGCGAACGCGAGGAACGCGTCTGGGGGCCGCGGCTCGGCCGAGCAAGTCGGTAGAGTCAACTTCCCTACTTCGTGCGGCGCTCGGGCGCAGGGCGCGCTCGAGAAGGGATTGGCCACGCTGCATTCTTTCCAATATCAGGAATCCGAGCAAGCCTTCACCGATGCTTCGGAGCATGACGCGCGCTGCGCGATGGCGTATTGGGGCAAGGCCATGGCGCTCTATCACCAGCTTTGGGATTTCCCGAATCTCACTACGCTGGGACAGGGACGCCACGACGTCGAGCAAGCGCAGAAGCTCGGCGCGGGCACCGACCGCGAGCGCGAGTACATCGCTGCCGCTGCCGCCTTTTATCAGGACGACGCAAAGCTGATACACACCGCGCGCGTGCAGGCGTATTCGCTCGCGATGAAAAAGCTCCACCAGGACAACCCCAAGGACAACGAGGCGGGAGAATTCTACGCGCTCTCGCTGATCGCACTGGCGGGACTGGATGTGGACGACCTGGCGAACCGCAAGCAAGCCATCGCGATCCTGAATCCGATTTTCACGGAGTACCCGAACAACCCCGGAGCCGCCCACTACCTGATCCACGCGAGCGACGATCCCGAGCTTGCGTCGCAGGGGCTGGCTGCCGCCCGTGCGTACGCCAAAATCGCACCCGATTCCTCGCATGCAATACACATGCCGTCGCACATCTTCCGGCGATTGGGGCTATGGCAGGAAGTGATCGATTCGAACATCGCGGCCGTTGCCGCCGCCGCAAGAGCCACCGAGGAGCATCGCGGCGACGCCAGTTATCAGTTCCACGCCATGGATTTTCTCGACTACGCTTACCTGCAGAGCGGACAGGAGGCGAAAGCGCGAGAACTGGTCAACGAAGTGAAGAGCGTCCCCGGCGCGAGCGCGGAGGGCATCGTCGACCATCAGAACCTGCTCGCGGCGAGGAACGCGATCGAGCTGCAACGCTGGAAGGAAGCCGCATCGCTCGAAATTCCCAACGAGAAGCCCGATTGGCAGGACATCGCCTATTGGACGCGCGCGATCGGCGCGGCGCGCACCGGCGCAGTTGACGAGGCGCGACAAGACACGGAGAAGCTGAGCGAAATCATCGCGGCGCGGCGGGCGCGGGACACTGCGCAGGGCGCGACCGTCTCCGCGGGAGAAGATGCGAACCAGAGCGAGGCCGAGGGGTGGCTCGCGTTTGCGGAAGGTAAGCCGGATGAGGCGGTGGCAAAGTTGCGCGGCGCCGCTCAGCAAGAGGCAGCCGAACATGCGGACCCGTTTGCCGTGCCCGCGAGCGAAATGCTCGCGGACCTGCTGCTAGCCCTGAAGCGGCCTTCGGATGCTCTCGGCGGAATACAAAGCCGTGTTGCGCGACTACCCCAACCGCTTCGACGCTCTCTACGGTGCCGCTCGCGCCGCGCAGTCGATGGGCGAGCGCCGGGCCGCGTCGGGATACTACGCGAAGCTCGTCGCGATCTGCCCGCGCTCCGCCGATCGCCCCGAACTGCACGAAGCCCACGGTTACGTGGCCGCGAACCCCAATTGATTTGAATTGACTGTTGCGACTTGGGGCGCGCTTATCGGAGGTCGCCGAAGTTGGTGAGGTCGCGCGCGGGGATAAGGCCGAGGGCGCGCAGCCATCGGATGCGAGCGGGCGAGTCCCACCAGGCGCGGAAATCGGTGAGCGACCAGGTTCGTTGTGCGCGGCGCATCGTTGCGCGCGTATCGGCTTGGGTGTGCGCGAAACAGCGCGGATCGTCATTTGTACCTCTCCATTCGCGCGAGGACCTGCGCGGCGTAGTCGGGATTGGCGCCACCGTTCCAGAGGGCGAGCGCATGATTCGCAATTCCCTGCTCCGGCAGCGATCTTGACCGCTAGGACCGCGCAGCCGATGTCGAGGCCCGCACGGGATCGCACAGTGCGCTGAGGAATTTCCCGGTGAAGCCGTGCTCGCGCGCGACCTGCCCCATCACCTGCATCAAGCCCCAGGAGATCGAGCGCGCAATCTCTTCGGTCGCCGGGAGGCCGAGCGGCGCGACGTAGCGCGTGCGGAACCCGGGTTCGTAGCGGATCGCGTGCGCGTCCCAGCGGATTCCTGCTCGACGACGGCGCAGACGAGCGCGGCGTCGAGCGGTGCTTCGACGCGGCGACGTGGGCGAGCGCAATGAGATCGGGGTGGGAGGCACGACAAGGACTGGACGTAGCTTCCGCAGGCGCAGGTTGAGCGGGCGATCCGCGTGATGTAGAGTATCGTCAACTGGCGGGCATTGCGGAGGGGGACAATGGCAAGCAATCAGAATCGAATCCTGACCACGCATGTCGGCAGTCTGGTCCGGCCGCCCAAGCTGGTCGCTTTCCTGGAGGAGATCGAGTCGGGACGCCCGTACGATCAGACCGCGCACGCCGACTGCCTGCGGGAATCGATCGCCGAAGTGGTGCGGCAACAGGCGGAAGCGGGGGTGGACATCGTCAGCGACGGCGAGTTCGCCAAGACCGAGAACTGGGCCTGGTACATCCATCAGCGGATCGCCGGTTTCACCGAGCGTCCGTCCACGGAGGAGGAAAAGAAGGATCCTCTGGCGACGATGAGCCAGGGGCGCGACTTCGCGGACTTCCCGGAATTCTACATGGAATATTTCCCCACGCAGGGGTTCCGCGTGCGGCCCGGCAGCTTGACCACTGTGTGCAACGCCCCCATCCGATACATCGGGCACGAGCAGGTGCAGCGCGACATCGCCAATCTGAAAGCCGCGGTCGCCAAGGTCAAAGTGGAAGACGCTTTCCTGCCGTTGGTCGCTCCGGCGAGCGCGTTCCCTTTTTATAAGAACGAATACTACAAGGACGAGGAGTCGCTTCTGTTCGCGCTGGCCGAAGCTCTTCGCGAAGAATACAAAGCGGTGTTGGACGCCGGGATCCGGATTCAGATCGACGACGCGTTTCTTCCCTGGACCTACGAACGCATCGTGCCGCCGATGACGCTGGCACAGTACCGGAAGTGGGCGGAGCTGCGCATCGACGCCCTCAACCATGCTCTGGAAGGTCTCCCGCAGGAGAGAATCCGCTATCACATCTGCTGGGGCAGTTGGAACGCTCCGCACGTACACGACGTGCCGTTGAAGGACATCATCGACCTGCTTCTCAAGCTGCGAGTCGGCGGTTATCAGTTCGAAGCCGCGAACGTGCGCCACGAGCACGAGTGGAAAGTGTGGCAAAGCGTGAAGGTGCCCGAAGGGCGCGTGTTGATCCCGGGCGTGATCAGCCATGCGACGAACGTCGTAGAGCACCCTGAGTTAGTGGCAGACCGGCTGGTGTGCTTTGCCAATATCGTCGGGCGCGAAAACGTGATGGCCGGAACCGATTGCGGGTTTGCGCAAGGCCCGTTCACGCGCCGCGTGCATCCGACCATTCAGTGGGCGAAACTCCGAGCCCAGGCGGAAGGCGCGAAGATTGCGACCCGACGACTATGGGGCAGCAGAACATCGGCCGCGTGAGTTGCGGGCGTCGGTCGGCGCTCAGCTTTCTTGCCGCGCTGCGCCCGATCTTCTGCGTTACTCACTTGCTTCGAGGAATGCTGCGAACGCGTCGGCGATGATTTTCGGCAGGTCGGCGCGATTGCGCGCGGTCATCAGTTCGTGCCCCACGCTCTGCGACAGGCAACAACCGAGTGCGCGCCGGGATGAGTTTCAGCGCCGCGTTCATCTCGTCGATTGTGCCGAAGCCGTCGCGCGTGCCGTGGACGAAGAGTGCCGGAATGCGAATGTCCGGAAAATGAGCCGTGCGCAGATTCGCCGGCTCTTTCGGCGGATGAAGCGGATACGAGAGCAGGAGCAGCGCATCGGCGAGTCCGGGTTCGGAAGCCGCCAGCATCGACGCCTGCCTCCCGCCGTAGGAGTGGCCGCCCAGGAAGACGCGACCCGGAACTCGTTTCCGGATTGCTTCGATTGTTCGCCGCAGTCCCTGCCGGTCGCGTTCGGCGCTGCCGCGCTGCGGCGGCCCGTGGGGCCGCAATTGACGGAACGGCAGATCGCAGCGGAGAACGGTGAACCCGCATTCGCAGAAGGCGGTCGCCAAGGCCACGAGAAGCGGCGACTCGCAGTTCGAACCCGCGCCGTGGGTGAGAACGAGACCGTCCTTCGAAGAGTTTTCCGGAACGTGAAGATAGCCGCGAACGGGCGCTTCGCCGGATGGCGCGTCTTCGAGTGGCCGGAACTCGGGCTTCGTCATCGCTCACCACCCGGGTCGATCTCCGAACATTATCTTCACACAGTGGCTGTTCCGGCGGATGACTAATAGCGGGGGCGGTCGCGGCCGTTGAAGTCGACCCAGATGATGGGCGGGAGCGGCGAGCGGTCAATTCCCTGCTGCTCGCAGAGCTTCTCGAGGCGCTCGTAGATGTGCGGCAGGTGGTTTGTCGCCATGTCGTGAACGAAGGCGCGCATGAGTTCGTCGTTGCGGATGCGGCGGTAGAGCCAGCGAACGAAGAGCACGAATTGCGCGATCGCGGCGATTGCGACAGTGGCCCAGCTCGAAAGGGCTCCCAGCTCGCCGGCTAGGCGAGCCTGGGAGAAAAGAAGGGCTCCCAGGTCGCCGGCGAGGCGAGCCTGGGAGATCAGATCGAGAAGTATGCGCATGGAAGAGGGTGGCGAGTGGCTAGTGACTAGAAAGGCCGTGACTTGCGACTTGTGATTCGTGACCCGTGCGCCGGCAAGATGCCGGCGCTGCGAACTATCCGAAGAGCGACGCGATGCCGGAGCCGAGGCCGAACATGCCGCCGAGTCCGCTGCCGGAGCTGCCGGAGGCGCGCTGGCGGACGCTGAGCAATTGCGCCGGGAACGCCCATGGCTTTGCCGAGCAGGTTCGTGTCGATGCCGTAGGTCTGCCCGAGCGCGCCCAAGCCGGCGAGCTGTTCCTTCAATTGCTGATTCGCGAAGGCGATCTGATTCTGCTGGGCCTGACTTGCATCCGTCTGCGCCTGCTCGCGGCCGAGTTGCGCGAGCGTGTCGCCGTAGCCGGCGGAGTTGTTCGTGGCGGCGAGGCGATTGGCGGCGCGCTGGCGCAGCGCGTCGAAGGCGGTGTTGGCAGCGCCGAGGCTCTGCTGCGTGATGTCGGACTGCTGCTGCGGCGTGTAGCCCTGGCTGGTGAGCAGGCTCTGGATCGTCGGCATCATCAGCGAACGGTCCTGCTGGCCCTGCTGGTCGGATTGCGAGATGAGCTGGTTCTGCTGCGCGAGCTGCTGGTCGGTGAGCGCGCGCGTGGTGCGTTGTGCTCCGCGGGACATGGTTTCTCCTTTGCGTGATTTCGGCGGACGGGACGACGAGGCTTCTGCTGACGCGTCGAAGAATGGGGAAAGTGGCTAGTGGCGAGTGACTAGACCGGCCAGGCGTCGTGGCGAGGCGCGTTTTTATACTAATCACTCGCCACTAATCACTTCCCACTGTGTTCGCTACGGCGCGGGTTCCTTGGGCGGCGCATGCGGGAGCGAAGCGACGCAGCGGATCCAGTCGACGAGCGAGCCTCGGTGGGCGCAGCCGGGCGGTCTGTCGCGGCGGCGCGGGCGCGGGGACGACGGCCGCGGCCTGATTCGTAGGCGCACTTTCGGAGCCGTTGAGCACGGCGGTCACCTGGTAGCAGTAGGTTCCCGGCGCGACGCCGGCGTCGGTGAAGCTGGTCGCGGTGACGGCGGAAGAATTCAGCCGCGTGAACGTGCCCGAGCATCCGGGCGAGCGGTAGACGTTGTAGGTGAGCGACGGATTCGCCGCGGCGGACGCGCTCGCCGTCCACGTGAGCGCGACGCTGTGCGTTTGCGCGCCTGCGGACCCGGCGGTGAGGATCACCAACGCGAGGGCCGCGAAGACGGGAAGCAGTTTCATTTGTGTACTCCCTGCGCCTTGTCATCCCGAGCGAAGCGAGGGATGTCTCTTCGACTTGCCTCTCGGCAGCGCATTCACACGAAGAGAGATTCCTCGGCCAAAAGCAGGTCTCGGAATGACAGCGCGTTGGTGGGTTGGTCGCTCAGGAGCCAAGGTCGGGCGCCGGGCACGGCATGCCGTGCCCTTACCGAGACAAGACCAAAGGCAAAACCAAAACCGCCGGCTGGAAGCCGGCGCTACGGCCGGTCGCGAAGGCGGCGGCAATAGGGCGTCCAGGCGTCGTCGCGAATCCAGCCGAGCGATTCGAGGCGGCGGCCGAAGCGGCGCGCGATCGGCGGCGGAAGCCAGGCGTGGGCGTCGTCGAGGCCGCGCGCGAGAAGGTCGCGTTCGCCGGCGCGGTACAGCGCGAGCAGCTGGGCATAACGTTCGCGCGGCCCCGATTTTTCGGGGCGGCGATTCCCTGCCCCACGCTCTTCTCGATCATCGCGATCGACAAGCAGATACATCTCGCACGTGAGCCGTGCGAGCGAAGCCATCACGGCGCGGCCGTAGTCGTCCTCGACGACGAGCTTCGAAACGAAGATGGGGTCGGCGAGGTCCGGGAACACATAGTCGAAGCCCTGGCCCGCGTGCATGCGGCGCAGCGCGTCGAGGTCGGCCTGGGTGTATTCGCGGACCAACATCGGTGATTCGTGACCCGTAACTGGTGACTCATGGTTATCCGACAGTTCGCGGTTGATGGCGCATGGGGCGATTCGTAACCCGGCGACGAGCGAGATCAGGAGTTACAAATCACAAGTCACGAGTCACTGACTTGTCAAAACACGCGGTGGCGGAGCAGCGGGTGGACGCGCGCGACGGCTTCGGCCGCGTCGAAAGTCGTTGCGCCGGGCGCGACGCCGTGCGGCGCGAGCGCCGCCTGTGCGGCGTCCGAGATCGGCTTCTGCGCGAGCGGATGCGGCAGCGCGTGGAATGCGGCGTCGCCCTCGAGCGCGAGGTGGACACCTTCGTCGGCCTCGATGAGGACGAGGACGCGCGTCGCGTCGGTCGGATGGGAGGCGTCGTCGAGCGCGAGCCAATGCGAATTCGCCAAGCGCGGGGCGTGGCGCTGCCAGTCGCCGAGCGTCGTGATGTAGTAGGTTTTGCCTGTCATGGAGAAGCCGAAAATCGAAATCTGAAAATTGAAGATCGAACATCCGAGAACATGCTGCGAGTGAAACTGCGCAGAGGACGGTGCTTAGCACCGCCGTCGCAAACGGTGGGGTTGAAACCCCGCCCTTCCCGCGCGGCGTTGCCGATCGTTGACAACGGAAACGCGCGGTGATATGGACGGCGCGGGTGCACCTATCCGGGATGCCAGGAGGTTCGAAATGGCGCGGATCGCAGCGTTGGTTTATGGGCTGGTCGTTTACCTGATTTTCTTTCTCACGTTCGTTTACGCGATCGGATTTGTGGGGAATATACTGGTTCCAAAGTCCATTGATTCCGGCGGCGGGGACTTCTCCTGGCCGGCGCTGGTGATCGACGCGCTCCTGCTGGGGCTTTTCGCCATCCAGCACAGCGTGATGGCGCGCCAGGGTTTCAAAAGAGCGTGGACGAAAGTGATTCCGCCTGCCATTGAGCGCAGCACATACGTGCTGCTCGCAAGCCTGTGCCTCATTTTGCTCTACTGGCAGTGGAGGCCGATGACGAACGTCGTGTGGGACGTGGAACGCCCCGCCGGGCGATGGATTCTGCTGGCGCTTTTCTGGATTGGCTGGCTGCTGGTTCTGGCCTCCACATTTCTCGTCAGTCACGCGGAGCTTTTTGGGTTGTCTCAGGTCGGAGCTTTCATGCGCGGACAGCCGCACACGCCGGTTGGCTTCAAGACGCCGTCGCTATACAAACGCGTCCGCCATCCGATCTATCTGGGCTTTGTGATCGCCTTCTGGGCGACGCCGAGGATGACGTTCGGTCACCTGCTGTTCGCTTTTGCCACGACGGCCTACATTCTGGTCGCGATTCAGCTCGAAGAGCGGGACTTGATCTCGTTTTTCGGCGACGCCTACCGGGAATACCGGAAGCGCACTCCGATGCTGGTGCCCTTCACAAAAAAGCAGCGCTTCGCCAGGAAGCACCCGCGTGCCGCTTAGGACGTCGGATCGTCACTTGAACTGCGGATCGATTTCGACCTGATAGCCGGCGGCGAGGCGGTTGGTCTCGTTGGCCATGCCGACGACGGCCATCAGCTCGTGGAACATGGCGTCGGTCATGCCGCGCTTGCGGGCCGCGGCGGTGTGGGACGCGATGCAGTAGCCGCACTGGTTCGTCACGCTGACGGCCACGTAGATCATCTCCTTGGTTAGCGGATCGAGCGCGCCCGCGGCCATGATCTGCTTGATCGATTCCCACGTGCGCTTGAGCGCGACGGGATCGTTGGCCAGCACCTTCCAGAAATTGTTGATCCAGTCGGTCTGGCGCGTCTTCATGACGTCGTCGAAGACGGCGCGCGCCTCGGGACTCGCATTCGCGTACTCGATAGTCGCTTGGCTCCCCATGCTAGCCCTCCCGCCGATATGGTACGCTGTGCGGCGGAAATTCAGAAACCGGACGGAAGGGATGCGGATGATGGTCGGCGGGCTAAAGGTGATTCTGGCAAAGGAAGGCCACGAACAGGAGTTCGAGAAGCTGTTCGGGGAGCTTCGCGCCGCAATGCGCGATCGGGAGCCGGGCTGCGTGCTGTACTCGCTGCTGAAATCGCCCACCAATCCGCGATCCTATATCGTCCACGAGCAGTATCGCGACCAAGCCGCCCTCGATGCGCATCAGACGTCGGCGTACGGGAAGGTCTATTTCCCGAAGATACGGGCTATCCTGGAAAGCATCAGCGTTGAATATTTCGATGTCGTCGTGGCGTGATCGCCGGACAAAACAGGAGGAAACGTGAGCGAAAAAGATATCGAAATTCGGACAGCGGACGGAACATGTGACGCGGTCCTGTATGAAGCGGAAGACGGGAAGCGCCGCCCGGGCGTGATTCACTATCCGGACATCCTGGGCATTCGCCCGTCGCACCGCGCGATGGCCAAGCGGCTGGCGGAGCAAGGGTACACCGTGCTGCTGGCGAACCCGTTCTACCGCACGGTGCGGGGGCTGTGCTTCGACTTCCCGCCGAATTTCGCCGGCGACGAGCGCACCATGAAGCGATTCGGCGAACTCGCCGGGCCGCTGACGCCCGAAGTGATGGAGCGCGACGCCAGCACGTTCGTGAATTTTCTCGCGACGCAGCATTCGGTGAGCGACGCGAAAATGGGTGCGGTCGGCTACTGCTTCACGGGGCAGGTGGCGCTGCGCACGGCGGCCGCGAGGCCGGACAGGATCGGCGCGATCGCGTCGTTCCACGGCGGCGGGCTTTTCACCGACAAGCCGACCAGCCCGCATCTCGCCCTGCCGCGCATTCCGAAATCAGACGGCGCACGGCTTTATTTCGGCCACGCGGCGAATGACCACTCCATGCCTCAGGAAGCGATCGACAAACTCGACGCCGCGCTGAAGGCGTGGGGCGGCAAGTATGAAAGCGAGCTATACGCGGACGCGCCACACGGATGGACCGTCGCGGACAGCCCCGCGTACAGGCAGCCGCAGGCCGAGCGCGCGTTCGGGAAGTTGACCGCGCTCTACTCCGCGACGCTGAAGTGACGATCCGACGAGGATCGTCATCCCGAAGCGAACAGCGTGAGCGAGGGATCTCTCTTCGATTCGTTGCCACGCACGGACGCGCACTTGAAGAGAGATCCCTGGACTCCGCTCGGGATGACAACGTTGCTGGTCGGGCGGCGACGCTGAAGTAGCTGCCGCGCCTCGCATACAGCGAATCACGGGTCACCACTTGCGCGTGTCGTCTTTCGTGCGGATCGCCGACATTCGCGCCGTCAGGGCGCGCAACATCCACGGCGCGAATCGTTCGATGGCTACGAGCACTTTGCCGTGCCCGGTGACGATGCGTTCGCGCTCGCCGCGTGCGACGGCGCGCAGGATCTCGCGCACCGCTTTCGGCGTGCTCACGATGAGCCGTGGAGGAATCGGATCCTTCGAGCCCGCGTGCAATGTTCCGTCATTATCCGTGATGCGGATATCGCTGGCGACGAAACCCGGGCTGATCAGCGTCACCTTGATTCCTGTGGAGCGCAGCTCGGGAGTAATTGCGTTGGCGAGGCCCCGCAGCGCGAACTTGCTCATAGAATAAGGCGAAGAGCCGGGCGAGGAAACCCATCCTGCCACGCTCCCGATGATGGCTAGATTTCCCCGGCTCTTCTCGAGCTCGGGCAGCGCGGCGTAAATCGTGCGCAGCACGCCGAAGACGTTGGTTTCCAACTGCCGGCGGTAGTCCTCCAGAGCGAGCTTCTTCAGCGGAGCGACCACTCCGAATCCCGCGTTCGCGAAGACGACGTCGAGTTTCCCAAAGGCGTGGACGGCTTCCGCGACGGCTCGCTCCAGGTCCCCATCGCGCGTCACGTCGCATTCGGAAACCAGCGGGCGGGATCTTCCAAGCTCCGCGATTCTCTGCGCGACGCTTTCGAGGCGATCCTTGCGGCGCGCCGCGAGCGTGAGCCGCGCGCCGGCCTGCGCGAGTTGCAGCGCGAGCTCTTCGCCGATGCCGGAGGAGGCTCCGGTGATGAGCACGGATTTGTCGCGAAAGAACGAAAATGCGCCGGCCATGTGCGACATCTTATTACATCCCGGGCGAAGAAGCGCCGGATGCTCAAGATGAAAACGTATAGTTGTGCGTCAGCACGGTGGCGGCGAAGCGGCCGGCGAAGAATTGGTGCGTGGGCGCGCAGCTTACCGTGACTTTCTGGCCATCCTCCACGATCACCTCGATCTTCTTCAGCGTGAGGCGCGCGAAGCGCCCGACCAGAATGTCGCACATGCAGAGCCGCTCGGCGCGCATCGGCGAGCCGTCGGCAAGGGTGAAGATGTGGTGCGGCGTCACGTCGATCGACTCCTCGTTCGAGAAGTGCAGCCGCAGGAACGTGTCCGCGTCGCGCACCTCGAGGCGCAGGATGCGCGTCCACGCCTCTCCGCCGGCACGCGAGGGGCAGCGGAGGTGCTCGCCGACCTTGCACGTCTCGATCGCGACGGTGCCGCGCTCCTTCGTCAGCACGACAGTGCCCGCGCGGACGCAGCTTCCGCTGCCGCCGCCCGAGCCGCCGCCGGTGCCGCTGGTGGTGGTGGCCGCGGCGATGGCGCCCTGCGAGAGCGGGATGCGTCCCTGGAGCGCCTGCTGCTGCGCGGCGGAGTTGGTCTTCGCGGATTGCGCGTAGCCGGGCGTCCCTGCCCCGCCCGCGACCCATGCGATCGCTGCGGCGGTTTCGTCCCAGCAGGGATAGAAATAGTAGGTGGTGCCGGCGGTCAGCGCGGTGACGGCGACGGAGCCGTTGGGGATCGCGGTAGTGGTGCCGTCGGCGCGGAAGATGCTGAGGCCGGACCAGCTCCACGTGATGCTCGAGGTGGTCGAGACGTAGGTGAACGCGCCGGACCACGTCGGCGGCACGGAGCCTTTCATCAGCACGCCCGATTTCGTGGGGTCGACTTGGCCGGACGTCAGCGCGCCGGTGACCACGCGCGCGTAGTTCGTGCCGTCGGTGATCTGGTCGTCGAGGCTCCAGCCCTGGTTCGGGCCGAGCGACGCGCCGGCCAGGCGCTTCAGCGTCTCGTACAGCTGCGGATTCGTTTTGCGCAGCGCCTCGATTTGGGGAACGGTGAGCATTCGACTCTCAGGTTCAGCGAAAGGTTCTTCTGGACTGCGGAACGGAACTGGCGTTTAATCCGCGCAGTGGAAGCGTTCGATCTTTCCACCCACGGCACCGCGAACGGAACGTCGCATCAGGAATGGCTCCCGGCCTTCCATTCGTAGCGGCAGTGCGAGTCAGAAGCGAAATCCGAGGAGGAATCGTGAATCGAAATATGTGGAAACTTCTTACGGGGCTGTGCGTGCTTGCGATCTCCGTCGTCTGCGCCGCGCCGGCGAATGCGCAGATGTCCCCGGTCAAGGAAAAACCGCCGAATTACTCGTACGTTTCGAATTGGCAGCTTCCCCGCACGCAGTGGGGCGCCGTCGACAAATCGAACGCGGACGACACGAAGTTGCTCGAAAAGGCCGTCGCCGATGGAACGCTTACCGGATACGGCTTCGACGAGACCCTGACGCACTCCGCTGACGGCGAAACACACG
>CAWEXR010000018.1:0-14226 GCA_963813045.1 uncultured Acidobacteriota bacterium
CTTCGTCTATCTGACAATCCGCGCTCTCTGCGTCCCAGATGGGCTTGCGGGACGCAGAGGATCGTCATCCCGCTTGCCCTGACGAAGACGGGAGTGAGGCACCGTCGCGGTGAAGTCTACACCGAAGAAGTCGTTCGTCCCCAGAGCTGCTTGCTCGCCCGCGCGGCGCCTGCGGACAATGCTCGCAGTTTTGCCCAGGCCACCTGCGGATGGATGCGGCCGCCCAAGCCGCAGTCCGTGCCGGCGATAACGTTCTCCCTGCCCACGGCCTCCGCGTACCGCATGATCCGGTCGGCGACCACCTCCGGATGCTCCAGCACGTTGGTCTTGTGGGTCACCACTCCCGGGATCACCGCCTTGCTCGCGGGCAGCTTCACATCTCTCCAGACCTTCCATTCGTGCTCGTGCTGCGGATTCGCCGCCTCCACTGAATACTGGCTTGCTTTCACCTTCAGCATGAGATCGATCACATCCCGAAGCGGCAGGTCGCTGCTGTGCGGACCTTTCCAACTGCCCCAACAGATGTGGTATCGGACCTTCTCCTCCGGTATACGCGCCAGGGCATGGTTGACCAGTTCGACGTGCGACTCGGCCCATTTTCGGAAAGCGGCCATGTCTCCACTCTTGGAGAACTGCCATTCGTACACGTTGACGATGATGGGATCGTCCAGTTGCACGTTAATTCCGGCATCGGTAATCGCTTTGTACTCCTCGCGCATGGCCTCCGCCACGGCAGTGGCTTGTTCCTCCACGTGCTTGTAGTATTCGCCGGGCAGCACGGTCACACCGGTCACCGCCGCCGTCAGGAAAGTCTCTTCCGCGTTCTTGCCGGCGAGAGCCGCCTTTAGATTCTTGACATCGCGTTGAACCAGCTCGTGACCCGTGTATCGGATCGGCCCGACGTTAATCGGGAACCGCAGGGGACGCGATGAGGGGCCGGCATCGGCTTCACCGCTCTGGTAGAACTCCGCGAAATCCGCGCGGTCCTTGCTGCCCCCCATGAACGAATTTACGGCATTAAAATCCTTGGGCAGATCCCGCATTTCGAAGCCGCTCAGGCGCGGGTAAATGTAGGTCGCCCATGCCGCGTAATCGACCTCATCCGACACGGGCTTTCCAAATTCCCCGTCGTTGACGGCATCGATGCCGGTTTCGACCTGCTGCCGGACCACTTCGGCGACAGCGCTGGTCAGCCTCGCCTCGAGTTTCGCGGCCGGTGCTTGCTCGCGGTACATCTCAATGAGATCCGTGGGCCGCGGCAGGCTGCCTACGTGAGTCGTCAGTATGCGGTTCATGCTTCGCTTCATTTCTCGGTGGCTCCCCTCAGGAACAACTGCCGCACGCCGTTATAGCGCGCTTTCGGTGAGCCCACAAGTTGGGCGGGTGGGTGGCAGGGGCACCCTCGGCGACATGTGCTGCACCAGGTCATGGATGAAATTAAAGGTGGTCCCCAAGTGGGGGCGCGGGGTCGGCGCGCTAAGAATTGGTCAAATTGCGCGTTTTATCACGTGTTGGCAGGGCCGAAAGTGACTAAAATTGCCACCACCTGCGAAGGAAAATCGGCTTCAATTGGAACGAATACCGGACAAAAAGTCGCTCGAGTTCAGACGAATTCAGGACGCTCCCGTACACTGTCATCACGCACTTCTTAGGCTCAGGCGCCGGGGCGTTCGAGGAGCAGGCGAATGCCGCCGTTCACCGTGCGGACGGAGATTTCGCCGCCGCCGTGGCCGAGCCTTCCGTGGAAGGCTTGCAAGCCGGGAAGCGCGGCGGTGGAAACCACCGGGACGTCAGAGCGGATGTCGCCGTTCATGTTGCGGACCTTCAGTTCGGCGCTCGCGTTCGAAGGAAGCCCGAGGACCACCGAGCCGTTGACGGTCTCAAGGTTCATCGGCGCGCCATCGCCGAGATGTCGCAGCTCGAGATGGAGATTGCCGTTCGTGGTGTGCGCGTTGAAACGGCCAGAGCTTTCGAGGACTTCGACGTTGCCGTTGACTGAGCGCAACTCGCCCTGGCCCTCGACGCCGCGCACGCGCACGCTCCCGTTGACGGTGCCGACGCTGCCGAGCAGGACGCGATTGGGCACGTGGATCACGTATTCGACGGCGACTTCGACGCCCGGCCCATCGGGATACCGCGTGTGGACGTCCACTTCTCCGGGACGGCTCTCGACTTCAATCTTCACGCGCTGGAGGTCGCTCGGATCGTTCTGCGAGGTCTTGACGGCGTGGACTTCGACTTCGTCGCGGTCCCATCCCACCACCTGCACCGAGCCGTTCACGTTCTCGAGCACGAACTGGCCGCCGGAGGAGAGTGGATACGTCTGCTCGAAGATCTGCTGGTCGTCCGCGAAGCCGGGAAGAGCGAGGCAGAGCGCGCCTGCGAGGATCAGAAGGATTCGCGCGACGGTTCGCGTCAACCGTGTCGAGCGGGATTGCAACTTGGCCCCGAACAGCAAACTGCTGGTCGTCTTTTTCACGGCACGCCCCTTAACCGCGATTGCGATGCAAAAAACCTACGACAAACTCGACCGCTACGGCAAATCGTCACCGGGCGGCTGCGGCGCTCCGGCTTTGCGCAACTGCGATTGCAATTGCTGTTGCAGCTTTTCCATCTGCTCCCGGTAAATCTCGATCTGTTTGGCGCTATCGCTCAGCACGAACTGGATGTTTCCGGCCATGGCCCGCAGCCGCAGAAGCTCGCCGCCGCCGTTCAGCGAGCCCTCGGCGCGGACGGTGCGCGCACCGCGCGAGGAGTCATCGTAGGAAACTCTCAACGGGAAGGCGGGATCGACGATCACGCGGTGCTCGCCCCCGAGCTGCACCTCGGCGTCGATGGTGACGGCCAGGTCGCGCGGCATGTGCACGACGATGTCACCGGCGTTCGATTGCAAATCGCACGTGCCGGACTTGGCGGGAGACACCAACCACGCCGTGATGCCGCCGGCGCTGGTGGAAGCCTTCACGGGACTATCCACCTGCGTGAGGTAAATGCTGCCGCCCGACGTTTCGAGATTCGTGGGACCGACGACGCGGACCACGCGGATGCCGCCCCCTCCCGTCTTGGCGCGCACCAGACCCGCCGCTTCCCCGACTTCGATTTCACCGCCGCCGGTTTCCGCCGTGAGTTCGGCGCCGGAATGCTCGAGGGTGATATTGCCCCCGCCGGTATCGAGATGCGCCGTGCCCTGAATTGAGGTGACGCGGATGTGGCCGCCGCTCGTGTGCAGCGTCGCGTTGCCGGCGATTGAGCCGACGGTGATGTGGCCGCCGCCGGTGTTGGCGGAGAGTTCGCCGGCGACGCTCCTGGCGACGATGTTGCCTCCGCCGGTTTCGAGGCGCGCAGGTCCGCCGATGTCACCCACCGTGATATTGCCGCCGGCGGTCGCAAGGGTCACGCGGCCTCCGATCGCGCCGGCGTCGATGTTCCCTCCGCCGGTGGACACGTCCAGGCTGACGTTTTTCGGGATGTTCAGTTCGAGCGTCAGCCACAGCCGGCCGGTCGAGCGGCGGCCCGAGCCCTGCGCCTTCAGATAGACGTCGCCGGATTTCTCGCGGGCAGTGATGCTGAAACCCTTCAAAAGCTCTTCGGCATCTTTCTGCGAGGCGTCCGCCTCGAGATGGACGCGGTAGTCGACCTTGTCGGTATTCTGCGCGCGCACGACGACGCTGCCGAGATCGGTCGAGAGATGGATGCGCTCGCCGTCGTGAGCGGGAATCGAGCCGGTCAAATCCTGGGTGAGCCGCTGGCCGGAGTCGTGAGAATTCTTGTGACGCGCGGACGCGGCGCCGGCAAGGAGCAAAGCGGCACCAACCAGAGCGGCGAAGCAGGCACCGGAAAATCCTTCACGGGAGCGCCGGAGAATGGGAGAGGCGGCTGGGCTCCTCATCGCTAGAACTTTGCGCGCGGGCCGAGATCGCGAATCGCCGCGGCGCTCTGAAGGCGAATGTAGGTGTTGGGATCTTTTTCCATGCGCTCGCGAAGCACGGAGCGCATGCGGTCATCGGAAGCGCCGCGGTCCTTGGCGGCCATCTCGCGCAGCTCGTTGACGGCTTCGACGCGAACTCCGGGATTGTCGTCATCGACCAGCGCGTCAAGCAGGGTCTGGCGAACGAGGTCCTGGGATCCCGTTCCGTCGAGCGCCTCGAGCGCCTTCATGCGCACGGCAGCGTTGCGGTCGGTGTGGACCGTGTGGCAGAGCGCGGCGCGGACCTCGGGATCGCTGTTGCACGCGCGCAGGAGATCGACGGCGTCGAGCCGCATGTCCGGGCAGAAGCGCTCGCCGCTGCCCAGGACGCCGAGAAGAACGGACTTCACGTCGCCGTCATCGACCGTGCCTCGCAGCGTAACCGGCTGCTGCGACCGGAGCTGCAACTCGACGCGCGGAGGCTCGCCTCCGCCGGAGGAGAGCACGTTGATACCGGCCACATCCGCCGTGCGCAGGTCGAGTGACGCGGGCGCGAAATTCGTGAGCGCGCCTGTGTCCGGGGCGCTCGCGCCGGAATCGATCCCTGTTGTGGCAGCAACCTCGGAGCCCGGGGCCTGAGACGGCGCGGGCGCTGTGGGATGGCGGAGCAAACGCGGCCCCAGGATTCCCACGCTAAAGCCGATGACCAGGAGGACCGCGGCGCTCCAGGCGGGCCGGGGCGCGAGCCAGTTCGCGGGGAGCAGCAAACCAAATGTGCGACGCAACCAGCCGCCTTCTTCCTCACGATCAAGCGCGTCGGCAAGGCTGGCGCGGCAGCCTCCGAGCAGCGCCGCATCGGGCTCGCTGCGATCGCCTGCAAGAAGCGCGATGAGTTCCGTTTCACGTTCGAGCGATTGAGAGCATGCGGCACACTGCGAGAGGTGAGCGGACAGGCGTTCCTGTTCAGCGGCCTCAAGCTCGCCGCCGGCCGCGTGGAGAATCAACAGCGGCTGCCATTCGGCGCAACGGTCGTTCGCGCCGCCCACGCCCACGCTCGAGTTCGTATCGAAGTCCGCCATTTCCCCGAAATCCTCTTTCCGAAATCCTCGCCTACCGAACCGCATCCAGGCTCGCTCGCAATTTTCGCGTCGCCCGGAACAGCGAATTCTTCACCGTTTCTTCCGACGTGCCGAGCAGATCCCCGATCGCGCGAAGGCGCAGGCCCTGGTAATGCTTCATCTCAAAAACCACTCGCTCGCGAGGTGAAAGGCGCTTCATCGCCTGCTCGATGTGCTGGCCCAACTCGTGGCCGAGCAGCCGCTTTTCGGGATTCGCCGCAGCGCTGAGTTCCGGCTGACGATCGAAGAAATCGGGCGTCCCGCTATCGGCTTCCTGCGGAACGGGCGCCTGCTCCTCGCGGTGGCTGGTCCGGCGACGCAAATGATCGAGAGCGACGTTGGTCACAATCCTGTAGAGCCAGGTGTAGAAGCTGCACTCGAACCGGAAGCGGTGCAGGTTGCGGTAGGCCCGCAGAAAACCTTCCTGGTAAATATCGCGCGCGTCCTCGGGGCGACGAACCAGGTTCAAAGCCAGGCGAAGGACATCGCGGTCATAGCGGCGGACAAGTTCCTCAAAAGCGAGGCGGTCGCCCGCCTGGGCCTTCCGGACGAGTGCTTGCTCCTCCGCGACCTTCACAGCCGCTGCCTGGCGCGCATCTCCTTCGAGTGCGACGCTCATCCCCATGGTATCTGCCGCCGAGTTGGATTTTGCCGCAACCGGGTCACCTGTTGCCGACCGGCCGCCCGTATCTGCCCCGGCTTCAAGCCTTTCTCCGGGTCCCACGGGTATAGACGGCCCTACAGGCCCCTGGTTAGCACCCGGTGAGGCCATTTTGGCACTATCGGACGGTTCGGCCAAGGTCCTTGCCTCCATCAGAGAGTCTCGCGCCGGGGCTCTCGAAGCACAACTCTTGATACGTCCGGGCTACGGTGGTTGTTCCGGCCAAATTGTCCGGGACGCTAACAAGAGGGGGTTTAGAGGCTCGAGCCGAGACGGATCAGGCCGTAGATGGCCACGCACACCGCGAAGTCCACTCCCACGCCCCAGTCCATCTGGAATCCCTGGTGCCGGAGAGCTTCGGGGAGGTGAGGAACGAGCGAAAGGTAGTAGATCGCGTTGCCAACCAGAATGGCGACGAGGTATTCGAGCCATCGACGGGGAGTTATGCCCAAGAGTCGTTGCGCCATGAATGAATCGTGTCGCCCGAGAAGGGGCGCGAATAAGTGATCTTACGAGTTGCTTTGGACCCGAACCGTGGTTCCCGCCGTTTCGGCGCCGAGATTCCTCAGCCTTCGCCACACCGTCCGATTTCCGCGCAACATGAGGTAGAAGGGCGCGGAAATCGGGCCGCTCAGTCTTCGGAATGACAGATCCGGGTGCTCGCGGGCGAAGGACGTCAAGCCATCAGCCGTTCGTGGCAGTGATCTCTTTCGTCGTGATCTCGTACTTGAAGGCGGTAGCATCGAGGCTGTCGATCCGGCCGCTGTCCGTTTCCGCCTGCGGGTACATGAGAAATGGGACGGGCTTGCCGCCCGATCCCGGCAGAGCGACGTCGTGCGCGAAGTTGTACGCCATCCAGTTCATCTCCCACGCGCCGAACAGCCGGAGGCGGGCCTTCTGCACCATGTCGTCATCGAGCGGGCGGTTTCCGGGCGGTTCCTCGAGGACGACTTTGCGAACATCCGCAGGATCGACGGGAACCCAGCCGTAGTCCTGCAAGTACACCTCGGCGCGGCAGTGCTGCGCCTTGGTAATGTTGTCCGACGATGCGCCGAGGCTCTTGTATCCCAATTCGGACTTGGCCACGCGAATTCCGTAAACGTCGCGAGCGGGAAGGCCAGCAGCGCGCGCCAATCCGACGTAGAGGGCGTTGAGGTCGGCGCACTTGCCGCTGAGGTCCTTCGTTTCGAGCATGAAACGAATGTCGCCGAGACCGCAACCGCGCGTCTTGGGATTGCGAACCGTATTCTCGACAATCCATTCGTAGATCGCGCGGGCTTTCTCAACGTCGGTGGTCTTACCGGCGGTAATTTCATCCGCGGTCTGCTTCACGATGCCGTCGGTCGGCAGAAGATTCGTGGACCGGCGAAAGTAGTCGAGGTCGGCGCGCTTTGCTTTCTGCTTCTTGCCGGGCGCCGAGAGATCGACCGAAATGTTCCTGGTTTCGACTTCGCTCGTGACGATCAGCACGGGCGGTGTACCGGCAGGAAATTCCGCGGTGATGATGCCGATCCCGTCTTCGTGATTGCCTTTGACGATCTTTGCGATTCCGCCGGCGGCCGTGAACTTGTTCGAGCGTGTCTTCTGGAACGGCGTTTGCTCAAGCAGCGCCGTAGGCGCCCAGATGCGCGTCGCGCCAGCAGGCTTCAGGACTTCGATGCGGGTGGTTACTTCAAATGTGCGCCAACTGCCCGAGTTGGCATCTCGTGCAAATAAATACTCCATCTCCGGCAGCGCGAGGCCGGCCGAGACGATGCCGGCCGATCGCAGAAAATCGCGGCGTTTCATAGATCCTCCCCCTCGATCACAATCTTTATGACCGGCAATCGCAGCATTCCCGGTCCCCGACCCGAACATGCGTTCGCCACGCGAATTATACGAGAACTCCGGCGCTGGATACAAACACCGGGCCGGCCGGAAGCGGTTGTGAGATGCGGGCAATCTTCCCAACCCGTGCTACAGTTTCGCGTCCGTAGGAAAAAACTTGCGAGGCGACATGAGAGCACTGATCCGCATTTCCCTGATCTTCGCGTTTCTTGTAATTTCGGCGCCGGCTGCGACGCCGTTGCGAGCGCAGCAGACCGAGGAGCAGCGGGAGCAGCAGGTGTTCGCCGCGCTCAAGACGAGCGAAGGCGATTACGTGGCGCACGACTTTCATTTCAAGTCGGGCGAGACGATGGCGGAACTGCGGCTGCACTACACGACGCTCGGCAAGCCCGCGCGCGACGCGAACGGGCGGACGACGAATGCCGTCTTGATCATGCATGGGACGGGCGGTAGCGGAGGCAGTCTGCTCAATTCCGTCTTCGCCGGCGTGTTGTTCGGTCCCGGGGAGCTGCTTGATGCGAACCGCTATTTCATCATTCTCCCGGACGACATCGGGCACGGCAAATCGAGCAAGCCGAGCGATGGATTGCACGCGCGTTTTCCGCATTACGACTACGACGACATGGTGGCGGCGGAGCACGAGCTGGTCGAGAAGGGGCTGGGCGTCAATCATCTGCGGCTGGTGATGGGCACGTCGATGGGATGCATGCACTCGTTCGTTTGGGGCGAGACGTATCCGGATTACATGGACGCGCTGATGCCGCTCGCGTGCCAGGCGGTGGCAGTGGCGGGACGCAATCGCATCTGGCGAAAAATGGTGATCGACGGGATCGAGAGCGATCCCGAATGGAAGAACGGCGAATACACGACGGAACCGCGCTCGGCGTTTGAAATCGCGACGGACTTTCTATTGATTGCGGGGAGCGCACCGCTGCAGATGCAGAAAAAGTTTCCGACGCGCGATGCGGCGGACCAATACCTTGAGAATTACCGGAAGCGGCATGCGGGGACGTTTGACGCGAACGATTTCTTGTACGCGGTAAGCGCTTCGCGGAACTACGATCCTTCGTCGCAGCTCGAAAAGATCACCGCGCCCGTGATGTGGATCAACTCGGGGGATGATTTCATCAATCCGCCCGAGCTTGGAATCGCTCAGCAGCAGATCAAGCTCGTGAAGAATGGCAAGTTCGTTCTGATTCCGGCGTCGCTCGAGACGCATGGCCACGGCACGCACACGTATGCGGCCGTGTGGCAGCAATATCTGAAGGAACTGCTCGACGAATCGCAGCGATAGGCCCGCGTCAATTGGGAGCGAACGCCAAGAGCAAATTTCCCGGCATGGCGCCGAAGCCCGGATAGCCGGAAACAACAAACATCATCCCGCCCGCAACGACAGGTCCGCCTACGTCGAGCGAGCCGCCCTTGGCGGGCACGCCGTTGACGGCGTCGAACGAGCAAGCGGTATCGAAGTCCCAGACGATCTTGCCGCTCTGTGCGGCATACGCGCGCAAATGCCCGTCGATCGAGCCGGAGAAAACGACGCCGGGAATCGCGGTCACGGCTTGAGACTGAGCCGGACTGCACGGGCGGCGGTCGCCGCAGCCCGGCGGAGGCGTTTTCCAAAGGAGCTCGCCGTCCGCGACTCGATAGGCGGTTATACCGCCGCCCTTCGTGGGATCCACCGCCCGCCCTTGAAAAGCAAGGTCCGACACGGCTACGTAGGCGCTGCTGCCGTCCGTAGCCATGCCCCATTGAACTCCTCCGAGTAGGCCGCCCACGCCCGCGCGCTGGTGCCAGAGCAGTTTGCCGCGCGCGTCGGGATTGACGCCGTACACCATTCCGGACTTTTGGCCGAGAAGCAGGACGCGTTTGCCGCGGGGCAGCAGCACGAGCACCGGCGATGCGCCCAGGTCGAATTCGGGAACCGTAGGTTCGTCGCAATTCGCGGCCGGCGGAGTGCCACATTCAATCTTGAAGATGTCTTCCTTGTCGAATTGGGCGGACCAGAGGAGCATGCCGGTCTTGAGATCGAGAGCCACGACCGCGTCGCTCGTTTCGGTGTCCGGTTCGGAGTAGTTGTCTCCCGTGCCGACGTAGATTCTTCCCTTGGCAACATCGATGGTAGGCGAGGACCAGATGGCCATGCCGGACGGCGCAAAAATCGTGCGCCCCTCTTTCGTGGTGCCGTGAGGCGCGGGTTTCTCGGCTGCCATGTAGGTCTGCCAGAGAACTTTGCCGGTCGCCGCATCGATGGCCACAACGCTGCCGCGGAACGTGCAGCAGTCGTAGTCGGGGCGCCTGCGGGCCTGCTCTTCACCCGAAGAGACCGGGATGTAAAGGTGTCCATCGAGGTAACTCGGCGTACCGGTGATTGTGGCGGCTGGGTGATCGTCGGCTTGCGTGCGCCAGAGGAACTTGCCGGAGACGGCGTCGAGCGCATCGACGCCGCCCGACGCGTCGCCGTAGAAAACGGCGTCCGCTGGACCCGCTTTCCCGATCACGAGGCCGGAGCGCACGGGCTTCCCGGCGGTCGCCCAAAAGCTGCACCCGCTTGACGCATCGAGCGAGTACACGGTGCCGTCCATCCCGCCAACGTAGACGCGGCCGGCATAGATCGCCGGCTGAGACCGCACCGTCCTGACATTGGGAATGCCGAAGGCCCACTTGAGCTTGAGGCGCGGCACGTCCGCTGCGGCGATGCCGGCTTGTCTCGCTCCTTGATAGCGCCAGTTCGCGGCGTTCGCGCCCCAGCCGGTCCAAGCGGGAACGTTCGCACTGCGTAACTTGAGGCCCGGCGAGCAGCGGTTCGCGAGTTGGTCGGCTGACGCAGGCGACGCAGGCGTGGTCGCTGGCGACTGAGCAAGAACCGGGGATCCAAGAAACATGCCGATGGCGACAAGCGCGGCGAGCAAGAAAATCTTGTGCGGCCTGGCATTCATGTTGATGCGCTCCCCAGAACTGCTGTGCGCGACTGGGGAGACTATATCGCAAGCAAAGCGGTGATATAAATATCGAGCGCGCGAGGAGTTGCCGTTTCGCACACCGATGTCCGTCAGCCTGACCAATCCGGTGAAGTACCTGCGAGGCGTGGGGCCGCAGCGGGCGGCGGCGCTCGAGGAGCGCGGCATCGCGACCGTGGGCGACCTGCTGGGATATCTGCCGTTTCGCTACGAGGACCGCATCCGCTTCACGCCGATCGCGGAGATCGTTCCCGGACAGGTGCAGACGATTCTCGCGGAGGTTGCGAACGGCGGAGGCAGCACGGTTCGCTTCCGGCGCGGACGCGGGCCCGTCTTTCACGTAATCGTGCGCGATGGATCGGGCTCGCTGCACGCGCGATTTTTTCACGGCGCGTACCTCGAAGGGCGGCTGAAAGAAGGCCAGCGGCTGGTGATGCACGGAAAGGCGGACATCGACGCGTACCGGCCGGGGCGCCTGGAAATGGTGAACCCGCAGATCGAATTGCTGAGCGGCGACAACGCGCCCGCGGATTCGACGGAGGTCGGGCGCATCGTGCCGATCTACGAAGCGATCGGCGGAATCAGCTCGCGCATGCTGCGGAGGATTATCTACGGCGTGCTGCTCGATTTCGAAGGAAGCATTCCCGATCCGCTTCCCGAAGAAATTCGCCAGCGCTTCCGCTTCCCGGCGCGGCGCGAGGCCCTGCTGAACGTCCATTTCCCTCCCAAGGACGAGAGCCTCGAGCTGCTGAACAGCTTCCGGAGCCCGGGGCAGGTGCGGCTGATCTTCGAGGAATTTTTCTACTACCAGATCGCTCTGGCGCTGCGCCGGCAGAGCGACCATCGCCAGCGCGGAATCGCGATGCGCGTTCGCGAGGAGAAGGTGCGGGAGGCGCTGAAGCGCATTCTGCCGTTCAAGCCGACGGCCGCGCAGAAGCGCGTGCTTGCGGAAATCGCGGCCGATCTCGAGCGGTCCTACCCCATGCACCGGCTGCTCGAAGGCGACGTCGGCAGCGGCAAAACGATCGTGGCGCTCGAGGCCGCCACGATCGTGATCGAAAACGGCTATCAGGTGGCCCTGATGGCTCCGACCGAAATTCTCGCCGCGCAGCATTTTCTATCCGCGCGCCGGATTTTCGCTCCTGCCGAGTACGGCGTGGAGCTGGTGGTGAGCGGACGCAAACGGGCCGAGCGTCAGGAGGCCCTCGAACATATCGAGAGCGGCGCCACGAAGCTGGTGGTCGGCACGCACGCGCTGATCGAAGACCCGGTGAAGTTCCGCAAGCTCGGCCTGGTGATCGTGGATGAACAGCACCGCTTCGGCGTGCTCCAGAGGAAGCGCTTGATCGAGAAAGGAGCTTCGCCGCACGTCCTGGTGATGACGGCGACGCCCATTCCGCGATCGCTCGCGCTGACGCTTTACGGCGATCTCGATCTCTCCGTCATCGACGAACTACCGCCGGGGCGGACGCCGATCGAAACACGATGGACCGCCGAAGCACAGTTGCCGGGCGTATGGGAGTTCCTGCGACGCGAAATCGCGCGCGGCCGGCAGGCGTACGTCCTCTATCCAGTGATCGAGGAATCGAAGCAGGAACTCAAAGCCGCGACAGCCGAGTACGAGCGGCTGGCGAAAAATGTCTTCCCGAAGCTGCGAGTCGGCCTGCTGCACGGCCGCTTGAAAAACGAGGACAAGGACGCCGTGATGGAGCAGTTCCGCCGCGGCGAGCTGAACGTCCTCGTAGCGACAACGGTGATCGAAGTCGGCGTGGATGTGCCGAACGCAACGGCGATGGTGATCGAGCACGCCGAGCGCTTCGGGCTGGCGCAGCTTCACCAGCTTCGCGGGCGGATCGGGCGGGGCAAGGAGAAGTCGTATTGCATCCTCATCGCGCCAAAAACCATCACAGGAGAGGCGCGGGAGCGCATCGAAACGATGGTGGCGACGTCGAACGGGTTCGAAATCGCCGAGCGCGACCTGAAGCAGCGCGGGCCGGGAGAGTTTTTCGGCACGCGGCAGCATGGCGACGGGGCGTTTTCGTTCGCGCAGCCGCTCCGCGATCACGAAATCCTGGAACTCGCGCGACGGGAAGCTTTCGCTCTGGCAGAGAATCCGGCGCGCGCGGAGGAAATCGTGAAGCGGCTGGAATCGATCAGCCCGACGTGGCGGGCGCGATATCAACTGGCGTCGGTCGGCTGATCCGGCGGATAAGACTGTGCGCGTGATTGCAGGAAAATTTCGCAGCCGGCGTTTGAAGGGTCCGGGGAAGCTGCGCATGCGGCCAACAAGCGACCGCCTGCGTGAAACGCTCTTCAATATTCTCGGGCCGGCGGTTGAGGATTCGCTTTTTGTCGACGCATATGCCGGCACGGGCGCGATCGGCATCGAAGCGATCAGCCGCGGAGCACGCGAAGTCATTTTCATCGAAGCGCATGCGGCGAGCGCGCGTCTCGTACGGGAGAATCTCGCGGCTCTCGGCACGCGGGAGGGCGCCGAAGTGATCGAAGCAGCGGCCTTGCGCGGCATGGAGAGGCTCGCGGCGAGACGCCGGATGGCGGACTTCGTCTTTCTCGATCCCCCGTACGAGAAGGCGGAAGAGTACCTCCTCGTTCTGGAGTTCCTGGACGAGTCTCGTCTCCTCGCGCCGCGCGGCCTCGCGATCGTCGAGCACTCGTGCAAGATGGAGTTACCGCAGCGATTCGACCGGCTTGAGCGCACGCGCCTGGTCGAACAGGGCGACGCGGCGCTGAGTTTCTATCGTCTGGCAGCCGCGGCCTGATTCCGGCGCATCTGAGTGCATCGAGTATAATGGCCGAGTCCATGCATCCTCTTCTGCAGGGCGATCCCCATCCGCTCAAAAGCTCCATCGAGGAGCTTCCCCCATACTCTCGCTTGCCCAGGCTCGACCTGGGCATTGATTGGGAGTCGCCGCAGCACGAGTTCTCCACCAGCCTCCGCGATTTCTTTACGGGACCGCGGGCGCCGAAGGATGATGAGCTCCCGACGGACCGCGTGCTGAGGGTCCAGTGGATTCGCGGCAAACTGCCGGGCCGCGCATTCCTGGCATCATGCCTATGGCACGGGCTCGCCGTCTGGCTTTTGACGTTGCCGATCTGGGGTTTTCTGCCGACGGTGAGGCCGACTCTCGCGCCCATCCAGATTGAATACACGCTGTACGATCCGCAGGATCTGCCGCGCATTTTGCTGCCCTCCGCCGCGGCCAAGCCAAGTCCGCCGCCGAAGAAACCGGATGATGCAAGCCAACTGCCGCCCGAGCGCGGCGCCGATGCCTATCATCCGCGGCAGACGATTCTTTCGATACCCGTGCGTATAACCCACCCGCGCCAGACGTTGATCGAGCCTGATGCGCCGCCGACGCCGCCGAAGGTGCTGCCGCAGCTCCCGAATGTGGTGCAGTGGACGGAGAAGGCGCCGCCCAAACTTCAGATTCCCATCACGCCGACCGCTGCGGCGCCGGTGATCCAGCGCAAGGCCGTCCGCGACGTTGCGGTGCCGGAGGTCACAAACCTCGAGAAGAATGCAGGCCCACTGAATATCGCTGCTTCACCCGTAGCGATCGCGCGTCCTCAAATACCCCTGAACCCCATGTCTGCGCCGGTGGCGCGCGAGCGCACAACGCAAGCCAATCCCACCGCGGCCCCTGAGATCGGAGCGGCTTCCGAGAGCGACGCCAATCTGCACCGCCTCATCGCGCTTTCTGCAACGCCCGGGCCGCCAGCGCCTCCAGTAAA
>CAWEXR010000019.1:0-11887 GCA_963813045.1 uncultured Acidobacteriota bacterium
AGCTTTATGGGAACGAAGCTGTTCATGAGCTTGCTGCGCCTAAGCCCCCTGAGATTGTTCTAGCCATAAGCGCTATCGAAGACCTGTTGAACTTCTTATGAGTTGGACTACAAGGCATCTCAACTTCGAGAGATGCGCCGCCCCAAGAAAGCCAAGGGTGCCCGACCCGCCAAGACGGTTGTCCCTGCGGGCTTGGTCGTCAATCAGTCCGAATGAATCGTGCTAGCATGAACGTCGGAGGTGAGGGATGCGCTTCATCTTTCTCGCTCTTGCTCTGATGTTCGTATTTATATGGGCCTTTGCCTTCATCGCGTTTCACGTCGCAAGTTTCTTTATTCACATTTTGCTTATCCTCGCGGCCATATTTTTCGTCATACATCTCTTGCGGCCGCGTCGACCGACCTGAAGCAAAACGCCGGTACGGATTAACAGGTCATGCGATTTACACTATATACATCCTGACCGGAGTCGAGGACCGACCCGGCGAGGAGAATTTATGCCAGGAAATGATTTACATGTTGCTCAAGAACTTGACGCTGCGTGGCTCATCGCGTTGTGGAAAGCAATCCACGGCGGAGACCCTAGTCCTGAAGTCGCAGCCGGACAGATCATTGCTGTCTTAGCCCCGTACGTTACAAACCCAGGAAGTTCCTTGACGTTCGAGCAACTCAAAGGGAGTCTTGAACGCGCCGGTATTCAGGTCGCCGCGAGAGACGAAGTTAGACCGCACGGATATTGTTTTACGTTCAATGGTCAGATCATCTGCATTGAGCTTCGAGCCCGTCAATTGGTACCGGACGCTCCATTAGCGGCATGACTACCCGGAGCTAATGCTCCGCAAACCTCTTCGCCGAGCCACGGCCGGGTGCCGCACTCTTTGCGCCGTTTGCAAAGGGTGCGCGCTTCGCGCTTCAGCCCCGCGCCGAGCCATCCATCCCCGCCAGGACGATCTTGTTATTCCCGGGAATGATCATCGAGAAGATCGACTCGACACTCGTGTAGTCATGGTACCCGAGCCGCGCAATCGGCCGAATCTTCCGCACGTCGACGCGCCCGTCGGCTCCGATCACCTCTTCCTTGATGTGAATTCCCACCACGCGCCCGAATACCACATCGGACGTCGACAACATGCTGTTGCCCGGCAGCCGGATCGTCTGGTGGTACACGCATTCGAAGTGAATCGGAGATTCGGCCACACGGCAGGGCTTCACGGCGTGTGACGGCGCCTTGGTCACGCCCGCCAGCACAAACTCGTCCACTTCCGGCGGCACTTCCTCGGCGGACTTGTTGACGGCCTCTCGCAGCTCGTAGGTCGCCATGTTCCAGACGAATTCGCCCGTCTGCTCGGCGTTAGCGACCGTATCCTTCCGCCGTCCGTGGCTGTTCTGCCCGGCCGAGAACATCACGTAAGGAGGGTCAAACGCCAGCATCTGAAACTGGCTGAACGGCGCGAGATTGTGCAGGCCCTCCCGGTTCACCGTGGAGATCCATCCAATCGGCCGCGGGATTACGCAGGACTTGAACGGATCGTAGGGCAGTCCATGGGGCGTTTTGCCGGGCTCGTAGTACATTCGCTTTCCTCCACCTTGGTTTTCGTCAGGGCACGACTTCAGTCGTGCTGCAAGAATCGCAAAATCACCGCGGGCTTCAGCCGCTGCGCATAAATCACGTCGAGATTACGGCTCGGCGGCTCGAATCACAATCAGTTTGACTTAACCTCCCTCTATCGGGACAATAGTTCGACATTTTGTCGCGCTGGCAGCGCGGTCGCGACGCTTCTGGCAGTCCCCGCTGCGTTCCCTGGGATCATACAGGCCGAGGAGAAGGCATCATCGAAGACTCCCGCACTCGAATACCGCCCCGGATGCGCCTGTGCCGCGTTCTCACATCTGGCGTCGGAATTGTATTTGTATCGCTTGGGCTGAATCAGCGAAGTTACTACTCCTTCGTTCCATCCCAGCTTGGATTTTAGAAACCGAGCTTGAAGTGCGGGCGCAAGCTCCGCGCGGGGTGTTGGTATGATTATCATGTAGGCTGGCTAGGAGGCAGGCTGGATGTTGAGCGATAACGGCGGGCATCCCAATCTTGAGAGCGAGTGGCGCACGAATCCCCGCTGGGCGGGGATCGTTCGCCCTTACAGCGCGGACGACGTGGAAAAACTGCGAGGCTCGATTCACATCGAGCACACGCTGGCTCGCCTCGGCGCCGAGCGCCTCTGGAACCTGTTGCACTCCGAGCCTTATACCGCCGCGCTTGGCGCGATGACGGGCAGTCAAGCCGTGCAGCAGGTGAGCGCTGGTTTGCCGGCGATCTACGTGAGCGGCTGGCAGGTGGCGGCCGACGCAAACAGCGCGAGCGAAACCTATCCGGACCAGAGTCTCTACCCGGCCGACAGCGTGCCCCATCTGGTGCGCCGCATCAACCGCGCTCTTGTCCGCGCGGACCAGATCCATCACGCCGAAGGACGCACGGGCACGTATTGGCTGGCTCCTCTCGTTGCCGACGCGGAGGCTGGATTCGGGGGCAATCTGAACGCCTATGAATTGATGAAGGCCATGATTGAGGCCGGCGCCGCCGGCGTCCATTTCGAGGACCAACTTTCCTCGGCGAAGAAGTGTGGACATCTTGGTGGTAAGGTACTCGTTCCCACACAAGACGCGATTCACAAGCTTGTCGCTGCGCGGCTGGCCGCGGACGTGATGGGTGTACCCACCTTGGTCATTGCGCGCACGGATGCGGAGGGCGCGACCCTCATCACCAGCCGCATTGATCCGCGAGACGCCGAATTCCTGCTCCCCGAGGAGCGCACTTCCGAAGGTTTCTTCCCCGTTCGCAACGGGCTCAAGTCGGCCATCGCGCGCGCGTTGTCCTATGCGCCGTACGCCGACATGATCTGGTGCGAAACTCCCCATCCTCATCTCGGGGAAGCGCGGGAGTTTGCCGAAGCGATTCACGCCAAGTTCCCCGGAAAGCTGCTGGCGTACAACTGCTCGCCTTCCTTCAACTGGCGGAAGAATCTGGACGACGACACCATTGCCCGCTTCCAGCGCGAACTCGCCGCCATGGGCTACAAGTTCCAGTTCATCACCCTGGCCGGTTTCCATGCCCTCAATCTTTCCATGTTCGAGCTGGCCCGCGGTTTCAAAGAGAGCGGGATGACCGCATACTGCCGCCTCCAGGACGAGGAATTTCGCAGCGAACACGAACACGGCTACGACGCCGTGCAGCACCAGCAGTTTGTGGGCACGGGATATTTCGATTCCGTGCAGCAGGTGATCATGGGCGGCAACGCTTCCACGGTGGCTCTCGAAGGTTCCACGGAAGCCGCGCAATTCAAAGGCCGCAAACGCGGTCACCGCGCCCCGAAAGAGCCTCAGACCGCCCCCCGCTAGCACAGACGGCCCGATGCCTCGCGCTTGACAATTCCACAGGCGTCCAATACGGTATTTGTTTGCCTGGTGAGCTTCAGGAAAACCAGTTCATCGCAGGTTTTCAGATTCAACCTTTGTTCTTGGTCGTTGCCTGGAGGAGAGAGGTATGCCGCATAAGCTGACGAACATTCTGGCCAAGGTGCCCAGCGACATTGACATCGCCCAGGCTGCCACGCCGATCCCGATCGACAAGATTGCCGCGGAGATCGGGCATTCTGCCGGACGAGCTCGAGATGTACGGCAAGAACAAGGCAAAAGTTCACCTGGAGATTCGCGACCGCCTGAAGAACGTGCCCAACGGAAAATACGTCGTCATCACCGCGATCACGCCCACGCCCCTCGGCGAAGGCAAGACGACCACCACGGTCGGCCTCAGCCAGGCGCTCGGCGCGCACCTCGGCAAGAAAGTTTTCACCTGCGTGCGCCAGCCGAGCCAGGGACCCACGTTCGGCATCAAGGGCGGCGCCGCGGGCGGCGGCTATAGCCAGATCATTCCGATGGAGGAGTTCAATCTTCACCTCACCGGCGATATTCACGCCATCACCGCTGCCAACAATCTGCTCGCCGCGGCCATTGACACGCGCTGGTTCCACGAAAGCTCGCAGAAACCCGAAGCGTTGTTCGATCGGCTTTGCCCGCCGGCGAAGGACGGCAGCCGCCGCTTTTCTCCCGTGATGTTGCGCCGCCTGCGCAAGCTGGGCATCGCGAAAACCAATCCCAACGATCTGACGCCGGAAGAGCGTCTCCGGTTCGCACATCTCGATATCGATCCGGACAGCATCACCTGGCGCCGCGTAACCGATACCAACGACCGCATGTTGCGCCAGATCACCATCGGCCAGGGTCCCGAGGAAAAGGGCATGACCCGCGTGACCGGCTACGACATTTCGGTCGCCAGCGAGATCATGGCCATCCTCGCGCTCACCACCAGCCTTGCGGACATGCGCGAGAAACTGGGCGCGATGGTCATCGGCACGAGCAAGGCCGGCGAGGCGATCACGGCGGACGATATCGGCGCCAGCGGCGCGCTGACCGTGCTGATGAAGGACGCGATTCAGCCCAACCTGATGCAGACGCTCGAAGGCACGCCCGCGTTCGTTCACGCCGGCCCGTTTGCGAATATCGCGCACGGCAATTCGTCCATCGTGGCCGACCAGATCGCGCTCAAGCTGGTTGGTCCGGATGGCTACGTGCTCACCGAATCCGGCTTCGGCGCCGACATCGGCATGGAAAAGTTCTTCAACATCAAGTGCCGCTACTCGCGGCCTGATTCCCAATTGCGTCGTAATGGTCGCGACCATCCGCGCGCTCAAGATGCACGGCGGCGGCCCCAAAGTGGTCGCGGGGCAGCCGCTGAATTACGCCTACACCGAGGAAAATCTCGAGCTGCTGGAGAAGGGCTGCTCGAATCTCGCCAAGATGATTCAGAACGCGCGCCTCTTCGGAATTCCGGTGGTCGTCGGCGTGAACCGCTTCCAGTACGATACGCCGGCCGAAATCGACCTCGTTCGCAGGAAGGCCAAAGAGGCGGGCGCGATCGATGCCGTGGTGGCGAACCACTGGGCGGAGGGCGGCGCGGGCGCCGTGGAACTCGGCAAGGCCGTGATCGCCGCGTGCCAGCAACCAAGCAAGTTCCAGTTCCTCTACCCGCTCGATATCAGCATCAAGGAAAAGATCGAAACGATCGTCCGCAAGATATACGGCGGCTCCGGCGTCGAGTATTCACCCGAAGCCGAAAAGAAGATTGAACTCTACACGCGCCTCGGTTTCGACAAGCTGCCGATCTGCATGGCCAAAACCCATCTGAGCCTGAGTTCCGACCCGAATCTCAAAGGTGCGCCGACGGGCTTCACGATTCCGGTGCGGGATATTCGCGCGAGCGTCGGCGCGGGCTTTCTCTTTCCGCTCGTTGGGACGATGAGCACTATGCCCGGCCTTTCCACTCGGCCGGGATACTACGAGATCGACCTGGACCTCGAAACCGGCCGCGTCATCGGCCTCTCGTAGATTCCGTCAACGACCTGAAACGCAGGGGTTCCGGCCAGGCTTAGCGTGGCCGGCCAACCCGCCAACGTCTCAGCGCTACCACGGTCCAGACGGCCTCGACGATGCCGAAAGGCCACGCGCCCTGCAGGAAACCGTAAGCCGATCCCAGCGCGCATGCCGCTGAGAAACCGAGAATGAACCACCTGCTCCGCTTTTCAAGCGCGTAGCAGACCAGCATCGCCGTGACTGCGAACAATCCGAAGAGTGAAAGCCGGCTCACATAATCAGTCTAGTCTCGTCGGCATCAAGAAGAGATAAAGAGGCGCAGGGATTCTATTAGGCGGTGGCGGGTCAGTTTGCAGGGCCGCGCCGTTGCTTCCTAAGCGCCGGTCGTTCTCTGATATAGTCGTCCGATGTCCTCAAGTCCTAAACGGCCTCGACGGTTGGCACCGATTTTGAGAGCGTTGGTTGAGATCGGCTTCATAGTCTTCCTGTTCTATTCCAATCTCTTGATGGGAGAATTTACTCGCACAAATGGCAGGGGAAAGACCTCGGTTTTCGCGATCGAAGACATCTTTACGATCACTAATTTCGCGATTGCCGTCACATCCGGACTGCTCGGCTACTTGGTCTTTGAATACCTTCGAAAACGACTCTAGACCTCGCGGCGCGATTCTTGGCACGTGCCCCCTGGCTTCAGATCGACCCGCTACCCTAAGTCCCGCTCCCTTGTCAGCCCCGGACCCCTGCGATAGAGTATCCGTCCCTGGCGCGAATGCACGGAGACAAGACGATGCCGATTGCTCGACCGGAAGAGCGTGAAATCTTGATTCGCCGCACCGCGATTGAGAAGCGCGTTCGCGACGTGGCGCGCAGCATCGATCGGGATTTCAAGGGCCAGCGCGTTCATCTCATCGGCGTCCTCAAGGGCGCCTGCATCTTCCTTTCCGATCTTGTTCGCGAAATCAATCTTGTGACTTCCATCGACTTCATCGCCGTTTCGAGCTACGGCCGCGGCAAGGAATCCTCCGGCCAGGTCCGCGTGTTGAAAGACCTCGACAGCAGCATCGCTGGCTTGAACGTGATTCTGGTCGAGGACATTCTGGATACCGGGCTGACGCTGAACTACTTGCTCCGGGTTTTGCGCCAGCGCAGGCCGAAGACTCTCCGCGTGGCGGCGCTGCTCGACAAGCCTTCACGCCGCATAAAACCGGTCAAAGCGGACTATGTCGGCTTCAAAATCCCAAACAAATTCGTCGTCGGCTACGGACTCGACTATGCTGAGCGCTATCGCAATCTGAAGGATGTTTGGGTCCTGCACCTTCCTGCGGACGGTAAGGGGCCGTAGACACGCCGAAGGCTCCCCGGTTTCCGTCCAAATTGCACCCCTAAATCTTTCCTGAAGCCGAATCTCTGCGCCGAGCATCAATTCCGCGTTTGCTATAATGAGAGCTACTCTGCCCGCGCGGCGAGAATCGGGGTTCTCGCTGGCATCCAGCGGGCGTGTCGCATAGATCCAGGGCCCGTTTTATCGAATCCATGGACTCGACTGAACTCAACTCGACGCTCGAAATCCCTGCGGAGACCTTGGCGGTCCTCTCGGAGATCAGCTATGAGATCAATGCCTCGCTGAATCTCGACGAGGTGCTCGCAAACGCAGCCACGCAGGTCAAGCGGCTGATTGATTTCGAGATTTTTGCCGTCCTTCTGCCGGAGCCGAATACCGGCGATCTCTACATTCGCTTTGCCATCGGACATCGCCCGGAAGTCGTCGAGCACTGGCGGATTCCCATCGGCGACGGCATCATCGGCGCCGTTGCCAAGACAGGTCATTCGATTCGCGTCGGCGACGTGCTGAAGGACCCGCGCTACCTCGCCGCCGCCGAAGCGGTTCGCTCCGAAATGGCCGTGCCCTTGGTCGTCCGCGGGCGCGTGGTCGGCGTGATGGATATCGAAAGCCGCCAGCCCGACTACTTCACGCCGGCGCAGCAGACCATTCTCAATCTCGTCGCCAGCCGCATCGGTACGGCCATCGAAAACGCGCGCCTCTTCGAAAACGCCCAGAAACAGGCTGAGACGCTGCTCTTGCTCAACGAAATCGGCCGCGAAACAAACGCCACGCTTCAAGTCGACGAAGTCTTGCGGCGTGCAGCCGAACTGACCAAGCGCCTGATTGACTATCAGATCTTCAGTATCCTCCTGCATGATCCGGCCGCCGGCGTATTCCGTCATCACGTCACGGTGAAATTCGGCCAGCGCGTGCAGGAGAAATCCGTCGTCCCCGAACACGAAGGCATCGTCGGCGCGGCCGCGAAACTTCGCCGCCCCGTCGTCGTTCCCGACGTTGCTCTCGACCCGCGCTACCGCATGTTGAATCCCGAGACTCGCTCCGAGCTGGCCGTGCCCATGATCAACAAGGGCCGCGTGATCGGCGTGATGGACCTCGAGAGTCCGCAGTTGAACTATTTCACGCCCGATCACGTTCAGGTGCTTTCGATTCTCGCCGCTCATCTTGCGGTGTCCATCGAGAACGCGCGCCTCTACGAGCAGGTGGCGCGCGACGAGAGCCGCATGGAGCGGGATCTGAACGCCGCGCGCCGCATTCAGGGAGCGCTTCTCCCGCGCCTGCCCGGACCCGAATTCGGCTTGGATATCGCCGCGCGCGTCGTCTCTTCGCGCGAGCTGAGCGGCGACTTGTATGACTTTCTCCGCTATGGCCCTCAGGACTTGGGCATCGCTCTCGGCGATGTCAGCGGGAAGGGAAGTGCCGCCGCGCTGTACGGCGCCGTCGCCGTCGGCACCCTGCGCAGCCTCGGCTCCCTCAAGCCACGGCCGGCGAACATGCTCCGCGCCGTCAATGGATTCCTCGGCGAGCGCCTGATCGAAGGCCGCTTCATGACTCTCTGCTTTCGCCACCTGGAATCGCCGGCGCCGCCTTTTGCGTCTCGCAAACGCGGGCCAGGAGCAGCCGATCCTCTGCCACGGGGGAAAGTGCGAAAAGATTCCGTTGGCGGGATTTCCCGTCGGAATTTTCGAGGAAGCGACCTATGACGAACGCGCGTTCATACTCGATCCCGGCGACGTCGTCGTCTTCTATTCCGACGGCATCGTCGACGCGCAGAACCCCGCGGGCGAATTCTTCGGCCATCGCCGGGTCGTGAAGATCATCGACGAGCGCCAGGCCTCGACGGCCGATGGCATCGCCGACCGTATCCTCGAAGAGGCGGACACATTCTCCGGCGGCCAGCATCCGGCCGACGACCGCACCCTCGTCGTCTCTGAAAGTGCAGTAACGATCCGATCAGGATCGTCATCCTGAGCGAACAACGTGAGCGAAGGATCTCTCTTTCTTAGAGTATTACCGGCGCCGCGCGCCAGCTCGAAGCGCTCTACCGTTCTCCCCACCGCAACTTGCTGCGCAGAATTTCGAAATACGTCTTGCTCGGAGGGCGGACCAGCGCCACTCGGTTCGCCGATTTCGCGATCCGCACGCGGTCCTTCGGCTGAAGCTGGAATCCGATCTGGCCGTCGAGCGTCACGTACACGGGTTCGTCGGCGGCCGTGAAATCAAGCTCGATCTTCGCCGTGTCGGGAATCACGATCGGCCGGTTCGTCAGCATGTGCGGGCAAATCGGCGTGATCACGAATGCGTCGATGCTCGGATCGATGATCGGTCCGCCGGCCGCGAGCGAATATGCCGTCGAGCCTGTCGGCGTCGCGACGATGATCCCATCGGCGCGGTAGCGGCCCACGTGATTGCCGTCCACGTGGACGTCGAAATCGAGCATGCGCGCCCGCGCGCCTTTGTTTGCCACCGCGTCGTTCAACGCGCACTGTCGTTCGGTGGGGTGCCCGGCCCCGACGATTTCCGCGTCGAGCATCATGCGATTGCTGGTTTGATATTTTCCGGCGAGCACTTGTTCCAGCAGCGGATACAGCTCGTCGAGCGTTACGCTGGTGAGAAATCCCAGGCCGCCCAGATTGACCGCCAGGATGGGAACCTTGTGGCTGCCGAGCGCGCGCGCCGCGGAAAGCAGCGTGCCGTCGCCCCCAAAAACAATCAAAAGCTCGATTTTCTCGCCCAGCGCATCGCGCGCCACCGTCGGCGCGGCCAGCTTGATGCAGGCGTGAGTTTCCTCGTCGATGAAGACGTCGATCTTTCGTTCCCGCAGCCACGCAATCAGAGGGGGCACGACGGAGGACACGAGGTCCCGGACAGGTTTGCAGATGATGCCGGCGGCGCGAATCATGCGTCTCGACGCAGCATTCTATTCTACCCGCGCCGCCGCGCGTGGAGAAAAAACTCCTGGTTTCCTTCGGCGCCGGCCACGCGGCTCGGCCGCACGCCGAGGATCTCAAGCCCCGCCTCGATCGCCGCCGCGCGAACGCGCTCCACGGCCTTCTCGCGCAGGCCCGCGTCGCGGACGATTCCGCCTTTTCCGACGTCCCGCTTTTCGAGCTCGAATTGCGGCTTGATCAGAATAAGGAACTCGGTTCCAGGCGGCCCTATGGGCACAACGGCCGGGAGAATCTTGGTCAGCGAAATGAACGACACGTCGGCCGTGACCAGGCTCGGCGCCTCCCCGATGTCTTCGGCCCGCAGGTAGCGCGCGTTCTTCTCGATGGTCGCGACTCGCGGGTCGCGCCGCAGCTTCCAGTCAAGCTGGTCGATGGTTACATCGACGGCGTACACCTTCCGCGCCCCGTGTTGCAGCAGGCAATCCGTGAATCCGCCGGTCGAGCTGCCGACATCGAGGCAGATTCGGTCTCGCGGGTCGACGCCGAGATCCTCGAGCGCGCCTTCGAGCTTCAGCCCCGCCCGGCTCGCGTAGCGCAGTGTCTCGCCGGCGATCTCGATCTTGGCGTCTCGCGCGACCTGGCTTCCGGCCTTGCCCGCCGGTGCGCCGTTGACGCACACTTGCCCCGCCAGCAGCATCGCCTGCGCCCGCTCTCGCGACGCCGCCAGTCCGCGCTCGACCAGCAACACGTCGAGCCGCGCCTTTCCCGGCTTAGCCTTTTTGGGTGGGCGGCTCATCGGGGGCTCGGTCTGTCACGAACGGCGGGCAACCAGGAACTCCGCAAGCTGTCGCAACCGCGCGGCCCGTTCGCCGTAGCAATCGAGTTCCGCTAGCGCCTTCGTCTCCAGCTCGGTCGCAATCGCGCGCGATTTCTCGATGCCGTAGAGCGCCGGATAGGTCGCTTTTTTCTGCGCCTGATCTTTTCCCGCCGTCTTCCCCAGCGCCGCGGATGACTCCTCGACGTCCAGCAGGTCGTCCACAACCTGAAAAGCCCAGCCGATCGTGTCGCCGAAGCGTCGCAGCCGCTCGATGTCCGCGTCGGCCGCGCCGCCTGCAATTGCGCCAGCCACGATCGCAGCCGCGAATCAGCGCCGCTGTCTTCGATCGATGAATGTACTCGAGCGTGCCGGCGTCGATCGGCTTTCCTTCGGCTTCGACGTCCGCCACCTGGCCGCCGACCATGCCGCGAACGGTCCCTGCCGCTGCGCCGATCTCGGCGATCACGCGCACGCGCCGTGCGGGCTCGATCGGCGCGCTCGCCAGCGTCGCGAACGCCAGCGTCAGCAGGCCGTCGCCGGCCAGAATCGCCATCGCCTCGCCGAACACTTTGTGGTTGGTGGGCTTGCCGCGCCGCAGGTCGTCGTTGTCGAGCGCCGGCAGGTCGTCGTGAATCAGCGAATAGGTGTGGATGAATTCGAGCGCGCAGCCGACCTGGATCGCACCCTCCAGATTCTCGGTGAACATTCGCGCCACCTCGAGGCACAGCGCGGGGCGAATTCTCTTACCCCCCGCAAACACGCTGTACCGCATCGCACGGTGAATCGACGGCGGCTGCGCATCTTCCGGAGGCAGTATCCGGTCCAGCGCCGCTTCGATCGCGGCATGATCTGCTTCGAAGAAATCCGGTAGTTTCATGCGTTCGGAGTCGCGCAGCGGGCCGGCTTGCGGGTGCTACGACGATTCATCTTCGGGCTCGAACGGCTCGGCCGCGATCTTGCCGTCCGCTTTCTTCAGAAGAATTTCGACGCGGCCTTCCGCTTCCTCGAGCTGCTTCTGGCATTCGCGCGAGAGCTTCACGCCCTCCTCGAAGAGCTTCATGGCCTCGTCGAGAGAGAGGTCCGCACTCTCAAGCCGCTTCACCACTTCTTCCAGCCGCATCAGTGACTTCTCGAAGTCGCCTTTGCGCTGCGGCTCGGCCGCCTTGTTCGTTGCTGAGCTCATTCGCTACCGTCCATGGGCTCCGCGACGCTTGCTCGCGGAGTCGGTCGTCGGATGGAAGCTGCATTCTAGCGCAGCCTGCGGAAACTCAACAATGACCTTGTGCGGAGGCCGCGCCTCAGGGACGTGAACCGGCGGAATTCGGCGGCGCAAGAGCGTGTTTAGCGACAATTTGTGGTGCTTTTTCGGAGCATCGACCATGCTGCCGTTGCTGCACTAAATGCCTGCACGGTT
>CAWEXR010000020.1:0-7263 GCA_963813045.1 uncultured Acidobacteriota bacterium
GTGCCGGAAGGGTTGAGGGGCCGTTCAAGAGCACAGGCAGGAGTGTCTGTGCCACAAATAAATAATGTAGAATCATGCCCACTTTATGCCGCTCGCTACCGGCTCGCGACTGGGCCCCTACGAGATTCTCGCGCTGGTCGGCAGCGGCGGGATGGGCGAGGTGTACCGCGCGCGAGATGCCAAGCTCGGGCGCGATGTGGCGCTGAAAGTCCTGCCGGAGGCATTTGCGCGCGATGCCGAGCGCATGGCGCGGTTCCAGCGCGAAGCGAAAGTCCTCGCTTCGCTGAATCACCCCAACATTGCTTCCATCTATGGCCTGGAAGATTCCAGCACCACTCATGCGCTAGTGATGGAACTGGTCGAAGGGCCGACGCTCGCCGATCGCATCAAGTCCGGTCCGATCCCAATTAGCGAAGCATTGCCTATCGCAAAGCAAATGTGCGAAGCGCTCGAATACGCGCACGAGCGCGGAATCGTGCATCGGGACCTGAAACCGGCGAACGTGAAGGTGACCGGCGACGATGCCGTGAAGGTGCTCGACTTCGGCTTGGCGAAGGCGCTAGAGGGCGACGCATCCTCGATCGACATTGCCAATTCCCCCACGGTCAGCCGAATGGCGACTCAGGCGGGAGTTCTGCTGGGGACGGCAGCATACATGTCGCCCGAGCAGGCGAAGGGGAAGGCAGTGGATCGCCGCGCAGACATCTGGGCGTTTGGATGCGTGCTGTACGAGATGCTGACAGGCAAGATGGCATTCGGCGGCGAATCGGTGACGGACACATTGGCGGCTGTGATCCGCGCGGAGCCGGATTGGTCCCGACTTCCAGTCGGGACGCCGATCCGGGTTCGAGTTCTGTTGCAACGCTGCTTGCAGAAGGACCCGAAGCAGCGGTTGCGGGACATCGGCGACGCGCGTATTTCGCTCGACGAAGTTCTCTCCGGCACGCCGGAAGCGTCACTCCCGGGAGCAGCAGGAATCTTTGCGCCACTCTGGCGGCACGCGCTGCCGTCGGTCGTTGCCGTTCTTGCGATCGCACTTGTTGTCCTCGGATGGGCATATCAGCGTGCTTTACACGCCCCCGCGTCGGCGCAATTGCTGCGCTACCAGATCTTCCCACCGGAGAAAGCAAGTTTCGGCACGGCTTTGGCTCTTTCGCCCGATGGTAGGCATTTGGCTTTCACGGCGACAGGACAGGATGGGCGTACTCGGCTGTGGGTTCGCGATCTGGACACGCTCGCGTCGCGGCCTTTGCCCGGCACGGAAAACGCCACCGATCCTTTTTGGTCTCCGGACAGCCGCTTCCTCGGATTCCCAACCGGCAACGAGCTCGAGAGGATTGACATTTCGGGAGGCGCCCCTCAAACCATCTGCTACCTTCCCGGACTATCTTACGGAGGGGCATGGAATCAAGACGGTGTAATTGTGTTCGGCAGCTTGGGGGCCTGATGAGGGTTTCCGCGGAGGGCGGAACGCCCTCACCCCTAACCAAGGTGGATGTCCTACAAGGGGAAACCGTTCATGTAGGCCCCTCTTTCCTACCGGACGGTCGTCGCTTCTTCTACTCGCCGAACGGTCCCGGCACCGCTGAGGGAACCTATATAGGGTCGCTGGATGCCGGGCCTGAGCAACAGAACGCTGAGCCGCTGCTTGCTGCCGAGGCCGTCTATGCACCAGCATCACGCCCGGGGCCCGGGCGTATTCTCTTTCTGCAAAATGGCACGCTTATGTCCCAAGCTTTCGACGCCGCCCGGATGGAGCTGAAAGGTGATCCCGCGCCCGTCGTCCAGCAGGTGGCCAATTTTACGGTCTCCGCCAGCGGCGTCTTGGCCTACATCGGGGGAGGCGCAGCACCGGTGCAGCTTACTTGGTTCGATCGGCAGGGAAAGGTTCTCGGGACGCTTGGGGAGCCTGGCGTGATCTCGTGGCCTGCGATTTCCCCAGACGGCAGCACAGTTGTGGTTTCCCGCGAAGATTTCGAGGGCGGGGGAGTAGACCTCTGGCTTTACAACTTGGCGCGCGGCACTCGATCTCGTCTCACGTTCGACGGGAAAGCGAACCAGCTTCCAGTCTGGTCTCCCGACGGCAGTCACATCGCCTTTAATTCTACCCGCGACGGAGGCGTGAAAGTCTACCAAAAGGCCATCAATGGCATTGGCCAAGAGGAAGCACTCGACAAGACTCCGGCGATTGTCAGGACGCCGCTGGATTGGTCTCGCGATGGCCGATACATCACCGAGGGAGTTCTCTCCGACGCCAAGGCAAAGTATTCTATCTGGCTGTTGCCGCTGTCCCCGGAACAGAAAGGCGGTGATCGCAAGGCGTTTCCTTACCTGAATGAGCAGTTCAACGAACTTGGAGCCGAGCTCTCTCCAAACGGCCAATGGCTGGCGTACGCCTCCGATGAGACGAGGCGCTATGAGATTTACGTCCAGACGTTTCCCAAGCTGGGAGGCAAGTGGCCAGTGTCCGTCAACGGCGGCACGCGCCCGGTCTGGAGCCGCGACGGCAAGGAGCTCTACTTCATCGACCTCGACGGAAAGTTGATGGCGGTGGATGTGAAGAGCGGACCGGATGGGGGCTTCGAGGCCGACGCGCCGAAAACCCTGTTCGATCCTCACATCGGAGGAGACCAATTCTCCACCTGGTTCGCCGTCGCTAAGGATGGCCGCTTTCTGATTCCCATGGTGGTCGAGCAGTCCGGTGCTCCCATCACGGTCGTCGTCGACTGGATAGCCGGAATGAACAAATGACGGGCAAAACTTTCTCTTCGTGACGACCCGCGCGGATTATCGAGTTCTCATCCGAAACTAAACCCGAGGGCGGTCGAGGGAGCGGCCGCGCATCATCAGGCCGCGCAGGCCGAGCAGGACGAGACGCGGCTGGCGCAGGCAGACTCGCCAAAGGATCTTCCAGGCCTCGTCGCGGGAATACTCGCCGAGAGATTGCCTGGCCGCATCGTTGAGCAAGTCCACGAGGCGACTGTAGTCCGACTGCTGGAAGTTGTGGAGCGAGCGCCGCAGCAAGCGATGCAGGTTAAGCTCCCGGCGCAGGGTGCGCAACTCGCGGCTCGAGCCGCCGTTGAGGATGGACTCGGCGACGCCCATCGCTCCGCGAAAACCAGTGACCGTGCCGCCGACCGTCGAGACTTTTACCTGGGCCGCCGCGTCCCCCACGAGATAAACGGAACCCGAGCCGACCCGCCGCCGCACCGGGACCCAGCGGTTGTAGACGGGAATGCGAGCCCCCTGAAATTCAATCGGATCGAGCTTGCGCTTTTCGAGGAAGCGCTCGAGGCAGCGGCGCATGTCGGCCCCCGACTCGCCGATCATGCCCAGCGCGCCGCGCGTGGGCGATTCCGGGATGAGCCAATAAAAGTAGGGCGTGTCGTCCGGCACAAACCAGACGCGCGTGGTGTCCGGCGGCATGTCCTTCGGCAGGGTCACAATCGCCTGGACCAGCGGGACGGTCTCGAGCGCCGGCCATCCGGCGGAACGAGCGACGCGGCTGGCTGCGCCGTCACCGCCGATGACGGCGTCGGCGTGAACCTCTTCACGGGCGCCGTCGGAGCAGCGCTCCGCCTCGACAACGAGCCCTCTCCCATTGGCATGGAGCGCGTGGAAGCGGCGGCCAAGCTCGATCTTTACCCCGGCGCGTTGCGCCTCGGCGGCAAGGCCTTGAATCAAGGTGCGCCGCTCGACGATGAGATCGGGGTGGTTCAGGCCGATCATCGCGGCGCGGCCATCGGTGAAAAGCTCGAAGCGGCGGATCTCATTGAGGACGCTGCCTTCGGCGGCGCGGCCTAGGAGCGGGAGCATGCGATGAGTGACGATCAGAGTCCGCGCGGGGGGTTCGAGGGTTTCGATGCGTTCCAGCACGCGGACGGAAAGGCCGCGGCGCGCCAGCAAAAGAGAGGCAAACAGTCCGGCGGCCGACCCGCCGATCACCGCTATGCTTGGTCTATCTGTGGGAGGAGTTGAAATGGAATCGCTTTCTTCCGGGGGTTGTGGGTTCACCATCATCGCTTTGAGCTATCTGCCTCATGCGCAAATCTCGTAAAGCCAGAATCTTCTGAAGTCAGGACCAAAGGCTGGGCGGCAAGTATATCCCAGGGACACGCCGCCGCCAAAGGCAATGCCCGCCAAGGAGAGAGCGGCACTAACGACTGAAGGTAGGGAGACGCACGAGGTCGCTCGCCGGCACAGGTTCGACTGGATTTCCGGCTTTGCGCCAGGCCGCGAAGCCGCCCACGATGACAAACGCGTTGAATCCCTGCTCCAGCAGCAGATGCGCCACACGGGCGCTGGTGGCTTCGCGCGCTCAAGTACAGTACAAAAAAATGTCCTCGTCCCTGGGGAGTTTCTTGAGTTCCTCGGAGAGATTATTGGGCTCGATTCGAATCGAGCCGGGGATGCGGGCGGCGCCGGGATCGTAGTAACCGTGGCTGCGCACATCGACGAGCAGAATCTTGGCTGATTCCTCCGACTGAAGCTTCCTCATCAGTTCGGCGACCTGGACGCGCGGCACAACGCGATACACGCGATGCTTGCGGTACAGCCAGACGCGATAGGCGATGAACGCAGCCGCGGCGACGATGACCACGATTCCGACGGCGTGTCCCGCCAGGACAAAGCCGCGCGCGATCGCCGCCACGAAATCGCGGAAGAGGAAACCGATACTGGTGTAGGCGAGCGCGTAGAGGCAGGCGCCGAGAAAATCCAGCCCCAGAAATTGCGCGAAAGGCAGCTTCATGCTTCCCGCGAGCGGCGGGGCCATGGTGTTCACGCCGGGTATGAATTTGGCGACCAGCAAGGCGGCGCGGCCACGTTTGTAGAAGGATTTCGCCGAGCGCAGAATGCAGGTTTCCGGGTTCACCGAGAGCTTGCAGAGGAAACCCAAAAGGCTCCATCCCATATAGCTGCCGAGAACGTAGAGCAGGCAATCAGCCAGGAGCATCGCTGCCACCGCAAGCAGCAGTATCGCCGGCGCGCTCAGCGTACCCGATGCGGCCGCGGCGCCTCCCACAACCAGAGCGAGGGAGCCCGGCACCGGCAGCCCGATGGCTTCCGCAAAGACGACCAGGAAGATGAGGATGTATCCGTGGTGCGCGATCTGAGAGAAGACGCCGCTCATAAACTCCGGCCGCAACGAAGAACTGGCGGAGATTTTGTGCTACAGCCGTTCCACATTCGAGGCCGTGAGTTACTGGCTCTTGCCCTGAATCGACATCAGCTCGACTTCAAAAATGAGGGTGGCGTTGGGACCGATGTCCGGACCCGCGCCGTTCGCGCCGTAGGCAAGATCGGGCGGAATGAAAAGCTGCCACTTCGATCCCACGGGCATGAGCTGAACCGCCTCCGTCCATCCTTTGATGACTCGATTGAGCGGGAAGGTGGCGGGCTGGCCGCGCTTGTAGGAACTATCGAATTCCTTGCCGTTGAGGAGCGTGCCGCGGTAGTTGCAAACCACGGTATCGGTGGCCGCGGGCTTCGGTCCCGTGCCTTCTTTCATGATTTTGTATTGAAGACCGCTGGGCAGCGTGACCACGCCCTCTTTCGTCTTGTTGCTGGCCAAGAACTCCGCACCTTCCTTCATGTTTGCCTCCCCGGCCTGCTGCCTCTGCCGGTCTGCCTTGGCTTTCACTTGCGTCTGCAATCCGGTGAGCGCGGCATTTACCTCTTCGTCCGTCAGAAGCGGCTTAGCGCCGGCCAGCGCATCCTTCATGCCACGCAGGAGACTGGGCGTGTCGATTTCGACCGGTTGCTTGCTCAGGCCCCGGCCGATATTCAGTCCGAGGGCGTAGCTGTCCTTTTCTTTTTGCGTTTTCAGAGCCGGGGCGCTCTGCGACTGGGCGGCCGAGGCCGAAGGAGTTTTCGGCGCAGGCTTGGCAGCGGGAGCCGGTGCGGCCGGCGCTGCGGCCTGTTGTGCCCAGGCATGGCCAAGAACATGAGTCCGGCAGTGAGTAGGGCTGCCGTCACCGTAAGTGATTTTTTCATACCAGCATTGTCACACAAAGTCATCGCAGAATGACTCCGGAAATCATTCGGGATGGGGGGACGGTTTCGCAAGCTTGGCCTGGCGTTCGTAAGGCACGCTTTCGAGAAGCGCGACCGCGATCAAACCGCAGACGGCCATGATTCCTGCCAGCAGATACGCAACTTTCCGTGACACATGCGGGACGATCAGCGCCGTGCCGCCGAAGACCGCGGCCAGACAATACAGCGCGACGACGGCACCGCGATGGCCGAGCCCGAGATTCGACAGGCGATGAGCCGTGTGGTCCTTGCCCGGCGAAGTGAAGGGCAGCAAGCCGCGGCGAGCGCGGGAAATGGAGACGAGCGTCGTATCGAAGATCGGAACGCCCAAGATCAGAACCGGGACAAGCCAGGTGGCCGGGAATTGCATCCCCTCGGGACGAATCTTCAGGCCGAGCGTGGCCATCAGGAATCCGAGAAACATCGCGCCGCCATCACCCATGAAGATCTTGGCGGGATTGAAGTTCCAGCGCAGAAAGCCGAGGGCGGCGCCCAGAGCCGCGGCGCCGAGCGTGCGGACGAGCGTCTGGCCGTTGAGGCTCGCCGAGAGAGTGAAGAAGCCCGCCGCGACGGCGGCGATCCCCGCGCAGAGACCGTCCATGTGGTCGAGAATGCTGAAGGAAGCGGTGATGCCGACGACCCACAGCACCGTGAAGCAACCGTCGAGAACCGTACCGGCCGGGCCGGGAACGAACGCCGAAAAAAGCTGGGCACGGATGCCGGACGCAAGCAGAAACAGCGCGGCGATCGGCATGCCGACAAATAGTTTCACCTGATGGTGCAGCAGGCCGCCGTCATCGAGGAATCCGACGGTGGCAAGCAGCGTGGCGCCGGCGAGAATGCCCGCGATCTGCTGTTGCGGCGCGCCGTGAAGCGTCAGGAGAATCGCCAGGACAAATCCCAGATAGATGGCGATGCCACCCAGAAGAGGAATCGGAGTGAGGTGAACCTTGCGCGGGCCCGGCTTGTCGACCATGCCGTAGCGCAGCGCAAGATGGCGAACCGGCACCGTGAGACTGAGCGAAGCGAAGAGCGCGACAGCAAAAACGATCAGATCGGAGTGGAAGTTCATCGCTGGACTGGAGTCATTTCAATTTGGCGTGCGGCCGCGGCGCGGTTCCGTGCGAGCCAGCCGCCGAATGCGGTCAGCGCGCCGTGAGCATTTTCTCGAGGACTCCGCTCACGTCGTCCCTTTGGTGGCTCGCAAAATACCAGTCCAGCGTCTTTCGC
>CAWEXR010000021.1:0-233226 GCA_963813045.1 uncultured Acidobacteriota bacterium
CGTTGCGAAACCCCGAGCCGAGCGCGCAATCGGCATCTTCAAGCAGCCCGAGCACGCCCAGGATCGGCGTCGGATAGATCGGCTTGCCGAGCGTCTCGTTGTAGAAGCTGACGTTTCCGCCCGTGATCGGCGTCTCGAGCGCGCGGCAGGCTTCCGCGATGCCGTCGATCGCCTCGGTGAACTGCCACATCACTTCGGGCTTCTCCGGATTGCCGAAGTTCAGGCAATTCGTCGCCGCGATGGGACGCGCGCCCGTGCACGCCACATTGCGCGCGCTTTCGGCCACGGCGTGCATCGCGCCCAAGCGCGGCGAAAGGAAACTCCAGCGGCCGTTGCCGTCGGTTGAAAGCGCGAGACCGCGTTTCGTTTCCTTCAGCCGCAGCACGGCCGCGTCTCCCGCGCCGGGCCCGAAGCGCGTGTTCGTCCGCACCATCGAGTCGTACTGCTCGGTGATCCAGCCCTTCGACGCGATTGCCGGAGACGCCAGCAGCCGGCGGAAATTCACTGTGAGATCCGTGCCGTCCGGCACGAACTCCGCGAGCGGCCCGTGCGATTGCGCGCTGGCGGCCGGCTTCGCAATCGGCCGTTCGTAGCGCGGGCCCTCTTCAGCGAGCGCGTGCGCGGGAATCTCCGCAGCCACCTGCCCGTGATTCAAGACGCGCAGTTTGCCGTCGTCCGTGACGCGGCCCACTTCGACCGCGTCCAGTCCCCACTTGTGGAACACGTCGAAAACCTCGCGCTCGCGTCCGCGCTCGGCCACCAGCAGCATCCGCTCCTGCGATTCGCTGAGCATGATGTCGTACGGCGTCATGCCGGTTTCGCGCTGTGGCACGCGAGAGAGATCGATCTCGATTCCCAAACCGCCGCGCGACGCCATCTCCGCGCTCGAGCTCGTCAGCCCCGCCGCGCCCATGTCCTGAATGGCGACCACCGCGCCAGTGCGCATCGCTTCGAGGCACGCTTCCAGCAGCAGCTTTTCCATGAACGGGTCGCCCACCTGCACGTTCGGCCGCTTCTGCTGCGACTCCTCGCTGAATTCCGCCGACGCCAGCAGCGACGCGCCGTGGATGCCGTCGCGCCCGGTCTTCGCGCCAACGTAAATCACGGGATTCCCCACGCCGCTCGCCCGCGCGAAAAAAGCTCCTCGCGCCGCGCGATGCCGAGCGCCAGCGCGTTCACCAGCGGATTGTTCGAATAGCACGGCTCGAACATGACCTCGCCGCCCACGGTCGGCACGCCAAAGCAGTTCCCGTAAAATCCGATCCCGCGGATCACGCCGTCAAGTATTCGCCGGTTCCGCGCAATCTCCTCCGCCGTCACATTCTGCGCGCTGTCAGGTTTATATGTAGCGCCGCCCTTCAGGGCGGCATCTTGCTCTTCGCTTTGCGCTTCTACCGGCGCGCTTCCATCGCCCGGGCCTGCCGTAATCGGCCCGAACCGCAGCGAATCAAGGACCGCAATCGGCCGCGCGCCCATCGTGAAAATGTCGCGCAAAATCCCGCCCACGCCGGTCGCCGCGCCCTGAAACGGCTCGACGAAACTCGGATGGTTGTGCGACTCGATCTTGAAAACGGCGACAAGCCCATCGCCGATGTCCACCACCCCCGCGTTCTCGCCCGGCCCTTGCACCACGTGCGTCCCGCGTGTCGGCAGCCGTTTCAAATGGATCCGCGACGATTTGTACGAGCAGTGTTCGCTCCACATCACGCTGAAAATTCCCAGCTCAGTGAGGCTCGGGTCGCGCCCAAGGATCTTCTGAATCCGTGCGTACTCGTCGGGAGTGAGGCCGTGCTCGGCGGCGATCTGCGGCGTGACTTTAATCTCGGTGTCGATCATTCGGCGATTCGGCTACTGTTTCGTAGCGGCCGCCTTTCGCGTTTTTCGCGTCCCGATGGTTTGTATCGGGAAGGCGGGCGCATTTTCTTCGGGTTTCTCTGCGTTCTCTGCGCCTCTGCGGTGTGTCTTCCTTCGCTTCGCGGTCAAATTTTCGCAGCAAACGCAGCCGACCGCAAGCGCGACAGTTCCGCGGACTATTACGCTACGGCTGAGCAAAGCGAATCGCCTCCAAGATGAAAATGGCTTTCTAGGGGGTCGGAGCTTTCGCGTTTTTCGCGTCCCGACGTTCTATGTCGGGAAGCTCCGACAAAAAAGCGGCGTGGAACGCGCCCACCTTTGCGCTGTTTCTCTCGCGGCATGTAGTACGGTATTCGGCGCGACTCACGCCGAAACGCGTTCGGCGGCGCGACGCGAAAGGCTCGCGACCATCGACTGGAAAATCACGAGGCCATCCGTTGAACCAAGTCCCGCCTCGACCGCGCGCTCCGGGTGCGGCATCAGGCCGACGACATTGCGTTCGCGATTGCACAAGCCCGCGATCGCGGCCAGCGCGCCATTCGGATTCGCGTCGAAATCGTCGGTACCGGCGGCTCGCCCATCCGCGTGAACATACCGGAGAACGATCTGCTTGTTGCGCTCGAGCTCCGCGAGCGTGGCCGCGTCGCAGAAGTAGTTTCCTTCCATGTGCGCGATGGGCATTTTCAGGATCTGCCCGGGCCGCGCGGCGCAGGTAAACGGCGTATCCGTATTTTCCACGCGGACGTGCACCTGGCGGCACAAAAACCGCAGGCGCTTGTTGCGCAGCATCGCGCCGGGCAGCAGCCCGGCTTCGAGCAGAACCTGGAATCCGTTGCACACGCCGAGCAGAAGCCCGCCGGCTCGCGCGAAGCGGCTCACCGCCTTCATCACCGGCGAAAACCGCGCAATGGCGCCCGTGCGCATGTAGTCGCCGAACGCGAATCCGCCGGGAAGGACGATCGCGTCGAAGCCCGCAACCTGCTCGGATTGGTGCCAGATGAATTCGACCGGCTGCCCGATCACCGATCCGATCGCGTGGTACGCGTCGTCATCGCAATTCGATCCGGGGAAAACCACCACTCCGAATTTCATGCGCGCTCCCACCCACATTCTACCACGCAAGAACGCGCCGCCATCCCGTTGACACCTCATGTAGCTCAGGTCTCCAGACCTGAGGCCTTTTCTTCCTGGCGGGATGCCCCAAAAAAACGAAACGGCCGGCATTTCTGCCGGCCGTTCGATCCGCGGGTATGAATTAGCTATGAAACTTATCGGCGCCCGCCGCCGTGAAAGCCTCCGCCTCCGCCATGGAATCCGCCTCCACTGTTGAATGAGTGGACGCCGGCGCTACCATGGAAGCCACCGCCGACTGGACCGCGTGCGACCACGCCAGGTCCCCGACCAGCGAATGACCGAAAGCCAGGCCCGAAGCCAGGGCGTCCGTAGAAGCCGGGGCGTCCATAAAATCCGCCGTGAAACCACGGGCCCGCGCCGATGAAGATCCCGCCGGAGAACCAGCTAGGACCGTAGTAGCCGTAGGGCGCGCACGCGTACGGGTAATACGAATAGTAGCCGTAGGCGCACACTGGAGCCGGGCCAACATAGGCTGGACCCGCGTAGACCGGGCCGCCAAAGCCGATGCCGACCGAAACCCTTTGCGCTTGCGCGAACCCTGCCGGAATTGCGAAAAGACTGAGCAACGCTAGAACTCTTAGATATCGCATTTTGTGCTCCTTCCGAGACCCCGTGAACCCGGTCTCAAGAACTCGTGTCACGCTCTTCAGTGACTGTCCACACTAAGAGAATGCACAAGGAATGCCAAACCTCGCTCTTAACTCGGGAGTTAAGCAAGCCTTGTATTATCAGTGTGATGCGTGGGTGTGGCTTTGTATCGATAGGGCGTCCGCCGGTTGCGCGTGGTGGTGCTTTTCGAGCGGCCCTGGTGCTCTTCAGCCAGGCGACCGCGCCAGCTTGCTTGACCTTGTTCTCATAGATTTCGTTTGAAATGCGTTGACTGGGGGCATAAAATACGCCCGCTTTCGGAGGCGCGAGATATGAACTTACGGAACTTGCTCGCGGGATTTCTCCTGTTGTCTTCCTTGTGTGTGGTTGCGGGGCTAGCGGCGTGTTCGAAGCAGGAAACCGCTCCCGCCCAGCCGGCTTCTTCTTCCACAGCATCCCAGGCACCTCAAGCTATGGCTCCTGCAGCTGCCCCTGCGGAGGCTGCGCCTGCCGCCGCGCCGATGAGCGCCGGCACCGCGATTGCCAGCGCGCAATTCAGCGACGATCCCAATCTGCGCTGCGACCTGCTGGAGGTGAAGCGCGTGAGTGGAGGTGCCTTGCTGGTCCGCTGGAGGCTAATCAACACCGCGGGCGCGCCACAGTCCAACGGCCTCGTTGCTGGCGCAGCGCCGAAAGCGATTCACTATGATTTCGATTGGCCGCAGCTTTACTATACCGATCCCGCCGAAAACAAGAAGTATGCCTTTTTGACCGATTCCGAGAACAATCGAGTCCTGGATATGTGGTGGGGGACTCTGGGTCCTGGCGAGCAACGCTTGCAATGGGCCAAGTTCCCGGCGCCACCGCCGACCTCAACCAAGGTCACTGTATATATTCCAAAGTTTGCTCCTTTTGAAGACACGCCCGTATCTCAGTAAGGAGCTATCCTTGATCCGCAAGAGGGCGGGCCGCATATTTCTGATTAGCGCGTCTGTGCTGGCTGTAGTGGTCTTTTCCCCGCAGGCTGCCCAAGCCCAGAAATACAAGCCCGAAGATCCCATTCCCCCTGGAGCCACGGCGAAAGTCTTGCCGATCCAGGGGAAGGTCACCGACCTCAAGGGCCTCAGCTTGGCGGTCGCCGGCAAGGTTGACCCGTTGAATGCCGCGCTCAAGGATCTGGGTGCGCGGGCCACGGACACGGAAATTCAAATTCAACTCAATAGTGACGTGCTGTTCGATTTCGATAAAGCCGATCTCCGGCCCGAAGCTTTGCCTAGCCTGCAGAAAGTCGTAACGGTGATGCAATCTTATGCTGCATATCCTTGTGCGATTGGCGGCCATACGGACGGCAAAGGGGAAAAGCAATATAACCAAAAACTCTCCGAGCGTCGCGCCGACTCCGTGAAGATCTGGCTGATCGCGCACGGCGTTTCGAATTCCATCACCACCCGCGGCTATGGCGACACCAAGCCCGTTGCGCCGAACAAGAAGCCCAACGGGGCTGACGACCCTGAGGGCCGCCAGAAAAACCGGCGCGTCGAAATTGTCCTCAAAAAGAGCTGAAGCATAAGGCTCCTTCCTGCAATTTTCACTTCACCTGGAGGTTTAGCCACTGCCTGTCTTTCGTGTGGGTTATGGCTGAGGGAATCCGAACATCAACCACGACTGATTGGCTACCCAATCCGGGTATAGCTCCGTCATCTGATCGAACAGCTCCTGGTCGGACGTCGCGATTTTCTGCACCCGATCGAAGTCCTGCAGGTAACGCTTGGTGTCTTGGATCGTCGAGGGAGAGTCGGGCGCGCCAGGCTTCTTGTGACCGGCGACAACAATCGCCGGGTTCAGCGCCGCTAACCGGTCTAGCGCCGCGATCCAATTCTTTCGGCTCTCGGGGGTGGTGTCGCCCACGTACATGCGGCACTGGTTGTACACAACGTCGCCAGCGACGACCAGGCCGATCGATGGAACGTGTAGAGACGTCGAATCGGGACAATCGGTGCGGCCCTGCTCGATGATGCGCAGTTCGTGGCCTTCGAGAGTGAACGTGTCGTGCTCATAGGGCTCAGGTGCAACCAACTTGGTGGCCACTTGCCCAGGAAAGAGCCGGCGGGCTAACCGCTCCACGGTGGGAGAGAAAGACATCTGCATGGCGTTCACCGTCTTGGGCGTTGCTATTGCCCGAGCGCCCGGGAAACGGTCGAGCAGAATGCTCAGACCGTAGAAGTGGTCGAAATGGGCGTGCGTTATATAGATGGTCTCCAAGTTGCGGTTGTGCAGGGCAACCCAATCCGCGAGAGCCTCGGCCTCAGCCACCGTCGTCATTGCGTCTACCAGCACCGCGTCGTGCTCGCCGAAGATTAAAGTCGACGTGATCGGGTCAAAGCCGAGCGCTTCGCCGAAGGGCTTTGGCCGCTCGCCGACCATAGCCTTTCCCGGGGCGGTAAAGACGTTGACACCAAGCGTGTTCGACGTGATGGGGGCGGTCATGTGCATGGTCTCCCTAAGTTTATATGGTGCTCGTTTCTATGCCTGAACCTAGGGCGCCTGCCGATTCAGGGCCTTGTGCGGCTGAGCAGCGTCGTATCGTTCGCGCCAATGGCCTAGCACTCAGCGGACATCCGTAAGAGTTTAAATCCGCATCCCGTCCGGGCCGAGCGTTAACCGTACTTGAGAGAGGTGCTTTGTCCGATCTCGATAATATAACCGTCAGGATCGCGGATGTAGCAGCGAATCTCGCCGTACTTGGGGATCGGTGCCGTGATGAACTCCGCTCCTCGACTTTTCCATAATTCATAGCAGGCTTGAATATCCGCGACGCGGAAATTCATAAAGCTGTTGATGTGATTCGGGTCGGGGACGCTGAGCGTTACCGTCGGCTTGTCCGGGGTCGGCCCGCCCCCTACGTTCAGAATCATCCAGATATTCGCAAGCTGAAGGTACGGAGGCGCGTTGCCATCACCCATGGTCAGAATGCGGGCGCCGAAGACCTTTTCGTAGTAGCGAGCCGATCGCTCGACGTCGGCGACGGTGAGAAAATACGCGATGCTGATTCCCTCTCGCGGGGGCATCTCATAGCTCTTCTGTTCGACTTGTACGGCGTTCATTGATGGCTCCTTTCGATACGGTGCTCATTACAAATACAGTGTCCAGGGAGTTCCGGCTTCCGCTGGAGGTGAGGGATGGCGATCGCAGTGCTCATAGTTGCTCCAATCAGCGGCGCATTGATTAACGTCCTTGTCCACGGTTACAAACTGCACGCTGTGCGGCGATGGGTCGTGCCATGCCGCGGGCCCCTGGTTGCCGGGATTCGCGCCGTTCTGCGCGCTGCATGTCGTCGGAGCAAAACAAACCAAAGCCCAACCGAGAATTCCCACGACGAATCGCATGAGAGGGCTCCTTGCTTGAGTTTTCGCAGGATCAGTCTAATACCAACCGCGTTCTCTTCCCCTTGAATCTCTCAACTCTCAACCGCGACCTCTTCCTCGTCCGACTCTGGCCCCGTCAACTCCAGCGCAAACTTCACCGGATCGACGTGGCCCAGCTTTCGGCACATGCGGTTCAGCGCCTGCTGCTCCCGGTTGGTCAGCGCGGTCATCTCCGCCCGGACGAGCCTCGCGTGAAAAGGAAATACCTCTTCGATCAGCTTCTTGCCCTTCGGCGAAAGATAGGGGGTCTTTCTATGCTTCTTCGCGCTGCGCGCCTTGCGACCGATCAACCCGCGTCTCTCCAGATTTGCGATCAACACGGACATGTTGCCGTGTCCGCACAAAAGCCTCCGGCACAGTGCTGCATGGCTCATCGGGCCGAGATGCAGCAGCGCTTCCAGCACGCGAAACTGTCCCATCGTCAATCCCAGGGGCCATCGAGCTGACGGCTGAGCAGGGCCTCCAGCGACGCCGTCGCACGCAGGAGGTTGGCATAGACGTCGAGAGCCCTTTCGGTGTCCCTGTCTACGTTGTATTTGGTCACGGCTGCCCTTCTTTCTCTCTCCTCTCCCCTGATGTAACGGTACCTCAGAAAATCCGGACAAAGTGCAACGAATCCCTGTGGACTTTGTTGGATGCGCGCTGTGGTGCTTTTCGAGCGGCGCTGCTGCTCTTCAGCTAGGCGGCGGGTGGCACAGCCTCAGCGGGAAAGAAGGTTTTTCGGGTGCCCCATGCTTGCGGGGTCTGCAAGCGTGGGGATTTTCCCCGCCTTGCTTCGTCGTCCGCCGTTCTTTAGGGGGTCGGAGCTTTAGAATCTGTGTGAGAACTCGAGAATCTTTGTGGGTCGTGGCTTCAGCCACAACATAAGCTCTGCAAAATCGGACCGGCTTTAGCCGCTGAAGTTCCGATTTTGCTGTTCTCACACAGACTCTTTAGCTCCGACATCAAGTCGTCCGCGCGCAGCGCGTTGTCTGCGTCTGCGCAATTTGCAGTCCGGATGTCCTTGCGGACCCGGACGGGGTCGCGGGACGCTTTCCTACTTGCCCTGAGTGCCGTAAACGAAGGGTGCGCAGCCTCTATCGCAGCAAGTTTTCAGGGTTTGCGAGCGCGGGAATCGCGATAGAACGGGAGCCAAGCTCATTGTGCCGAGGGCGGGAGGAAGCGTACGATGCGCGAGCGACCTTCAGACAGGCGCAGGCCTTCGCGAAATTGGCCTCGGGGGCAAAGAAGCAATGGCATTTCAACTTCACACGCGGGAGATCGACCGCGTCGTTGTAGTGGAGGCGGTGGGAAAACTCACCTTGACCGACGGCCACACCAAACTCCGTGACCTGATTCACGTCTTGACCGGCGAAGGAACGAAGAAATTCGTGCTCAATCTCGCGGGGACCGAATTTATCGACAGTTACGGCATCGGCGAGTTGGTGCGGTCCTATTCCGTCGTCCGGCAGACGGGAGGAGAAATGAAGTTGGCCGGCGTAAACCGGAAGGTGTTGGAGGTGCTCGAAATCTCCCGGCTCAACAAGCTTTTCGAGATCTACCCGATGGAGGCCGCGGCCCTTCAAGCATTCGGGCAGCGCGTTTGATGGCGGATTTGGGCAAATTGGCCCGTTAAGCGGTGCAAAAGTGGCCAAAATTGCCACCACTAGTAAACGAACTCATGCTTCGAATTCGAAGGAATTTCGGGGTGGAATTCAGCGGCGGCGGAATTTGGCACTTCGGCGAGATTTTGTATGCGCGCGGGACTTCGCCTTCGCGCGAGAGCGCGTCTTGGATGACTTGGATTTTGACCCGCTTTGAAGCTCGCGGCGGCGTGCAGCGGCCCAGCCGGGTTTGTTGGCCTGGCGGCCGCGGGCAACGGCGAGTGCATCCGGCGGAACGTTGTCCGTGATGACGGAACCTGCGGCGACGTACGCGCCGTCGCCGATGCGGACCGGCGCAACCAGCGCGGAATCGCTGCCGATGAAAACGCGGCGGCCGATTTTCGTTTCGTACTTGGCGAAGCCGTCGTAGTTGCAGGTGATCGTGCCCGCGCCGATGTTGGTTTCGCGGCCGATCGTCGCATCGCCGAGATAGCTCATGTGCGGCGCTTTGGCGCCCTCGTGCAGCACCGTGTTTTTCATTTCCACGAACGTGCCCACGTGCGCACCCTCGCGGACATCGCTGCCGGGGCGCAGGCGCGAGAACGGGCCTATCTGCGCTTTCGGCCCCACGCGGGAAGAAACCAGATGCGAATGCGGGAAGATCGTCGCGTCGTCATCGACGCGCATATCGATCAGCACGCTTCCCGTGCCGATCTTGCAGCGCGCGCCGATGCGCGTCTTGCCAAGGAGCTGCACGCCCGGCTCGATCACCGTATCGGGCCCCGCCGTGACCTCGGCGTCGATCACCACGGTCTCCGGGAGATAAATCGTCGCGCCCGCGTCCATCAGTTCGGCGGCCTTGCGCGCGCGCAAGACGCGGTCCGCGTCGCCGAGCTGCGCGCGCGTGTTGCAGCCGACGACTTCGTTCGGATCAGCGGCGGCGTACGCCAGTACGCGCTCGTTGCGCTGGCGCAGCGAGGCGATCACGTCGGTGAGATAGAGTTCGCGATGCGCGTTGTTCGGGCGCAGCGCCGCGAGACACGGCCAGAGCTTCTCGAGCGTAAAGCAATAAATGCTGGAGTTCACTTCGCGAATGTCGCGCTGCCCGGCCGTCAGAACCCTGTCTTCGACGATGGCCTGCACGCGGCCTTCGGCATCGCGCACGATGCGGCCGTAGCCCGCGGGATCGGCCAGCTCGGCGGTCAAAACCGTCGCGGCGGCTTCGCCGCGGCGGTGCGTATCGAGCAAGGCGGCGATCGTCTCGGTGCGCAGCAGAGGCGCGTCACCCGGAAGGACGACCGCGAGCTTCGCGCTCCTGCGAATGGCGCGGCGGGCGATCTGCATGGCGTGGCCGGTGCCGCGCTGCGGCTGCTGCACGATTGTCTGCGCGGGAATCTGCAAGTCAAGTTCAGCGACGACCGCGGCCACTTCGTCCGCCTGGTGGCCGACGACGACGAGGATCTGCGCCGGCTTGAGCGGCTGGCAGGTGCGCACCACGTGCTCGATGAGCGGGCGTCCGCCGGCGCGATGCAGGACCTTCGCCAGCTCGGAACGCATGCGCGTCCCTTTTCCCGCCGCAAGGATGACGATGGAAGTGTCGGAAGCGCCCACTGCGCGTATTGTCACCCCCGCTTTCACCCTTTGGCAATCGCTGAATTCATTGACATTTCCGGGCGAACACGCGATAAGCAGTCGGCAGGGCCCCGCCAGGCTGGTTAGATCACATTGGAGGTGCGGCGATGGTATGCCCGCGTTGCGGTGAGGCCAACGCGCTGGACGCGAAGTCCTGCGTCGAGTGCGGCGCGGAATTGACCGCGCCGGCAGAGACCGCTCCGGCAGCGGCGCCCGCTCCAGTAGCCGCCGGCAGCCCGTCAGTGCTCGGCCTGGGTGCAACCAGGCCCGGGTCTGTGCCGATGCAACCGCCGAGCGAGCCAACTGAGACCAGCGGAAAGGCCATCGCCAGCCTGATCTGCGGGATTTTCTTCCTGATATTCCCCGCTGCTGTCGGCGCGATCATTCTCGGGCACCTCTCGCTATCGGACATTCGCAGGGCCTCCGGGCGGCTGAAGGGGAGCGGCATGGCCACGGCCGGCCTGGTGCTTGGCTACTTGGGCGTGTTTGCAGTCCCGTTCGTGTTGATTATCGCCGCCGTCGCGATTCCGAACCTCCTGCGCTCCAGGGTGGCCGCGGATGAGGCTACGGCGGTGGGGTCGCTTCACACCATCAATGTAGCCACCATTACGTATGCGGCCATGTACGGCAACGGGTTTGCTCCGGACCTCCAAACCCTCGACGGTGCCGGGACCGGGCCGGCAACCTGCGATCATGCGCAGTTGATTGACGGCATCTTGGCGTCGGGACGGAAGACCGGGTACGTTTTCTCATACAAGTTGGAAATGCTCGATCTCCGAGGCGGCGGTCAAAACACTGTCTCGCCCCGCGGCGTCGCGAATGGATGCACGACTCCGGGTTCCAGCGGATACATGGTGAATGCCGATCCGATCACTCGGGGAACCACCGGGCGTCGAAGTTTCTACACGGACCAAACGGGCGTCATCCGATGGAGCATCGACGGACCTGCCACGGCGGACAGCCCGCCATTGGATTAGCTGATAGTGGGTAATCGGACGTACCCGCCATCAGCACCCAAAGCTCCAGCAATCGGCGTTGTGCAATTACAGAGGATGCGAAAAACGTGGCGGCGATCACGGTAGTTGGTATCGGGCCAGGGCCGGTTTCGTACTTAACCAAGGAGGCTGAGCGCGAGCTACTTCTTGAGGACAAGGTCTTCTTTCGGACCTGTGCCCATCCTGTCTACGACTGGTTACATGGCCTTGGCAAGCAACTGGTCTGTTTTGATCTTCTCTACACGTTCGCATGGACCAGACCTGGAGAGATTTACGATTTCATTGCGAGCGCCCTGCTTAAAGAGGCCGCTCTCAGAGGAAAAGCGATTTATGCTCTTCCCGGAAGTCCTGTTTTCCTAGAGGATACGACAAGGCTGCTTCGGTTGCGGGGAGCGGCGGAGGGCGTAGAGATCAGGGTCGTACACGGCTTGAGTTTTCTGGAGCTAGCTCTCGCGCAAGTCAACTGCGATTCCCGTGGGCTGCAGGTAGTGCTGCCATTAGCACACCTTCAGGAGGGCCGCTACAGGAACGATCTTCCTCTCATCGTCTGTCAGATTGAAGCCGGGAGTCTTCCCCTCGATAAACCGAGAGTAGGCTTAACGATGAAGTGGCTGTTGGAGAGGTACCCGCCCGATCATTCTGTCACCCTGATTTGGACCGATGGCTTACCCTCGTACGAAACACAATCAAAGGTTATGGCGCTCAAGGATCTTGCTCAGGAGTACGGTGAGGGAAAATTCTTCGCGAGCCTCTATGTCCCGCCTCTTTGATTCGCCCCTCCCTAAATGTCAACGGAACCGAGTAGGTTCGAAAACTCCGGAAGTTCAGGATGCGGCGGAAACGGGGGCGGAAGTGCGCGTCGTGGCTGCGGCGACGTCCTGGGTTGCGGGCGCCTCGGTGGTTTCGATCCAGAGCGAGTGGTCGTCGAGAAGGCGCGTGACGAGCTGCGTGTGCAGCGCGTGGCCGGCCTTGTGCGCCACGATGCGCGCCTGCAGCGGGCGCCCGACCAGGGCCAGATCGCCGATCAGATCGAGCGCCTTGTGGCGGCCGAATTCGTCCGGGAAACGCAGCGGGCCGTTCATCACGGACGTATCGTCGAGCACCAGCGCATTCGCGAGCGAGCCGCCGCGGATGAGGCCCATCTCCTGCAGCGCCGCAAAGTCCTTCACGAAGCCGAACGTTCGCGCCGGAGCCAGTTCGCGGCTGAACGTCTCGCGGTCGACCACCAGCTCGATATCCTGCGGGCCTATCAACGGATGATCGTAATCCACGAAACAGTGCACGCGGAATTCGTTGGCGGGATAGATGCCGATGCGCCGGTCGCCGTCTTCGAACTCCAGCGGCTTCACGACCCGGATGTAGCGCCGCAGGCGGCGCAGGCGGCGCGTCCCGGCCTCGGCGAGCAGGTCGATGAACGGCTTGGACGAGCCGTCAAGGATCGGCAGTTCGAGGGCGTCGAGCTCCACATAGACGTTGTCGATACCCGAGCAATACAGCGCCGCGAGCAGGTGCTCGATGGTCGAAATCAGGACGCTTTGCTTCATCAGGCTGGTCGCGTAGCTGACGCGGGCCACGTTGCGCACGTGCGCCTCGACCATAAAACCGTCGAGGTCCACGCGACGAAACACGATGCCCGTATCCGCCGGCGCAGGGACGAGCCGCAGGCGGCCGGGGACCGCAGTGTGAAGCCCCACGCCCTCAATTTCGACTGGATGCTGAATCGTAGTCTGGTATGGCATCTAGAGAGACAATTCTAGTGGCATTTCGGTGGCCGCTGCAAAGCAATTATTGACCTGTATTCCCAATGACTTACGAAGCGACTGGAATTCAAGTGTGGTAATTATACAACAAAAGGGCCGCTTCGCCATGTGTCCCGGCTTAAACGCGGTTACCACCTGGATAACGACAACACGCCATGCAACGCGGGTTTGTTTCGACGGTCCTGTGCGGGTAGAATGAGCCTGCGAGATGGCTTCTCCGTTCAACATATTTCCGAACGCTCCGCCGGCGCCGCCCGCGGGATCGCCGCGGCCGGCATGGCTGCGGGTGCGCTTTCCGGGCGGTCCGGGCTATCAGGACCTGAAGCGCATCATGCGCACGCTCGACCTGCACACGGTGTGCGAGAGCGCGCGATGCCCGAACATGGGCGAGTGCTGGGAACATCGCACGGCCACGTTCATGATCCTCGGCAACATCTGCACGCGCGCGTGCGGATTCTGCGCGGTGCCGAGCGGGAAGCCGCTCGGTCCGCCGGAGGAAGACGAGCCGGAGCGCGTCGCCGAGGCGGCCGAGCGGATGGGTTTGCGCTACGCGGTGGTGACTTCGGTGAACCGCGACGACCAGCCGGACGGCGGCGCGGCGATTTTCGCGCGAACGATCGCGGAGATTCGCAATCGCATTCCGGACTGCAAAATCGAGGTGCTGATTCCGGATTTTCGCGGCGATTGGGACGCGCTGGGAACCGTGATGGCCGCGCGGCCCGACGTGCTGAACCACAACATGGAGACCGTGCCGCGGCTTTACCGCCGCGTGCGAAAAGGCGCGGTCTACGAGCGCTCGCTCGAGCTGCTGCGGCGCGCGCGCGAAATGGCGCCGGATGTGCCGACGAAAACCGGAATGATGCTGGGGCTCGGCGAGACGCGCGAGGAAGTCTTGCAGGCGATGGAGGAAATCGCGGCGCAGGGAGCGCACATTCTGACTCTCGGGCAATACCTCCAGCCCACGCACGAGCACCTGCCCATCGAGCGGTACGTCCATCCGGATGAATTCGCGGAGTTCAAGCGCCTGGGCGAGCGGATGGGATTCAAGCACGTCGAAGCCGGGCCGCTGGTTCGCTCCTCGTATCACGCCTTCGAACAGGAAGACTCCGCACGCGTTTAGCCCTCCGACCCGCCAGTCTGCGGTCCCGTGCAGCCTTTGTAACCGTAGAGCCACTCGAAGTATTCAAAGTCGTCTGCCGCGCGCTTCGCTAACAGCGCGTTGCGCAGCGTTCTGCCCACTCCTTCGAGGTGCTTTAGCTCGCCGAAGAAACGCGCGGCGCGCTGCACGCGAGCGGTGCGCTCGATGCGCGGTTTCTGATAGGACGCGAAAGCGCGGGCGGCATCGCCACCGAATTGTTTCAGGTTTTCGCCAAGGCATACGGCGTCTTCAATCGCTTGGCAGGCGCCTTGTGCGATGTACTGCAGCATCGGGTGCGCCGCGTCGCCGACCAGGGTGATCCGGTTCCGCGTCCAGTTCGGAATAGGCAGCCGATCGACCATCGGCCACCAGCGGCCTCGGTTGATTTTGGCGACGGCGGTCCGCACCCTCTGACACATCGCGCCGAAGTGCTCCTCCAATTCATCCGGGCCGCCCCATTCGTTCGAATCTTCCTTGTATCGATGACTCGTGAAAACGGCCACCTGGTTGAGCAACTCGCCGCGCCGCACCACGTATTGCACGAAGTGCAGATGCGGGCCGACCCACAGCGTCATGCTATCGAAATCGGAATCGGCGGGGGCTTCGCCGACGGGAATCGTTCCGCGATAAGCTACCGATCGTGCGCTGATCGGCTCGCCGTCGTCGTGCACGACTCGGCGAACCTTCGACCACAATCCGTCCGCGCCCACCAGCGCGTCGCATTCATATGTCGAGCCATCCGCGCATCGGAGTCGCGCGCCATCACCAAGATCGGCAACTTCCACCACGTCTCTCTCGGTCTCGAGCGTAATCAGTGAATTCGCGCGGCATGCCTCCAGTTCGACGCTTAGCAAGTCGCCACGGTGCATCACGATGTACGGATAGCCGAAATGTTCCAGGAATTTGTCGCCCAGATCGAGCGCGGTAATCTCCGCGCCCGTAACCGCGTCCATCATCACGAGTCGCTTGGGGAAAAACGCATGCTTGCGAATTTCGCCCAGGATTCCCAGGGCATCCAGCATGCGTGTGGCGTTCGGCGCCAGTTGCAGGCCCGCGCCGATCTCGCCAAACGCCCCCGCGCTTTCGATCACGTGCGCCGGGTGCCCGCTTTGAGCGGCAGCCAGCGCCGTCGCCAGGCCGCCGATGCCTCCGCCGACAATCAGCAGTGGGATTCGTTTGGATCGCGCCATTGCGTTCATGTTCCTAGTGGGACGAGGCCAGGAACGAATTGGCCAGGTCGCGGGCGCGGGCGGCGCAGGCGGGATCGGGATCCGAGTCCGAGCCGGACGGCGCGAGGACGGCGTGAAAATATTCCGACGCTTTGGCGTTGCGGCCAAGCTCCGCGTTCAGGTTGCCGGCGAGAAGCTGAAAGACGGGATTGCGCGGATAGCGGGCGACGAGCGGTTCCGTGACTGACAGCGCTTCGTCGTAGCGCTGGTCGTACGTGCGAAGATTCCTCGCGAGATAAAAACTCGAATCGACCGAAAGAAACGCGCCGCGCTCGATTCCGACTTTCATCTGGCGGATGCCTTCCTCCTTGTTTCCTCCGGGAATGCCCATGAAGAAGCGCAGCATCTTCGCGATCGCCGAAAGCGTGTCCACGTAGTAGTTGTAAAGGCCGAGGCCGGCGGTCGCGTCGGCCATATCGGGATCGAGCTGCAACGCGCGGATGAATTCCGCGCGCGCGGCAACGCCGGCGCGAGCGACGTTGCGTTTCTCGTCGCGCAGGCTATAGAGGCGGGCCTTTAGCGCGAAGCCAAGTCCAACGTAGACGTGCATCTCGGCGGTATCGGATTTCGCGAGCTGCGCGCGGGCGAGGGCAATCGCCTTGTCGGCGAGCGCGAAATAGGCTTCGTCCTCGGGCTGCTTCGCGCGCTTCCACGCGTCGAGCTGGCCCCATTTGATTTCGCAGGCCGCGCAGTAGGTCTTCCACCACAGGGCCTCGCCTTCGAGCAGATAGCCGACCGGACTTTCGGGCTGGTCGCGCTCGATGTTGCGGGCGGCGGCGATCGCCGCGTCGGGATTGCCGCTGTAGATTTGGTCCAACGCGTGCTGCGGCTTCCGGCGAAAGAGTGATTCCGCCGGCGCGGGCGGCGGGAGCAACGAGCGTGCGAGACAACACAGGAAGACAGCACGGCCGATGGACCACGCAACGCCAACAAAGTTTGCCGGGCACGGCATGCCGTGCCCCTACGGAGGAAAACCTGCGGAACCGAGGCGCGTTTCATTTCACTCTCTTGACCCAGCCGGCGAGCCAGGCGGCGGTGACGTACATCGTAAAGCATTCGAGCGCGAACGGCAGAAAGCCGAGATAGCCGGGCACGGGCATCTCGAAAACTTTCCACCGCTGAAACATCGGGAACGTGTAGTGCCACTTCGCCGCCGCCCAGTTGTTCCAGAATTCCCAAAACCAGCCGCAAATCCATCCGGAGAGGAGAAATCCGTAGATGCGCCTCAGAAAACCCTCCGAGAGATCGCCGAGGAAAGACGGCAGCCCGAGCCGGCGGTTCACCGGATCGAGCAGCAGGACGAATCCGATCCACACGAGCGCGAAGAGATACGCGGCGGCCCTTTGCGGAAGAACGAGCGGGAGCGATCAGACAGGCCGCGCCGCAGACAATCATCGCGCGCTCCGCGACGGCCGGGATTTTTCGCGGCTCGGTCGGCAGCGGCGGAAGAAGCGCCTGCACGAGGTCGGACGTCTCGAAGATGGCCGGAGTGATGGTGGCGAACGACCAGCCGTAGCCAAGCAGCGCGGCGGGCCATCCGACCGGCACGCCGACGTAGGTCCAATTCTGAAGGCGGAGATTGTAGGCTTCGAACACGAGCCATAGCGGAATCGAGAGCAGCGCCATGCGCGCGAGCGTGAGCGGCGCGTCCTTCAGGCGCGAGCGGCCGGTGATCGCGAAGACGGCGGCGTCGGCGATCAGAATGTAGGCGCTCCAGGCGAGCGGCGTGAAATACGTGGCGACCGGCTCGACGCCGCGGAACATCAGCACCTCGGCTCCCACGAGCGCGAGGATTCCGAACCAGCCGTGCGGCGGAAACGATTGGCGGCGGCGAGCGCGAAAGAAGCCGGTGACGAGAAGCGCGGCCGTGGCCGCCGTGATGGCGATGCCGATGTCGGTGGCAGGCAGCATGGGCGCCGCTGCCTCGCGAGGCGCGCCGATATGGTAGCGCAGTCGGGCGCAGTTTTCGGACAGGCGACCATCACTTTCTTGCTATGCTTTGCGCTGCTTTTTGCGGCGGAAAGACGCGATGAGCGAGCCGGAAAAACTCGAACGCGGCCTGGGCCTCGTCGAAGCGACGTCGCTCAACATGACGTTCATGGTCGGAATCGGGCCGTTCGTCGTGATTCCGTTCGTGATTCAGGCGATGCACGGACCGCTGAGCCTGCTCGCGTGGGCGGCGGGCGCGGTGCTGGCGCTTTTCGACGGCTGCATCTGGGCGGAACTGGGCGCGGCGATGCCGCAGGCGGGCGGAAGTTACGTGTACCTGCGCGAGGCGTACGGGCCGGGGCGCTGGGGACGCCTGCTGTCGTTCCTGTTCATCTGGCAGACGCTGTTTCAGGGGCCGCTGAGCATCGCATCGGGCGCGCTCGGATTCGCGCAGTACTCGTCGTATCTGACGGAGAAATCGAGCCGGCTTGCGGGGATCGTGGCGGCGCTCGGTTCCCATGCGGAGAACGTGATCGCCGGAGCCGTGATCGTTCTGGTTGTGGCGCTGCTCTACCGGCGGATCGCTGAGATCGGGCGCATCTCGGTCATCTTCAGCGTGATCGTGGTCGGCACGATTCTCTGGATCATCTGGGGCGGCGCAAGGCATTTCGACGCGCATCGCGTGTTCGATTTCGCCGGCGCGGACGCGAGTTTTTCGTGGCTGCTCTTCGCGGCGCTGGGGCACGGGACGGTCCAGACGATCTACAGCTACCTGGGCTACTACAACGTCTGCAATCTCGGCGGAGAGATGAAGGACCCGCAGCGAAACATTCCGCGCGCGATTTTCATTTCCATCCTCGGCATCACGGCGCTGTATCTCGGGATGCAGGCGAGCATATTGAGCGTGATCCCGTGGAAAGAGGTGGCGGGGTCGAGCTTCATCGTGAGCACGTTTGTCGAGCGCGTGTACGGCAGCGAGTGGGCCAGCCTCGCGACGGCGCTGATCCTGATTACGGCGCTCGGATCGGTCTTTTCGGCCATGCTCGGATATTCGCGCGTGCCGTACGCCGCGGCGCTCGACGGGAATTTCTTTTCGATTTTCTCGCGGCTGCATCCGACGAAGCGGTTCCCGTATGTTTCGCTCGTGGCGGTGGCCGCGGCGGCGCTCGTCTTCAGCCTCGCGTTCAGCCTCATTTCCGTGATTCGCGCCATCCTGGCGATGCGCTGCATCATCCAATTCGTCGGCCAGGGCGTGGGGCTGATCCTGCTGCGGCGGCGCTGGGCGAGCGACCGGCTGCCGTTCCGCATGTGGTTGTACCCGCTGCCCGTCGTGGTAGCCATCATCGGCTGGGTGGGAATCTTCATTGCCACCGGGCGCACGCCGATGCTGGCCTCGCTTGCGGCAGCCAGTGCGGGTATTCTTGTGTACTTGGGACGCGCCCGATTTCTGCGCCAGTGGCCCTTCGAGGAGACCGCCCAGTGAGACAGATCGTCGAGCGATTTACGAAAGCAGTTGCGCCGGCCTTGCTCGCCGTGATTTTGGCGGCGACGCTTTCGGCGCAGTCTCTGCCGGAGACCGTCGAGGCGATCAACAAAGCGAGCGTCGCGACCCGCATCCTCTACGTCACGGCGCATCCGGACGACGAAACGGCGAGCCTGCTGGCGTATCTCTCGCGGGGCCTCTACGCGGATGTGGCGATGCTGAGATCACGCGCGGGCAGGGCGGGCAGAATGCGATCGGCCCGGAGCAGGACGGCCAGCTCGGAGTGATTCGCACCACGGAGCTTCTCGCCGCCGGGCAGCATTACGGCGTGCGTCAATTTTTCACGCGCGCCGTGGACACGGGCTTTTCGAAAAGCGCCCCCGACACGATGAAAGCGTGGGGCGATCTGCCGGTCGAAGACATGGTGCGCGTGATTCGGATGTATCGCCCCGATGTGGTGATCAACGGATGGGGCGGCGTCCATTTCGGACACGGGCAGCACCAAGCGAGCGGAATCTACACGCCCGAGGCGATCGCAGACGCAGCCGATCCGACGAAATTTCCGGAGCAGATCGCGGAAGGCCTGAAGCCTTGGAAGGTGGGGCTGGAGCTGCGTCCCGCTGGATTTGGCTTCGGCCCTGTAGCGCCGCAGGCGCCCGGTGGCGCCGTGCAGTTGCCGGTAAACGATGTGTCGCCGCTGTGGGGCAAGAGCTACGTCGAAATGGGAATGGAGGGGCACGCGCAGCACCGTTCGCAGGGCACGCCGTCGTTTTTCGGCAATCCATTTTTCCGGCGGCCGGTTCCGCTGATAGCCGAGCACGGACAAGACGCGGGCGGCGGATTCGATCCGAAGCTGCTGGCGGAATCGATCACGGCGCTGGCGGCGCGCTTTCCGAGATTTCAGGCCTTGATGGCGCCCGCGCTGGCATCGGCTGACCAGAATCTGGCCGCGGCAGCGAAATCGGCGCTGAATCTTGATCGCATCGCTGCCGCAAATTCACTGGCCGACGCGGGCAAGGAAATTGCGGCGCTGCGCGAGAAGGTTGCGAGCGCAGGTGGCGACGAAAGCGCGGCCGCGCTGTGGGAACTCGATCGCGTGCGCGAAAGAATCGATGCGGCGCTCGCGGACGACATCGCGCTGCCCATCGACACGCAGGCGGACCGCCACCAGCTTGTCGCGGGCGAGAATTTTGCGGTGAGCGTGAATTTTCTCGATCAGCCGGCGGTGCCGGTGAAATGGACGGTGGACCAATCGAGCCTGCTTCTGCCCGAGGGATGGACCGCGACGCTCGATGACGCGAAAACCGGAAAGAACAGCTACCGCTTCACGGTCGCAATTCCGGCCCGGGCTAAGCCGCCAAGTTCGCCGTCGGATGCGATTCTGCCGTTTCCGCCGCCGCTCGTCCGGCTGGTGCTCCACGCGACGATTGACGGCTACGATTTCACGATCGGCAAGCCGATCCAATCGGCCGAGGCCAAGACCACGGGCATCGAGGTCTACCCGCTCGAACTCGTGCCGGCGGTGACGCTGACGGCTGAGCCCGCGCAGGTGATGGTGCCGGTGAAGCGGGCGTCGGCGCCGGTGGAATTGCTGGCGCGCGTGCGTTATCACGGAACAAAACCAGCGACAGTTTCGGTGGGGCTCGATGCGCCGGATGGGTGGAGCGCTCAGCCCATTCCTCCACTCAGTTTTTCCGAGCCGGGAGATCATCTGATTCGCTACGTCGTCGCGCCGCCCGCGAAAGTCGCGCCGGGCGCGTATCCGCTGCGTCCGTACGCGAAACTCGGTGACGAGACGTTCCGCACGTCGCTCGAACTCATCCCCACGCTGCCGACGCGCGACTGGAGCGAGCCGGACGACGCGACCGTGCACGTGCTCGACCTGACCGTGCCGTGCGGGCCTGCACATCGGCTACATCGCGGGCGACAACGACGTGCTCCCCGAAACCCTGCGGCAGATCGGCATCCAGGTGGACCTGATGGATGAGGTCGCGCTCGCGTTCGGCGATCTGAGCCGCTACGACGCGATCGTCGTCGGCATCCGCGCGTACGAGCTGCGGCCGGACGTGATGGCCGCGAATCCGCGGCTGCTCGATTACGTGCAGAACGGCGGGACCCTGCTCGTCCTTTACGAACGCGACTTCGCGTGGAACAAACTCCTGCCCGCGCCGTTCCCCGCGAAAATGCCGGACCAGACGTCTCGCGTCACCGATCCCAACTCGCCGGTGCATTTTCTCGCGCCGGATAATCCGCTGCTCAACACGCCGAACAAAATCACCATGGCCGATTTTCAGGGCTGGGAGCAGGAGCGCGGCCTCTATTTTTGGGGCACGTGGGATCCGCGGTACCAGCCCGTCCTCGGCCTCACCGATCCGGGAGAGCCGGAAGCGACGGGCGCGCTGGTCTACGCGCGCGACGGCAAGGGCGTGTACATCTACACGGGGCTTTCTTTCTTCCGCGAGCTGCCCGCCGGAGTGCCGGGAGCCTACCGGCTGTTTGTGAACCTGCTGAGCCAGACGCGGCACTCCGCCGCGAAGTGACGATCCCGCAATCAGGCGTGCCTTATTGCGACACAGGGCGCGACTTCGCCTCGTCGCGCGCTTTTCGCTTCGTGCTATGCTCCGAGCCGGTCAGGAGGCAAAGCGAATGAGCAATAATCTGAGGGCATTCTTCCGCGTTCGCGGCTTCGCCTGCTTCGTGGCCGCCGCTCTGGTCTTCTCACTCTCGCCCGCCGCGCAGGCGCAAAAAGAGAAGAAGCCGAAACAATCCGATGCGTCCGACCAGGCGCCTCTCTCGCCAAGGTCCGACTCCGACCAGATCGACCGCAACATCGGAGAGATGCTGGCCGCCCTACAGCTCGGCAACACGGAAATGATGCACAAATACTACGCGGATAACGCCACATGGGTTCGCAGCACCTTTGAGCCGCCGGTGGTCGGCTGGCAGGCCTATGCCGCCATCTACAACCAGCAGAAGGCGGCGTTTCAGGGGGTGCAGCTCATCCGGCGGAACACATTCGTCTTCACGCACGGAGACGTGGCCTGGGCGTCGTACCAGTGGGAATTCTATTCGACGGTGAACGACAAGCCCTACTCGATCGAGGGCCAGACGACTCTGGTGTTCACCAAGGTAGACGGAAACTGGCTCATCGTGCACAACCACACGTCCCAAGATGTCCCACAAGCCACGCAGCAGACCGCGGCACAACAGCAACCTCAGCAGACGCCCGCCCCTGCCCAACAGTCCCAACAGTAGGGACCAGCGCTGGCGCCGAAGCGCCGGGCGATCAAAAGCTCCGATACCCCTGGTAGAGCCACATCCCGGCAATCACCGCGAGCAGCCCGCCCGAAAGCACCCAGAGCGCCACAATCGGCCAACTGAGCTTTTCGATTCGCGCGACGATGGCATGTTGTTCGCCGGCCATCATGTCCCCGCCCGTTTCGAGGAACATCTGGTCTTCCTCGCGAGTCTCGAGCGTGCCGCGGTAGATCAGCGCGCAGACCAGCACAGCTGTAACGACGGCCCACGCGATGACTAGCATCTCCAGCGTTCCCATGGCTAACTCCCCCCTCCCGCAACCGTGAGGACATCGCCGGCAAGCGACCGTCCGGTGCGGATCCTTGGGTTCCCTTCGGCCCCAATAGGCCTATTTTGGCGGAATTATACCACTGTCGGGACGGACGCGCGTCAACCCGAATAGGGTTCGTCGGGGAACTGGACGCCCCAGAAGTTCCGGGCGGGATAGAAGATCTCGACGCCCAGCTCAAAGAGGCCGTTCCTTTTCAGGTTTCGCGCGGAGACCACGCGGAACTCGCGGACCTCGTGCGAAACGCCGTGGAGAACCTCGATGCGGGAGCCGACATCGGGCAGGAACGGGACGTGAAGCAGCGCACCATACCGGCTGACGGAAACGACCTCGGCAGAAACGTCTCGCAGATCACTGCCGGGTTCGCCGCCGAGTACCGTGACAGGAACGTGGATCGGAACGCGGCTCGAACGCCGACGCTCCAGCATCGCGCAGGCGGTTGCCATAGTGCCTCCTTGCCCAGCCCCTCAAGGGCACTTTAAGCTTTGGCGCGGGGTGAGGTCAATGGTGTTGCGCGAGGGAGGTAACGGGTCAGTTCACAGCGCTAGGGGTCCAGGGGTACTCCGTGCGACTTGGAAAACGAAAGCTTGTCCCAGTATCCACGCTGGAATGCGATCTTATCGTGCCGCACGCGGAAAAAACCGCAACCGCGCAGGCCCTTGGGGTCGCGCCATTCCAGAATGGCCCACTCCCCGTCCTGAAACAGGTTTTCGACGATGCAGGTCATCTCCGCCGCCGCAAAGCCCTTTTTCAACATCTTGCGGATTGAACTGCGGCCCTTTACCGGGCTCTCAGCCACCTGATGATTGATGGCGTCCTCTTCGTAAAGCGATGCAAGAGTGTCCACATCCGCCCGATTGAACGCTTCGACCCACGCGCGTACCACGTCTCTCGGTTCCATTCGCGTAAGCTACCCCATCTCGCGGGACAGTTCAAACTGACCGAGTATCCGCGCGGGCGCTGCGTTGACAAACCATCGGCCGGACGGCAATATGGTCTTGCCTCGCTTTGCCGCACGATTTGCCCAAGTGGCGGAATTGGCAGACGCGCTAGCTTCAGGAGCTAGTTCTCGCAAGGGAGTGGAGGTTCGAGTCCTCTCTTGGGCACCATTTCATGGAAAGTCCGCTTCAGGGCCTGAATCCCGGCCCTTCCATTTTCCCGCACCCTCGCCAGGTTATCGTGAGACTGCGGCGGCAGCGCTTTGGGACGCGGCGTGGGCGCCGGCGATCCGCCCGAACGTCGCGGAACGGAGCACGGACGTCCCCGCCGGATAGTGATGATAGTAGAGGCCGGTCACTTCGCCGGCGGCGTAGAGCCCCGGAATCGGGACGCCGGCCGGAGTGACCACGCGTGCCATGGTGTCGGTCCGAATTCCGCCGAACGTGAAGGTGATGGCACAGGTCAGCGGATAGGCGATGAAAGGCGGCGATTCGAGCGGGAAGGCCCAATTGGATTTTGGCGGCTCGATTCCGCGCGCCGACCTGCCGTCGCGGACGTGAGGATTGAACGTGCCGGGGCCAATGGCCGCGTTGTAGGCAGCGACGGTGCGTTCCAGCGCCGCCGGATCGAGTCCGAGCCGAGCCGCGAGTTCCGCAAGCGTGTCAGCCGTGATCGGCGGCTGGTCCGTGAGGATGATTTTATCCACGTGCTCGATGCCAAGTGTGGTCTGGTCGCCGATAAAGAATGCCTTCTGCTGCTGATTGCGCCAGATTTCGAAAGCGATCTCTTCGAAGGTGGAATCGAAGCTGTCTTTGCCTTCATCGAAGAAACGCTGCGCGTGCTGGTTGACGACGATGCCGTAAGGAAACGCGTACACGACCGCATCCGGCTTTTTCGAGCGCACATCCACGGGTTCCCCGTGGAACATATCGAACTGGCCCGCGGTATCGGCGCCGAGTTCCATCGCCATGCGGAGGCCATCGCCGCGATTGTTCCTGATCGTGGGCGCGATCAGGGGAAGATCGCAGGCGCGTTCGCCGAGATATCGCGTCAGCATTTCGGCGTTACCTTCGAAGCCGCCGGCTGCAATGACCACGGCTCGCGCCGCAAGCTTGCGCAGCAGCCCGTCCTTGCCGCGTGCGATGACGCCATCGACGCGGCCATCGTCCAACGTGCTGAGACGCACCGCTTCGGTCGCGTAGAGAATCTCCGCCCCCGGCGTGCGGTCCACGACCGCCGCAAGCCCATCCACGATCCCGACGCCGCCGCGAGCGGGCATGCCCAGCCCGCCGCCCGTATTGCGATTGGGAAATGGCTGCTGGAAGTAGATCAGCTCGACGCCATTTTCCTCGAGGAAAGATAGCGTCGCGGTGACTTCGCTTTCGAGCGTGCGGCAGTATTCGAGGTCGGCCAGGCCGTTCGAGACGCGCTCCATGGTGCCGATGAAGGCCGGATCGAGGCGCCGATCGGCCGTGATGCGGAACCAGGAGCTGGTCCACCGCGTGGCGCCGCCGCGCTCGTCACGCGAAGCGCGCTCAAGGACGGCGACACGTGCAGCGCGGCCTTGCTTGCGGGCAGCAGCAGAATAACTGACAGCGGCGGACAGCCCCGCGGCGCCGCAGCCGACTACGACGATGTCGTATCCGGTTTTGTCTTGATCCGTGCCCATCGCATTCTCAGCCGGCCGGGAATTGAACTTGATTGCCTGTATCGATCCACACGCTCTTCACTTCCGTGTATTCATGTAGCGCGTGGGGACCCTGCTCGCGGCCAAGGCCGCTCTGTTTGTAGCCGCCGAATGGGAGCGCATGCGAAACGACGCGGTAGTTGTTGACCCACACCGTTCCCGCGCGCAGGCGCGAAGCCATCCGATGCGCGCGGCGGACGTCGTTGGTCCATACGCCCGCGGCAAGGCCGTAGGACGTGTCGTTGCCGATCGCCACCGCATGGTCTTCATCTTCGAAGCGAATCAGACAGACGACGGGACCGAAGATCTCTTCCCGCGCGAGACGGCAGGAATTGTCGACCGGACCGAAGACCGTCGGCTCGACGAAGAATCCCTTTCGATCCATTCGCGCGCCGCCGGTCAGCAGAGGCAGGCCTTCGCGCTTGCCGAGCTCGAGATAGCCGAGGACCTTTTCGAGCTGCGGGCGCGAAGCGAGCGGCCCGAGCTGAGTCGCGGGATCGAGCGGATCGCCGGCGCGCATCTTGCGCCCGCGCGCCACGAAAAGTTCGGCAACCTGATCGAAGACGCTGCTTTGCACCAGCACGCGCGAGCCAGCCATGCAGCTCTGCCCGGTCGCCGCGAAAACTCCGGCCATCACGCCGTTGACCGCGTTGCTGAGGTCGGCGTCCGCGAAGATCACGTTCGGCGATTTGCCGCCCAGCTCGAGCGAGACGCGCGCGTTGCGCTCGGCCGCGGCGGTTGCGATCTTCCTGCCGGTGGCGGTCGAGCCGGTGAAAGCGATCTTGTCCACGCCGGGGTGGCTCACGAGCGCCGAGCCGGTCGGATCGCCATACCCGGTGACGACGTTGACGACGCCTCGCGGGAATCCCGCCTGCATCGCCAGCTCAGCCAGCAGCAGGGTCGAGGTCGGCGTGATTTCCGACGGCTTGACGACGACCGTGTTTCCCGCGGCGAGCGCCGGGAAGAGTTTGCAGCCGAGCAGCCCGAGCGGCGTGTTCCACGGCGTGACGGCCGCAACCACGCCGATCGGCTCGCGCACCGTGTAGCATACGAAGTTCGGCACGCTCGACGGCACGGTCACGCCATGCAGGGTCTCGGCAAGCCCGGCGTAGTAGTGGCAATCGCCGGCGAGGGCGCCGATGCCGGGCTTCATTTCGGAGATGAGCTTGCCGTTCTCCCAAATCTGGCGGCGGACCAGCTCCTCGGCATTTTCGTCGATGAGTCTGCGCGAGACGTCGCAATAGCGCGGCACGCCGCGCGGGCGGGGTTTGCGGCCAGCCGTCGCTGTCGAAGGCGCGGCGCGCTGCCTGGACGGCTGCGTCGACGTCGGCGGCATCCGCCCAGGGCACGCGGCCCCAGCTTTCCTCCGTGTAGGGATCGACGCACGCGAAGAATTTGCCCGACGTCGCAGGCTTCCATTCGCCGTCGATCAGCAGCTTGAATTCGCGCTCGGCGAACGCCCCGGGCCGTCTCGTGGCGAAATCAGTGCCGCTTTGCGCGTGTGCCATTGGGTGTCCTGAAGCGCTTTCCTCGAAGCGGGCCGGAATATACATCCAAGGTCCGGTGGCCGCAAGCGAGCGCGCATGAGAAATTCAAGCGCTCTTCGTTTCTTTGAGCAGCCCTCGGCGTAGAGCGCGCCTTCGGGCGTGTCTTCGTGTTTGAAATAGACGAAGACTTCGCCATCGCGGGCGGCATCCGCAACCTTTCGGAACAGCGCCTTGCGAGCGGCAGTTGAATAGTCTTCCTTGCGCAGGCGGAAATAGCGGAAGTCGGCGGTGGCGACGTCGGGCGTCTCGATCTTCTCGCTCTCGGCCTGGCAGAGCGCCACATTCGATTTGCGCATCAGGCTGTACACGTCTTCCGCGAACCACGAAACGTGCCGGAATTCCATTGCGGCTTGCGTGCCGCGCGGGAGTCCGGCGAGGAACCCTTCGAGCCGCGCGAGGTCGCACTTGAGAAACGGCGGCAACTGGAACAGCACGGGACCCAGCTTGCCCGCTTCGCGCAAAGGCTCGAGCGACGCGAGAAAGTCCGAGGTGACTTCGGCCGCATCGCGCAGGCGCAGGACGTGAGTAATCTTCTGGTTCGCCTTCACAGCAAACTTGAAATCCGGAGGCGTGGCGGCGATCCAGCCCGAGAGCAGCTTCGGCGTGACCCAGCGGCGAAACGTATAGTTCAGCTCGACGGAATTCAGCCGCGTGCCGTAGTAGCCGAGAAACTTCGCGGGAGCCGTCTTCGCCGGATAGAAGTCCGGCTTCCAGGCCGCGTACGCCCATCCGGAAGTGCCTGCGTAGACTTTTCCCACGGCTAGGGGACGCGCCTTTCGGACTCTTTGATCGGGGAGTCGTTGATGCTCGCGATGCGGCGGCGCATGAGGCCGTTTTCGTCGAACTCCCACAGCTCGTTGCCGTAGGATCGGTACCACTGCCCGCTGTCGTCGTGCCATTCGTATTCGAATGTCACGGCGATGCGGTTTCCATTGTGGCACCAGAGCGTCTTCTTCAGCCGATAGTCGAGTTCCTTGTTCCACTTGCGGCGCAGGAATGCCTTGATTTCCTCGCGCCCGTGAAGAAATTCGTTCCGGTTGCGCCAGTCCGAGTCTTCGGTATAGGCCAGCGCGACGCGTTCCGGGTCGCGCGTGTTCCACGCATCTTGCGCGGCCTGCACTTTCGCTCGGGCCGTCTCCTCGGTGAAAGGCGGCTTGATCGGTGGTTTCGCAGCCTGCGGTGCGCTTGCATCCTGCGCCATTCGCCACCTCCTGTGTCTTTCGATGCCAGTTCAATTTATCGGACGCCGCGCGCCGCCCATCTTACCCGATTGCGGATTCCAACGTCCGCAACGACTGTTGCACGTCCGGCCCGGGTCCCCGCCCGAGATTTGCGGCAATGCAACGGTTGCTCTTTGGCCGATTGACTTCCGGCCGAGGCAACGTAAAATGGGTGTAGCGGCGATGGAGTTCGCCCTAAACTGCTGTCCCCTCTAAGCCGGGACAGATGATGACTCCTGACAGGGATCCTGTCGCGGAGTCATGCCCCCGGCAACGATCCACACAGAGCCGTTCGAGCGAGGTCGAACCATGCAAAATGTGTGGGTTCTCGCATCCATCTGGGTGGGATTGGCGCTCGTCGCCACCCTCCTTGGCATCTGGCTCAAGATCTCAACGGCGCTGACGGAAATTGTCGTCGGCACGGTCGCGCAGTTGATCGTGGGTGCCTTTTTTTTCAAGTCGGGTCTCGGCGCAACAGCGGACTGGATCACTTTCCTTGCCGGCACCGGAGCGATCGTCTTGACGTTCCTGGCCGGCGCCGAATTAGATCCGGTGGTCTTTCGCGCCAAGTGGAAGGAGGCCATGGTTGTCGGGCTGGTTGGCTTCATTGGGCCGTTTCTTGGATGTGCGGCGGTCGCGCATTACGTGCTCCACTGGTCTGCCCGCTCGAGTTGGCTCGCGGGCGTCGCTCTTTCGACCACTTCCGTTGCCGTGGTTTATGCGGTGATGCTGGAACTCGGTTTCAACACGACCGATTTTGGCAAAGCCATTCTTGCCGCCTGCTTCGTCAACGATCTGGGAACGGTGATCGCTCTGGGGCTCATCTTCGCGCCGTTCACTCGACACACGGTCATTTTTATCGTGGTGAGCATCCTGGTATTTGCCGCGTTACCCTTCGTCACGCCCTGGTTTTTCCGGAACTATGGCGGACGCGTCTCGGAGTTGGAGGCAAAGTATCTGCTTTTCCTCCTCTTTGCGATGGGCGGGCTTGCGGCCTGGGCCGGCAGCGAGGCTGTTTTGCCGGCGTACGTAATTGGGATGGTGCTTGCGGGAACGGTGGGAAAGGACCATGCGCTGGTGCGCCGTTTGCGGACGCTGACGTTCGGGCTGCTCACGCCCTTCTATTTCATCAGGGCCGGATCGTTTGTGCTGGTGCCGGCGCTCGTTGCGGCGCCTCTGGTTTTCCTGATTCTGTTCGGCGCCAAAATGTTCACGAAAGTCATCGGCTTGCTCCCCACGGTGAAGGCGTTCCGATACCAGCGGCAGGAGGGGCTGTATTACACGCTGATGATGTCAACCGGCCTCACCTTCGGCACGATTTCGGCCCTCTTCGGTTTGGCCCACGGAATCATCGACCAGACGCAATATTCCTACCTCGTCGCGACGGTGATCGGAAGCGCGGTTGTTCCCACGATGATCGCGAATGCGTGGTTCATGCCGAGGCATCTGCTCCCAAAGGCTGAAAAAGAGTCCGCAGTAAGGGAAGCCAGCGCCGCCACCGCGGATTGATTAAGGAGGAGACAATGGGCCGCCGGCATTCTCCATTTCAAAAGATTCTCGTTGGATTCGATGGCTCGCCACAATCCGAGAAGGCAACCGAGGTTGCTCTTTCTCTGGCCCAGTCCTTGGATTCCAAGTTGCTCCTTTTTGCCGTCGCACGCCCCGCCGAGCCGGCCACGATGGTGGAACTCGACGCCATGCTCGATGACGCCCGCGAGCACTTCGAGGAGAAATTCAAGAAAATCGTCCGGCGTGCCAAAGACCTGGATGTTGAATTGGAGACCGATATTGCGGTGGGACATCCTGTGGAGCAGATCGTCCATCGCGCCGAGACCGACCGGATTGACCTGATTATTCTGGGACGTCGCGGTGTCTCAAGGTTTGAGCGGTTTATTATCGGGTCCACCTCGGAAAAGGTTCTGCGTTACGCGCACTGCCCCGTCCTGGTTGTCAGATGACCGAAAAGATGTCCGATCCATCGAGCAACGGAGGCCGGCTGAATGAATTTCAAGCTCGCCGGCTGCAAGTCACATGCCGGTACATCGACAAGCTTCTCGGTGACATCGAGTCGCTCCTGAATTTCTCCGCGTCCAGGACGGCGTTCCCCAGATATTCCGCGGACGTCCTGCCTGAACAGCGCGGGGTCATTGAAGGGTATGTCGCCCGTCTTCGCGCTCAGCTCGTGCGCGTGTTGGATGCTCAGGGAATCGCCAGGGAGCAGGTGCCGATCCCCGCGTCGCATGCGATTGCCGTTGCACTCGGCGCGATCGACATCGAGATGGAAGAACTGATGCCGGAACACATGCGGGGATACGGTGATCTGCCGGACGCTGCGGCGAAAGAACTGAACGGGATCGTCGGGCAGTTGCGCGGGCTGACCGCGGAGTTTGACGCGTACTTGCGCCAAACGAAGTTGAAGCGAGCGAAGCAGGTGTAAACTGCTGGGCCATACAGGGCGATTTCCGGCCCAGGCACGGCAGCACGCCGAGACGGCGGCGCACATGGTTCGCCAGACGCAAAAGGGAGAAAGACGTTCGCTCACATGACAAAATACTTCATAGTCGGCATCGGCGGGTTTCTAGGATCGATTCTGCGCTTCTGGGTCGGCGGGTATTTCGGCAACCGCTTCGGAACACGCTTTCCTTATGGAACCTTCTTCATCAATTGCACAGGTTCTTTTCTGATCGGACTGATCATCACGCTTCTGGCGGAGAGAACGCACTGGAGCGCGAACTGGAGGTACCTGATTCCGATCGGCTTCATCGGCGGGTACACCACCTTTTCGACCTTCGAGTACGAAACGTTCCGCAGCTTTCAGGACGGCGAACTGCTGATGGCGGGATTAAATGTGGCGCTCAGTGTGGTGGTTGGTTTCGTCTCCGTCTGGCTCGGCGTAATCACCGGGAAGAGCATCCCATGAGCGTCCCCACCGCTGGCGCTTTTCCGGTCGTCCGGGAAGAAATTTTCGATGGAGGGGCCACATGCTGAAGGCCGGGCCCGCAAAGAAAGTCACGATCTACGTCGGCGAAGATCACCAGTATCACGGGCAGTCGCTCTATTCGGCGATTCTCGACTTCCTGTTCTATCGCGGGATTTCGGGCGCCAGCGTGGCGCGCGGCATCGCGGGATTCGGCGCCGACCATCATCTCCATACCACGCGTATCGAGCGCCTGACGGAAAACCTGCCCATCAAAATTGAGTTCATCGAATCGCCCGAAAAGGTCGACGAGCTCCTGCCAAAACTCCATCAGATGACCGGAACGGGCCTGATCGAAGTGCAGGACACGCTGGTGGTGAAACCATCAGAGGAATCCGCCAAGCCCGCTTCGAAAGGAGCCGCGGTTTTACTCAAGCGCGAAGGCAAGGCCAAGATGATGCGCATCTTCATCGGCGAGAACGACAAATGGCACGACAAGCCCCTGTACAAAGCCCTCGTCGAGGCCATGCGCGCCAACGACGTTGCCGGCGTCACCGTCTATCAGGGCATCCTCGGCTACGGCGCCAACCGGCGCATCCACAAAGAAGGCGCGCTGCATCTTTCGCACGACCGGCCGGTGATGCTTTCGGTGGTGGATGACGAGGCGAAGCTGCGCGCGTTCTTCCCAGTGCTCGACGAAATGGTGCAGCAGGGCCTCGTCGTCTTTTCCGACGTGGACGTGATCAAGTACACGCACGACTATCAGGAGGAAGAGCGGCGAAAGGGGGCGCAGCCATGAAACTCGAAGGCAAGGCCAAAATGCTGCGCATCTATTTCGGCGAAGACGACAAATGGCAGGGCAAGCCGCTCTATCGCGCCGTCGTCGAAAAGTGCCGCGAGCTGGACCTCGCCGGCGCCACCGTCTTCCGCGGAACCGAGGGATACGGCGCCAGCACGCTGATTCGCAAGCCGCATCATCTTTTGTCCTTCTCGCATGACGCGCCCATCATGGTCAGCGTGATCGACTCCGAGGAAAAAATACAGAAGCTGATTCCGCACCTGGAACAAATGGTCGTCGAAGGCCTGATCGCCATGTCGGAGGTCGAAGTCGTCAAGTACGTGCACCAGAGCGGCGTGCGGTCGCAGTGAAGTGGCGGATTGCCGCGGGCCGGCGCGGCCGGTACCGTGCCAATCGCGCTTTCAGGGTTTGGCCGGATCGGTGCGAGAAACATTCGGCGTCAACTTCCGGATGATAAATTCCTGGAGCACGTTGGCGGCGGCAGTCGCGCCGAGCCCGATGGCCGCATTTTCGAACGTCAATCCAGCTCCGCGATCGTTTGACGGATAGTAGGCATTCGAGATACCGGCCGCGGCGAAATCTCCCAGGACATACGAGTAATTTGCCTGCCAGCGGCCCTTGTCGCTCTTGCAGATCACCGCATTGGCGATCGCATAGAGCAGCCGCGCTCGGGTACCGCCGGTCCCCTTGTAGAAGTAGCGCGGATCTTGTTTAAAGAGCGAAGGCAGTATGGCGCCTCCGATGAACGTGCTCGTAACCTGGTCAGCGTAGGCGGCCCCATAGCGCTTTCCGTATCCTTGTGCGCCTTGCCCGTATCCGCCGTACTGATCGTCCGCCTGCTCGAGTCCCGCAGCCGCCCCGGTCACGATGAAGGTGACTGGATCGAGTGACGTCTTCCAGGCAAGCTCGAACTTTTGCTTCGTGTCCAGAGGGGCCGCGTGGGGGACGTAGCTGACGTAGAAATTCGGGACGAAGCCGAGCACCCGCTGCTTCTCTTGCTCCTTGATCTCCTCTTCCGCCTCGATCTCCGGGGGTACCACCCGCACCTCCGCGACGGCGGTGGCGACAGCCAACGCGGTCTGCGGGACCATGTAGATCTCCCCCGCATGGAGGATTCCCGAGGACGTTTGCGTCGCGAAGCCCGCCGCCGTAATTGTGAGACGGAACGGCCCCGGAGCGATGTTGGCAAAAGAGAATTGCCCGTCGCCGCCGGTGATTGCCTCCTGGCCCGGGGATCGATCGTCGCGTGTAAACGTCACCCGCGCTCCGGCGATCACGGCTCCGCTTGGATCAACAACTGTTCCGCTGATGCTTCCTGGCAATTGCTGCGCGGGCGGCCGCTCGCCGCCAACTGGACCACTCTGGACGACAACGGGCTGCTGAGACTGGGCCCCAGCCAAGGTCAAAGCCGGAAAGCCGCAAGCCAGGACACTGAGGCTTAGCCAAACCAAGCTCCTGGGCGCCAGGACCGATCTCCGGACTCTTCGGCCCAAAGATTTCTCACCTGAGTCTGTTTTCGTGGAATTCACCGTTACCAGTTTATAGCGTTCCCTCATTCTTCCAACAAGGGTTGGCGTTGACTGTGTGTAGTTGGTTGAGGGGGCCGAGCGCTCCATCCGCATCTATTGGATAGGAAGAGGCGGTCAAGAGTTGCCTTCCCATCAGATGGCGAGGCGAATTGACTTCGAGTGTTCGAATCCGGTAGCGTGGCGCCGAACGCTCGCACAGTCGGTAGCTCGGAGGCCTTCCGATGTCATCCTCTTTGCTCGCACTCGTCTTTCTCGCCGAACCGCATTTCAGCTTTCCGCAGGGCGCGGTCGCAAACGAACAGATCGCGCTTCGCTGGGTTCACATCGTCGCGGGAATCATCTGGATCGGCCTGCTCTATTTCTTCAACCTCGTCGGCACTCCCACGTTCAAGGAACTCGACGCGCCGGTGCGCGGCAAGGTGTTCCCGCTATTGATGTCGCGAGCGATGTGGTGGTTCCGCTGGTCGGCTCTGGTCACGGTGCTCATGGGCTTGCGTTACTTCTGGATGATTCTCGCCTCCGACGCGCGAAACGCGGGCAATCCCGCGCTGGCCTGGCACTGGTTCGGCGAATGGTTTCTCGTGTGGATCGTGGCCTTCGCCCTGATCTGGCCGTTCCAGATGCCGCACACCGGGATTCTCGATAGCGTCTGGGTGCGCGCGATCGCGATTTCCTTGATTGCAATCGCCGCGTCGTGGATCGTGCTCGACCTGAACGCGAACGAGCAATCGTCGAACGGTCATCTGGCGATCAGCGTCGGCGGAGGGATGGGATTGCTGTTGCTGCTGAACGCGTGGGGCGTCATCTGGCGCGCGCAGAAGCGGCTGATCGCCTGGACGCGCGCGAGCGTCGAGCAGGGCACGCCGATGCCGCCCGAGGCCGCGAGGCTGGCTCGCTGGGCGTTTCTCGCTTCGCGCACGGGATTCTGGATGTCGCTGCCGATGCTTTTCTTCATGGCCGCCGCGGACCACTACCCGTTCCTGAGCAGCCTGGTGGATTGAGCGCGCGTACCCGGCGCTTTCGCCAACTCGTCCAACCAAGCAGGACTCGGAGGCCGCGATGAAATCACCCGGTCGATGGGGGCTCTCGATTCTGCTGTTGGCGCTCGCGCTGGCCGCCATGCAGCCCGCGCTGGCCTACGACTATCCGCTTTCTCCCGAAGCAATTCGCGAAGCCTATTTTCTGGCTACGGGAGATTCGGCCAAGATGGCCGCAGCCTTCACGAAGTACACACAGAATCCTTCCGCGCCGAAAACAGGCGAGCACGTGTCGATGATCCAGTTCGAGACGCCTTACCTGGTCGTCGCCGAGAAAATCGCGCAGATCGGCGCGAATTTTCGCGCTCCCGACGCCGAGCAGGAATTCCTCGGCAAGCCCGAGAGCTGCCGCGTGAACGTCGAAGTCGACTATACGGTCTGGCAGGAGCTGGAACCGCCGATCGTCGACGGCGCCTTTCGCTTTCCCACTGGCGGTATCGGCAGCGACCTCTCAATTCTCCTGGAGCAGCAGAAAAAGCCCATCTCGCCGCAAGAGGTCCGGCACTGGGGAGTCTTTTCAGACTCTGACGGCCCGGTCACTGGAGTGTTTGCGCAGTTGGATTACGACGCCGAAAAGATCGACTCGGACACGCCTGTGACCGTGAAAGTCATCACCCCCGATGGCCGGCAGGTCGAAGCCGAATTCGACCTGGGAAGTCTGCGCTAGACGCTCAGCGATTCGGAGCCTGCTGCTCGATGAAATTGAAAGCGTCCTCCACGGCTCGTGTGGAGGCGTGGGAACCTTTCAACACGTTGCTGAATTGCGGGCGGCGTCGCGGCGAGAACTTCGCGGGGTCGAAGTCGCCCCGCTTCACGCGAAACACCCAGGCAAGCTCGTAGCGCGCTTTGTCCGCGTCGGAAGGCGACATCAGCGCGGTGTCGACGGTGGTCATCGGGCTGAAATCGGAGAAGCCGCTGCCGTCGGTGTGAACGGGCGTGGGCATGGCGGAGATATACGAATCGGAATCGTGCGTGAAGAGGATCACGAAATCGACGCTCGTGAGATTCGGCGCGGGGCAGATGCTCGAGAATTGCTTGCGGCGATTCTCGGAAAGCCATTTGTATTGGGTCGCGCCCAGGCCGTAGGCGGAGAAAAAGATGCGGCACTGCGGATCGGCGCTTTCGTTGTCCGGCAGGGCGTCCGGGTAGTCCTCGGACTCCGGGATGGTCGCGATGGGCTTGACGGCAACGGGCCTGACGGCGACAGCCTCACGCAACGACGCGGCGCCCGGTGCGCTCATGGCAGGGACCGCGCTGGGCGCGGCGGCTGGAGACTCGACGCGAACGAGCGCGGCTGCCGAGGCGTGATCACCGCCCGGCGCTCTGGCGGGCACGATCGGCGCGGATGGTTGCGGAGCCGGCACGCGCATCGCGACCACAACCTCGGGCTTTGCTGCGGTCGCGACCGCGGATGGCGCGACCTTGGGTCGCGGCGCTGAAACCGTAACCGACGTCGAAGCTGCGGGCGCTGGCGCGGCGGGCTTGGGTGCTTTGGCGACCACCGTTCCTGTCGTCGCGGGCGGCTCGACAACCGGCGCTGGTTTCGGGGCTGGTTTGGGGGCAGGGCGGTAAGCGGCCGCCGCCGCGGCAAGGCTCGTGGGCGTGTTCGCTGCGGTTTCGGCGGGCGCTCCGGCGTTGTGGTTGCCGAGCGTGTCCTTGCTATCGTCGAGCGGCGGCAAATCCGGGAAGACGCTGTCCGGCAGATAGCCTTCAAGCCCGCTCGCGGTTCGAACCTTCACGTAGCCTTTCACGCGCGACACGATTTCAACGGTTTCGCCGCAACGCAACTTGGCCTCGACGTCGAAACTGCTCAGCGAATCGTAGACCCACACGCGGTCCTGATTCACGGGACACGTTATGGTTCGGAGATCGGACGCCGCCGCGGGCAGCGCCCAGCAGATTCCGGACAGCAGCAGCAGATGGCGTATCCAGCGGTTCATTTTCCCCCCAAGCTTGCTAGCCTTGCCTCCCGGCCGCGCTGCATCGGCGGAGCGCCGGCAGAACGCAAACCGGATTGGGAATGGGGAGTGACGGCACTGCCGCCGTCGTGCGCGGAGCGAGAGGAGTAGGCTAGGCATCGCAGCTCCGAATCAACGACCAATTTCTGTAGCCTGGTTCTTCACCCGGTTTCAACCGGCAACCGAATATGCGTCACATTCACGGCGTAAACAACTGGACGTCGGGACAAGATTGGTGCAGGCGAAGGGAGCCGAAGGGAGTTTTCGCTTTATGAACGCCAGCGCAGCGTGACGGGACCGGCGACCGGATGACGCATCGGCTCGCCGGTGCGCCGCGATTCGAGCAGCGCAGCCTTCAATTCGAAATACCAGCGCGCCTGCCGGTCCGCGTCGTCCACCAGCATCATGCGGTCTTCGTATTTCAACCCGAGCGCCTGTTTCTCGATCACTTCCGTATCCTGGCGGATGAATCGCGGCCCCAGCACGTGAATGATGAACGAGACGACCGGAAACCACGGAAGAATGTTCCACGCGGCCACAAAATCGAGCCGGCACAGATCGCGCCGGACCGGCGTCACGGTCGTGCGGCTCGATAGCCAGTAGCGGCCCGCGCGGATCTGCTCGAAGCGCTGGTTCGGCAGCACGAAGTCGATCGTGGTCGTGGCCGGTTCGCCGGTGATGAGCTTCAGGATCTTGTATGGCGCGCTATTGGCCGAGGGCGCGTGCGCGCTCATGCGAAAGCCGTTCGGGATCGGCTCGAACTGCTTGGCTTTGTCGCGGATGCTGCGGCGGCTGCGCCACCACCACGCCTGGTGCACGAACGGCCCGTGCGCCGGGTCCATCAGGCCGATGATGCCGTGGTCCACGCTGCACGGCAAATCGGCCGAAAGACGCGCCATCTTGCAGCGCCCTTTTTGGGCAGCGTCGAACGTCGGCAGCTCAGGCGCCGGCGGCGCACCCGCGTCGCTCGCGCGGCCTTCGGGATTCGTCATGAACGCCCAGACGTAGCCGTCGCGCTCCTCGCAGGGAAAGCTGCCCGCGTAAATCCGGTCGCACTTGAGTTTCGAATCGGCCATCAGCGAGGGAATGTGGCGGCACTGCCCGGTGTGCGCGTCGAACTGCCAGCCGTGATAGGCGCACTCGACCGACGCTCCGTCGAATTGGCCGAACGAAAGCGGAAACGCGCGATGCGGGCAGACGTCGCGCAGCGCAAACGGCTTTCCGGCCGCGTCGCGGCCCAGCACCAAAGGCACTTCGAGCAGCATGGCGCGCTCGAGTCTTCTCCCGTGCAACCGCTCGCTGCGCAGCGCGGGATACCAGAATCCCCACAGCATCTCGCCTGCCTGTTCGCCCGGCTTGGAAGGAGTGTCTTCGTTCATCGGCGGGCGGCTATCGTAGTACATCCGCTGCCCTGGCCGCAAAGTGATGATCCGCGCCGTTCGCGGTCCGGATGTTTTGACGGACCGGCGAGGATCATCATCCGAGGTGGCATGGGGTCCGTCGAGGAATCTCTCTTGTGGCAGCGGGCGAAAACGGCGCGAATTCTAGTTCCAGTACGTTGGTACGGGACAGATTGAATCGAGCGGTCTATCGACGCTCCCGGTGATCGCAGGCAGAATGACTGTGGATTCGAGGAGTGCGGCGCCCGGCGTAAGCCCAGGAAGGGCAACCTTCGCGGCAGCCGGCGGGCCTGACAGCACCCTCGAGTTGCACTTCCATCACCCCATGCCCTGAGCGGCCGGTCCCCCCACCGGCCGCTCCCCCTCAACTTAAGGATTTCCCGAGCGACTCCGAAAGAAACACCCAAGCCATTCCCGAATCTCTCAGGACCGGCGCAGGCCATTACCTTCGAATCAGAGGGGGTTGCGGCGGGGACGAGGGCCGTCCCGATTTCTCGGAACGGCCGAGCCGCTGCCATGTGTGGCGGTCCGAAAAGTCCAGACCGCGAAGATCTACCTGAAAAACCTCAGCGCGGACGCCCCAGCGGCCGATGACCCGCGAGCGGCCGGGGCCGCATCCGGAAGCGCGGCGCCAAGCGGCGGCGGCACGTTGTGAAGCGGCGCGCCGCAGTTGCTGCATGTGTCCAGCGGCGAGCCCTGCACGCGCAGCCAGTGACCCCGCGCGGGACACCCCGGATTCAAACACTGCACCGTCCAACCGGGAAGATATTGCATCTTCTCGCCTCGCAAAATGTTTGAAGGAGAAACGCCCCGTAAAACTGGCGGAATTGTGCGCCGGGGCCTCTAGTGTGTCAAGGGGAATATATACAATTAGTAGGGGTACGTTTCCCAAGAGCCGAAAACGTGCGTCCGGGGCCTACTTCGGATTGCCGCCGTTGTCGCCGCCCGCGGGCGGAAGCTGTGCTTGCAGGTCGTCGATCTTCTTTTGCGCGGCGTCGACTTCCTGCTGCTTGGCGTCGATCTGGTCTTGCTCGTCCTTCAGCGCGGCTGCGCCGGCCTTGTCCGAAGCGTAGTCGGGCTTGACGTAATACATCTGCTGGTCGAGCCCGTATTTGCGCTGGAGTATGTCGAGCTCGGCCTTCAAGTTCTGAAGCTGTTCTTTGGCCGCAGCGAGGTCGGCCTTGATGGCGGCGGATTTATCCGCGGCCGTCTGGGCGGGCTTCGCCGCTTCCTTGGCGCCACTTGCTTCACCTGGCTGAGCGGGTTGTTCCGCGGGCGTCGCGGTTTGTCCCACGACGCTCACCGTGCCGGACGTGGACGAAATGTTGTCGTTGTCCCAGACCTTGGCGGCCTTGGTCTGATCCTTCTTTTGTTCTTTCTTCTGGTCTTTCTTCTCGTCCTGGGCGCGGCGAGCGGCCGCCGCCAGCGAATCTTCCTGCTGTTCCTGCGCCAGGGCCGTCCCCAGCGGCGAAATCAGCAGAATCATGAGGCCCCATTTTGCGATGCGCATCGAGGGTTTCTCCAACCGCGGTTTTCCGCTCACCCATGTTAGCCGTGCGCGGACGCCTGTTGCAAACGGCGCAAGCGGCGGCATCCAAAGAGGCAACTGTCCCTTGCGGCGGCTAAAGGCGGACAATCCTTATCGCATCGCCACCAGCATCTTCCCGGTGTTATCGCCCTGCAGCACGCCGATCAGCGCGCGCGGCGCATTCTCGAAGCCCGTAACGATCTGCTCGCGATACTTCAGCTTGCCCTCTTTGATCCAATCGGCCATCTGGGCGATGCCCTCCGGGAAACGGTCCATGAACCGCGAGATGATAAATCCCTCGGCCCGGGCCTGTTTGGTCAGCAAATAGACCCAAGGCCGCACGCACAATTCCGGCTTGGTCGCGTTGTATTGCGAAATCTGGCCGCAAATCGAAATCCGCGCTCGCACATTTAGCACCGGAAGCACGGCGTCGGTCACGCTCCCGCCGACGTTGTCGAAATAGCAGTCGATGCCCTTCGGGCAAAGCTCTTTCAGCTTCGCCACGTAACTTTCCGTGGTCTTGTAGTTGAACGCGCCGTCGAAGCCCAACTCGCCGGTAAGCCACGCGACCTTCTCATCGGTGCCGGCGACTCCGACCGCGCGGCAGCCCTTGATCTTCGCGATCTGGCCGACGAGTGAGCCGACCGCCCCCGCGGCTCCCGACACCACCACCGTCTCGCCCGGCTTCGGCTCGCATATGTCGAGAAAACCGAAGTAAGCCGTCATCCCCGGCATTCCCAGCACGCCCAGAGCGGTTGAGACCGGCGCGCGGCTCGCGTCCAGTTTCTGCAAGCCGCGGCCGTCCGATATCGCGTATTCCTGCCAGCCCCAATAACCCGAAACGATATCGCCCGCCTGAAACTGCGGATGCAGCGATTGCAGCGCCTTGCCGACGGTTCCTCCGACCATCACCTGTCCGATGTCCACGGGATCGGCGTACGTCCGCACGCCGGTCATCCTCCCGCGCATGTAGGGATCGACCGAGAGGAAAAGTGTGCGTACGAGGATCTGGCCGTTCGCGAGCGCGGGGATCGGCGCCTCGACCACCCGGAAGTCGGACTCCTTCGGCATCCCCACCGGACGCGCGGCGAGAACAAACTGGCGATTCACACTGGGAAGCGGGCTTGCTGCGCTGGATGTCATAGTGGCCGTATTATGCCAGACTTCCGGCCGGAATCCCGCCCCAGGCCACGCGACGTAAGCTCTTGCTCTGCGTCCAAGGAGGAGAGATACTCCGCCGCACGTTCGGTTTCAACGGGGGGAAAATGAGAAAGCTGACGCTCGTTCTCACGGCCCTGGCATTTGCCTCGGCTCTCGCGCTGTGCCCGAGTCCGTCGTTCGCCGGCGAGAGAGCGCAGCACGCGCTCTCCTTTGCCGCGCAGCAGGCGCCCGCCTCGACCACCTCGTCGCAATCCGCGCCACCGGCCGCGCCCGCGCAGGAAACTCAGCAAACGGTAACCGCCTACACGCTTCCGCCGGATCGCTACAAGCAGGCGCGCGACCGCAGCCGGATTCTCTTCCGCTTCGCGATCATCAGTTTCGTATACGGGCTGGTGATTCTGTGGCTTGTCCTGCGCTGGAAGATCGCGCCGAAGTACCGCACCTGGGCTGAAAGCGCTTCGTCCAAGCGTTTCGTTCAGGTTCTCATCTTCGCGCCGCTGCTGATTTTGACGACCGACATCCTCGAGCTGCCCACCGGGATTTACGACAACTGGGTCGAGCGCAAGTACGGAATTTCGGTGCAGGGATGGGGGTCGTGGACGTGGGACTGGACGAAGAACGAACTCATTTCCGTGATCCTCGGCATCATCCTGATCTCCATTCTGTACGCGGTGATTCGCAAAAGCCCGCGCCGTTGGTGGTTCTATTTCTGGCTCGCTTCGCTCCCGATCCTGTTGTTCGTGTTTTTCCTCCAGCCGCTAGTCATCGACCCGCTGTTCCACAAGTTCACACCCCTCGAACAGAAGGATCCTGCTCTCGTCGTCTCGCTCGAGCAGCTCGTGCATCGCGCCGGCGCGAATATTCCGCCCGAGCGGATGTTTTGGATGGGGGCGTCCGAAAAATCGACGGCGCTCGATGCCTACGTCACGGGCTTCGGCGCTTCGAAGCGCATCGTAATATGGGACACGACGATTGCGAAGATGACCACCCCGCAGATCGTCTACGTCACAGGGCACGAAATGGGGCACTACGTCCTGCTGCATATTCCGCAACTGATCGCGCTCAATGCCATCGTGATTCTGATCCTGCTCTATCTCGGCTACCGCAGCATCGGCTGGGTGCTTGCGCGCTGGGGAGAAAAGTGGGGTATCCGCGGCGTGGACGACTGGGCGTCGCTGCCGGCTCTGCTTCTTCTGCTCAGCATTTTGGGGTTCCTCGCGAATCCGCTCACGAGCGCCATCAGCCGCCACTACGAACACCAGGCCGATCAATATGGCCTGGAAGTTACGCACGGCCTGACGCCGGATTCGGGGCAGGTGGCGGCGCAGGCGTTCCAGATTCTGGGTGACGTGGGTCTTTCCGACCCCACGCCGAATCCCGTGAACGTCTTCCTCTTCTACAGCCATCCGCCGATTCCGGACCGGATTCGCTTCGCGCTGACCTACGATCCGTGGGCAAACGGCGGCACCGGCGAGTTCGTGCATTAATGCCGTTCCAACTTGTAACTCCGAATTTCAGAGATCCGCGAAGCGAAGAATTACCAGCGCTATTGAAAAACGGAAGGGCGGGGTTTCAACCCCGCCGTAACTCGGTTGATTTCTTCAGGGGTTTTAACCCCTGAAGCCTCGCAGCGAGGCTTCTCAACAAGCTGTTGGATTCTCCGGGTTGGAACGGCATTAATTCTGCGCCTGCAGCGTCATCTGTATGCCGTGGCGCGTCCGCAGCGTCACCAGCGGCTCCGCCACCACCGGATGCCCGGGAACGAGCTGGAATCGGAACTTCTGCGCGAGCGTCGCGGTCACGATGGCCGCCTCGAGCAGCGCGAATCCCTGGCCGATGCAGCGCCGCGGACCGTCGCCGAACGGAAAGTACGCGCCTGCCGGCAGGCGATCCATCAGCCCGTCGAGCCAGCGCTCCGGGCGGAAGGCGTCCGGATCGTCGTAATAGCGCGCATCGCGCTGCATCACCCACTGCGAAAAGATGATCGTCGATCCCGGCCGCAGTTCGTAGCCGCCGATCTCGCAGGGCTCGACCGTTTCCCGCGCCAGGATATACGCGGGCGGATAGAGCCGCAGCACCTCATTCATCACGGCCTGTAGGTAGGGCAGCCGAGGAAAGTCCGCCGCCTCGATCGGGCGGCCGCCTAGCACCCCGCTCAGCTCTTCGTGCAGCCGCGCTTCCGCCGCGGGATTCTGGCTGAGGGCGTACCAGGTCCACGCGAGCATCTGCGCGGTGGTTTCGTGGCCGGCGAGGAAGAGCGTCATCGTCTCGTCGTGGAGCTGCTGAGGAGTCATTTGGCTGCCGTCGTCGTCCATCGCGTTCATCAGCAGCGCCAGCAGGTCGGTATGGTGATTGGAATTCTTCTCGGCTCGCCGCTCGGCAACGATCCGGTAGACGAGCGAGTCGATGAATTCGAGCTCTCGATTCGCGCGCCGGTTCGCCGGCGTGGGCCATGTTTCCGGAATCCGGAAGGGCAACCGCTGGCGCCGCAGCGAATACCGCATTAGAAAGGTCATCGCCTGTCCCACCTGGCGCGACTCGCCCGGCAGCGTGGTGCCGAAGAGCGTGCGCACCGCAATGTCGAGCGTGAGCGCCATCATTTCCTGAGCGATGTTGCGCTCTTCGCCGTCCCTCCATTCCCGGATATGAGCCTGCGCGATTTCAAGCATCGTCGCGGCGTAGTCGTTTACGCGGTTGCGGTGAAACGCCGGTTGCGCCAGTCGCCGCTGCCGCCGCCAGAATTCGCCTTCGCTGATCAGCAGTCCCTGCCCGAGCATCCGGACGGTGATCCGTCTCGTCAGCTCGCTCTTGTGGAACTTGTTCTGCTGGATCACCAGCACCTGGTTGATCCAGTCGGGATGATTCAGCAGGATGCGTTCCTGCATCATTACTTCGAAGCGGACGATGTCGCCGTACTCGCGCGCCATGCGGCGCATCCCGGCCAGCGGATCGCGGCGCAGGCTGAACGCCACGCCGGCCAAGGGTAGACCCTTCGGCCCGGGTGGAACTCGATTTCCATTTGCGGTCATGTCGTCTCGGCGCCGTTGCGCCTCTTCGATTCTACCGCGACGCCGCGGTTTTGGCCGTTTTTGGGCAATGCGTCAGTTGGGAGTCAGGGGCGCTTGTCCGGTTACCGCGTTTATCAGTGACCCACCGATTGCGAAACATTCCGGAGGGTTGCGAACTCGATCGAAATCGCACGACTGCCCAAAAAGAAACATGCTCGCTCGTTGACTTCAACACACACGCACGTATATAACCCCGCCGATGAACGAACTGCGCGCGGAATGTCGCCGCCCTCCGGATTTCCAGGACTCGTCAGGAAATCCGGCAATCAGCACCCAGGCTGCGACAGTAAAAGGCCAACCAACGGAGGACCATTGAGAGTGAAAAGTTTCGCGTCTGGTGCGATCGCGCTGGCGCTTGTGTTTAGCGGATTGTCCGTCACGTCGACTACGCGGGGGCAGGATCTCAACGCCGTCCCCTCAAATTGCGATCGCGCCTGCCTGGTCGAATTCATGAACAAATATCTGACCGCTCTGGTTACACGTGACCCGAGCCGCGTACCTTGGGCTGACAAGGTGGAGTTCACCGAGAATAACGCCCGGTTAATGGTCGGCGATGGCTCCTGGGCCGTGGCAACCGGCAAGGTGGACAACGATCTGATTGTGGCCGATCCTCTCACGGGGCAGGTAGGCTACTTTGGGACCGTGGAGTTGAACGGCCTGCCCACTTGGTTTGCCGCGCGTCTTAAGGTCGCGGACGCCAAGGTCACGGAACTGGAGACTGTTTGGCGGCCGCGGCCCCCGGTTCTGAACGCCGCGGCTCCGGGAGGTGGGGACCCCAAGGACTTAAAGCACGACCCTGCCATGTATGACACTCTGGCGCCCGCAGAGCGCGTCCCGCGTCGCAAGATGATCGACCTGGCCAACGGCTACTTCGCTACGCTGCAGCTCAACGACGGAACTCTCTACACCGAATTCGACCCCACTTGCTCGCGGATCGACAATGGCACCAAGACCGCCAGCAACCCTGATTCTCCCCAGCCTAATTTCCGCTTGAACTGCGGCGACCAGTTCAAGACCGGCATGTACCGTGCCAACAACGCCCTGCGCGAGCGGGACTTTTTCCTGGTCGACGAAGAGAAAGGCATCGTCATGGCTAGGGCCTTTCTCGACCACAATGCGGTGGTGCAGGCGTTCAATCTCACGGACGGCACGCAGATTCGGGCCGGCTTCAGGACCCCGAATAGCTTCGTCATGCTGGAGATGTTCAAGTTCAGGAACGGCAAGCTTTATCGCGCGGAGGTGGTGCATGCCGACACCAACTACCATGCCAGTTCACCTTGGACGCCGCCCTCGCGTCGCGATTAGCTGCGCTCGGCGTGTTCCCTCATAGGTCTCAAGCAACAGCGGGAGTTCAGAGCATCGAGATTCCAAAGTTGAATACCGAACATGTCCGGTTACCGCGTTTATGAGGACCCAGCCGGTTACCCAATGCAATTTCGGTGGGACGGGTCAATGCGAGGCGGGATCAATAAAAAGAGGGGCGTCTCGGTACACTCACAATTCGCCCCTCTCGTTTACGGCCTTAAGATCTAGCGTACCTCAGGGATCACCTCCTTTTCGGCAAGAACGCCGACTTACGCAATGATTATAAACCATGATTATTTAATTTCCGAATTCTTAGGCGGCTTTCGGTTTCCGGCCAATTACTTCAGGCATTAGCCTCGTCCACAAAGCTGGATGCAAAGCGGAAAGACGAAGGCGTGTGGAAATAAACTGAATGGCGTCGATAGATTTAATGAATTGGACGATACCAACCTGGCCCTGTATTTTGGAGCTCGCTTGAATCGACTGAGTCGGCTCTGTCGCTTTCAATACCGAGGCTGGGGCATCTGAATGACCCCACCCCACAGGACCTCCAAAAACCATGGCAAAATACAAACTAGAATACATCTGGCTTGACGGCAAAACTCCCGTTCCTGACCTGCGCGGCAAAACCCTGATCAAGGAATTTGCGCATCCGCCCGCCCTTGCTGATCTACCCAATTGGGGGTTTGACGGCAGTTCCACGATGCAGGCCGAAGGGCATAAATCCGACTGCGTGCTGAAACCTGTGGCTCTATATCCTGACGCCAGCCGCAAGGACGCATATATCGTTCTCAGCGAAGTGATGCACCCCGATGGCACCCCGCATCCCAGCAACGCACGCGCGACGATCGAGAACGACCCTGACCTGTGGGTTGGTTTTGAGCAGGAATACTTCCTCTTTCAAGGCGGGCCGTCCTCTCGGCTTCCCGGAAAACGGCTACCCGACCACTCCCCAGGGCCCGTACTACTGCGGCGTTGGCTACAGGAACATGGGCAGCCTGGCCCGCAAAATCGTCGAAGAACACTTGGAAGCCTGTCTTACCGCCGGTATCAATCATGAAGGCATCAACGCCGAAGTCGCTAAAGGTCAGTGGGAATTCCAGATCTTCGCCAAAGGCTCCGCCAAAGCCGCTGATGACACCTGGACCGCTCGCTATTTGATGATGCGTCTGTGCGAGAAATACGAGGTGGATGTCGTATTGCATTGCAAACCCATCAAGGGCGACTGGAATGGATCCGGCATGCACTGCAACTTCTCGACGAAATACCTCCGCGAAGTGGGCGGCAAGGAATACTTGGAAGCGCTGATGAAGGCGTTCCAGGACAATATCGCCGCGCACATCGCCGTGTACGGCCCGGATAACCATCTCCGTTTGACAGGTCTGCACGAAACGCAAGCCATCGACAAGTTCAGCTATGCTCTCTCGGATCGTGGTGCTTCGATCCGGCTGCCTGTTAACTTCATCAAGAACGGTTACAAAGGCTATCTGGAAGACCGCCGCCCGAACTCCGAAGGTGATCCCTACCAGATCGTCTCGCGCATTCTGAAGACGATCAATAGCGTCCCGAAGCCTGTGGGCCAGGCCGTCAGCGCCTGAGCCTGAGCGGGGGCTACGGGCCGCTGGCATCGGCGGCCTGTAGCCCCTTGGTGCCGCCAAACTCGCCGCGGGAAGAGCGCCCGATTACGTCCCCGTGACGTGGCGTCGACGATTGGTTTATGCAAACGGATTTTCGTCCGCGCTAGGCCCGTAAATCGACGGCACTGGAACATCCAGCATCCGCAGATAGACGGAAAGCTGCCCGCGATGGTGGTAGACATGATTCAGCAGCACCGAGCGTAGAAACCCGATCCGCGGCGCCGACATCACCACCTTCCCGCCTCTCGTCAAGCTCCACGTCGACGCGAGCCGGGCGTCGTCCATCTTCTTCAAGTTGCCCTTTGCAGTCTCGAGGCTCCTCGAAAAAGTGTCGAGGACCTCCTGCCGGCTCTTGGGTTCGGGCTGCGTGAAGTTCGGGGCTTCCACACTATCCTGCATAACGATTGCGGTGACGCTGCCCGGCACGGACGCTATGTGCAGCGCCAACTGGCCCAGGGAAAAGGATTTCGGGTGCGGTTTCCAGGCGAGTTTGTCGTCCGGAATTCGATCGAGGACTCGCTTCGTCGTTTGTGCTTCCTGATCAAGCTCCGTCAAGATGGATTCTGCCAGCTTCATAATTTCTCCCTTCGCGTGCGCGAGATTTGGCGTTCAGCTTCTTACAACTGTGCGAATCGAAGGTGCCGCAATCTATTCGGGACATTCCTCGGAAAGGCCTTCATGCCCATGAAAGCCGTCAGCCCGCCTGTCGAGGTTACTTTGCCGCCGCCCGCCCGGCGCCCGACGTTTCCGCTCGCTCCTTAGCGCGTGCGTTGATCTGCTTCCAGCCGCCTGTCAGACCTTTCCTGTAGTCCTCCGGAATCAGCCCGAGCGCGATGTGATGGAACTTGATCAGCGTTCCGCCGGCTTCCTCGCTCAGCCGGTACTGCACATTCGAAGCCACCGCATACGACATCATCAGCGGCCCCGTAAATTCGAGCAGCGTCGGCCGCTTGATCGCCTGCACGTGTCCCCATAAATGCCCGTTGTTGTCTCCGAGATCGCGATACCATCTCCCGCCCGGCCAGGCCTCGATCTTCATCGGCATCGGACGGTCCTCCGCCGCGGTCATGAGCGGCCCGAGCTGTTCGAGCAGCGCGTCGAACGTCACGTTCAGCGGCGCCTTCACGTGAATTTCTTCCGTCACATTCAGCGTCAAATCTTCCACCTTCGTTCCTGTTGCGATCATGAATCCTCCTTTTTCTTCTTTAGATTCGCCTCCGCCATTTTGGCCTCGGCTCGTTCCTTCACCCGATTCAACTGATGCCGCCAGAATCGCTCGAATTCGCTCGTCCATTCGTGCAATGGACGGATCGCTTCGGCGTTCGTCCGGTAAAACTTCCTCCGCCCTTCGCGGCGCATGCGCACGAGCCCGACATCTCGCAGCACGCGCAGATGCTTCGACACCGACGGTTGCTCCAACCGCAGCGCAATCACGATGTCGCCCACGGGCCGCTCCGCAACCGCGAGGTATTGGAGGATCTCCCGTCGCCGCGGCTCCGCCACCGCATTGAACGCATCCGATGTCGTCGCCGCCCTCGCCATGCCCTGCATATTACATTCCCATATGGGAATATGTCAAGCGCATTCTCTGGTTAGCTTCGGTTAGCAAAGTTCCAGTCCTTGGGACCTCGTTTTGATGATCTTCGCACAACGTGCAATAGCGGACAGTATTGGTATTCCCGGAACTTGATACTTGGTCTTTCCAGCATCTCAAGGAGAGTCCAAGTGAAAACTTCCGCAGTGTTATTGGCAGTACTCGTCGGTTTGGGCGCATCGACGCTCGTCCAAGCGCAAACCCTAGTTTCGTCTGAACCCAGTCAGACGCCCATCTACAGGGTGAACGTAGTCAGCCGTACGACCCGGGCGGTGAGCTACAAACACCACAGCGGGTCCACAAAGATCGACTTTCAAGGCACCGATTTGATGGCCGGCGCAGCGGGCGAGGCCAAAGTCAATAGCAAGCGCGGGGATATGCAAATCAAGGCCGAATTTTCCGGGCTCGACAGGCCCACGAGCTTTGGCACCGAGTATCTGACCTATGTGATGTGGGCGATTTCGCCGGAAGGCCGGGCAGTGAACCTCGGCGAAGTGTTGGTGGGCGATGACCGCCGCAGCAAGCTGGACGCGACCACTGACCTTCAGGCTTTCGCGCTGATCGTAACCGCGGAACCTTATTATGCCGTGCGCCGCCCCAGCAACGTCGTAGTCCTCGAGAACGAGATTCGCCCGGACACCGTGGGCGCCACCGAGGCCGTGGACGCAAAGTATGAACTCATCGATCGCGGCGGCTACATTCCCACCGGCTACGTCTTCGACCCGGTCGTCCTGGACTCGAGACTCCCTCTCGAATTCTTCGAAGCGCGCAATGCGGTGCGGATCGCCAAATCGGCCGGAGCGGAGACTTTCGCCCATTCCAGCTATGAAAATGCGGCCAGCCAGATGAAGCAAGCGGACGATCTGGCAACCATGAGACACCTCGAGAAGAAAACGTTGATTGCGGAATCGCGCGAGGTTGTGCAAACGGCGGACGACGCCCGGGAAATCGCCGTGAAAAAGATCGATGCAGACCGCGTAACCGCGGAGAAGGACGCGGCAGCGGCGCAAGTCGCGGACGCCACCGCCAAGTCCAACGCGGATATGCAAGCTCGTAAGGACGCGGAAGCAGCAACCGCCGATGCCGACCGCCGGCGCGCGGAGGCCATGCAGGCTACCGCTACGGCACAGCAGCAGCAACAGAATGCCCAAGCGCAATCGGATCGGAATCTTGCGGCCGCCGCTGACGCCAATCAGGTCGCTGCGAACGCCCAGCAAGGCCAAAGAGACGCCCAAGCGGAATCGGATCGAAATCGAGCCGCCGCCGCTGACGCCAATCAAACCGCTGCGAATGCCCAAGAGGGCCAAAGAAACGCGGAAGCCGCCGCGGCGACTTCGAATCAGCAACTCCAGCAAGCGTTGCGCGATCGTGAAGAACTTCGCGCCCGATTGCTGCAACAATTCAACGCCATTCTTGCCACTCGCGACACCGCCCGTGGTCTCGTCGTGAATTTGTCGGACGTGCTTTTCGACACCGGCAAGTACGGTCTTCGTCCCCTGGCGCGCGAAAAGCTGGCCAAAATATCCGGAATTATTCTTGCCTACCCGGACCTCAGGCTGGCCATTGAGGGCAACACCGACAGCGTGGGTGGCGATGCCATGAACCAGGAACTCTCGGAACATCGAGCCGGAGCAGTAAGGGATTACCTGGCACAGCAAAACATTCCTTTGACGTCGATGACGTCACGAGGATTCGGAAAGACACAACCCGTTGCGTCCAACGACACGGCGGAAGGACGTCAAGAGAACCGCCGCGTGGAGATGATCGTCTCAGGCGACGTGATCGGAACGACGGTTGGACCTGTATCGCAAAACCTGCCCCTGCCTATGGCCGCCCGTCCCTAGGACGCTTGGCGGAGAGGAGAATTGACAGGCCCCAGCGCTTCGGCGGCAGCTGGGGCCTGTTTCATTTGGACGGTTAGTTTGAATGTATAGGTCGATGGGAGGAGCGCTTGGTGTACAAGAGCTGAACTCAGCGAGCGCTGATTCAGAGACACCAAGGAGGCTCCCCCCATGCAGAGTATGTATTACATCGGATTGGATGTTCACAAGAGGACGATCAGCTACTGCGTGAAGGACACGAGTGGCCGCGTTTACGCAGAAGGTTCTCTTCCCGCGACACGCCTCGATCTGGATCGATGGATGAAAACACTGCCGCAGCCGTGGACGGCGGCGATGGAAGCGACCGTTTTCACCGGTTGGATCTACGATCACCTGCGACCCCATGCCGCGGCCCTGAAGGTAGCTCATCCACTGATGCTACGGGCCATTGCCGCGGCGAAAAAGAAGAACGATCGCATCGACGCCAGCAAGATTTGCGACTGTCTGCGCTGCGATTTTCTGCCGGAGTGCTACATGGCCCCGACCGCCATACGCGAACGGCGGCGCACGCTGCGGTATCGCAACCTGCTGGTGCGCCAGATGGTGCAGATGAAGAACAAGATTGCCGTTCTGCTGATGGAAGCGGGGGTGAGTTACAACAAGCAGCGGCTGCACAAGGCCGGCTACTTCCGCGAACTGCTGGCGACGAACCCCGCTATCGATGAAGGGCTGTGTTCGCTACTCCGGCTGTGCCGAGAGACGGTGGTTCGTTTGCAGAGAACCGAGAGTGCCCTGGTGCGATCCCTGGAACGCGATTCGCTCCTGATGGATCGTGTGGAGCGTTTGATGACGATTCCCGCCGTGGGGCCGATCACGGCGCTGACTTGGGCGCTGGAAGTGGGGGACGTGCAACGGTTTTCCTCGATCAAGAAGGCCATCAGCTACTGCGGGCTGTGTGGGGCCGAGAAGAGTTCGGCGAGCACCGTGCAACGCACGCCGCTGTCGAAGCAGCGCAATAAACATTTACAGACGACGCTGATCGAAGCAGCGAAAATGGCGCCGCGCTACAGAAACTTGCCCTAATGTCCCGTTCCCGCTTTTGTCGGGCACTCACGCAGTGCGCCCGCTAATCTTAGGGGTGTCAATTCGTTTCACGTGCGGCGGCGGTCGAAGGCTTCTTAGCAGGCTTTCCGCCCACAGCGCCGGCAGCCTGGACGTTCGCGGCCATTGTCGCGGGCGCTACTACGGACACCACCGCGCCCTCGCCTTCTTTTTCAAACACCAGGCGCTGCTCTCGCTCGTCCCAGTCAATGCGCAACATGTCGCCTAGCCGTACTTGTCGCGTGGAAAGTAGGTTCGCCAGCGGATACACAATGTGCCGCTCGATAGCCCGCTTCAGGTGTCGTGCCCCGTACTTTAGATCGGTCCCTTCGCGAAGCAGAAAGGCTCGAGCCTCGGGTGCCACGCGGAATACGAACTTCTCTCGCGCCGTATCCATTACGCGCTTTTGAACCATTGCCAGCTCGATCTCCAGAATCTGTTCTAAATGTGCTGGCCGGAGAGGTTGAAAAACCACCACTTTGTCCAGCCGGTTCATGAACTCGGGCGCGAACTTCCGCTTCGCCGCTTCCGCCGCCGCCTGCTCCACCTTCTCGTCGAGTCTCGGCTTCGATTCCGCCGGCGCCAGCGGCGCAAACCCCAGGCCGCCCGTCATCATCTCGGAGATCTCTCTGCTTCCCAGATTCGACGTCAGAAAGATCATCGTCTGCGACAGATCCACGCGCCGGTTGTCGCCCAAGGTCAATGTCGCCTTATCCAGCATTCCCAGCAGCAGTTGCCACAGGGCGTCCGTCGCCTTTTCGATCTCGTCGAACAATAAGAAACTCAATTTGATTTTCTCGGTGTGATACTGCGCCAGCGCTTCCTGCGTGATCAGCGGATGCGTCTCCCGGTGGCCCAGATACCCCGGAGGCGAGCCGATCAGCTTGGCGATCTCGTGCGAGTGCTGAAATTCACCGCAGTCCACTTTGATGACCGCGCACGGATCGCCAAGCAGAATCTCTGCGGCGGCCTCGACGATGCGTGTCTTTCCCGAGCCGGTTGGCCCCAATAGCAACAAGTTTCCGATAGGACGGCCCGTCGGGCACATATCGGCGCAAAACACCTGATATAAGTCCACGATGGCGCGAATTCCGTCCCCTTGGCCCACGATTTTCTGCCGCAAGGCTTGTTCAAACTCCAGCGACTCGTCGCTGTGAAGAGTGGGATCGAGAGGATGGCGTTGCTGGTTTCGTTCGGAGCGTTGGGGAGCTGCTTGGCTCATCGTGGCCCTCCGCCAGGTCGCGTTTGCTGCGACTCTGTTAGTGTGAGCATCGCAGGCAGGTCCCGATTGGCTCAATGGGCGGCCCGAGCTAGTCTTGGGGTACTAACGTACAGACACCGGCTAGTACTCCACTTCTTCGGTAGGCCCGTTTGTCAGGCATGTGAATTACTTCCGGATACGCCGTCACTCGGGAACAATCGCCAAGGTATCGGGCCGCGTCGCCGACTGTGAGGGCTCGTATTCGGGCCACAACCCCACCACCCGTTTTTGTCGATGGGAGTAAGATACGCGCTCGTCGCGCTATAATTGCCGCGGCTAAGCTGGCGGGGATTCATGGTTATTGTCGCGATCTCCGAGGAAGTAGTATCGAGGCGGCAGAAAATAGTTTAATGCGAAAGGGGGAATCGCGCTTGGCTCAGCACGCAAGGAAATATCTCCGAGTCTTCATCGTCGCGCTGGCCTCGGCGGCGTTCGTTTCCACCGCCACAGCCCAAACTTTCAAGCGCTCAGCGCCCACCGCTGCGGATTGGGCCGCGCTCGCCAAATTGCCTGACTTCACTGGCGTCTGGGAGGTTCCCATGGGCGGCCCGGCGCCGGCCGCAAACGCATCTGGCGCCACCCCGCGTGTGACTGGTTTTCCGCCCCGTCCCCGTCTGCCCCTCACGCCTGAGTACGCCGCCAAGGTGAAAGCTTTGGAGGCAAACGCCCCCGAGGACAGTCCCTCCGCGAACTGCCTGCCGCCGGGCATGCCGGGCATCATGGGGGAGCCTTATCCGATGGAGTTCCTGTTTACTCCCGGTCAGGTGACGATCGTGATCGAGGCCTTCTCCATGGTTCGTCATATCTATACGGATGGACGCCCAATGCCCTCCGACCCTGATCCCACGTTTTTCGGCACGTCGATCGGTCATTGGGAGGGGAGCACGCTGGTGGTCGAATCGGAGGGCTTCTCGCCAATCACGACAATCGATACGGTTACGCCGCACAGCGACAAGATGCGAATCCTCGAGCACTTTCGGCTTATCGATCCCGACACCATGAGTATCGATACCACGGTTACCGACCCCGAAGCTTTGACGGCCCCTTACACCACAACTCGAATCTTGAAGCGTCACCGGAATTGGACGATCGCCGAATATATCTGTGAAGAGGACAACCGTAACTTCGTGGACAGCAACGGCAAAGCAGGTATTAATCTCACCCCGCCTGCCAGCCCGGACTCCAATTCGAAGTAGGATCGCCAGACTCGTATGCGGAGGCTCTCAAAAAACATGAATGCCACCTTGAGGCAGGCTTTGTTAGCGGCAGTCGTTTTCGCAGCCCTGATCGTGACGGCGGATACCGCGGCCGCGCACCACGGGTACGCCCTCTTTGACACCTCGACTCAAAAAACCGTCGCAGGAACTGTGAGAATTTGGATAATCTTGCCCTAATGTCCCGTTCCCGCTTTTGTCGGGCACTCATGCAGTGCGACCGCTAATCTTACGGGCGTCAATTCGTTTTACGTGCGGCAGCGGTTGAAGGCTTCGCCGCAGGCCTGCCGCCGACAGCACCAGCAGCTTGGACGCTCGCGGCCGTTGTGGCAGGCGCTGCTACGGGCACCATCGCGCCCTCGCCTTCCTTTTCAAACACCAGGCGCTGCTCCCGCTCGTCCCAGTCAATGCGCAACATGTCGCCTAGCCGTACTTGCCGCGTGGAAAGTAGGTTCGCCAGCGGATACACAATGTGCCGCTCGATAGCCCGCTTCAGGTGTCGTGCCCCGTACTTCAGATCGGTTCCTTCGCGAAGCAGAAAGGCTCGAGCCTCGGGTGCCACGCGGAATACAAACTTCTCTCGCGCCGTATCCATTACGCGCTTTTGAACCATTGCCAGCTCGATCTCCAGAATCTGTTCTAAATGTGCTGGCCGGAGAGGCTGAAAAACCACCACTTTGTCCAGCCGGTTCATGAACTCGGGCGCGAACTTCCGCTTCGCCGCTTCCGCCGCCGCCTGCTCCACCTTCTCGTCGAGCTTCGGCTTCGATTCCGCCGGTGCCAGCGGCGCAAACCCCAGGCCGCCCGTCATCATCTCGGAGATCTCTCTGCTGCCCAGATTCGACGTCAGAAAAATCATCGTCTGCGACAGGTCCACGCGCCGGTTGTCGCCCAATGTCAATGTCGCCTTATCCAGCATTCCCAGCAGCAGTTGCCACAGGGCGTCCGTCGCCTTTTCGATCTCGTCGAACAATAAGAAACTCAATTTGATTTTCTCGGTGTGATACTGCGCCAGCGCTTCCTGCGTGATCAGCGGATGCGTCTCCCGGTGGCCCAGATACCCCGGAGGCGAGCCGATCAGCTTGGCGATCTCGTGCGAGTGCTGAAATTCACCGCAGTCCACCTTGATGACCGCGCACGGATCGCCAAGCAGAATCTCTGCGGCAGCCTCGACGATGCGTGTCTTTCCCGAGCCGGTTGGCCCCAATAGCAACAAGTTTCCGATAGGACGGCCCGTCGGGCACATATCGGCGCAAAACACCTGATATAAGTCCACGATGGCGCGGATTCCGTCCCCTTGGCCCACGATCTTCTGTCGCAAGGCCTGTTCAAACTCCAGCGACTCGTCGCTGTGAAGAGTGGGATCGAGAGGATGGCGTTGTTCGGTTGGTTCGGAGCGTTGGGGAGCTGCTTGGCTCATCGTGGCCCTCCGACAGGTCGCGTTTGCTGCGACTCTGTTAGTGTGAGCATCGCAGGCAGGTCCCGATTGGCTCAATGGGCGGCCCGAGCTAGTCTTGGGGTACTAACGTACAGACACCGGCTAGTACTCCACCTCTGCCGTAGCTGCGTTTATCAGGACTTTCTCTTCTGCAACCTTCAGGCGTCCGCCTGATGTAAGCTTTCTCATTCGTCCCGCTCGCTTTTTGTGAACGGTTTTTGCACAGGCATGCACAAATTTCCACAATGTTTTGGTGAAATAACTCTTGCCAACATTTCTCGCTCCTCTTACCATGCGCGCCAGATTGATCGGGAAGAAAAACTTCGCGAGTCAATTCAAAGAGGCGGCGAGGGTAAAACTGAGTCAGTCTCGAACGAGTTGAATTGGGAAGAAAAGCTTCGCGGTTCGATGCAAAGGGACGGTAAGGGTAACACCGAGCCGGTTTCGCTGAGTCGGATCGGGGAGTCAGCTTCGCGGCTGAGTTTACGGCGACACGGGTCAAACCGGATTGCTGCTGGACGCAAGCGGAAGCGCAAAGCTTTGCGGTGCACTCAAGGATGCGGCGGGGGTAACACCGCGTCGCGATCGTGAGCTGAACTACTAAGTGGAGCTTCACGACTCAATTTACAGGAGGCGGTCCGGGTAAAACCGAACCGCCTCCGACTAAGTTGAATCGGGAAGCGAAAGCTTCGCGACTCAATCGAAAGAGGGCGACCCGGGTCACACCGAGTCGCCCTCATTTTTTCCCGTGCAGGTAATTAACCCACCCGACCGCTACGCCGCCCTCTTTACCGGACTCAGCACAGTTTGGGTAAGCAAGCGATTTCTCTGTTTTCATCCACGACCGAGGCCGCGAAATGGGGGTTGGACATGTTTAGCCGCAAACTGAAACCATTACCCGCTTTTGTCGATGGGAGTAAGATACCCGCGCGTCGCGCTATAATTGCCCCGGCGGCGATTCATGGTCATTGTCGTGATCTCCGAGGAAGTAGTATCGAGGCGGCAGAAGATAGTTTAGTGCGAAAGGGGGAATCGCGCTTGGCTCAGCACGCAAGGAAGTATCTCCGAGGTTTCATCGTCGCGCTGGCCTCGGCGGCGTTCGTTTCTGCCGCCACGGCCCAAACGTTCAAGCGCCCGGCGCCCACCGCTGCGGATTGGGCCGCGCTCGCCAAACTGCCTGACTTCACTGGCGTCTGGGAGGTTCCCATGGGAGGACCGCCGCCGGCGGCGAGGAATTCGTCTGGCGGCGCCGCGCCTGCGTTCGCTTTTCCGGGCCGTCCGCGTCTGCCCCTCACGCCTGAGTACGCCGCCAAAGTAAAAGCTTTGGAGGCAAAGGCCCCGGAGGACAGTCCCTCCGCGAACTGCCTCCCGCCGGGCATGCCGGGCATCATGGGCGAGCCTTATCCGATGGAGTTCTTGTTTACTCCCGGCCAGGTGACGATCGTGATCGAGGCCTTCTCCATGGTTCGCCATATCTACACGGATGGACGCCCGATGCCCGCCGACCCTGATCCCACGTTTTTCGGCACGTCGATCGGTCATTGGGAGGGGAACACGCTGGTGGTCGAGTCCGAAGGCTTCTCGCCAATCACGACGATCGATACGGTTACTCCGCACAGCGACAAGATGCGAATCCTCGAGCGCTTTCAGCTTATCGATCCCAACACCATGAGTATCGAAACGACGGTTACCGACCCCGAAGCCTTGACGGCCCCTTACACCACAACTCGAATCTTGAAGCGTCACCGGAATTGGACGATCGCCGAATATATCTGTGAAGAGGACAACCGTAACTTCGTGGACAGCAACGGCAAAGCAGGTATTAATCTCACCCCGCCTGCCAGCCCGGACTCCAATTCGAAGTAGGATCGCCAGACTCGTATGCGGAGGCTCTCAAAAAACATGAATGCCACCTTGAGGCAGGCCTTGTTAGCGGCAGTCGTTTTCGCAGCCCTGATCGTAACGGCGGATACCGCGGCCGCGCACCACGGGTACGCCCTCTTTGACACCTCGACTCAAAAAACTGTCGCGGGGACTGTGAAAGAGTTCGTCTGGATGAATCCTCACACCTGGCTGTGGCTTAACGTGCCCAACGGCCAGAGTGGGGTTGACGCCTTCGGATTCGAAGGAATGAGCCCGAACTTCCTCGGTCGCCGCGGATGGACCAGAAAAACGCTGCAACCCGGCGACCAGATCACTGTCACTTTCTTCCCGTTCAAGAACCCCTCGTCAAAAGGCGGAGCCTTCCTGAGCGCGAAGCGGCCAAACGGTGAAGAGCTGAAGATGTTTCTCGGAGATCCGGACGCGGACCGCTGACGGAACGCCGAAGGAGGTTGCTTCGTTGGCAGAGACGATCCGGTTGACGACCACTGCGAAGGCCGCGGGCTGCGGGGGGAATCCTTCCGCGAGGCAACAACTGAGAGAAAGTCTCGACCGTTTCCCTTGGTTCATAAACACCATCCTTAAACACCCCGTCTATCAGATGGTGTTGCATCGATCTATGCACCGCGTTTGTCAGGCAGTGGCCACGGATACGGGCGAGACTTCCCATAACCCCGTTTCTAGCCCACAAGGGTCACTTGTCCGGTTATCCGACTTACCATCCAAGTGGAATCGGATTATCGAGGGGGTAGGGGCTTCATTGAATTCTCGCGGAGCGGAAGCCAGCTAACGCACGACGGTCGTAAACCTGCCGTTGACGACGGGATTGCGATCAGTTCCCGGCTTGCAGTCTGTATCATCCTCGTCGATCATGCGGTTGATGTCCGTGACGCGCACGTACGTAATCGTTGCATTGATCGGCTTGGCTAGCGCAACCGGATCTTCCGGTGTGAACCGAATCTGCATCTCATTGCGGTTCACCATCCGGATGCGTTCGACGAAGTGTAGCTGGTCACTCATCGGAACCAATACAGGGAATCCGTGTACCAGCCACATCATCTGTGGTTTCGTCGCCACGGTCTCGACCACCAGCGTCTCACCCTCCCAGTGCCCGACCGAATCTCCCATTCGCGTAGGCCATAGCTCATCTTTTGGAGGATGGGTGCGACCATCGGTATAGATGTGCCGCACCGAGCCCATCGTGCTGATAAGCGTGGTCTCCTCGGGTGTCACGCGCCACTCGAACATTCCCGGCAGAGCCGTCGCGGGAAACGCGGGCGTCTCGCATGGCGTATGTGTCGCAGGTGGGTGGTTGGGGTCAGCCGCTATGGCGACCTCCAGAGACTTCTCTAGCTGGTCGTACTTTGGTTGCCATGCCGCAGTGAAGGTAGGCTGCATATCGGCGATGTACGCTTGTACGCTGCGCAGGCCTTCGGGACTCAGTTGTTGTCCATCTGCCTGCCCGATAAGGATGTCCCATTCCCACAATCCAGACCAATCCGGCAGCTTGGCGAACGCCTCGACGCGTTTCTTCGAAGAGGTTTGCGCCTGCGAAGAGAATTGACAGCTCGCCAACAGCGCTGCCACGACTGCGATGATTGCCGGACGCAGCATGATTCGCCCCTTCAGCGGCAGTGATTATTTATCCGCCACCGCGGCCCTGCCCAGCGGCTTCCCATCCGGGCCCACGACCGACACAACCTGGCCGCCGGGCTCACCATCACGCAGCGGATTTACGACTACAGTGATCTTGTCACCCGGCTTCAGACTGTCAGGCTTCCAGCCGCGACGAAACATTGCCAGCGGGCTGTCCATCTCGACACCCCACTCCACAGGTGCGGCTTGCGGGTCGTTGGGGGCCGGCACGAGCACTTGAAGCCAGCAGTGGGGATTCATCCATTGGAGTTCCTTCACCGTGCCGACGAGCGTTACTTTCTTAGTTGGATCGAACATCGCGTGGGAGTGGTGAGCGAATGCCGCGCTCGCCGTCAGCAATGCTCCGATTCCGATCAAAGCACTGAGCAGTCTTTTCATTGCATCCTAGGAACGGATCGTGTACGGGGGATACTCGAAATCGCTGACGCGATTTGGATCCATCGATCTTGCGATCTTGAATCGCTCGTGCCACTTGTCGGTACGCGGATTAAATAAGCGAATGAATGAGCCGGTGTTTCAGTGACGGAACCGATGTCGTTCCCTTCGCACGATTACATCGGGGCCCGCACCACTGTGCCGTGCTCCACTGCGGCTGCTCTGGGTGATCTCTCTGCCGGCCTCACATCACATTAGAGGCTGGCCGAGTATGGCGGTTCCGTCACTGAAAACACCGGCTCATTCATTCGCTTATTTAATCCGCGTGCCGACAAGTGGCACGGCGATTCAAGATCGATGGACCACAAATCGCAGGTCGCAGTGATTTCGGAGTAACGGTTAGGATTCTTCGGTTGAATGATGAGGAGCGCCGCCTGAAACGCGCAAGTGGACTTCGCGCTCCACCGATAATCTCTAGCGCCCCTCTTTGGTGGCTTTGCCTTCTAAGATGGTTGTGTAACCGCCCTTTCCGTCGGCCATTTCATACTTGCTTGTGGACTGAGTGGGCGATAACATCGTGATCTGTAGTTCTTCCTTTGACGGCTTTACCCGCGAACTTGTCTTCCACCATCCACGTCCAAGTATTTCCGTTAACCGTTCCTGTGCCCGTACCCACGAGTCCGACACTGTTGGCGTAATAGGATGTGTAGACCTTCGCCTGGCTGTCGTAGCCGATGATGCCGAGGGTCGTCCCTAAATCGCCTTCCCTGCGGCACTCGACATAGAATCCCCCCGGCCCCAATGTATCTGTTTCGGTGCTGACAGTCTTACCGGCCAGCCCAAACTCGTTGGCTTTAAACTCGCTTTCCACAGTCCATTTGCCAACGAAGGACTCCAACTTCTTGTATTCCGGACCAGGCTTGGGTGGCGCTGGTGGAGCTTGTGCGAGCAATAGTGGTGTGAGTCCGCACATCAGAATGACGGCGACCGATCGTGCGCTCATTTCGTGAATTCTCCTCAACGTGCGCACAGTAGCAGCGTGGCCGTGACGTGTCCCGAAGGATTTGTTAAGATTGGCTGAAAATTTAATGGCTAACCGGGAAGTATTTCATTTCGACGAGTTCACGCTGGACGTGGGAGAGCGGCGGCTGCTGCGCGGCACCGAAACCGTTCGCTTGTCACCGAAGGCCTACGATGTGCTGGTTGTGTTGGTGCGGCAGTCGGGGCGGTTGGTCACGAAGGACGAATTGCTGGCGCATGTTTGGCCCGAGTCGTTTGTCGAAGAAGGCATTCTCAATGTTCACGTGGCAGCACTGCGCAAGGCGCTCGGCGACGACACGCGGCCTCCGGCCTACATCGAAACCGTCGTGCGGTCAGGGTATCGCTTCATCGCTGCAGTCAGGTTTGATTCGGGCGACGAGAAGCCATTAACACCGAGCGCCGTGGCGCGTCCCGTCGAACTTTACGAGCTTGTCGGCAGCGGCCGGTCTCACCTGTTGTCAGGCTCGTACTTCGAACTCCCTACCGCCGTGGACGCCTTTCGTTCCGCGATCGAGATTGATCCGACCTATGCACCGGCGCACGCCGGCTTGGCGCGCGCACGGTGCCAGCAAGCAGCGTTTCGCGCGGCGCCGCACCAGGAAGCGTTTACAGAGGCGAAAGCGTCTGCCTTGCGCGCACTGGCGATGGACAGCGGCTCGGCGGACGCGCAAGTTGCCCTTGGCACCGTCCTTTTTCTCAGCGAGTGGGACTGGGCGGCGGCGGAGCGCAGCCTGCAGCGTGCGCTCCAGATCAATCCGGATCACACCGAGGCGCTCCTGCAGTATGGGTCGCTCCAGGAAGCGCTCGGACGGCTCGACGATGGGCTGCGATGCAAGCAGCAGGCGCTCGCATGCGATCCGCGATCGCCCGGCGTTCTGGTGCAGATCGCCATCTCGTATTGGCATCAGCGGAAGTACGACGAGACGCAAGTCTGGGCTCGGCGAGCTCTTGAGATCGACCCGAAGCATGTGCTGGCGAGCCAATTCATTACGCACGTCTATTGGAGGATCGGGGACGTCAATAGATTCGCGGCCTGGACCGTCAGCCAGGCCAGCCAGGCCATCGCGTGGGGCTTTCCCGAAGAGAGGGTGGCGGTGATGAAGCAGGTCATCGCGGACATGCAGCAGGTGTGCGCGACGGCCGGCCTCTCCGGGGTGAGAAGATTCATGGTGGATCAGATAACGAACCCGCAACTGGACTTCGACGTCTTGCTGAAGATGGCATTCTTTCGCGCCACTCTGTATGGGGCAGCAGGCCGGCTCGATGAAGCGTTCGACTGCCTTGATCAGGCCATCGCGTACCGCGACCCAGCACTCGTTCACCTGGCGGTCGCACCGGATTGGGACAGTCTGCGAGCTGACCCGCGGTTCGCGGAATGCCTGCGATTGATGGCGCTCCCTTCGGTCGTGCATTCCAACATCGGCAACGTGTAGCGTAACCCTGGGGTTCTCGACTTCCGACTCGCATTTAGAAGACAGATTAAACTCAACACCACTTTTCAAAGCAGCCAGGAACACGTTAGGGACACGGAATCGGAATCGGTGTTGTAAACCAAGAAAGACAAATAGATGAGAGAAATGAACCTACCCGAATAGGCCCATAAACATCGTGAACTGACGAGTGGATTTCGAAGAACTTCGGGCGACCCAACTTCCGAGAAAGCGACAGAATCGCGGCGCACCCGAGTCAACGGCGGCTCGAAGCTCTGAGGCAAGCGACTCGCGACTTCTTCGATTCGCAGCACCGACGGCGGTCCAAACTCAGCAAACCGCAATGCTTTCATTATGTCGGCACTCATCGCTCTCCAAGCTGCCACAAATGTAATGTCCTTCTCGCTCAGCCTCTACCGCGCCGAAGCGATGCCGACTCGAGGCCCCCCATTTTCCCCGGAAGCCAAATGAGCTCGTTTTTCCATCTCCAGAATCACCGCCGAGAAATCTTGCTCCTGTGCTTGGGCCGATTGTGCCGCATTGATCTCGAAAGCCGCTCGTGTCGCGGGCATCTCCGCGCCCACGGCGGCTGCGAGGCTGAGAATCAGCCCGAAATCCTTGTTCATTAGCCTAAGCGGAAATTGTGGGCTGTAGTCGCCCATCATGGCTCTCTGTAGTTTCCCCACATGTGCCGGAGCCACGACTGCTGTGTGGGACAAAACGTCGAGCAAACGATTACGATCCAGACCGGCCTTCTCACCCAGTGCAACGGCTTCGGCAATCGCCTGCATTCCAATTCCCAGCAGGCTGTTCACCACAAGCTTCATAATCGCTCCAGAGCCGTTTGGGCCCGCATAAAAATAACTTCGAGCGATCGCCCGGAAAATCGACTCGGCGGTGTCGAAGCATCCCCGGTCTCCGCCTCCGAACAAAACTAACGCTCCCTGCTCGGCAGCCGGAGTGCTCCCTGAAATGGTCACGTCGAGGACTTCGACTCCGCGCTCGGAACCTAGTTTCGAAAGTTCCAGCGACGTCTTCGGATTCACTGTGCTCATGTCGATGATCAGTGAGCCCCGCTGTGCATTGGCGAACGTCCCCTGCGGTCCGCTATGAACCTTCAGGACAACTTCATCGCTTGGAAGGCACGACAACACGACATTGCAACTGGAGGAAAGTTCCGCCACGCTTTCCGCGACTGTGCCGCCGTATCGAACGAGCTCCTCCGCCTTGCTGCGGTCCCGGTCATAAGCCGTCAACTTGAAGCCGGACTCAAGCAACCGCTGCGCGATCGGCCGGCCCATGTAGCCGATTCCTATAAATCCGAGCTTGTTTGTTTCTGGTGTGATTGGATTCATATCGAATACCCTTTCGCCGAGGACTGTACGAGTTCCTTATCACTTGTCGTCGGCCTTTAGTTTGGGTGATTTGCAAACCCACTTTGATTGGCGGCTTCATCTATCCTAGGCGGAGACGCCTTTTGTCGCCGGCGGCGCCATGAATTCGGGACCGACCGGATCGGCGATCGCCTGCCGCAGAATCTGATCGATCGCCGCGCGCGTATCCGCGTCAAGTTTCCAATCGAACGCGCCTGCCACAGCTTCCAGTTCTGCGGGATGGCGCGCGCCCCACAGAGCCGCGGTTATTCCGGGCGTGTCTAAGACCCAGCGCACGGCAAGATCCATCACGTGTTTTCCGTACCTTTTTTGTGCCAGATCATCCAGCTGCTGAACGGCGTTCAGGTATTGCGTGAAGCGCGGCGGCTGGAATTTCGGATCGGACTTGCGGAGATCGTCGCCGGTGAACTTCGTGTCCGGCCGCATTTTCCCGGTCAAGAGCCCCCGGCAGAGAGGCCCGTAGGCCAACGCGCTCAGATTCTTTTCGCGTGCGTAAGGCAGCACGTCGCGATCGATTTCCCGTTCGAAGAGGTTGTAAGGAGACTGAACGATGTGCAGCTCGGAGACGGACATGAACCGCTCCATCTGTTCCGGCGAATAATTGCTCACACCGATCGCACGGATCAGCCCCTCGTTGTAAAGAGCTTGCATGGTCCGCGCGGTTTCTTCGATCGGGACGGACAAATCCGGCCAATGGACTTGGTAGATGTCGATGTAGTCCGTGCGCAGGCGACGCAGCGAATCTTGGACCTCCTGCCGGATGCGATCGCGCGAGGAATTTCGCGTAACCGAGCCGTTGTGCCACTCGAGTCCAACTTTGGTCGCGATGAAAACCTTTTCCCGATGCCCTCTCTCCTCAATTGCCTTTCCGACGATCTCTTCGGAAACCCCAAAACCGTAAACCGGCGCCGTGTCGATCAGATTGATCCCTTTGTCGAGGGCGGCGTGAATCGTTCGAATCGATTCTCTTTCGTCTGTGCCTCCCCACATCCAACCACCGATAGCCCACGTGCCGAGTGCAATTCGCGAACTCGTGAGATTCGTGCCTTTGATATTGATGTATTCCAGCACTTTGTCCTCCTTGTCGCTCCTTTTGGAGATCGCTTGTTCCTGCTTCACTCGAAGACTCCTCTACCCCGCTGCTAAATTACCGCAGGCTGGGTGGGCAGTTCGGAGATGTTACACCCGCTCCCAGGGCCTTGATCAACAGGACGCTTGCGTCCATGCGGCGCTTCATTTCTTCAGACTAGGCACACAGTCACAATACCCTTTAGGGTGCGGGAAACTTGGAGCAGGACCTTGAGAAACTAACATCGTGATGAGAGGATTACCCCGATAAGTTGTCCCCCGCCCCTGTCGTGATCGAAAGAGGCAGATATGCGAACGACGCTGCTGGCCCTTGCTGTCGCGCTTGGTCTTCCCCATGTTCCGGTTTCGGCGGGAACAACCGCTCCCCCCTTTGTTCTTCGCATTAACGTGGAATCGCCACCCACAAAGAACGGACCTGACTACTTTATCGTCAAGGCTGGTTCCCTTGTGCTCGTCGATGCGTATCTAACAAACAATTCCAAGCACGGCCTCCAACTTGGCCAGGAAGTAAATTCCAGGACTGGAGTGTGTTTCGGCCACGAATACGAGATCCTCGACGGCAACGGTAATGCTGCGCAGAAGGTGGTAATCAGCCATCCAGAGATAGGATCTAGCGGCCACGGCTGGCCACCGCTCATTCTTAAGCCCGGCGAGAGCAAGTTCATTTGCTCAGACCGTGTCAATGGCTTATACGACCTCACCCACGCCGGCGACTACACGATTCAGCTCCTGCTGGCGATTTCCCCCAATCTCAAGGCCGACAGGGTGAGATCAAACACGATCGCGCTGAGGGTCACCGATGACGACTCGGTTATCGAGAAGACGTTACTGCCTTTTGCCCTTCAGATTGACGCTTTCTCGCCTGATCTAAAATCCGGAATGCCCGTGGTGGTAAAGGCTGGGAAGGAGATCGATCTAACCATAGGAAAAACCAACTCGTCGAAACACGAGATTGATTGCTCCATCAATCGGAGCAAGGATAAGCTCGATGACAATTTTCAGTACGACGTACGTGACAGCAGCGGCAATCCAGTTGCCAGGCATACGATCGACAAGCCATTGTCCCAGCCGAGCCTCCCATACAGACACGAATGTGCGCCTGGCCAATACAATTGGGACGTCGTTGGTAAAGTTACGGGGCTTTACGATCTGAGTCGGCCCGGTAGGTACACCATTCAGGTCTCACAACCTGTCTCCGATAACCCTGAAGACGGCGTCGTCAAATCAAATACGATTTCGGTGACGGTAACCCGGTAGCAGTGCTGTGTTGTTCCTCCCGGCCGTAACGGAATCCTTCCCCAGCATCATTACCTTCCCATTGGCGTTTGAAACTCTCTTGTTGCATAAAGCAATTCCAGCGCCCGGTAATTCGGATTACCGCACCAGCGATTCGTCCGGGGCTGGCGATGGGGTAAAGGAAGCCACGGCGACTCCCGTTTTTGCCGATGGGAGTAAGATACCCGCGCGTCGCGCTATAATTGATCCCGGCTGCGCGGAAGGAGATTGCCCCGTTGGCAGAGACGATCCGGTTGACGACCACGGCAAAGGCTGCGGGCTGCGCGGCGAAGCTCAGCCCCAGCATCCTCGAGAACGTCCTGAAGCGGCTGCCGCGGCAGAGCGACCCGAACCTCATCGTCGGCTTTGAGACCAGCGACGACGCGGGCGTCTACCGGCTCACGGACGATCTCGCAATCGTGCAGACCGTGGATTTTTTCACGCCGATCGTGGACGACCCCGGCCTCTTCGGCCAAGTGGCGGCCACAAACGCGCTGAGCGACGTCTACGCGATGGGCGGAAGACCCATCTCATCGCTTACCATCGTCGCGTTTCCCGCAGCGCAACCGCCGGAAATCCTGGAAGATATTCTGCGCGGCGGCCTCGAGAAAATGATCGAAGCAAAATGCACGGTCGTCGGCGGGCATTCCATCCGCGACGACGAGCTGAAATTCGGCTACGCCGTGACGGGTGTGATTCATCCCGACAAAATTTGGCGCAACGTCGGCGCGCGGCCGGGCGATGTTCTCGTGCTGACGAAGCCGCTCGGAACCGGCGTGATCTCGACCGCGCTCAAGCAGGAGCGCGCCGAAGCGGAATGGGTCGCCGCTTCCACGGCTTCGATGACGCGCCTGAATCGCGACGCCGCGGACGCGCTGCACGAAATCGACGACGCGGCCAGCAATAGGACAAACGGCGCGAAGCCCGTCCACGCCGTCACCGACGTCACGGGATTCGGCCTGCTCGGCCACGCGCGCGAAATGGCCATCGGCAGCGGCGTTTCGCTGCGGATCGACCCGACGCGCATCGCTTATCTTCCCGGCGCGATTGAAGCGGCGCGCGGCAAATTCTTTTCCGGCGGCCTCGCGAACAACCGCGAGTTTCTCGAAGGCTGCGCCGGTTTCGCCGACGCGGTCCCGGATGAATTCCGTGCGCTGCTCCTCGATCCGCAGACCTCCGGCGGGCTGCTCGCGGCCGTCGCGCCCGAAGCGGTCTCGGCGGCAATGGCTGCGTTCGAGCGCCGCGGAGTTCCCGCGCGCATCATCGGCGAAGCAGTTTCCAAACGCTCTCCCCTCATCGAAGTCGCCTGAGCAGACCGAATCGTGTACACTCTCCGCCGTTCGAATTCTTCATGGACACGGTAACGCACGGAATTGCAGGCGCGCTTCTCGGCAAGGGACTCTTTCTCCAAACGCCAGGAGCGAGTCGCGATCTTCGCCGCCACGCTCGGAGCCGTTTTCCCCGACTCGGACGTTGTCGCCGAAATCATTTCGCGCGACCCGCTCGGCATCATCAAATACCATCGCGCCATCACGCACTCGTTCATTGCGATGCCGTTCTTCGCCGCGATTTTCGCCTGGCTGACCCCACCGGCCGTTAATTTCCTCAAGCGGCGATATCCGAAGTTCCGCGACCTCGAATCACCGTCGTGGGCAATGCTGCTGCTGATTTACACCGTCGGCATCGCGAGCCACATCCTGCTCGACGGCATGACGTCCTTCGGCACGCGCATGTGGTACCCGCTTTCGAGCCAGCGCGTGGCGTGGGATCTGCTTTTCATCATCGACTTCACGTTCACGTCGCTCGTGCTCCTGCCGCAGATCGTCGCGTGGATTTACAAAGATCCCGCCAAGAGCCGCGGGCGCGCCGTGCGGATGTGGATCGTGTTCACACTCGGCGCGCTCGTGGCCTGGACGCTGCTGCGCGGCGCGGGATATCCGTTTCACCTTTGGATCGTGGGAATCATCAGCGCCCTGCTGGCTTTGCTGTTTTTCGCGCCCGCGAGAGGCGGGTGGGGATTCCGCGTAACGCGCGCCGAGTGGTGCCTGGCCGGAATCGTCGTGACGATTGCGTACCTTTTCGCCTGCTCGATCGCGCACCATGCCGCGATGCTGCGGGTCAGGGCGTTCGCCGACGAACATCACATCGTCGTGGATCGCATGGGCGCCCTGCCCATTCCGCCTTCCCTGCTCGACTGGGGCGACGCGATTCGCTCGCCCGACGGCCTATACGCAAGCCAATTCGATCTGCGATCGCCGAACGCGTCGGGCTTCCGCTTCACTCCTGATTCTCCGCCGGACCCTTACATCGCGCGCGCCTTCCGGCTCCCCAACGTTCACCTCTACTGGCAATTCGCGCGTTTTCCTTCGATCGTCAGTTTTGCCGAGAACGGCGAGCACATCGTTGAGCTGGGTGAAAACCGGTTTTCAGACGGCCGACGCCGCGGGCCGCAACCCTTTACTTATCAGATTGTGTTCGACGACGCTGGCAATGTCCTCGAAGAGGGCTGGCTGACGAACGGGATGCTCCAGCGCCGCATGAGGCAGCTCGTGCCCCAGCCGCCTCTGCCGCCGCGCCCCGCGCAGAAGAATTCGCCGTGAAGATCCTGATCTTCAGCGACATTCACGGCGACCTGCGCGCCATTGAGCGCGTGATGGCCCAACCGGCTGACTTGTACATCGACGCGGGCGATCTCGCCACCTTCAGGAAAGGGCTTGACCAGTGCGGCGAAATGCTCGAGCCGCTCGGCGAGCGGCTCTGGGTGCTCCCGGGAAATCACGAGACGCACGACGACACGCGCGCGTTGTGCCAACGCTTCGGGTTCGTGGATTTTCACCGGCAGGTGCGTCCGATCGAATTACCGAAAAGCACCACTCAATGGGCGGGCCTCGGCTACAGCAACATCACGCCGTTCAATACTCCCGGCGAATACTCGGAGGAAGAAATCGCGAAGGCCCTCGCGGCATTCGACGGAATCCAGGGGCTTTATCTTGTCGTCCACTTCCCGCCGTTCGGCACGAAGCTCGACGAATACGCTCCGGGCAAGCACGCCGGCAGCGCGGCGCTGCGCGAATGGGTGGAGCGCAAGCAGCCCGCGTACCTCTTCTGCGGCCACATCCATGAAACGGCGGGACTTACCGACCGCCTCGGCGCGACGCAGTGCTTCAACGTGGGCAAATACGGCCACATGATGGAGATTTAATCCGCGCCAAAGCGGTGTCATTTTCCGCAGCAACAACAGCATGGTCCATGACACCAAAAGCAGGGTTTTTCAGCCCAGTTTGCGCCTATTTGCGCTGCTTGTTGCCGCCGCCCAGCGGATAAATGACCAATTGGCGGCGGTCGCCCGAGCCTTCGCTGGCGGTGCGCACTCCGGCCGCGCCGTTGAGTTCGAGATGGACAATGCGCCGGTCGCGCGAGGACATGGGATTGAAGCGGAATTCCTGGCCGGTCTCGCGCACGCGCTGCGCGGCGACGCGCGCCGAGAGTTTCAACTCCTCGAGCCGCGTGGCGCGGTAGTCGCCGCAATCGAAGCGCACGCGGTCGTGCAGCCGCGGGTCGAGCCGCAGCCAGCGATGCGCCAGATGCTCGAGGGCGAGCAGCAGCTCCGCGTTGGCGGCGAGCAGCAATTCCTCATCGGCGCCGCGGAAAGCAATCACCAGCGCTTCGCCCTCCGGCCGGCGTCCGTCGAAATGATTTCGTACTCGACCGCAAGACCCATTTCGCGCGACCACGAGATCAACGAAACGCTTCAGTTCCCCGGTGGCGCGCTCGCGGTCCAGGCGCAAATCGCCCGGCGGCAGCGGCGGTTCCCTGCGCGGAGGTTTCATGGCCCGTCTGGGCGCGGCTGGCGATCGTTCGTCGCTCATTGTTTTTTGTTCTTGAACTTGCTCCGCGAAGGGAGCGGTTGGGCGCGGTTCAGATAAAATTGTTGCCCCGCCTGCACCAGCGTGCTCGTAAAGTAATAGAGATTCAGGCCGCTTGAAAGATAAAAGAAAATGAAGGCGGTCATCAAGGGCATCAGGGCCATCATTTTCTGCTGCGCCGGATCGACGGTGGCGGGCGTGGGAGTCATCCTGGTCATCAAGTAGGTGGATATGGCCAGGGCAATCGGCAAGACGTAGTACGGGTCCCGCGCCGAGAGGTCGTGAATCCACCAAATCCACGGGGCGTGGCGAAGCTCGATGGCGCCCATCAGCATCCGGTAGAAGGCCCACAGGAACGGAAGCTGCACCACCATCGGCAGGCAGCTCCCGACAGGGTTGACGCCTTCCCGCGAGTAAACCGCCATCACTTCCTCGTTCATCTTGCGCTTGCGCGGGTCGTTCATCGAATACTTCTTGTAGCGGTCCTGAATCGCCTTGATCTCCGGCCCGAGCACCTGCATCTTGCGCATGGAATGGAAACTCCAGATGCGAATGGGAATCAGCGCCATGGTGATCAAGAGCGTGAAGGTGACGATGGCCCAGCCGTAATTCGGGATGTACTTGTGCAGCCACTGAAGAACGAAAAGCAGGGGCTTGGCGATAAGCCCGGTCCAGCCGAAATTGATGAGCTCCTCAAGGGACGGCTGCACTTTGCTCAGCAGCACGAGGTCCTTCGGCCCCACATACGCGCGCATGCGCAGGGGCGCGGCGTTGGCCGTCCCGGCGGCCATGGAAGCTTCCGGATCGGTGCCGTGGTACGGCGTCCAATCCCAGAGCGAAACCTCCGCGCCGTCGGGCCCATCGGGAATGAACGTGGCGGTAAAAAACTGATCCTGAATCCCGGTGAATTCCATGGGGCCGGGCTGCTCGAGCGGCTCGCTCTGGTTTCCGGAAACGCCCAGCTTTTTGTACGTAAGCAGGTTCAGCTTGCCATTCTGCTTGTAAAAAACATTGACCTGCTGCGAAGCCTTGTAGACGGCCCTATCGCCGAATCCGCCGCGCCAGGCGATGGCGGCCGGCAACGGCCTGCCGTCGAGCGTTACGGCGACCTCGACGGACATCTGATAGTCCTGCGTGAAATTCAGCTTTTTGGTGACGTCGAGATGGCCGTCACTCCAGTGGAACGTCACGTCCACGGGAGCATCGAAGTGAGTCGCATCGTGAGCCGGCATTTCAAGCGGCGTGCCGGGCTGGTGAGCCACGAGGAACGCTGTGGACACCTGATAGAGCGCGGAATTCGCCTGCGCTTCCAATTGCTTGTCGGAAAGCAGCAGCGAGAAGGGCCATCCGAGATCCGGGGCCGCGACGGGGTTCACGAGATCGAGGGGCTGCGGCTTTTTCTGATCGTCGCCGTATTTTTTCAGCTTCCAGCTTCGGACCACGCCGCCGCGGTTCGAGAGCTCGACATGGTACAGCCCGCTATCCACTTCGGTGATTTTTTCCGCCGAGGCTTGAATCGTGGGAATCACGAAGGGCTTTGCCGGCGCGGCGCTTGCGGCAGCTGTGTGCAGCGTTTGCCTGCATCGGGCTGGAAGCGATTGCGCGGGCGCGGTCTGCGCGGCGGCGGGATTCGCCGGCTTCTGCGGCGGCACGGGCGGCTGGAAAAAATGCAGCCAGACAAACGTGATCCCGATAACCAGCACGACGAAGATAATTCCGCGGACCTGGTCCGACATCTCTTTCACTGCGCCGGCTCCGTCTTGCGGTGCGGCAGAAGAGTTCGTGCGGAGATGCAGGCCTCCGAGGGCGAACCCGCGGCGGATAGTTGCGCGCTCTGAATCGGAGACCTCGCGCCTTCAGGAAGGCTTGCGATGACGTTCGGGCACGGGATCGAATCCGCCCTTTGTAAACGGGCGGCAGCGCAGCAGGCGCTTCAGCGCGAGCAGCACGCCGCGGCGGGCGCCGTGCAGTGCGATCGCTTCATACGCGTAATTCGAGCAGGAGGGATGGAACTTGCACGCGCCGCCGAAAAACGGCGAGAGCAGCAGCATGTAAAAGCGCAGGAGCAGAAGCAGCAGCCAGACGATTGCCCGGGACGACCTCACCGATGAGGCGCTCGGGGCAGCAGCGAGAGCAATTCCGCCGCCAGCGCCGGAAACTTCGCGGTGGCGACCGAGCTGCGCGGGTGAATCACGATGTCCCATCCCGAGGCGATCTCCTCCCGGTGCAACCTCAGCGTTTCGCGGAGCCGGCGGCGGATGCGGTTGCGCCGGACCGCGCTGCCCAGCGCCTTCTTGATGCTCCAGCCGAAGCGGCTGAGAGCGAGGCTATTGGGGCGAAGAAAAACCGTGAACTCGCGGCTCGACCGCCGCCGGCCGTCGCGATACACCGCGTCGTATTCGGCGCGGCGCACCAGGCGGCAGGCGCGGGGCAAATCCAGACGCGGCGCATCAGACGCGCGTGAGACTGTGGCGTCCCTTCCTGCGGCGTTGCGCGAGTACTTTGCGTCCACCCTGACTCTTCATTCGCGCCCGGAAGCCATGCTTCTTGTGGCGGGCGCGCACATGGGGCTGAAACGTGCGTTTCGGCACTGATGTCTCTCCTCTGCTGGTTGGCCTTTTTCAGCGGCGGACTGCGCTCATTGGGAGGCGCTACGCGGCCCCAAGTGAATTGCCTAGTGTATGCGAGGGGCGCAGGACGGTCAAGGAACCCTCGTAGCTGGTCGCGGTGTCACTTGAATCCGAATTCGAGGTTCTTCGGTCGCGGTATGAACTTGAGAACTTTTGTTACGGTGTGCCTTGATTTCAGACCGGTCGGCGTATTGAACGTTTCAGTCCGCAGACGCGCTAGGATTTGATCTCCCTCGGCAAAGGCAATTTGTCTGCTGTCGATTTGCTTCCAGAAGTCGGCATCCTCAAGCCTCGCGATAAAATTTCTCTCTCCGTCCGTAAAGCCCCATTTGTGCTCTTGATTGAACGTGACCTGCTCCCCGAAATTTAGTCCGGCCAAAACTTAGCTTCTCCGGGTATAAGACCACGAGAGGAGAAGCGCCATGAAAGGAAGCCGCTTTAGTGAAGAGCAGATCGTTGGGGTGTTGAAGGAGGCAGAGGCTGGAGTTCCCATGAAGGACCTCTGTCGCCGGATTGGCATCAGTACAGCTACGTTCTACCACTGGAAAGCGAAGTACGGTGGTCTGGAAGTGAGCGAGACCCGACGGCTGCGTCAGCTAGAGGAAGAGAACGGACGGCTGAAGAAGATCGTGGCGCAGCAGGCGCTGGACCTCGATGCACTGAGGGTGGTGCTGGCAAAAAAGTGGTAGGCCCGCGGGCGAAGCGAGAAGCGGTGCGTGTCGTGCGGGAAGAAGCAAGACTCAGCGAGCGACGCGCCTGTGGGCTGATCGGGATGCACCGCGGGAGCTGGCGGTACCGGCGGAAGGAACGGAACGAAGCGGCGTTGCGGGCTCGGCTGCGCGAGTTGGCAGGCGAGCGTCCGCGATTCGGCTATCGGCGGCTGTACATTTTCCTGCGACGGGAGAAGACCGCGGATGGAACGCTGCGGTGGCGTGTCAACCACAAGCGAGTGTATCGGCTGTACCGGGAGGAAGGGCTGGCGATGCAGCGTAGGAGGCGCAAGAAATTTCGATCTGAAGCGCGGGTACCGTTGGCACTTCCGACGCGTGCAAATGAGATGTGGACGATGGACTACACGCATGACGAAATGGCCGGCGGGCGGAAATTCCGAACACTGAACCTGATGGATGGCTTCACGCGAGAGGCCCTGTGGATCGAGCCGGACACGTCGCTGCCCGGTCTGCGTGTGGTGCGGGTACTGGAGGGGCTGCGAGAACGACGTGGAACACCGGCGGCCATACAGGTAGACAACGGAACGGAGTTCACCAGCCGCGTTGTGGATCAATGGGCCTATCAGAATCAGGTGGCGCTGCACTTCATCGAGCGCGGCAAGCCCACGCAGAACGCGTTCATCGAAAGCTTCAACGGGAAGTTCCGCGATGAATGCTTGAATCAGAACTGGTTCGTGGATCTCCGACACGCACGGAAGGTGATCGAGGACTGGCGGGTGGATTACAACACGGTACGCCCACACAGCTCGCTGAGGTATCTGACGCCGGAAGAGTTCGCGGCGAGTGCCGTCGCGCGACCGGCGTCTCCCCCCACGCCGGTCGTTTTCATCACCCCGGCGCGGGAAGGTTCGGATGTGCAAGAACCCCGAAATGCTAACTTATGACTGGACCAAAAACGGGGGGCAGGTCAAACGAGAGACGCACAATCTCCAAAAGAGCATCGGAAGTGTTGTCGAGTGCCGCTTCCCCTTCGGGAAGCTCAAACTCAAAATACGGCTCCTGTTCATTAGTGACAGTGTCACTGTTATCCCCCGCTTTGATTTCGAGAGTCTCAATACCTTCTCTCCTTAGCGGAGAAACGATGACTTCTGCGGATTGGCGTGCTTCGGTGTCGTTATAGAGCTTGTATACGCTTTCGGGAATGACCGTTATTTCGTCCCCGATCTGAATCGAAACATTGCCATTATTTTGGAAGACGATTTGGTTCGGCTCCGGTTTCCTGTTCTTCAGCCACTTGATGAATTTGAATAGCCCGACGCCAGGCGTCGCATAGAAAAACACTATCTCCAATATTTCCTTTGCATCCTTTATGGAGGGGTGATGTTGGAGAAAAGCCTTCGCCGTTTCAATTAGGCTCTGATCCACTACAAAATCGACGTGAAAAGAACCGCCCTTGAATTCTCCCCTCACCTTGAGCGAAACGTCAGTATTCTCGCCATTGACGATGCGATTTGCTTTTTGTAGGAGGGTACCTGTTGCAAGTAAGGCCGGGGCCAGCTCACGCACGTCCATTAGGCCGCTACGAACAGCAGCCCCGTCGTAAGTAATTGTAAGTTCCGAACTCGACACAATTTCCATATTACTCTACGCTGTCAATAGGTCGCTAAGACTCCAAACCGTTTTCACGATTCCCGCTGCCATAGCAGGAGTTACACGTAACGTAGAATGAATTCGGCAGAAGTTATACCAAGCGAAGTACAAAGACAAGGCCGCTTTCAGGTTCTCTAGCTTCTTTGAGAAGCCGTTTGTCAGCCGCGTGAATCGGCGGAGTTGCATCCGCACCGTTAGGTCTTGCCGCTCGACGTGTGACGTTGAAATAAATTGCGGTTTCGGGTTGCCCATAACTGGGGCAGGCCGCGCGTCCACGACATCCGAAGGGCTATAGCGTTCGCGGCTCATCTCATCGCCAGTGTAGGTTTCACGAGCATCGCATAATCGACGCCAGTCTCGAATGTGTCGTCGACTGCATTCACATAAGGCTGGAAGCCATCCGTCGTCAACTGCGGACGCGTGACAATTCGCGATTCCAAGTCTTTCATAAGGTGGTAGTAGCAATTCTCTGCGCTGCGCTTACCGAAAAGGATTTCAAATGACACCACTACCCCGCGCCTGGTAATGCGCTGATGATGCGGTCCTCAAAATTCGGGGGTATCCCGACGAGTGCCCCCGATTGCGCTTCACTCAAAAAGAGAGTGGAGCGCTGCAATGATCCCCACAACTAACGAGAACGCCTTGAGTGCTTGCAGGGCGTTCGTTTGTCGTGGAGCGGGCGGCGGTGACGGGCGCAGCCAAACTTTCATGCTTATCACCCCCTCTCGTTCTCTACTTCGTCCGCGTTTGGATTCTGCCGCGCCCCAGTCTGCGCCGGGGGCGCGGCTTCTTGCTTACGTGCTGTTGAATCTGAACGGCCTGCCAGTTTTGGTGCGTCCGATCTGTCCGCGGTCAGCGAGTCGTTGCAAGCAAGTGTTGATGAACGCGAGCGGATTATTAATGCCCGTGAAAGCATAGCCCCAACTCAAAAGCACGTCCCGCACTTCGGCTGCGCTGAGCGCTCGCCCTCGATTGGAATTAAGAACCGCCATCGCGAGTTCCGTCCACGCGGTTTCCGCATGCATTTGCTGCCCGAGCGCTCTTTGTAGTCCGATTCTTGCCGCTTGCAGTTGGACGATCTCTGCGCTAAGTTGGTCCCGCTTGCGGGTTTTCTCCGCAATTTGTTGGTCAACTTGCCGCAACGCTTTTTCGTAAACCTCTGTCATAGCTCAACCAGTATACTCATAGAGAGCATATATTTCAAGTGCTATTCTGTCGGGGGTGAACCCGCCAGCAGGGGGCAGCGGTCAATGCCTAGGCGGATGGTGGCTTGGGCGGCGGCCCTTTCCGGAGCCGCACTTCAGGACGGGCGATTTCCAGTATCAGAAGGAAAATGATTGCGAACATAGATACGAACGCAATCACCGCGAAGAGGCCGCCCCGCCGGGAACAAACGGACGAAAATAGCGGCCTGGATTCAATGAGGGCTGGACCACAATGCTAACCAGATAGGTAGAGAGACGCCCAGATAAAAGCACTTCCAAGGCTTATTTTCCTCCCAAGCCGACACAAAAAGGCCGGAGACGGCTATCAAACAAAAACTGATAATGTATTGAGACACAGAGATTTTCCACAAATCCAAATTGTTGATTCTATACAAACGAAAGACTTCATTGGCGAAACATCCGCCGATGCCCCAACCAAATCTACGCCAGAAAGAGAGAGGAGTATCGGGCACGACTGTTATTTAAGTGTTGCGGACAGATACCGTTGAATCCCCAGAGGAAGGTAGTGCGCAATAAAAGGGTAGACCATCAAAAGCAAGAACATGGAAAATCCAAGCCAGTTCAAACTGTGTTTCTGCTCGGTAGATACCTCTAGTGCAGGCGGCTTTTCTTTGATCGGCGAAGTGGTAGTCGCGGACATTGTATTCGTATCTCTCGTTACCATACCCTATACCGTATTCCGATGACATGTCAATCGAAACGACTACCTGGCTAAGGCAATTCCACCGCCGCACTTTGCTGCGCGAAATTCAAACTGACCTAGTGCCCGCCGCCCGGCACGGGCAGTGGGCTACTTTGGACGGCGAACGGATTTTCGCCATTGCACGATTGAGGTAATGCTGAGAATCGCCAGGATTATCAACGCCGCAATCGCCGGCCCCTGCGAATGGGGATCGGATAAGGAATGGTCGCTCATGCCAGAGTAGAGGGCGACTAGCAGCAGGGATGAGAAGAAAGTCGATAGCGCCAGCCAAGCGAGCGAGTTGTCTTTATTCTTCATGGCACCGCTGACATCCCCTTTTCGGTGAGGCCGAAGAGAGATTCCCCGAGAAAGATGGTTGAACAAGAAAACCCTGCCGGGCTAAAGGACCCGGCGCTACGTTCAAACCTTCGAAGACAGGGCCGACAAAAACTGCCGGGCACGTTGCCATCGAGCAAAACCTTGGCATCTAGTGTTGAGCGTCTGGGGTGGCGTCCGGTTTCGGGGCCGGGCTTGCGGCGGGGGTCGCGTCGGTCTGCTTCACGAATTCGAAGGTGCAGGGGCGGCCCAGGATGCCGGCACCTTCGTCGCGGGTGCCTGTGCCCTTCGTATCTTCGAATTGGGCCTTGATGTTGTAGTCATAGTTGTTGCCCTTCATGGCGAAGACTCCGTGCGCATGGTTATTGGTGACTTTGCCTTTGGCAGTCAGCTTGGCGCTGCCGTCGTCCGCGATCTTGCCTTCGATCACAAGGTAGCCGGGTCCGCCCTCTTCGCCGTGCTGTCCTTGAAAGTTGCCGTCCTTGATGGTGCTGGGAAACTCCCATTTGTAGGCCGGGGTCTCTCCATGCGCTTCGCAGGCGAGGTGCGTGACCCAATTGCCGTCGTAGCGCCCGCCTGCCGGCGCGGCAGGAGTTTGAGCAAGGGCGAGCGAAGCCCCCGGCAAGAGCATCAGGGCGCCAACCACCACAAGCCGGACCGTGCTACGTATTTCCATCACCCTCCTCCTTTCGCGAATCAGTATTACTACTTACTTCGCGGGGCCGAGGACTTCGTCGGCGCGCTTGACATCGTCGGCGCGGACGAGGAGTTTGACGCCGCCTATCCACAGGCCGGGTTCGGTGCCGCCGGCGTCGTCGGCGCGAATCATGGAGTGGATGCCGGCGGCCTGGAGCGCGCCGTGGGCGAGTTCGGCTTCGAGCTTGTCCGAGTACTCGTGTATGACGACCAATTCATTGTTTTTCATGGGTTCGTCCCCGCCTCAGTTTCTCATATCCGAGTGAAAGCGACGTCACGGAGGCGGAGGCAGCGGCTGCTCAGAAGCCGGTGGCACCGAATGCCTGCTTCACGTGCGGCTTCAGGAGGTAGACGATAATCCATACGTCGATGGCAAGGAAAATGGCGCGCCAGACGAACAGGATCGGGTGGAAATGCGCGAGCGCGCCAAGAACGCCCAGGGCCTGGAGAATCACGCCAAGCCCGGTCAGCACGATCGCCAATATGCGAGCCCAGTTCTGCAACTTCAAAAAGCCCACGCCCATTACGACGTAGAGGACGGCAATCACAAGAAAGAACACCGCGACAAACGCCACGCCGATGCTGCCCATCATTCCGAGCGGTGTGGCGCTCATGCGCGAAAGCATGACCCCGCCCATCATTAGGAATCCGAGGGCCGCCAGAACCAAGAAACCCGCTCCGATAAAAGCCAGCACCGCAAGGATCGTTACGCCGGTCGGACGTTCCATGAGCGCTCCTTTGCGCGAGAAGGATGGGCGAAAGCTGGCTCTCGAAGGGCAGCCACGGCCCGATTTCGCGCGACGGTAGCGCCAAGAATGTCATAGGTCAAGGAGAAAACCCACCGGAGTGACTGGGCGGCGGAAAGTCGCTTGGCTTCGAGGCGTGGGTTGGGTGTAGACTCCCTCAAGCCTCGAGCCACGACCAGCAGGTATCCTGAGACTTCGGCTCCTCGGAGTCACAAATGAACGCGCGGGCGGCAAGGCATCTTCGAACCTCAGCGGCAATCGCGTTGGGGATTCTTGTGGTTTGCGCCGGCGCGGGGCGAATCGTTCCAGCCGACGCTCAGTCTTCTCAAGAAAGCGCATCGCAGCCACCCGCGGCGGCCGCGGCACCCGCCCAGCAGCCGGTTCCGGCCAACGCGCCGGAGATGAGCACGCACGAGAATCCTGTGCCGCTGCAATCGCGCGTGAATCTGGTTCCTGTCCGCGTGACCGTGCGCGACGCGCAGGGCAAGGTAGTCGGTAACCTGCGCCGCGAGGATTTTCAGTTGTTCGAGGACGGCAAACCCCAGTTCATTTCGAATTTCACGGTGGAGACGCTGGCGTCGCTTCCCGGGAAGGCGGCACGGCCGAGCGCGAGCTCTGGGGGAGCGCAAACGGGGGAAACATCCGCGTTCCTGCCTCCCTCGCGCTTCATTGCTCTGCTCTTCGACGATCCACACCTGAGCATTCAGGACGTGATGCAGGCCCGAAAGGCCGCCGTGCGCTACCTCGACTCGTCGGTCACCCCGACCGACCGCGTGGCCGTGTACACGATTTCCGGCCAGACGCAGATGGACTTCACGGACGATCGCGCGAAACTGCGAGATACGCTAGCGAAGCTGCAACCTCGCCAGGTCACGGCCGCCGCAGAATCCAGCTCCACCGATTGTCCGCCGATGGATTACTACGAAGCCGACGCGATCCAGAACCGGAACGATCAACAGACAATCGATCTCGCCACGCAGGACGCGTTAGAGTGCCAAGCGACTGCGAGCGATGCGGAGAGCGAGGCGTTGACCGGCCAGCCGAGCCCGACCGCGATAGCCAGAGCGCAGGCAGCCGTCACTTCGTCGGCGCTGCGCGTGGAAGAAGAGGGCGCCCAAGAAACGGAATACGCGTTTCGCCGCCTGAAGGAAGTGATCCAGCGGCTCGCGGACTTGCCGGGGCAGCGAAGCATCGTGCTGATCTCTCCCGGGTTTATCTACCCGAACCGCGAACAGGAGTTTTCGGAAATCGTCGATCGCGCGATCCGATCGAGCGTGTTCATCAACACGTTGGATGCGCGAGGACTGTACACTCCCAATCTCGGCGGAGACATCAGCCAGGCGACGAATGACCCGACTCCGGCAGCTGCCGGGTATCGCACTTCTATGCGCCTGGAGGGACAGGACCGTCAGACGGAAGTGCTGAGGTATCTTGCGACAGACACCGGAGGGTATTCCTTTAACGGCAGGAACGACCTCGGCGAGGGACTGCGCGAGATTGCCTCCGCGCCGGAAACCTCGTATCTTTTGGCTTTCGTGCCGCAGAATCTCAAAACCGACGGGCGTTTTCACACGGTGCGAGTCGCCGTGCAACCCAACAACAAGTTCACGGTTCAGGCCCGCAAAGGCTTTTACGCGCCACAGCATGGCGAGACGCCGCAGGAAGCGGCGGCGCGGGACATTCAAGACGCCCTCTTTTCGCAGGAGGAGCAGCACGGCCTCCCGGTCGCGCTCCAGACGCAGTACTACAAGACGGACGCCACCGACGCGAAGCTCGCGATCCTTGCACGCGTGGACATGTCCCACGTACGCTTCGATAAGGTAGACGGCCGCAACCAGAACGATTTGACCTTTGTCGCAGCGCTTTTCGACCGCAACGGGAATTTCATTACGGGAACGCAAAAGGTCGTTGAAATGAAGCTTCTCGACTCCACGCTGGAAAGGCTCGCCCGCACCGGAGTCACCGTGAGGACGAGCTTCGATGTGAAGCCGGGAGACTACGTGGTGCGGCTGGTGGTACGCGACTCAAAGGCTGCGCTCGTTTCGGCGGAGAATGGCGCGGTCGAAATCCCATACTGAGTCTGCTCGGGGAGGTGGGTCATGACAAACCGGCGCGTCACACCAATCGGCGCGGCGAGTCTGCTGTTTCTCGCGGCCGCCAGCGTTGTAGCGCGGCCCGCGCTCGCGCAGCAGTCCCCGCCGCCCCCTGCCCCTGCCGCCGAGCAGACTGCGACTGGCACCGTTCCGGTGATCCGCGAGGAGTCGCGCGTGGTGCGCGTGGACGTGATCGTCACGGACAAAAAGGGGAACTACGTCCACGATCTCGCGCCCGCTGATTTCCGGGTCTACGACAACGACAAGGAACAGCAGATCGTCAATTTCTCGTTCGGTTCCGCGGCCGGTCCATCCGGCGCGTCCGACCGTCACTACATGGTGCTGTTCTTCGACGACTCAACCATGGATTTGGGTGATCAGGGGCGCGCTCGTCAGGCGGCCCTGAAATTCGTAGACGCTAACGCCGGCCCCGACCGCGTGATGGCCATTGTGGATTTCACCGGCACGCTGCGCATCATACAGAATTTCACGCCGGACGCGGATCGCCTCAAGCGCGCGGCGGCCCTCGCAAAACCCTCCGCCGTTTCGCCGAATTCGTCAGACTCGGACCCCGCGACGCAACAACCGGGCGGCAACGCCGCGCTTCCCAGCCTCTTCAACACCGGCAACGATTTCAGTGCGTACACGCTTCTGCTCAGCATCAGGACGCTGGCCAAGGACCTTGCGGAAGTTCCAGGCCGCAAGAGCGTGATCCTCTTCACGGAGGGTTTCCCCCTCACCCCCGACGTGCAAGCCGAACTGGCCGCTACCGTTTCCGCCTGCAACCGGGCGAACGTCGCGATCTACCCGCTGGACGTTCGCGGTCTAACGGCGCCCCCGCCCGGCACGCAGCTTTACCCCGATGGCGGCGCGGCAGCGCGGGTTCTCGCTGCCTTACGCGATCGAACCGACCCGCCGAATGCGCAACCGCATCTGGTCCTAGCGGCATATCCGCAGAAAGGTGGAGGTGGGACTGGTGGCGGGGGTGGTGGCCATCCGGGCGGCGGTGGAGGGCCAGTTGGCGGAGGAGGAGCACCGGGTGGCGGTTCCCCCGGGGGCGGCGGCACGGGTGGAACGGGAGGCTCCGGAGGCAAGGCCGGACCCACGGGTGGGCCCGCGCCAGTCGGGAGCGGGGGCGGCTACAACGGCTACAATCCCATGAACCCTTATGGGACAAATCCTTTCGGTCCCACGACTCCGCAAATGATCCTGCCGACACTTCCGGACACGGGCACCGCGAGTCAATCGGTGATGTATGCGCTGGCCGACGGGACAGGCGGCTTCCCGATCCTCAACACGAATGACCTGCTCGGCGGTCTCACCAAGATCGCCCACGAGCAGGACGAATACTACTTCCTCGGCTATTCGCCCGTGGATTCGCCCGACGGCTCCTGCCACACGCTTCGCGTGAAGACCAACCGCGGCGGCTTGAACGTTCGCGCCCGAACCGGATATTGCACCTCGAAACCCGTGGACGTGCTGGCCGGGAAGCCGATCGAGAGGGACCTTGAAGCGCATGCGGCGGGCGCGGTTGCCGGAGGCATCGGCGGCTCGCTGGAAGCGCCGTTTTTTTACACGTCGCCCAACGAAGCGCGCGTGAACGTCACGATGGAGATCCCTTCGGCATCGGTGCAGTTCGCCAAGGAAAAGGGCAAATACCATTCGGATGTAAATGTTCTCGGCATCGCCTACCGTCCCGATGGCTCGGTCGGCGCGCGCTTCAGCGATGTGGTGACGCTCGACTTCGAGAAGGACGAGCTGAAACAGTTCCAGAAGAATCCGATGCGCTACGACAATCAGTTCCCGGTCGCGCCGGGGAAGTATCGCCTCGACGTGGTTCTCTCGGCCGGCGGCCAGGACTTCGGGAAGTATGAAACCCCGCTCGCCATCGACCCTTACGACGGCAAGACATTCAGTCTGAGCGCCGTCGCTCTGAGCAATCAGATCCAGCCTCTCGGCGGAATCGGCGGGTCGGTGGAAGCCGAACTCCTGGCCGACCGCACGCCGATGGTCGCCCAAGGGATGGAGATCGTGCCCTCCGGCAGCAACCGCTTCAAGAAGTCCGACAGTGTGGCCCTCTATACCCAGCTATACGATCCCGATCTCGCGGACTCGAATCCCGCAAACCTTCAAGTCGTCTACCGGGTCGTGGACACGAAAACCGGCCAGACGGTCTTTTCGACAGGGGCCATCGACGTCGGCAGATTCGTCGAAAAAGGGAATTCCGTGGTCCCCTTGGGGCTCAAGGTTCCCCTGGACAAGTTGCCGCCGGGAGCCTACCGGCTGGATATCCAGGCTGTCGGCGTCGACGGCACGAGAACGCAGATACGCTCCGTGCAGTTCAGCGCCGAGTAGAGCCTGAAAAGGCGCACGATAGCCGTCTGAAAATCTTCCCGCCTTTGGTACGATGTGTGGCCGAGCGTCCCTCCATGGCTGCCGGATTCCTACGGCGGCGCGGAAGCGACTCAATCTGGGATGAGGTGACCGATCGTTGGCCCAATCGCGTTCGTCCAAAACCAAGGCTGCGAAGAAAGCTTCGGGCGGCGGCAAAAAGCTGAAAATCGGGCTGATCGGATTCGGAACCGTGGGGCGCTCCGTGGCGAAAATTCTCTGCCAGGACGCGAGCGGCCCGCTGCTGCTCACTCACATCTGCAATCGCAATATCGAGAAGAAAAAGATCGCGGGGCTGCCGGCGCAGATCCGCTGGACGTCGAACGCTGACGACGTGCTCGGCTCCGATGTCGATGTGGTCATCGAGCTCGTCGGCGGCCTGGAGCCCGCGGGCGATTGGGTCCGCAAGGCGCTGCGCGCGGGCAAGTCGGTCGTCACCGCCAACAAGCTGCTGATTTCCGAGTCCGGTCCAGAGTTGATGGACCTCGCGCGAAAAATGGGCCAGCGCATCGAGTTCGGCGCGTCCGTCGCCGGAGGCATCCCCGCCATCATCGGCATCCAGGAAGGGCTCGCCGGCGACCGCCTCTACAAAATAGCCGGGATTCTGAACGGCACTTGCAACTACATCCTCACGAAAATGGAAGCCACCGGCGCGAGTTTCCGGGAGGCGTTGAAGGAAGCACAGGACCTGGGCTTTGCCGAAGCCGATCCCAGCGCGGACGTGGACGGCATCGACGCGCGAGCCAAGCTGGTGATCCTCACGCAGGCGGGCCTGCGCCTGCGCGTGCGCAGCGAGCAGATTCCGGCGCGCGCGATCTCGACGATCGAATCCGTGGACTTCATGTACGCGCGTGAGCTCGATTGCGCGATCCGCCAGATTTCGCTCGCGCAGAAGGACACGCCGCAGAGCGCGCGCCTCTCCGCCGCCGTCCAGCCCGCGCTGATTCCCTCCGAGTCGCTGATGGCTCACGCGCAGGGCAGCCAGAATATCGTCGCGGTGACGGGGGAATTCGGCGGGCGGATGATTTTCTCCGGGTACGGAGCGGGCGGCGATCCCACGGCCGTCGCCGTGATCTCAGACCTCTACGCCATCGCGCGCGGCGCCGGCGCGGCTCCCGAACTTTTTCCGGGCGCGGGCGTAGCGCCGGAGTCGGTGAGCGGAGATTTCACCGTGCCGCACTATCTTCGCTTCGTGGTTCGCGACCGCCCCGGCATCGTCGCCGCGCTGGCCGCAATCCTCGCGAAGCATCAGGTGAGCATCGACGCGCTGCTGCAGAAGCCGGGCTTCCCGCATTCCGCGCTGTCGTTCGTGATGACGCTCGAGCCCTGCGACAGCGCCGTCCTCCATCGCGCGCTCGCGGAAATCTCACGGCTCGACTTCCACGTCGAGCCGCCGCTCTGCCTCCCGATTTTTCTGGATTGATGGCGCTTCCGAGCTACTCAGGCGGCCGCGAATTCTTGGGATTACTGCGGGGGGCTGCTATGAAATTACTAGCATGAGGATGCGGGATTCGAGGGGTCGGCCTAAAGTTCAGGCAACAACGGAAAGCTTGAGCTGAGCGGTTTCTTTTTCGATGGGAATTGAGGCTTTCGCTTTCTTCAAGCCTTCGATGTAACACCGAATGGCGTCCTTCGCCATGTCCCTTGCATCTTCAAGGTCTTTGCCCTCGGTGACCAGCCCAGGCAAGGCTGGAACCGTGACGGTGTATCCGCCGCGCTCGTTGGCCTCGAAAAATGCCGTGTACTCGTAATTGCGACCCTTGCCATTCTTCATGTCCTGATTATAACGCGAGGAAAATGCGAGTGTGCGGATTTTAGCGTCCGAGGAGTTCTACGAACTCATCAACTGTCAGCTCAGCCTGAGCAATGATGGATTTGGTTGTCTTGGGCGCCAAATCTCCGCTGTGTCGCGGCACCACGACATGAAGATGTGCCTTGGTCGCGTGTCGCAGGTTCGCATGACTGCCTGTCTGATGATGGATGTAGAAACCGGCTCTCAGGAGAGCTCTTAACAGCTTGCGAGACGAAATCCGTGGAAGCTTCGGCATTAGTCACCCAATTCGATCGTCAGACGCAACCGCATATTGTCAAACTCCAGGCGGTTCTGCGCTCGTCCGCGCCTGAACACTACCTGCTTGCTCACAGCCAGGACCGGCGCTGGTTTTGAGACCACACTCGTGCGGTTGCGAGGCCCCACTCCTTTAGCGGTTTCATTCGTCTTCATCGTCATCGTTTTCTGATTGCTGCGCCTGCGGGTGTTGTTCCTTGTATTTTTGGAGCATGTCCACAACAGAAAAGAAGAAGTTCCGATCTTCGGCCGGCATGATAAAAGGATTCGCGCGCGAGAGTGGCAAGATCGTCAGTCGATGCATCATTCGCATCAACGAGCCCAAAAAACCTGTACGCGTTCATGATTAGACCTTGGTTGATCCCGGACTGGCCCTTCCAGACAGATCGATCCAGTTTCGGCGGAACGCCCTGCGATAGGGTTTCCAGCGAACCTAGCCCATGCGGTAGTATATAGACTTTTTATGCAGCCCAGTTGAACGGCATAACTAACAGAAAGAAAGATACTTAGCCTGAGAGGTCAGCGTGTAGTTCGGTATCTGTGGCTCGGCCGTGGCGCCCAGCCACTGCGTCAACACAAGGTAATGCCAGCCGTTATGTGCGGACTCGGTCTGCCGGTGCCAAACGAGCGCCGGTGTGGACTGACAGATTCGGGAGCGGAGGAAACGCCACTGGTAACGATGCTGTTCGCTGGCGAGGCAGCGAATCGGCCCCGTAGCTCAGCGGATACCGAGAAGAACGAAGAGAAACTGGAGTGCGCGCTCGTCGGCTTCGCGCATCATTTGGTAGGCTGCGACGAACGCGCTCTTGGCCTTTTGCAGCTCGTCGACGCACGCGTGGATCAACTGCCTGAGAAGCATGGGTGAAATCATGCGGTGCCGTCGCGCCTGAGACAATAGCCCGTCGCGGCAAGGTTGTCGTTTCGATTCCTTACTTTGGCTCCCGAGCGCACAACGTTTGACCCACCTCCTTGTGTCTCCTAGAATGTCCGCGAGGGCCCATGAGCATCACACAAATCGACAAAGCCAAGAAGTTCCGGGCGCTGCACAAATTGCCGGCTACGGCGGGAGCACCGATTGAGGCAGCCGGGCCGGGAGCGTTCATCATCCCGAACCCGTGGGACGCGGGCAGCGCGCGGATTCTAGCGGGATTGGGTTTCGAGGCTCTGGCGACCACGAGCGCCGGATTCGCTTTCTCGCTGGGACGCCGCGATGGAACGGTGACACGCGACGAGGCGCTCGCTCATTGCCGCTCGATTGTGGAAGCAACGGATTTGCCGGTTGCCGCTGACCTTGAAAACTGTTTTGGCGACGATCCGAAGACGGTCGCGGAGACGATTCGTCTCGCTGCGTCCACGGGACTCGCAGGCGGCTCGGTGGAAGATGCGAGCGGAGACGATCGCAAGCCGATTTACGATCTCGGGTTCGCGGTCGAGCGCGTTGCGGCGGCAGTCGAGGCCGCGCGGGCGTTGCCGTTTCCGTTCACGCTGACGGCGCGCGCAGAGAACTTTCTGCACGGCCGTACCGACCTCGACGACACGATCCGCCGCTTGCAGGCGTTCGCGGAGGTGGGCGCGGATGTTCTTTATGCGCCGGGCCTGCCTAGTCTCGAAGCGATCAAAACCGTGTGCGCTGCGGTCGCGCCGAGGCCGGTGAACGCGCTTGCGGGCATCAAGGGGCTGGCGTTTCCAGTGGCGGAGCTGGCGGCTGCGGGAGTGCGGCGGATCAGCCTGGGCGGGTCGTTGTCGCGACTGGCGTTTGGCGCTTTGATCGGAGCTGCGCGCGAGATGCAGGAGAAGGGGACGTTCACGTTCGTCGATCGGGCTGCGCCGACGGCGGAAGTGAGCGGTTTCATGGCGGCGAAGATCAGGGGGAGGCAGATCGCGAAAGCACCGGTCTCGAAGAACGCGACCGGTCGGGGACACGGACGTAACGGAACATGTTCGAGACACTCACCGAAAAACTGCAGCGCGCGTTCAAGAATCTGCGCGGGCAGGGCAAGCTCACCGAGGAGCACCTGGACGCGGCGCTGGGCGAAATCCGCGAGGCGCTGCTCGAAGGCGACGTCAACCTCGGCGTGGCGGACGAGTTCATCGGGCACGTGCGCGAAAAGGCGCTCGGGTCCGAGGTGCTCTTGCAGCTTTCGCCGGACCAGCAGGTGGTGAAGATCGTGCGCGACGAGCTGGCCGATCTGCTCGGACGCGAGGCGAAGCCGCAATTCTCTTCGCGGCCGCCGTCGGTGTGGCTGATCTGCGGCCTGCAAGGCTCCGGCAAGACGACCTCCACCGGCAAGCTCGGCAAATGGCTCGCGGAGCACGGTCATCGTCCGATTGTGGTTTCGACGGACGTCTACCGTCCCGCGGCGCGCGAGCAACTGGCGCAGGTGGCGAAAGCAACGGGCACGCCGATCTGGCCCGGCGCGGGGACGGACAAGCCGCTGGAAATCGTGCGCGGCGCGACGCGCGAGGCGAAGCTTTCGGCGTGCGACGTGATTTTGGTGGACACGGCCGGGCGGCTGCACATCGACGACGAGTTGATGAACGAGCTTTCGATGTTGAAGAAGGAGCTGAACCCGGCGGAAATCCTGTTCGTGGCGGACGCGATGATCGGGCAGGACGCGGTGCGCTCGGCGGGGGAGTTTCACAAGCGGCTGGGCGTGACCGGCATCGTCCTGACGAAAATGGACGGCGACGCGCGCGGCGGCGCGGCGCTTTCGATCCGCAAGGTGACGGGCGCGCCGGTGAAGTTCGTCGGCGTGGGCGAGAAATACGACGCGCTCGAGCCGTTCGTTCCCGACCGCATCGTGGGGCGAATCCTGGGGATGGGCGACGTCCTCGGGCTGATCGAAAAGGCGCAGAAGAACGTCGACGAGAAAAAGGCGCGCGAGCTGGAGCGCAAGCTGCGCGAAAACGACTTCACGCTCGAGGATTTTCGCGACCAGTTGCAGCAGATCCGCAAGATGGGCTCGATGGAGCAGTTGATGGGGATGCTGCCGAAGATCGGGCCGTTCGCGAAGATTCCGAAGGACGCGCAGATCGACGAGAAGCAACTGAAGTCCACCGAAGCGATCATCAATTCGATGACCGCGGCGGAGCGCGCCAACGACAACCTGATCGACGGCAAGCGGCGCAAGCGCATCGCCCGCGGCAGCGGCACCAGCGTGCAGGAAGTGAATCAGGTGCTGAAGCAGTACGCCGACATGCGCCGCATGATGAAGCAGTACGGCAGCATGTCGAAAATGAAGATGCGCGGCATCGGGAAGCTCGCGGGATTGAAATAGGAGCAGGCGTGCCGATTGTGATCAATAACGTGCTCGGCCAGATTCGCTCGATCGCGGCGAGCGGCGACGACCGCGCGGCGAAGGCGAAGCGGCTGGCGGAGCGGATTCAGACGCTGGGCTCGTACCGGTGGGTAGGCGTTTACGACGTGGGCCCGGAGCAGGTCTCGATCATCGCGTGGAGCGGGCCGAGCGCGCCGGAGCATCCGACATTTCCCGTGGACAAAGGACTGACCGGCGCGGCGATCCAGCAGAAGAAAACGGTGGTGGTGGGCGACGTTCGGAGCGATCCGCGATACCTGACCGCGTTTGGCAGCACGCTTTCGGAAATCATCGTGCCAGTTTTTACGCCGGGAGGCGACCGGGTGATCGGAACGGTGGACGTGGAAAGCGAGCGCGCCAACACTTTTTCCGCAAGCGACCAGCAGATGATCGAGCAGTGCGCCGAGGCGGCGCTGGCGCTCTGGCTGCTGGCCTGACGGCGGCAGCGGGATGTCCGCGCCACAGGAGCACTTGCCGCGATAGGGGCAGCGCATAGGAAGGCGTCCCGCGACTCCATGCGGGACGCAAACACCGCGCTTCGCGGCCGCCTGATTTTGTCGGAGCTGAAGAGTGTGTGTGAGAACAGCAAAATCGGAACTTCAGCGGCTAAAGCCGGTCTGATTTTGCGGAGCTTATGTCGTGGCTGAAGCCACGACCCACAAAGATTCACGAGTTCTCACACAGATTCTGAAGCTCCGACCCCCTAAGGTAAAGCACTCCTCGCGCAAGGTTCGCAGCGGGACGCTTACTCGGGTTTGGCGGGCCGCTCGTTCCAGGCGACGTCCCAGTAACGTCCGAATTTTCGACCGTTTTCCGTGAAGATACCCACGGTCTTGAAACCGAAGCGTTCGTGCAGGGCCGCGCTGGCCGGATTCGGAAGCGTGTAGCCGGCGACGATGCGGTGAACGTCCTCGTCCCTCAGCGCCTCGAAAAGCGCGCTGTACAGGCGCGACCCGATTCCCCTGCCAACGGCTTGCTGAATGCAATAGACGGTCGTTTCCACGGTGGGCTCGTATGCAGCCTTGGGACGAAAGCGGGTGGTGCCCGCGTAGCCCAGGATCGAACCGTTTTCCTCCGCGACCAGCAGCCGGTAGCGCCCCGAGGCGCGGAACTGACTGAACCAGTTCTCGCGCTGCTCGACGGTGTAAGGCTCGACATCGAACGTGACCGGCGTGTTGACGACGTAATAGTTGTAGATCTCGGTCAGGCGAGGCAAGTCGCCGCGAACGGCGGGGCGAATGGAAATGTCAGGCATGTCTCGGTTCTTCGGCAGCATGATAGCCTTGGTTCGGTACAGGGTAGTGCCTCACTTTCAAATAAGCTTGATACCTTGTTCCTTCATCAGTCGAGCCAAGGCGATCATTTTTCTGAACTCGGTCGCATAGGTTTCTGGAACCGAGACTTCTCTGCAGAAGCCTTTCGGGTCGATGCCTGCCAGCTCATCGGCGTTTTTCAACACCTGAAAGTGGAACATCGCAATCTTCTGGTTCTTTCCCGTTGCACTATTGACGGCGGCTTTGATTTGCTCGATCACAATTCGCTCCTTTTAGGTGCCTCCCGATCTGCGAGCAGCACGATTTCTTGCAGCGGCCAAACGTGATCGCTCAAGCCAGCGGCCATCGCTGGCGTACCTCTCAGCGTCTTGTGAATCCGGCCAAAGTTATAGTACAGGAAGTGAATCGCCACCATCGCCGCGTGATTCTCTACTGTCACTAAACTCCTCGTTGAGCTTGGCGCGGCCTGTGCCGAAGGCCCAAACCGGAACACGTTTCGACTAGCTATGTCGAGCGCCAAACCTCAACATGCGAAGGGGATGCGGCGTTTCACGCGGCTGACGAATGGCTTTAGCAAGAAGATTGAGAATCACTTTTACGCGATTGCCATTCATTTCATGCACTATAACTTTTGCAGGATTCACAAGACTTTGCGAGTAACTCCGGCAATGGAAGCCGGAATCTCTGACCACGTTTGGTCAATTAGCGAGGTTGTTTCTTTGCTGGATGCGAGAGAGAATCTAGCCGCGCTTTAGTGGGCGCAAAGACTAGCTCACATATGCCGGAATTCCGGACAGTCACAGATTCGCTCTCATGCGATAGAAGATTAGCCATGAGCCAAATCTCACTAGAAGAGGGTGAGGACTTACTCAGCAAGCTCCTCTCGGAGCGAATCCGGCTATCAATAGTATTCCAAACTCCCTCTGGGACACGAACAATCCTGTCTGGATTTCTGGATTCCAAGACGCTTGCTAATGGCTTAATTTTCTTGGCGTCAAGCCCTGCTATCGACGTTCTCCGCGGATTTCTTAAAGTGCCGACATCTGGTGGTGATTGCGTTTTTATGTATGGAGAAAAACGCGAAGTTCCCGAGGAAATACGCAAGAATCTTTCGGACTCAGATGGAGACTCGGTTCTTATAGTGCAGTTTCCTGATTTTGGAGAAACGCTCTTCTTGTTTTTCACTTTGTGAACACAACATAATATTTCCGAGCTTAAGCCATGAAAATGTGGTTTCCAAGCAAAATTCAATGGGTTGTAATGTGGCTTGCACTCATCCTCGCGTGCTTGTTAGCAGACAATCCTTTCGGCGAGGGCGTCTCCTGGATTGGAATTATCTTTGTCGTAATCGCCGCTATTTTTGGCGTGTGGATGCTGGAAGCCCGTCGTAAGAAAACAAACTGAACCACTACGCGGGACAGATAGCGATTGGTGAATGCGGCGGGGTCCGCTATACTGGGTTGATTGCAATGAGGAGGGATTTCGAGTGTTAACGATTCGCCTTGCCCGCATCGGCAAGAAGAAGCAGCCTTTCTACCGCGTGGTGGTGACGGAAAAGACGCGCCCGCGCAACGGCCGATTTGTCGAGATTATCGGAACGTACGACCCGCTGAAAAATCCCGCCGCGGTGAAGATCGATGGCGAACGGGTAAAGTACTGGCTAAGCAAAGGCGCGCAACCAAGCGACACCGTTCGGAGCCTCCTACGCAACCCTAAACCCGCCTGACGCGTCCTACTTCACAGATTTGCCATGCGCATAGTTCTCGTACAGGCTCAAGCTGAGCACGGCATGCTGTGGAGGCAGGGCAATGAAGGACCTCGTGGAGCAGATTGCGAAAGCACTCGTAGATCATCCGGAACAAGTACAGGTGAACGCAGTGGACGGCGAGCAGGTAACGGTTCTTGAGTTGCGGGTTCATCCCGACGACCTCGGCAAGGTGATCGGGCGGCAGGGACGCACGGCGAAGTCGATTCGAACGCTGCTCGGCGCCGCAGGCATGAAATTGAAGAAGCGATTCACGCTCGAAATCCTCGAGTAGAGTGGCCGCGCAGCAACCACCACCAGAGGCGGCGGGCGTCACCGTGGCGCGCATCCTGCGCCCACATGGACGCCGTGGAGAAGTGGCCGCCGAGATTTTCACCGACTTTCCCGAACGGCTCAAAACCCTCAGATCCGCGGAATTGCGGGACGAAAAGAAATCGTCGCAGCGCAGCGTGGCGATTCGCTCCTGCCGGCTGACGCAGAGCCGCGGCGGGCAGGCGATCCTCCATTTCGAAGGCTCGGACTCGATTTCGGACGCGGAAAAGCTCGTGGGCCTCGAAGTCCGGATTCCCTTCTCCGAACGCATGGCGCTTCCTTCCGGCAGCTACTACGTCACCGATCTGATCGGCTGCGAGGTGCGCGAGAAAGCGGGCGAGAATGACGCCGCGCTCGGCGTGGTGCGCGACGTGCAGTTCACGGGCGAGGATGTCGCCGGGACGCCGCTGCTGGTGGTCGATTCGACGCGGGGCGAGCTGCTGATTCCGCTGGCACAGGAAATCTGCGTGAACGTGGACATTGTCCAGAGACGCATCGACGTGGTTCTTCCCGACGGCCTCCGCGAATTGAACGTCAATTCCTAAGCACCAGGGGTTGGCGTAGACTGGCTGCCACGCCACAGGCACGGACGCGGCCGGGTCAGTATGGTAAACGCCAGTCGAGAGAATCCAGCGACGTTCCTGCTTCTGACGAAACTGGCGGTCTTTACCGCGCTGGTGCCGGGAACGGTCACGGTGTGGCTGCCGCTCTTTCTTCTATACCCGGAGATTCGCCACCGGCCGATCGCGGGACCGGGAGCCGCGGCCGCCGGGCTGGCGATGATGGCGATCGGCGCGGCGGGCTATTTCTGGTGCGCGCTCGACTTCGCTTTCTTCGGGAAAGGAACGCCAGCACCGATCGATATGCCGAAAGTGCTGGTGGTGCGGGGACCGTACAAGTTTGCGAGGAATCCGATGTATATCAGCGTGCTGCTGGTGCTGGCGGGGGAGAGCCTTCTTTTCAGGTCCGCGGGCCTGCTGGAATATGCCGCGCTGGTCGCAATCGGTTTTCACCTGTTCGTTCTGCTGCAAGAAGAGCCTACGCTGAGAAAGAAAATGGGCGCCGCTTACGAGCAGTACACACAGGACGTTCCGAGATGGATTCCCGACTAGCGGGATCGCGAACCGATGCGATTCGACATCGTCACGATCTTTCCGGAGTTTTTCAGCGGGCCGCTCGACTACGGCATCGTCCGGCGAGCGCGGGAGGCGCGGCTCATCGAAACGCAGGTCCACGACCTGCGCGGATTCACGCACGACCGACATCGGACCGTGGATGACCGGCCGTTCGGCGGCGGCGAGGGGATGGTGATGAAGGTGGAGCCGCTGTTCGAGGCGGTCGAATCGCTGCTGGGCGGCGCGAACGCGCCGCCGGGAACGGCGATCGTGCTGCTGTCCGCGGCGGGTAAGCTGTTTCGGCAGGAGACGGCGCGGAGGTTCGCGCAGCTCGAGCGAATCGTGCTGCTCTGCGGGCGTTACGAGGGCGTGGACGAGCGCGTGGCCGAGCATCTGGCCACGGACGAGATTTCCATCGGCGACTTCGTGCTTTCGGGCGGCGAACTACCCGCGGCGATGATCGTCGATGCGGTGACGCGGCTGATTCCGGGCGCGCTCGGCAACGAGGATTCCGCCGTGAATGAATCTTTCAGCGAGATGGGAAATGACTCGGGTGGGGCGCAGCAAGCAGCGCCCCTACAGGCAGAATTGAAGCAATCGCGTATCACGAGTCACGAGTTACGATTCACGAGTCGCGGCATTCTGGATTTTCCGCACTACACGCGGCCGCAGTCGTTTCGCGGCTGGGATGTGCCGGAAGCGCTGATGAGCGGGAACCACGAAGAGATTCGCCGCTGGCGGCGCAAGCAGGCGCTCGAAAAAACGCTGCGCAACCGGCCCGATCTGCTTCGCACGTGACGTGAGAGCTTGTTAATAGGTCGCAGAGAGATTCTTCGGCTGCGCGTCCCGGCCGGAGATCGAAGAGGCCAATCTTCGGCAAGAAAAAGCGCCGGGACGCTCCGCCTCGAATGACGCGTCGGCGGGGTTCGGGATGACGAGCCGATGGAGACAGCGATTCGGTGGAAATGGGAACGCCAAGAGAATGTGACCGGTGTGCTTGCCGCGCAATTTCGTGTAGGCAGGGCGGCGGGGATTCGCTATAATCATTGATTGTGCGTTGTGTGCTGGCCCCACCAGAGCGGGTCTGCCGGGAAAAACAGAAATGAAACCGATCATCGCCAAGGTGCAGGAGTCCCAGCTACGCAAGGACCATCCCGTATTTCGCCCCGGGGACACGATCCGCGTGCACGTCCGGCTGAAGGAGGGCGATAAAGAGCGCATCCAGCCGTTTGAGGGCGTGGTGATGAGCCGGCGGGGCGAGTTGCTGGGGGCGAGCTTCACGGTGCGACGCGTGAGCTTCGGCGTCGGCGTGGAGCGGATTTTCCCGGTGCACTCACCGATGATCAGTTCGATCGAAATGGTGAGCGAGGGCCGCGTACGTCGCGCCAAGCTCAACTACCTGCGCTCGCGAAAGGGCAAGGCCGCACGCATCAAGCGCGCCGTAAAGTACGAACCGGTCGGCGCGGGAACCGCCGCCGAATAACCGCACATTTCATTTCGATTTGGCCCGCCCGGGTTCTCCGGTGCGGGCTTTTTCTTTTTCGGGGCGATGCCTGGGTGCCTTGCAGCAGGCGTGTGCTAAAATCCCTCGCCGATGGGACGGCTCTGCTGCTCACGTTACGAGCGCGAGGCGCGCCACCATGGGTGGCAGCGCATCGCCGGATTGGACGAGGCAGGACGCGGGTCGCTATTCGGGCCGGTGGTTGCGGCCGTGGTGATCCTGAATCCCCGGCGGCGAATCGTCGGCCTGGACGATTCGAAGAAACTGGCGGCGGAGCGGCGCGGCGAACTTGCGGAACGCATCCGCCGGCACGCGCTGGCCTGGGCCGTGGCGGAAATCGACGCAAGCCGCATCGACGCATGGAACATCTATCAGGCGAGCCGGCAGGCGATGGTCGCGGCCATCTCGCAACTCCACCCTTTTCCGGATTATCTTCTGCTCGACGCCATCGAGCTCGATCTGCCTATCGAACAAAAGGCTCTGATTCACGGCGATGCGCGCTCGATTTCGATTGCGGCGGCGTCGATTCTGGCGAAGGTGGACCGGGACCGCCGGATGGAGGAGTTCGACCAGATCTACCCGCAGTACGGGCTCGCGCAGCACAAAGGCTACGGCACGCCGGAGCATCTCGAGGCGCTGCGGCGGCACGGGCCGTCGCCGCTCCACCGGTACTCCTACGCTCCGGTGAGGCAGGCGCGCTGCTGGGCTGTGGCGGCGGAGCAGGCTCCGCTGCCGCTGGAGACGCGGCCGGACGCTCTTCGTGACAAGTCGGCTCCGTTGACATCCTAAGTTGCAAAAGCAGATCCCTCGTCGGTCCGCCAAGACGAAAGACTGGCGGCCTCGCTCGGGATGACACCGCACAAAGTGAGAGGCAAGTATTAAAGGAGGACAGAGATGATCAAGGTCGGCGTGTTTTATCCAAACAGCGAAGGCGCGAAGTTTGACATGGACTACTACCTGCGGAAACACCTTCCCATGGCGAAGCAAAAAATCGGTCCGGCGCTGAAAGCCGTGGCCGTGGAACAGGGGATCGCCGGCGCGCAGCCCGGCACGCCTCCGCCCTACCTTGCGGTAGGGCACCTGACGTTCGATTCGATGGAGGCATTCATGGCGGCGTTCGTGCCCCATGCCCCGGAGATCCAAGCGGACATCGTCAACTACACGAACGTCCAACCGGTGATCCAATTCAGCGAAGTGAAGATGTAGCGAAACCTCCGGGGCGTCCGTGAGGCGGCGGGCGCCCTGCCTGAGCTCGCAGCGGCGGGTTCAGGGCCGGCGGCCGTTTTCGCCCTGTTATCCCCTTCGTCACCACGCCCGCGTCGCTGCATAGACCCTGGTTTTTCGCGCGTGCTAACCTTCAAGACTGCCGCGCCTCTGACCTGACGTCCCCGCGCAGGACAGAAGCGGCGGAGTACGCGGAACCCATTCATGGCGTTCAACAAAAGCAAAACGCTCGAGAGCGCGCTGAAGTATCTCAACCAGGGCAAGATCGCCCAGGCCATCGGAGAGTATCAGCAGATTCTCCGCCACGACGCGAAGGATCAAGCCACCCTGATGACGGTCGGCGATCTTTTCGCGCGGCAGGGCGACATGCCGCAGGCCATCGAGTATTTCGAGCGGCTCGCGCACGTGTACCTGAACGACGGCTTCAACAGCAAAGCGATCGCCATCTACAAGAAGATCGCCAAACTGGCGCCGAACGAGCTGGCGCCACTCGAGAAGCTCGCCGACCTCTACGTCCAGCAGGGCGTGCTCAGCGAGGCGCGGCCGCTGTTTCTGCAGATCGCGGAAGCGCACCTGAAGGCGAACCGCGCGCCGAAGGCCGTGGAAGTGCTGAACCGGTTGCTCGAAGTCGAGCCGGAAAACCCACGCGTGCAGATGCGCCTGGCGGAGCTCTACAACGTGATGGGCCAGAAAAAAGAAGCGGCCCAGACGTATTTCGGGTACGCGCAACGCCTGTTCGAACGCGGCGACGCCGAGGAAGCTCCGAAGCTGATCGAGCGCGCGCTGGAAGTGGACCCGAGCAACGCGCCGGCGCGGCTGCTGAAGGCAAAGATTCTCGCGGCAGCCGGCAAAGCCGACGAAGCCATCGCGATCCTAGAAAAACACCCGGAGGCCGACGCGGGCGAGGAAGTGACGAACCTCCTCGTGAGCCTGGAGCTCAAGTCCGGGCACATGGAGAAGGCCGCGGACCGCGCGCGCAATCAACTGGTGCGAGGGAGCGCCCACTTCGGGCTGCTCGAGAGAGTGGTGGACTCCCTGATGGAAGCCGGGAAAGCCCGCGAAGCTCTCCCCTTGCTGCGCGAACTGCGCAATCCCATGATCGAGGCGGGCGAGCAGGACAAATTCCTCAAGTTGCTCTCGGACGTGGCGGAGAAAATGCCCGGCGAGGTCGAGCCGCTCGAGCTGCTGGCGGATTTTTCGCGGCACACGAGCGATCCCTTCCATTTGACTTCAGCCCTGACCAAGCTCGTCGATATCTATGCGGCGGACGGGAACTACTCGCGGGCCGAAGAGCTGATGCAGGAATTGATCGAGCAGAACAAGGGCGATGAGCGCCTGGTGGCGCGGCTCAGACCAGCTTCGCAGACACGAACAGGGGGACGCCACGCCGGCGGAAACACCATCGCTGGCGGCGACGGCGGAAACGACAGCAGAGGAACCGCGCGTGACGGAAAGCTCCGCGGCGGAGCCGGAATCGACCGAGGCTACTCATGCCGCGGCCCGGCCCGTTGTGGAAGAGCCGCTCGACGAAGAGACCCAGCGCTACATCGCGCAGGCGCTGACCGACGTCGACCTCTTTTCGAGCTACGGGCTGACCCAAAAGGCCACCCACCTTCTAGAAAACGTCTTGCAGCGCGCTCCGCGCCACACGCCGACCCTCGAGCGTTTGCTTGATTTCTATCTTGGCGCGGGCAACGAGCGCCGTACGGCCGAGCTGGCAGCCGAACTCGAGCAGATCCACCGCGACCGTCAGGATACGGTCAATGCCGACCGGTTCGCCGAGCTGCGGCGGAGATTCGCGAAGGCGGCCGATCTGACCGACGAAAAGTTGGCTGCTGCGCCAGCCGCGACACCGATCGCCGCAAGTATTCCAGAGGGTCCCGTCAAGGCCACGTTTGCAGGGGCAATCTCCACCGATCCGGAAGTTGCACGTGCCTTGGCTGCGGAATTCGAAATCCCGGTCATAGAAGTCGAACCGGAAGCACCCACTGTGGAGGAACCAAAGGCGACGGTCGCGCCAGCAGAAGCGCGATCCGCGACGGTCGAGCTGAGGCCCGTGACGCCTGGCGAGGAAGTAGACCTCTCAGACGAATGGGAGGCGATGGTGCAAGAGGTCGTCGAGCCCGCGACCGCGTCGGTCCCGCAGGCGCCGCCACCGGCTGCCGAACCCGTTCTCGCGCAACAGGAAGAGCGAATCGAGATTGAAATGCCGGCGGAGCCCGAACCGGTAGAAGTCCAGGAAGCAGCTGCCGAGGCGGCTTCCGAGCCGGTGCTGGAGATTATCGAAGAGGCTGCCGACGAAGCGCCCGCAGCCACGAGCGGAGAATTTGAACTCGAATTGGCGGCAGCGGAGCCCGCAGGAGTACAAGGCAACACCGGCGCCGTCACGACCGACGATTTCCTGAGCCAGCTTGCCGCCGAGGTGGAAGACCTGGAAGCGCCTGCGGCTTCAGCACACGAAGGCAAGCCTGAAACCACTGGAACGCCTGAGCCGGCGGCAGTTGCGTCGGCGGGACCTGTCGCGACAGGGGACGCTACCGGCGCTTCGTCCGGCGCTGTGCCCGAATCCACGGCCGAGACCCTGAACGAGCTCGCCGAAGTCTTCCAGGAATTCCGCTCGGAACTCGGCGAACTAGGCGGCGAAGATGAAGACCTCGAAACCCACTACAATCTCGGCATCGCCTACCGGGAAATGGGGCTGCTCGATGAAGCCATCGGCGAGTTTCAGAAGGTGGCGCAGGCGATACAAAAGGGGAAGCCTTTCCCGTACGCCATGAATTGCTCGACGCTGCTGGCGATTTCGTTTCTGGACAAGGGCGAGCCGAAGATCGCGTCGCTGTGGTATCAGCGGGCGCTTGAAACCCCCGGGCTCGACCAAGAGGCGGTTCTGGCGCTGCGCTACGACCTCGGCGTGTCGCTCGATCTGGCGGGTGAATCCTCGGCGGCGCTCGACAGCTTCCGGCAAGTCTATGCGATCAATATCGACTACCGCGATGTGGCCGACCGCATCGCCGTGTTGCAGAAGACCTGATCCCAGTTGCGGCTGCGGCGAGAATCTCCCATAATCCTAGCTCCACGATGAGTTCCCTTGCCCGCGTCCCGATCCTGCTCTTCTGGCTGGCGCTCGGGCTGGCACTGATCCTGGTGCCGTGGTCGGACCTCTGGGAAACGAATTACTTTTTCTACCAATATCCGCCGCTGGCACTCTTCCTGAAAAACCCCTTTCTTCGCGGCGCGATTTCCGGGCTCGGATTCATGAACGTGCTGTTGTCGCTCGAAGCGTTTCGCCGCCGGACTGCCGCCGTTGCCAGCCGCATCTGAAAAGCCGATCGTGTGCTACGTGACCGATCGAAGGGCGCTCGGCACGAGCGATCCCGGCGAGGGAGTGACCGCTAAGATTCGTGCGGCGGTGGCGGCGGGGGTCGATTGGGTGCAAATCCGAGAGAAGGATTTGCCGGGGCGGGAGCTACTCGCGCTGGCGCGCGCGGCGATCGGCATCGCGCATGAGAATGCGGCCGCCGGCAAGGCGGGCGTGGTGGTGAACGATCGACTGGATGTGGCGCTCGCGGCAGGAGCCGCAGGCGTGCATCTCGGCGGCGAATCACTGCCGGCGCGAGACGCGATTCGCTGGTGCCGCGGCGGAAACGCTCCGGCGGAGTTTCTGATCGGAGTCTCCTGCCACAGTCTCGAGGAAGCGCGAGAGGCGGAAAACGACGGAGCGAGCTACGCCTTCTTTGGGCCGATTTTCGAGACGCCGTCCAAGGAACGGTTTGGAGCGCCGCAGGGAATCGCAAGGCTCGCCGAGGTCTGCCGCGCAGTGCGGATTCCCGTGATTGCGATCGGCGGCGTGAGCGAAGAAAACGGGCCGGAGTGCATTGGCGCAGGAGCCGCGGGGATTGCGGCGATTCGATTGTTTCAGGAGCCGGGCGACCCGGCCGCGCTGCGAAAGGCGATCGCGCGGCTTCACACGCGAGTGTAACGCCTACGCGCTGAGCCAGCGGCCGACGGGCTGCAAGCTCTCCACATGATCGCAGATCACCTTGATGACCGCGGTGATGGGAATCGCCAGGATAAGCCCCATCGCTCCCCACAGCCATCCCCAGAATAGCAGCGACACCGTGAGCGCCAGGGCATTCAGCCGCACGCGCCAGCCAACCAGCGCGGGGACGAGCAGGTTCGCGGCGACGATGTGGAAAACAGTGAGCATGGCGAGGATGCCGACGAACGGTCCGATGGTGTGGAACTGCGCGGCTCCAATGAGCACAGGCGGGACCCAGGAAAGCACGACTCCGATGTAAGGAACCAGATTGCAGACGCCGGAAACCAGCGCCGTCAGGAATGGAAAGTCGAGTCCCAGCGCCCAGAAGAAAAGCCAGCTCGCGAAAACGAGGATCAAACCGACGAGCGCCGTACCCATCAAGTAGCTGCGCAGCACGCGCGTGACGTCCGCAAGAGCCTCCTTGACCGCGGTGCGATCGGTCGAGGGGAAAAGCTGCATCGTGGCGTGCACGACCTGGCTCTTGGCCGCGAGCATGAAGAAGACGAGAAAGGGCACGAAGGTCGCCGCGAGGATGAACGCGTACAGGGAGCCCAGCCTGCCGAGGAGAGCGTCGCGCACCGGATGCGATTCCGCGAACGTCACGACGCGTTGGACGTGCGGCTGCGGCGAGATTTCGGAAACATGGGCTTCGATATTCGCGAGCCTGGTGTCGACCGCCTGGGCCACCGCTTGGAGCGGCTCGCGATACTTCGGCCAGTTGCTGCCGAACTGGTCGAAGCGCTCGACGAGCGTCCAGCCAAGGGTGGCGAGCAGCGCGAGAGTGACCAAAACGACCAGCAACGAGCCAAGCGCGCGCGGAACGCGCATCCTTTCGAGGCTCCAAACAATGGGGTCGAGAAAATACGCCATCAGCACCGCGACCAACAGCGTGACCAGCACGGTGGATGCCCAGTAACAGAAGGCGATCACAATTCCCGCGGCGATAATGCGCGCACTGGCGGAACTCGCCGTGATGATTTTGGTCTCTGTCGCTTCGAGAGGCATTTGCGTAACGATAACACACCCTATCGCCGAGGCAGGCTCCTGCGTACGTGTCCGTCAATGGCCGCTGACGCATCCGGGCGGTAAAACGCGATGGTAACGGTTTCGGCGAATGGCCCGAGGGTCACACCCCTGAGTGAAGCAGTTGCGATGCTAGAATTGCGAATTCGCGCCGGGTGCGCGGGGAATTCCATCCAAATGGCGAAACAACTGGCGAAACAACTGTTCGGCACCGACGGGATTCGCGGGATTCCCGGCGAGTACCCTCTCGATGACGCGACGCTCGAGCGCGTGGGGATTGCGCTGGGAGAGCATCTCGTGTCACAGGAACGAGCACAGGCGGCGCGGCCGCGCGTCCTGATCGGCCGCGACACGCGCGAATCCGGGCCGCACATCGCCGAGCGGATTGCCGGCGGGCTAAGGGCGTCCGGCGCGGAGGCGGTCTCGGCGGGAGTGCTGACCACGCCGGGCGTGGCGTGGCTCGTCAGCCGGGAGGGATTCGCCGCCGGCGTGGTGATTTCCGCCTCGCACAACCCCTACCACGACAACGGCGTGAAGCTGATCTCGTCATCGGGAATGAAGTTTCCGGACGCGGTGGAAGCCCAACTCGAGAATCTGATTCTTTCGGCGAACGGCGCGACGCCCGCCAAAACGGGCAAAGAGGCGGGGAGCAAGATGCGCGCGGCCGGCGCCAACGGCAACGAACAACTGCACGAAGATTATCTGGCGGGGTTGCGCGCGGCCGCCTTCCCGGGCGCCAAGCTTGCGGGAATGAAGATCGTGTTGGATTGCGCCAACGGCGCGGCAAGCAAGCTGGCGCCACAGCTTTTTCGGTCGCTTGGCGCGAGCGTGACCGCCATAAACGACGCGCCCGACGGGCGGAACATCAACGCGGGCTGCGGCTCGCTGCACCCGGAAGGCATGCAGAAACGCGTGGTCGAAATGGGCGCGGCGCTCGGAGTGGCGTTTGACGGCGACGCCGACCGCGCGATTTTTTCGAGCGCATCCGGAAAACTCGTGGATGGAGATGGCGTCCTGCTGGCAACGGGCCGCTACCTGAAATCCACCGGCAAGCTGAAGGGCAGCGTCATCGTCGGCACGACGATGGCGAATCTCGGCCTCGAACGGGCACTGGAGACGACCGGAGTAAAGCTGGCGCGCACGGCCGTGGGCGATCGTTACGTGCTCGAAGAGATGCAACGCATCGGGGCGAACCTGGGAGGCGAGCAGTCCGGCCACATCCTGTTCCTGGACGACGCAACGACCGGCGACGGCATGCTCACGGCGGTCAAGATCGCGTCGCTTCTTTCGATCGCGGGGCCGCTCGATACACTCGTCGCGGACATGAAGGTGTTTCCGCAGAAGATCGTCAACGTGCAAGTGCGGTCGAAGCCGCCGCTCGAATCGTTGCCGGAGGTCGCCCGCGCGCTCAAGGAAGCGGAAAGCGCGCTGGGAAGTTCCGGGCGCGTCGTCCTGCGCTATTCGGGGACCGAGCCGCTCGCGCGGGTCATGGTCGAAGCCGAACGCGCGGAGGATGTGCAGCGCTGGACCGAAGCGCTGGCCTCCGCCCTCCGCGCCGCCATCGGCGCATGAGGCTAACGATTTGTCCAACTGATCGAAGCGATAGGTCAGACCGATTCTTCCAAAGAACGTAGAATCAGGCCCCGGGTCCTTTCATAAACTGGATTTGCGTTGGCCGCGAGGCGAACCGTTTCGCCGGATGATTTCCGTAACTCTATTTCCAGCAACGTTATAACGGCACCGCGAGAAACGCGAGAGCGTGGCATTGTGCGTGCAAAATAACGCCTCGGCTGTCTCTAATCCCGGGGTGGGCCGGTTTCGTCGCGCCGAAACCGGAATCTTGGGGGGTAGAGCAAGAACGGGGGGCCGGGTGGCCCCCCTATTTTTTTGCTCGCGCAACGCTCGCGCTGGTGCGGGTATTATTCCCTGTAGAAACACGAAGGGCGCCCCATACCGCGGGCGCCCTTTCGATTCTTAGCGGTCAGCCTTGCCTCAACTGCAGCCGGAGGTCGAACCGCAGTTCGAGCACTTGTAGCAACTGCCGTTGGGTGTCATGAGCATGCCGCACTCGGAGCAGTAGGGCGCATCCTCGATTGCGGCACGCAGACGCGTGAGCTCCGGATCCGCGACTTTCGCGGCCGCAAGGGCGGCAGGCGCCGGGGCCGCTGCTTCGGCAGCCGTTTCTTCCTCGGCCGCCGCAGCGTCGTTATCCAGATAATCCGGCGAGATGAACTTCCCACCGAGCCACCGCCCGAGATAATCCACAACCGACTTCGCGTAGCGGATCTTCGGATTGCCGGTGTAGCCCGAGGGCTCGAAGCGCGAGTTCACGAACTTATCGACTAGCGCGCGGAGCGGCACGCCGTACTGAAGCGAAATCGAAACGGAAAGCGCGAAGGCGTCCATGATGCCGGAAAGCGTGGAGCCCTCCTTGGCCATCTTGATGAAGATTTCGCCGGGCTTGCCGTCGTCGTACATCCCGACGGTGATGTAGCCTTCGTGACCGCCCACGGAGAACTTGTGCGTGATCGACTTCCGCTCCGAGGGAAGCTTTGCACGCCGGGCGCGCGCGAAGAGCTCGTGCTGCTCCGGTCCGGGCGCGGCCGGTGGCGCGGGCGCCTGAGCGGGTGCGGGCGACGCCTTTGCGGGAACCGCGGCGGTCTTGTCATCGTCCTTCTTGCCGGCAGCGGAAAGCGGCTGCGAGCGCTTGGAATTGTCGCGATAGATGGCCACGGCCTTCAGCCCGAACTTCCAGGATTCGGTGTAGGCCTCCATGATGTCTTCGACCGTCGATTCCTCCGGCATGTTAATCGTCTTGCTGATCGCGCCGGAAAGGAACGGCTGCGCCGCGGCCATCATCTGCAGGTGACCGCGCCAGGCAATCGAGCGGCCGCCGCCCATCGGCGCGAGCGAGCAATCGAACACGGGCAGGTGCTCGGGTTTCAGCCCCGGCGCGCCTTCGATCTTGCCCTCGGCATCGATGTAATCGACGATCTGCGCGACCTGCTCCGGCGGGTAGCCGAGCTTCATCAACGCCTGCGGAACGGTGTTGTTGACGATCTTGATCACGCCGCCGCCGACCAGCCTCTTCTGCTTCACGAGGGCGAGATCGGGCTCGATGCCCGTGGTGTCGCAATCCATCATGAAGCCGATCGTGCCGGTGGGCGCGAGGACGGAGACCTGCGAATTCTTGTAGCCATGTTTCTCGCCGAGCTCGAGGGCCGCATCCCAGGATTCCTGCGCGGCGTGGAGCAGCGAGGGCTGGACGTTTTCTCCCTTGATCGGGCGAAGCGAGTCGCGGTGCATGCGGATCACGTCGAGCATGGGCTCGCGATTGCGGGGGTAGCCGCCGAACGGCCCCATGCGCTCGGCGATACGGGCCGACTGGGCGTAGGATTCGCCGGTCATCAGCGCCGTGATCGCGCCGCAGAAGTCGCGGCCGCCTTCGGAATCGTAGGGAAGCGCAAGCGACATCAGAAGCGCGCCGAGATTGGCGTAGCCGATGCCGAGCGGGCGGTAATCGTGCGAATTGCGGGCGATCTTTTCGGTCGGATAGCTCGCGTTGTCGACCAGGATCTCCTGCGCCGTGATGGTGACGTCCACCGCGTGCCGGAAGCCATCGGCATCGAACTGACCGTTGGGCCCGAGGAACTTCAGGAGGTTGAGCGACGCGAGATTGCAGGCCGTGTCGTCAAGGAACATGTATTCCGAGCAGGGGTTGGACGCGTAGATGCGGTCGGTGCCCTTGCAGGTGTGCCAGCGGTTGATCGTCGTATCGTACTGCATGCCGGGATCGCCGCACTGCCAGGCGGATTCGGCCATCTCCCGCATCAGATCGCGGGCGCGGAACTGGTCGACGGGCTTTCCGTCGGTGATCTGACGGGTCCACCAGTCGCGGTCCTCCTCGACGGCGCGCATGAATTCATCGGTGACGCGGACGGAATGGTTGGCGTTCTGGAAGAAGACGGAGCCATAGGCCTCGCCGTCGATGGCAGAGTTGTAGCCCTGCTCGATCAGGACGTGGGCCTTGCGCTCCTCCTTCATCTTGCTCTCGATGAACTCCATGATGTCCGGGTGATCGACGTTCAAAATCACCATCTTCGCGGCGCGGCGCGTCTTGCCGCCGCTCTTGATCACGCCCGCGAAGGCGTCGAAGCCTTTCATGAAGCTGACCGGTCCCGAGGCGATGCCGCCGCCGGAGAGCGTTTCTTTGCTGCCGCGGAGGCTCGAGAAATTCGTGCCCGTGCCGGAGCCCCACTTGAAGAGCATCCCCTCGGTCTTCGCCAGGTTCATGATGGAGTCCATGTTGTCCTGGACGGAGTTGATGAAGCAGGCCGAGCACTGCGGCTTGGCCTGCACGCCGACGTTGAACCACACCGGCGAATTGAAAGCCATCTTCTGCTCGACGAGCAGGTGGGTGAGCTCGTCGCGGAACGCGCCCTTGGCGTCGGCGGTGGCGAAGTAGCCGCCCTCATCGCCCCAGCGGACGATCGTGTCCACCACGCGGCCGATCAATTGCCGCACGGAGGTCTCGCGCTCGGGCGAATTCGGCTTCCCGTGAAAGTACTTCGAGGCGACGATGTTCGTCGCCGTCATCGACCAGGACTTGGGAACTTCCACATTCTCCTGACGGAAGATCACCTGCCCTTTATCATTGCCTATGAGTGCAGTACGTCGCTCCCATTCGACCGCGTCGAAGGGAGACACCTTCCCATCCGTGAACCGGCGGTGAAAATCCAGGCCGGTGGCGCGCCGCGTGGTCTGATCTACTTGGGAACTGGAATTCAAAGCCATACGTGTTTCTGCCATCTCTGCCTCCGCGCCGGCAGTCGTGCCGCCGAAAAGTTGGCCGAGGTTCCGAGCGGGAGGGCTGTCCCTATTCTACTCCCAACCGGAACCCGGAGTGTTGTTACGTGTACCGAAGGGATACACGAAAAATATTGAAGGGGCTCAACCGGAAAGAGTGGTTCGTTCCGACCCCGAAAACGACCGCCCAGAACCAAAAAAGATAGAAAAGCGCAGCTAAGCCGCGCAACATGCGCGGTCCGAAAAAACACGGCGCATCCCTGGTTATTCGGTTGAACTCGGTCCGGTTACGACGCTACGGCCGCTGGCGCTGGGCAAAAACGACCGACTCACGTTTCCCCCGAGTCTGGGTGCGAAGTATCGTGCGTTGTGGAAATCTTGTCAAGAAAAATTCGCACACGAACCACAAAATGTTTGGGCATCGGTGTCGAAACTGTCTACTGGTAGTGGTTCTGTCCCATTCTGCTACTACACGGCAAGAGGCCCCGAATGTGCTTTCCGAAGCAACAGCTTGGAATTGACACGACCGCCGCGATCGAAAAAAAATGATAATGACTGCCATGGGCACGCCTGCAATCGAAATTCTCGGGCTGACAAAGGACTACCCGATCGGGTTCTGGCACCAGCGGGCGCGGCGGTCGCTCGACAATCTGACTTTGCGGGTCGAAGAAGGCGAAGTCTTCGGATTTCTGGGGCCAAACGGCGCCGGAAAGACGACCACGCTGAAGCTTTTGACCGGGCTCATTTTCCCGACGTCCGGCACAGCGCGCGTGCGGGGGCGGCCAATCGACGACGTAGAGATGCACCGCGAGATCGGCTACCTGCCCGAGCAGCCTTACTTCTACGACTACCTGACCGCGCGCGAACTGCTCGACTACTACGCGCGATTTTCGGATTACAGCGCGGCAGAGCGGCACGAGCGCGTGGAGCGGTTCCTGGAGCGAGTAGGGCTTGCGTCGGCAGGCAACGTCCAACTGCGAAAATTTTCAAAGGGCATGCTCCAGCGCGCGGGCATCGCGCAGGCGATCCTGCACGACCCTCCGGTGGTGTTCCTCGATGAGCCGATGTCGGGGCTCGATCCAGTCGGCCGGCGCGAAGTGCGCGACATCATTCTCGATTTGAAGAAGCAGGGCCGGACGGTTTTCTTCTCGACGCACATTCTGTCGGACGCCGAAATGCTCTGCGACCGGGTTGGCGTGCTCGTCGGGGGAAAGCTGCAAGGCGTGGGGGCGCCGAGCGAGATCGTTTCCATCGAGGTGCACGGGATGGAGATTTTGTTCGAGGCGCGCGACGGGCGCGCGCTGCCGCCTGGCCTGGCTGCGCGAGCCACGCGCATCGGCGGGCGGAACCGCATGGAAATTCCGGAAGCGGAACTCTACGCCACTCTCGAGCAGTTGCGGGGCTGCGACGCGCGCATCCTCTCCGTCTCGCCCGTGCGCCCGACGCTCGAGGACTATTTCATCCGGCTGGTGGGGCGCGAACAGGCCGTGGCTCACGCGGTCGAGGGGATGAAACGTTGAGCGCAATGGCGGGCGTCGTGGCGATCAACACGTTCCGCGAAGCGGTGCGCGACCGCGTCCTCTACAATCTGATCTTTTTCGCACTGATGATGATCGGCGCGGCAATCATGGTCGGCCAGATTTCGATCGGTATCGAGCGGCTGGTGATCATCAACCTGGGCCTTTCGGCGATTTCGATCTTCGGCTTGGTGATGGCGATCTTCATCGGAGTCGGGCTCGTCTACAAGGAGATGGAGAAGCGCACGCTCTACAGCCTGCTGGCGAAGCCGATCCGGCGCTCGGAATTCCTGGTCGGGAAATACGGCGGGCTGCTGTTGACGCTGGCCGTGAACACCGGCTTCATGACGGTCGGTCTGGCGGCCGCGCTCTTCTACGTGGGCAGGCCGTTCGTCCGATCGGACGCGTCGATTCTGGTGGCCGTCTATTTCATATTTCTCGAACTCGCGCTGGTGACGGCCTTCGCGCTGTTCTTCTCCTGTTTTTCGAGCCCGATGCTTTCGACGCTGTTCACTCTGGGGATTTACGTGACGGGAGTGTTCGCAAAGGACATCCGCGACTTCGGCGAACTCACCCGCAATCCAATGCTCAAGGGCCTGACCAGCGTCCTCTATTATCTCAGCCCGAACTTCCACAACTTCAACGCCATCGCCGCGGCGGCGCACGGAGAGCCGATCCCTTTTTCGCTGATCTGGCAGAACACGCTCTACGCACTCCTCTACGTGTCGCTGATTCTGCTGGCGGCTTCCGCCGTGTTTTCGAGACGCAACCTGAAGTGAGCAGTCCGAGCCAAAACCGTGCGCTGTGGACCGCGCTGGCGGGTGTACCGCTGCTCTTCGCGGCGATTGCCCTGGTGCAAATGCGAATCGACGCGCGGACGCGAACAGCCGCGCAGGAGAAGGAAGAGTTGCTGCTAAGCTCGCCGACGGCGGTGCGGAAGCTCAGCCTAGGCTACGACTCACTGCTGGCCGACATCTATTGGACGCGCGCCGTGCAGTACTACGGTTCGCGCGTGGGAACGCCCCATGCGAACTTCGACCTGCTCTGGCCGCTGTTCGATATCACGACGACGCTCGATCCGAAGCTGATCGTCGCCTATCGTTTCGGCGCCATCTTTCTCTCCGAACCGGGAGCCGAGGGCGCCGGGCGCACCGATCTCGCCATCGAGCTGGTGAAGCGAGGCATCGCGGCGAATCCCGACGAGTGGCGTCTCGATTCCGATCTCGGCTTTCTGTACTACTTCCGAATGAAGGATTACCCGGACGCAGCGGCCGCCTATCTCGCAGGCAGCAAGAACCCGAACGCGCCTCCGTGGATGAGGCTGATGGCGGCGCGAGTGGCGGAAAAAGGCGGATCGTATGAAACGTCGCGCATGATCTGGTCCGAGATTTTCGAATCAACCAAGGACCCGCGCATCCAGAAACGAGCCTTCGAGGAGTTGCAAGGATTGAAGGCCGCCGAAGACGAACAGCACCTTGACGAACTCGCCGAAGCCTATCAGAAACGATTCGGACGCTATCCTGCGTCTCTGAACGAGATGCGCGACGCGGGGTTCCTTCCCGGCATCCCGGTTGATCCGGCAGGATATCCCTACGTCCTGGGTCACGATGGGAAATCCCAGCTCGATCCGCAGAGCCCCGTGGTTATTCCGCCAGAACCAAGAGGCGCTCCCGGACCATCAAAATAACAGTGACAAATCAGAGGGGACAGACGATACACCACGTTGAGACCTCGCTGGGCCGCGCGGCGGAAAGACGGTTAGAATAGAAGCCGGCAACCGGCATCAAGCGGAGAGAATCCACTCAGGAATACCCGGAGATGCTCAAGCGCGTTAGCATTTCGATGCTGGTTCCGGCAGGCCTGGCGGCTGTTCTGTTCGCTCAGCCTGCGGCGCCGGCGCAGGCCCGTTCGCAAGCAGCGCCGCAGGGGAGCACGCGGGCGAATCCCGCGCCATCTCCTCCGACGGACGCCGAAGTCCGCGCTCGCACGAAGAAGGTGGCCGAGAACCAGCACAAGAACGACGAGGCGCTCGAGCAGTACGAGCGCATCGAGCACTACGTGGACCGAAGCGGCGGATTGAATCCGCGAACGATTGAAGATCATACCTATCGCGTGGTGCCGGACGGCGGCGGAACCATGAAACTGCTCCTGAAGGACGGAGACAAGCCCGCCGATTCCGCTGAATACCGCCAGCAATTGCAACTATTGGAAAGCACACTGGAGATGATGTCCGAACCCAACAACTCGAAGGGAAAAGCGGCGCGCGAAAAATACGAAAAGCGCAAGCGCGAACGCGCGGAGTTCGTGGACGCAGCGAGCGAGGCCTATCTAACGAAGTGGGTAGGGCGCGAAACGTACAACGGCCACGACTGCGACGTGGTGGAGCTCGATCCCAATCCGAATTTTCATCCGCACTCGATGTTTCAGAGCGCCCTCGCGCACGTGATGGCCAAGGTATGGATCGATCACGAAGCCGATCAGATCGTTCGAGGAGAGGCGCACGTGTTGAGCGATATATCGTTCGGCGGCGGCATTCTCGGAAAACTCTATCGCGGAGGAGTGATTTCGATGGACCAGACGGAGGCGGCTCCGGGCGCGTGGCTGCCGACGCGTATGCAGTACGACTTCAGCGGCCGAAAATTCCTATTTCCCTTCGAACAGCACCAGACCATCGAGGCAAGTCACTACCGGCGCATCGGGCTGCCCGCGGAAGCCCTGGCGGCTGTCCGGAGCGAGTTATCAACTGGGAAACCCGCGTTCGGAGATCCGTAACTTCCCGCCCCACCCGGTGTTAAATAGAAGAGTCCTGGACTTTCTCCCGAGGAGGTCTCAATGAAGTACCGGATTCTTGCATCTTTCTCGGCCCTGATCCTGTGCGCGGCCTTCGCAGTCCCATCTCGCGCGCAGAGCAGCTCGGCAGCATCTTCGGGAGCATCGTCAGGAACCTCGGGGCCGGCAGCCGAGTCCTCTTCCCAGGCATCCTCGACCGCCCCCGCGCAGCCGACCGCGAAAAAAGTCTGGACGAATGACGACGTGAGCGGTCTGCAAGATACTCCGGCGATTTCCACGTTCACGGAGCCGAACGCCAAGGCGGCCAAGACCGGCGCGAAACCGGCGCCCAAGGGGCGTGGTGCGAAGTGGTACCAGGATCAGATAGCCAAACTCCAAGCGCAAATCCCGCCCCTCGACACCCAGATCGCCGATCTGCAGGCAGCAATCGAAGGAAAACCCACAGGCGATTCAAAGGAATCGACGCGACCGTACGGCGTGAAGGCGGACCAGTGGCCGGCAGAATTGGACCAGCTCCAGAGGAAGCGCGGCGACATCGAGACGCACATCAGCACTCTCGAAGACGAAGCGCGCCACGACGGCGTCCCTCCGAACGCTTTGCCTTAGCCCTCGCTTACCGCGCCGCCGCTGCCACCGCTTCCTTCTCGATCGGAGCGCCGATGAGGTTGCCCCACTCGGTCCACGAGCCGTCGTAGTTCTTCACGTTGTCGTAGCCCAGCAGATATTTGAGGACAAACCACGTGTGCGAGCTGCGCTCGCCGATGCGGCAATAGGCGATCGTCTCTCCCGTACCCGCGACGCCCTTCCCCTGATAAAGCTGCTTCAGTTGATCGGCGGATTTGAACGTGCCGTCCTCGTTGGCCGCCTGCGCCCAGGGGATGCTCGCCGCGCCGGGAATGTGACCTGCGCGCTGCGCGGTTTCGGACATGCCCGGCGGCGCAATGATCTTCCCGGTGAATTCATCGACGGAGCGGACGTCCACCAGATTCCCGGCGACCTTTTTCTGCACGATGCCGAGAACCTCCTCCCTATACGCGCGGATCGACTCGTCGGGTCCGGTCGCGCGGTAAGTGGCGGGACCGACCTTCGCGGGATCGGTTGTCAGCGGGCGCTTTTCCTCGAGCCACTTCTTGCGGCCGCCGTTCATCAGGCGGACGTCCTGGTGACCGTAGTATTTCAACTGCCAGAGGGCGTACGCGGCGAACCAGTTGTTGTTGTCGCCATAGAGAATGACCGTGGTGTCGTTCGAGATGCCGGACTGGCCGAGTAGTCTCTCGAGAGCGGCCTTTTCGATCAGGTCGCGGCGGATGTTGTCCTGGAGCTGGGTCTGCCAATTCCATCCCACAGCTCCCGCGATGTGACCCTGATCGTATTGGGTGGTGTCCACGTCCACTTCCACCAGACGAATCTTGGGATCGTTGGCATGGTCCGCGACCCACTGCGTCGTAACCAGCACTTCCGGATGCGCGTATTCAGACATGTGACTTCCTCCTCGGATATCGATTTGCGGGTCTTACGTGAGTCCCGTAAAACAAAAGCCCACCTGCCAGGTCGTCTCTGGGGGTGGGTCAAGAAGTCCTGAGCTAGAACCGGTCTTCTAGGTGCTCAGCTTGCCCGTGCCAGAGGACACGAACGTGCGACACGTACAACAACAGCGCTGAGGCGGCCTCTGGTGGCGGATTTCCATGGAAGAAGCCTACACCCAAATCCCGCGGTCGGCAATGGGCGGCCCGGATCAGGCAGTGGGTCAGTTTGCGGCAAAATACGACCCGTCCGATGAACCAGTTGTCCGGTAATCCGACTAACCAGGAGTTAGCCTGCCACTGCTGGGGCCGATTGCTGGTGGTAAGGTGATTTATCAACAATTACGTGAACCCACGATACAATTATGAATTTAGAACTTACAGCGGAGCCATGATGGTAGAACGTCGAGCACTCGACAACCACAACACGGTAATCGATTCGGAATCTCCTTGGGGAGTGACACAAAGAGGTTGGAATTGGTCGTACAGCTACAAGACGTCTGTATCTGAATGGAAGTCTCTGCTGGCGCGAGCGAGGAATGGCGACCGAGAAGCAGAATGGGAAGTAGCGGATCGGTATGCGGATGGATGCAAGGACAAGCGAGGGAAGCTAATTGTGAGACGGTCCGCCGCGAAAGCTGCTAAGTGGTTTCGGCGAGCCGCTGAACACGGCAGTGGCCCCGCGCAAAACAATTTGGGAATCCTACTCGGCAATGGAGATGGGGTCGGAAAAAACGTCGAGGAAGCGCTCTTGTGGCTGAGAAAAGCATTCCGGGCCGGAGACCTATGCGCCGCCCAGAATATCGCAATAACATATCGAGAAAACGGCGACCTAAAGACAGCTTTCAAATGGTTCCGCAGAGCCGCTGAGGCGGGTGACGGTAACGCACTGATTCAGCTTGGGATTCACTACTACTGGGGAAAGGGCGTCAGGAGGAATCCACGAGCGGCCGTTCGGTGTTTCCGCGCCGCAACAAAAGTAAAGAACATTTCTGGCATGGGAAGAGATGACGCCTTTTTCTTTCTCGGAATCGCCTACCATGAAGGTCGCGGCGTGCAATCCTCAATATCGAACGCCAAGAAATTCTTCAAACGAGCAAACATTGACAGCGATCATGTGGCAGCCGACAAGATGCTGAGCAAACTGCGGCCCTAGCACCTTTTGTGGTTATTCTTCAATCGGCGAAATCGGGCGTTATCACCAGCTAATCGGCAAGTGCCTGATTAACGCGGTTACCGTCCACGTGGAGTACTAGCCCGGTACATGTCCGATTATGTGATAACCACAGTCGGCGGCTGGCCGGAGAGCGATTCGGATGAACAAGGCTGCGTTTCGATCACCTCTTCGGATACGCACTGAAAATGTAATCCGTTGCCTTCGCTAGCGTATGGCACGCGGCTCCGCACCTGGCGTCGTTCGCCTGTGGCGGCCGGTCAGTTAAAGTGAGAGGGGCGAGCATATCGGTTGCGGCGTCATACTTAAAGTCGGCGTATCCCCATCCGTGCGTGTCCGGGAATCTCTTGCTGTCCTTCTCGATGAACTCAAGCGCATGCAGGGTGCCGGGCACCGTGTCCGGCGTGCTCGCGGAAAAGGGGGCGTCGGTAATCTTTTTCGGTTCCCACTCGATCTTCGCGATCTTGGAGCCGTCGGGGAAAGGCTTGCCATTGCCCGGAACACCTTCCCGGTACGCTTTGATCATCACGGGATTAGCGAGGATCAGCCGGATCACGTTTTGGGCGTCGGTCAGACTGGGGCTGACACTCTGCCAGTCTTCGTATCCCTTGAACTCCGAGAGCGCCAGCCCACCCGGCACTTTCACAGTGTCCTTGTTCTGCTGGGCCGCCAGGCCGATACCAACCAGACCGGATAGCACTATCCCAACGATCGGAACGGCCCGGATGATCTTCTTGTGCTTCATTTTCCTTCCTCCTTGTTTCTGCACGATTTTTTGAACGCGGATGTGAGATGTTTTCTGTCAAGCCTCTTGAAAGTTGCCGTGCTACGAGGGATGGTTACGAAAGAGAGCTGAGATCGCCCGGACGGTCGCGTTTAATGTTGTGCTCAGCGACCCGTCGGTAACTTCAAATGCCAAAAAAATATGAACCTGCCGGAGTGCATTGTCAACCCCTAGACAGACTGGAGCGGACCCGAGCCGGTGGACTCGAACTCGATCCGCAACAGCCAGTCGAAATGGAACTTGTGCAAGGCGAGCCACTGTTCCAACTCTTCGCGCCCGGGCGCATCGAATTCGACTAGCATTTTCCCTTCCTGCATATTGACGAGGACGCGCCGCGCGGTCACCTGCGACCCTCCCTGCATCCGTTTGGAGAGTTCTTCGGCGCCCTGGCGCGTCAGGCAGGCCAAGGTATGTTGCGAGAGGTAGCGAGCCATCGGGTCTCCTGTTCGCTTCGAATGATTGCACGGCAAGGCAGACACAGGGAATACATCCGCTGCGGCGAAAAAGCAATTCGTCCTGCGGCCAGCCGAGCCTGAACCACCGGACAGGTGACCGAACAGAAAACCGCGGGCGGAAACCAGCGCCGGACGACGCTTCCGCCGCTAGAATCGTGTGGATCGCAGTGTGAGGTAGAGCGCCATGAAGCACGTACAGCGGAGCTTGTTCGTCCTGGTCGTCGCGACGCTCGGAGTCGCTGCGGGGGCAAGCGCCAGAGTCTCCACTGGAACACTGGCGGGCACAGTCGTGGACGCGCAGGGCAAGCCCGTAGCCGACGCGGTCGTGACCATCCAGACGTCCGACGGCCGGCAGCCTCACGCCACACGCACCGATTCCAATGGCCGATTCGAGTTCAAGCGCTTCGAGACAGGACAATACGACCTTCACGCCCAATCGAACGGTAATTTCTCCGAATGGACCAAGCGCATCGTGGTCCGCTCGAACAGGACGACCAGCGTCACGCTGCGCTTGCCGGCAGCGCCGAGCGAGTCCGTCGTCGTAAAGCCATAATTCCCAAGAGCATATGGGCAGCAGCCTGCGGTACCGGGGGCACACGGTACTAATACCCGAGTACTGAAAAAACATACCTCGCGGACCATTGGTTCGCTCCAGTTGCGCCCCTAACATGATTCGGCGGGTTGGGAGTTGCGTTGCGGGGACGACGGCTCCGAGAGGAGTCGTAGCACGCTGCCCGACCCGCTTAGCCCTCCTGCCGACGTAAACCTTCTGACCCCCCGTTAGCAGGACGGGCCTCTTCCCACGCGATCACGATTTTTCTCGCGACCATCGTTTGGCAGATACTTTGCGTCTCAAGTAGGCGGGGTTGCGCGTTGGTTTCCGACAATCCCTTCAGAATCTGTCAAGCAAGGCGCATCCCTGCCTTGCGAAAGGCGTGGCATTGCGACACGTGACGGGAAAAGCGGACAGGGCCGCGCGACAGTTCATCGCTGTTGTCCTGGCAGGGTTGTGCGGCCTCGCCATTCCGGCGAACGCCTCAGACCTCGAGCCGAAGACGGCGGAGGCCTTCAACCGCTACGTCCGCCTCACGGAGGCGCAGATCGACTCCGAACTCGCCCGCCGCGAGCCTTACCTCTGGGTCGAGGGCCTGCCCGACGACCGGCGTACCGCAGCCGAAGCGCGTCTGCGTGCAGGGGAGGTGGTGATCGAGCGCCTCGAAACGCCCGATCCTGATGCAAGGAACCCCAGCAACCAAGGCCACGACGGCGATCCCGGAAAACCAGCCATCGTTCCCGGCGGTATGATCCACCACTGGATCGGCACCGTGTTCATTCCGGGCGCGACACTCGCGCAGACACTCGCACTCGAAGAAGACTACGATCACCATCAAGACTATTTCCGGCCGGATGTGATGCGCTCGAAGATTTTGCGCCACGAGGGAAACGACTACGCGATCGACTTGCGCCTGTACAAGAAAAAGGTGATCACAACGGTGCTCGATACGGAGCATCAGGTGCACTACGCGTCCGTGGACGCGACCCACGCCTGGAGCCGCTCGCGAACCACGCGGATTCAGGAAGTGGACAATGCCGGCGAGCCCGACGAGCACCTCGAACCCGAGGGGCACGACCGCGGCCTTCTCTGGCGAATGAACACGTACTGGCGCTTCGAGGAAAAGGACGGCGGAACGTACGTCGAATGCCAGTCCGTCTCACTGACGCGCGAGATTCCCACAGGCCTTGGCTGGCTGATCGGGCCCTACGTCAACAGCGTTCCGCGCGAATCGCTCACCTTCACGCTCGCGACGACGCGCGCGGCAGTCCTCCAGCGCATCGCAGCGCAAGCTGCCAAGTAACTTTGGAATCCTAGAAGGAAGTAACACCCAAAAAGACATCCGCGAAGCCATTGGTATCGCGCGCGACCAGGTTGGTGGCCGAGGAAATGAAGGCGACCGTGTGGCCGTCGGCGCTGATTGCGGGAACGATACTATCCCCGTTTGATGCCGGCGGCGAGGCACCCGCAGCCTGGCTTGCAAGGGCAGTTCGAGGTGAACACGCGGTCGTCGTAGTGCTCGCGATATCCGCGCAAGTGCTGCGCACATAGATGTTCTCGACGCCATTCTGGACACCCGGCGACAGGTTCGTCGCCTTCGTTGCGAAAGCGACCAACAGACCCACCTGGCACTCCGTCGTTGTCGTAATCGTGGTGCCCGTGCCGCACTCACTGAGGCTGGGATTCTCGCTCAGCGAGTTCGCCGGCGTGGTGGGATTCGTTGTGGTGTCGGGGGAGGAGACCAGGATCGTCGAAGGCGTGCAGCTGGTGATCAGGGTCGATACGTCGCTGCACGTGTCGCGCACGTATATCTCCTGCGTTGGACCGACACCGATCACCAGGTTCGCGGCGGTCGAGGCAAAAGCCACAAAGCGGCCGTCCTGCGAAATCGTGGGCTGGACACTGGCGCCGCCAGCCGGCGTGACGCCGTCGGGTGTCGAAATGAGCTCCGTAGTACCCACGCAGCCGGATACGGCAGTGACGCACGTGGATCGCTCGAAGATTTCCTGCGCGCCGTTCGGGTTGGGTGCGGTCGCACCGAGATTCGTCGCTGTGGACGCGAAGGAAACGAAGAGCCCGGTATCTGAAACCGACGGGTGCGAACTGGCGCCATTGGCGGGGGTCACACCGTCGGGCGAGGAGAGCAGGAACGTCGTCGGTATGCACGTCGGGCTCTGCGTCAAGGGTGTTACGCCTCCGCAGATCGTGCGGACGTAGACCTGCGGAGTGACTCCGTCCAGCCCCGTGAGACCCGAGACGAGATTCGTGGCGAGCGAAACAAATGCGACGTATTGTCCATCGGGGCTGATCATGGGGTTGTAGCTGTCGCCGTTACCCGCGCTGGTTCCGTCGGCGGAGAGAGAAACCAAGACGGCCACGTCGGTTGCAGTGCAGGATGATGCGGCGACAGTACACGGCGTCTGCCAATAGACCTGGCGCGTGCCGCCGGAAACGGCCACATAGTTCACGAGATTGCTGGCCGTTGAAGTGAAAGCCACGTTGGTTCCCCCGCTGTCAATCGAAGGCTCGGAATTGGGCCCGTCAGGAGCGCCTCCGTTTGCCGCCGTGCCGACCAGGCTCGTGATTGGCGCGTCGCAACTCGTGGCGCCCGCGGTTGCTCCGAGGCATGTATTACGGAGAAAGATATTGCTCGCGCCGTTGGTCAGGTTGGGTTGGGTCACGGTCGAGAGCAGGTTCGTCGAATTGGATGCAAAGGCGACGAACTGGCCGGTCGTGCTCACCGAAGGTCCGGCGGTTGCGAGCGTCGGAATTCCCCCCGAGCACGATGTTCCGCAGATTCCGCTATTGGCCTGCGCACCGGAGGGGGCAATATCGACGAGCACGGGGAGCCCCGCAGCATCCGTGGGGTTCACGGCGAACGTCAGGGTGTTGGACGTGCCTCCGCCCGGCGTAGGATTCACCACCTGTATCTGACTGACTCCCCCCGCTGCGAGATCAGCCGCCGTCAGCGCCGCCTGGATTGACGCCGGGCTTGTGAAGGTGGTGAGACGCTGTGCCCCATTGATGGTCACCACTGAATTCGGCACGAAGCCCGTTCCCGTAACCGAAATCGCCGCGCTGGCGGCACCCGCCTGGGCGGAAGTTGGACTCAGCGCAGAGATGCCCGGCAGGGGATTCGTGACGTTCAGCGGGAAGGCGCTCGAGGTGCCGCCGCCCGGCGGGGGATTCACGACGACGATCTGCAAGGCGCCGGCGGTGAGGACGTCGGACGTAAGAATCGACACCTGCAAGGAAGTCGTGTCTACGAAACTGGTCGGACGATTGCTGCCGTTCAAGGTCACGGTCGACTGCGATACGAAGTTTTCCCCCGTTATCGTGAGAGTGAAACCGCTGCTGCCGGCGAGGACGCCCGAAGGCGATAGCGAGATGATCTGCGGCGCGGGGCTCACGGCCGGGTTGATCGTAAATTGGGCCGATTGGCTCGTTCCGCCGCCGGGAGAAGGAGTCTCGACGCTTACGAAGGCCACGCCGGCGTTCTGAATGTCACTGGCGGAGATTTGCGCCGTCATCTCACTCGTGTTGGTGAAAAGCGTGAAGCGCGGCGAACCATTCCAAAGAACCTGCGAGGAGGGTGTGAAATTCCCGCCGTTGACCTGCAAGGTGAACGCCGGACTGCCTGCCAGTATGCTCGAGGGCGACAAGGGGGTTGTCCTGCTCAGGCTGGGGGATGGGAAATTGATCTGCTCCTGGCAGGAGGTGAGCAACACCGCCGCGCAGCAGATCGAAAGCCAGAAAACGGCACGAGATTGGCCCCGCAACCTTTTCACCCCTGGTCCCGCAGTACCGCCCCTCAGACTGGACGGACGGCATAAGCGCAATCGTAGAGACTACTAAAGATGGCTCCTGTGGGCAATCGGGATGCCTTGAACCACTCCGGGGCGGCGGCCGCTACAGCACGGCGTAGTACGTGAAGATCGTGTAATCGGGATTCGCGTGGCGCTTGCCGCTGCCGACGATCACCGTGCGCGTGAGCCAGTCGTGAGGGCCGATCGGCGTATCGAAGACGGGCGTGATGCGGAAGTAGTAATCGCGGTCCCCGCCCCAGCTCGGATCGTTCCGGTCCATGGGCTTGTTGTCTTTCGGGTAGAGGTATCCCATGTTGTTGATATAGATCATCGCGCCGTCGGACGCCTGCAGCATGTAGTGCGCGTTCAGCCGGCCGTTGGCCGCGAAGTCCGCGCCGCTGCGCGGCACCACGCGCCCTTGCAGGCGCGGTCCCTCAATCACACCCGATATTGCCGGGACGTACGCGCGGGTTCCATGCGGTGTCTGGAAGGAAACGCGCTCCTTGAAGTCGATGCGAATCTGAAATACGTACTCGAGCTTGATCGGCTCGATCTCTCCCAATGGCGTTGCCGTTTCCGCCGTGGATGGCTTGCTCTCTTGGGATGCGCCGGACGGGCCATCGGCGGCGCGGACCGTGCCCGGCAACGCGCCCGCAAAGAGGCTTTCCGCGAGCGCCAGGCCTCCGCCGACAACGGAACCTTTCAGCATCGAACGACGGCCGATTGCAAAACCTTTCGTCGAGTCACGCTGTTTGCTTTTCATCGAGGTCTCCTTAGTGCCGAGCCGAGCCGAAGGAAGCGAGGCGGCTGGATTTTATTGTGACGGGCTTCCCACGACGCACTCGAAGTTCGCGGCGTCTTCGGGATCGCCTTGGCCTTTGTAGCGCGCGTACTTCGGATACGGGCAGAGCGGGCGGCTGCGGCCGGGAAAATCCTTGCCCTTGGCCACCACCGAATCCGGAGCTGTTCCATCCTCTACCCATTTGACCACGGCGCCGAGCAGGTCGAACTTGTCGAGCGTTGCCGGACCGCCCTGGCAGTGGTTCATCCCCGGGACGAAGAAGAACCGGCTCCATCCCTGCACTTGATCCAGGCCGCCGTTGTTCTTCGCCATTTGCTCGTAGTAAGCGAGCGTATAGAAGGGCGAAAACACGGGATCGCTCGTGCCGTGGTAGAAAATCAGCTTGCCGCCGCGCGCGGAGAAGGTGCTGAGGTTCGTCCACGTGGTGTCGGTGAGGGTCTCGTTCTCGTTCGCTTCGACCGCAGCGACCATCTGATCGAGATCCAAAGTCGCCGACGGAAGCACGGGGGCGAGAGGGTTCGGCCCATTGGTCGGCAGGAAGTTCGACATCGCGCCGGGAGCGCCGAGGATGTACCCGGTGTCGTAGGGCCACGCGGCGTAGATCTGGTTCCCGCGCGAATCCTTCGGGCCGCTGAAGGCTTTCTGGAGCGCGCCGGTCTGGTCGGCGGTCAGGCACGCGTCCGTCTTCGCGCCTTTGCACTTTAGAACGTCGGGATCGAAATGACAGGCCTGCGGGTTGAAGATCATCCCGTCCTTCAAGCCGTCCTTTTCGTCGCAAGACTGCATGATCGCGTCGGCGATGAGTTTCCTGTCGCCGTCGGAAAAATCCTTCGTGGGGTCGGGCTTGCCGGACGCATCTTTCGGCGCGATCTGAGCGAAAGCGACCCTCGCCCAGGTGACCCCGATATTCGAGTAGCCGGTGCGCATCGCCGGATCGCCCGAGACGATTCCGTCGAAGTAGTTGGGATACCGCTGCGACATCAACATGCCCTCGCGCCCGCCGGTCGAGCAGCCGTCATAGTAGGAATGCTTCGCAGGCTGCCCGTAGTATTGCGCGATGATCTGCTTGGCCAGCACCGTCACCTTGCCGACGGCGATGAACGCAAAGTTGAGACTGGCTTCCTGATCTTTCATGAAGGCCGCGTCGAACACGGCGCCCTTGTGGCCGGTGTCGGTGGAAACGACGGCAAAGCCACGCGCCAGCCCGGGCGCGTCGGCCGCCGCCTGCACGCCGTAGGGAGGATTCACCGAGCCGTTCAATCCTCCGCCGCCCTGAAACAGAAACCGGCCGTTCCAGTTGTCCGGCAGCGCGATGGCAAAGCCGATCGCGTAGGGCTTTCCATCCACGCCGGTGCGCTGATCGATCATGCCGTCCGCGCGGCAGTATGGCGGGATCGCGACCGGAATCGTGTCGGGGGAAAAGGGAGACGGCCTGATGGTGCCCGGAGGCGTCGTAGGGACCGCTTCCGCCTTGGTGATTACCATCGTCGAGCCCGGAATCTTGAGGTTCACAAGGTCCGCACACTTTTGGACTGGGGCGATCGCGTTTGCCGCGCCGTCCTGCGCACGGGCCACCGGCATCGCCACGAAGAACAAAAATGCCGCAGCTCCCGCGATCACCGTCTTTTTCAAGTGATTCATGATTGCGCCTCCTGCAACGCCGACAACCGGGCGAACGCGGCGGAGCATAACAAACCGCGTGTATCAGGGGCAACGTCCGATTCGGTTGCGGGAGATTAGAGCCGGAAGAGCTTGCGCGAGGTCTCGCCGAGGATGTTGCGCTTGGCCTGCTCGTTCAGGAACGGCAATCCCGCGACGCGCGCGGGAACGTCGAAGTCCCAGTGCGGCCAGTCGGAGGAATACAGCAACTGGGTCTCGGCGTGCACGGCCTTGAACGTCGCTTCGAGCATGTGCGGCATCGTCACTTCGAGCGGCTGCGACGTGAAGTACATCTCCGCGATGTATTCGCTCGGCAAGCGCTTCAGCAGCGGCGCGTCGGACTGGCGCATGAGGTACTCGTGGTCCAGCCGCTGCATCATGAACGGCACCCACGCGAGCCCGCTCTCGATCCAGATCACCTTCAGCTTCGGAAACCGCTCCGGCAAACCGTTCACGACCCAGTTGGTCATGTGCGTCATGTTGCAGGTGACGAACGACATCGAGTGCACCGAGAGGAACCGATTCATCGTGGTCGTCATCGTATCGCCCCAGCTCGGGCCGGCGTGAAAGGCCAGCGGCAAGCCGCGCTCTTCGAGCTCGCGGTAGACGCGCATGTACATGTTCTTGTAAACGCCCGCGTGGCGCTGGCTGGTAATCATGAAGCCGACGACGCCGGGCGTCTCGCCGAACTCCTTGATCATCTTCATGCACGCCTCGGGATCGTGGAACGGCAGGCAGAGCAGGGTCTTCACGCGCTTCTCGCGCGGCAGGATCGTCTCGGTGAACCAGCGGTTGTACGCGAAGGTCATCGCCGTGACGATCTCGGGATCCGGATGCAGGCCCATCTCGAGCATGGGCTGCGGAAACACGACCTGGATCTTGATCCCCATCGAATCCATGGCCCGCCGGACCAGTGTCAGATCGCGGTGCTCGTCCGTCTTGTCCACATGCTCGCCCAGCGCGCACTGATGCGGAATGCGCCCAAATACATCCTGAAACGTCAGGCCGACCGGGTGATTGCTGAAGGCCAATTGTTTTGCGTTTGGCCAGTTCTGGGTCATCGTTTTCGCGTTGTGGCGAAGGACGGGATTTTCGAGGTGCTCGAGAATCTCACTCCAGGAATCGAACTCCACGTGGTGCGCGTCCACGTCCACGATGAAATAGTCGTCGAGATGATAGCGGGCGATATCGCGGCGCGCATTCGCGAGGATTTCGCGCGAGTCGGTGCGCGTGGTGATCTGCTGGACCTTGTGCTCGGCCGCGCTGGCCGCGCCGTTCACGATCTTCGTTGTGCCCATGGCCTTGTCCTCGTCCCGGCGAATCTAGCGCGGGTTTGGAGCCGTGCGCGAAAACCACAGCGCGAGGTCGAAAGGATTCAAGTGATGCGCGCGCAGCAGGGCGCATGCCATCACCATTGCCTCCGTCGTTGAAACCGTGGAATCGATCGCCGGAACTTCCGATTCCGCTTCTTCCGTCGCGGCCGCGTAGAGCTTCACGGCGCCGCTGACGAGATGCGTCACGTCCTCCCGCGGCACGCGGGCAAGTTCGCCCGCCTCGGTGGTGCGATCCATCTGCCCGCGCAGTTCGACCAAAAGAGCGGACAACTTCGCGGCTTCCTCAGACGGTGACATAGATTCCGTCGGCGCCTTCTTCCACGGCCACGCGAATCAATCGAGCCGAGGGCCGGCCCGGATGCACGCCCGTCTTGATGTCGTATTCAAAGCCGTGCCACGGGCAGACGATGCGCAGGCTTGACTCATCGAAGGCGAAGCCGTGGCTTTCGCCGCCCTTGTCGATGATTTCGGTGACGCCCGGGATGATTTTGCCCTGGCAGACGGGCCCGCCCTGGTGCGCGCAAATGTTTTCCCAGGCGTAGAGCTTGCCGTCGACGCGAAAGATGCCGATGGTTTTGTCGGCTGCGTCGACAACGAGCCGGCCGCCTTCCGGCACCCGCTCACCTGCTCCTACGTAGACCCTCTGCGATGTCGCTGGCATGTTTCACCGGATTCGCCCGCTGAGGATGGGCGCCAACGATCAGAATTGTATGGCGATATGCGCCGCTAATCAACTTCCGTGGCTTTGTCCGTAGTACGGATTATACCGAGCGGGGGCGAAGGGCAGCCGTGAAAGAACCGCGGATCGTCAATTACTAGTTCACTGGCTTCGGGACAGGCGGATTATCTGTAACCCAGTCCTGCTGGGCGAACTCGATGCCCCAAAAATGCGGGCTGGGCGAGAGAAACTCGACGCCGACGCGGGTGCCTTTGTCGGATGTGTCCCCGACGTAGACGACGCGGCACTCCTGCTCTTCCTCGGTTACGGGGTTGGCGAGCACCACCTCCGCACCGAGTTCGAGCGACTGTTGAAGGTAGAGCAGGCCGCCGTGCGCGTTGATCACGATGGTGTGGCTGGTTTCGTTAAACTTGCGGCCGTCCGTGTTTTTGCCGGTCGCGCGCACGGAGAGGCGCGTGAAGACCCGGGAACTACGGCGCTCTTTGACGTATGTCGCTTCTTGCATGTCACAAGTATCGTGCAATGCGGCCCGGAACGAGTCAATCCTGGGGAAACGGAGCGTGCCTAAAGATGCAGTTCCTAAAAAGGCTGTCGCAAACACGCCTGCTTCCGTAATATGGCAACGTTGAAAGGTGCGGGGGAATCGCCATGGACCTGATCGGCTACATCGAATCAAAGCGGGAAGACAACCTGAACGAGTTGAAGGAGTTTTTGCGCATTCCGAGCGTGAGCGCCAAGAGCGAGCACAAGGCCGACGTCGCGAAAGCGGCGCATTGGGTGGCGGAAAAGCTCCGTGCCGCCGGTCTGGAAAAAGTCGAAATCGTCCCAACCAAGATGCACCCGCTGGTGTACGGCGAATCGCTCCAGGCGCCCGGTAAGCCGACGGTGCTGGTCTACGGCCATTACGACGTGCAGCCGGCCGAGCCGCTCGAACTATGGACCAGCCCCGCTTTCGAACCCGCTGTCCGCGACGGCAATCTCTTCGGCCGCGGGACGGCCGATGACAAGGGTCAGGTGCACATCCATCTGAAGGCGATCGAAGCGCTGCGGAATGCATCGGGAAAGCTCCCGATCAATGTGAAGGTGATGGTCGAGGGCGAAGAGGAAATCGGCAGCGTGAGCCTCTGGGATTTCGTCATCGGGAACCGCGAACGGCTGAAGGCCGACGCGCTGATCGTCTCCGACACGTCGATGCTGGCGAAGGGAGTGCCTTCCATCACTTACGGGCTGCGTGGCTTGAACTATTACGAGATCGAAATCACCGGCCCGGCGCAGGATCTCCACTCCGGCGCCTTCGGGGGCGCCGTGCCGAACCCGATCACGATCCTGGCGGAGATGATCGCGAAACTCCACGACGCCAGTTTCCGGGTCACGGTTCCGGGTTTCTACGACGATATTGCCGCGCTTTCCCGCGCGGAACGCAAAGCGCTTAACGCGCTTCCCTTGAAAGAAAAAGAGTTTCGCAGGACGGTGGGTGCGCCCGCACTTTGCGGCGAGAAAGGCTTTACCATCGCCGAGCAGCTTTGGGTGCGGCCGACGCTCGATCCGAACGGCATCTGGGGCGGCTATTCCGGCGAGGGCGCAAAAACCGTGATCCCGTCGAAAGCGCACCTCAAACTTTCGACGCGGCTGGTACCGAATCAGGATCCGGCGAAGATCGCGAAGCTGGTGGAGCGGCACATCCGCAAACTGTTGCCGAAAAGCGTAACTTGCAAGTTCGAGGTATTGAGCACGGGCAAGGCATGGGTGGCGCCTTATACGCATCCGATCTTCCAGAAGGCGATCCAGGCGCTGGAGCTGGGTTTCGGGAAAAAGGCGGTGTTCATCCGCGAAGGCGGGTCGATTCCGTTCGTCACGCAGATGTACGACACGTTTAAGATTCCCTGCGTGCTGCTGGGCTTCGGCCTGCCGGATGAGAACGCGCACGCGCCGGACGAGCACATCGCGCTCGAAAATTATTTTGGCGGCATCAAGTCCGTCGCGCTCTTCTACCAGCAACTCGCGACGCTGTAAATGACCTGGGAGAATTGCTTGTTGAAAAAAGCCCGCTTTTCCGGGCTTTTTGAAACGTTTCGCTTGCGTTCGCCCGGCGGGGCGGCTATAGTGCAGCGCGGTCCCGGAAGGCTGGGGACCGCACAGCAGTTACAATCTGAGGAGGAAATAGAATTCGATGGCCACTCCGTTGAGCAAGTCCAAGATTATCGCCCACATGGCTGACAAGGTCAGCACTCCCGAGAAGCCGGTATCGAAGAAGCAGGCAGCCGCTTTCTTCGACGAGCTGTTCAAGCTCGCGGTGAAAGAAGCCAAGAGCGCAGGAAAGTTCGTGATCCCCGGCATTGGGCGCGCCGTGAAGGCGCATCGCAAGGCACGCATGGGCCGCAACCCTGCCACGGGCGAAGCGATCAAAATCAAGGCCAAGACCGTTGTGCGTCTGCGCGCGGCAAAGGCGTTCAAAGACGCCATTTTGAAGTAGGCCGGCTCGGCGCAACTTTCGCGGCGAAACCCCCAGGTGCCTCCTGGCCCGCGCGGCGGGCGGAAGGCTTGGGGGTTTTGTCTTTTCATTCCGCATGCGTGAACATTCAGGCCTTCTCACCGATCTCTACGAACTCACGATGGCGGCGGGCTATTGGCAGACCCGTTTCGATGCCCGCGCCACGTTTGAGCTGTTCGTCAGGCACCTGCCGCCGCGGCGCAATTACCTTGTGGCCGCCGGGCTCGAGCAGGCGCTGGAGTATCTGGAGAACGTCTCCTTCTCGCGCGACGAAATCGACTACTTGCGGCAACACCCCATGTTCCGCCATATCCTCCCGGAGTTCTTCGACTACCTGACTGGATTCCGCTTTACCGGCGACGTCTGGGCGATGCCCGAAGGGACACTCGTGTTTCCGGGCGAGCCGTTGATGCGTGTGACTGCGCCGGTCATCGAGGCGCAGATCATGGAAACATATCTGCTCGCGATGCTCAGCTATCAGACGATGATCGCGAGCAAGGCGGCGCGGATCGCGACCGCCGCGCAGGGCCGGCAAGTGGTGGACTTCGGCGCGCGACGGGCGCACGGCGGTTTGGCGGGCCTTCTATCCGCGCGCGCGGCCGCGATCGGGGGCTGCCAGGGCACGTCGAATACGCTCGCGGGCAAGGAATTCGGAATCGATACCTACGGCACGCAAGCGCATTCGTGGATCATGGCGCACGAAGACGAAGCCGAGGCGTTCGGCACGTTCCTCGATGCTTTCCCCGAAGGCTCGGTCTTGCTGGTGGACACGTATGACGTGCGCAATGCCGTTAAGAAAATCATCGCCATGCAGCGAAAACCGGCCGGCATCCGCCTGGACAGCGGCAACCTTACGGCGGACAGCCGCTGGGCGCGGCGCGCGCTCGATCGGGCCGGTTGGAAGGACGTGAAGATATTCGCGTCGGGAGACCTCGACGAGTACAGGATTTCTGAAGTGCTTCGCAAGCGCGCTGCGATCGATGCGTTTGGCGTGGGAACGGCCCTCGGGACGCCGGGCGACGCGCCACACTTGAATATGATCTACAAGCTCGTCGAAGTCGAGCGAGGCGGCAAGATCCGCGAGGCGGCGAAATTCAGCCGCGCGAAAGCCACCTATCCCGGCCGCAAACAAGTGTTCCGCCATCGGACGCCTGCCGGGGAATTCAAAGGCGACACCATCGCCCGCGAGGACGAACCGTCGAATGGCGGCGAGCCGCTGCTTGTGGAAGTGATGCGTGGCGGCCGCCGCACCGTGCGGGCCGATTCGCCCGCCGAGTCGATTGACGCACTTCGCGACCGATGCATTGCGAGCCTCGCTCTGCTCCCTCAGCGCTATCGCCAAATCTGGCGAAGCGCTACGTATCCCGTCCGCTACAGCAAGCGTCTCACCGCGTTGCAGGAAGAGGTTCGCCGGCGCGTCCGTCGTTTGCGGTAAAATAGCGCTTCGACACCGCTGGAGGATCCGTACATGGCGCCGCAGAAGGTTGTCTTCTGGGAAGTGGACGCGCAGGCGGATTTCATGCTGCCCGGAGGCAAACTCTACGTCCCCAGTGCCGAAAAGATCGTTCCCAACCTGAAGCGCCTCGTGGATGCGGCCGCCGAAGCCGGCGTGTTTCTGGTTTCCAGCGGCGATGCGCATCCGGAAGACGATCCTGAATTCCAGAGATTCCCGCCGCACTGCCTGCGAGGAACGCCCGGAGCCAGAATTATTCCCGAAGGACTGACGAAGAATCCCCGCACAATTCCGAACGATCCGTCGCGGAAGCTGCCGGAAGATATTTTCGACTCTGCGCAGGCCGTGCTCGAGAAACAGACGCTCGACGTCTTCGATAACCCGCATGCGAGCGAACTTGTCGAGCGGCTTGGAGATGTGGAATATGTGGTTTTCGGCGTAGTTACGGAATACTGCGTCCGATGCGCGGCGAAGGGTTTGCTCGAGCGCGGCCGCAAGGTTTCGGTCGTCGAGGACGCGATCGAAGCCCTGAACCCCGCGGACGGCCGCCGCGCTCTCGATGAATTGCAGACGCTCGGCGCACGGCTGATCACCACGAGCGAGGCCCTGGCGAAAATTGGGGTATCCGTTCCGGCGGGGCCGCGCTAATATCTCCGTTGCACGGCAGCACATTTAAGAATGTCAGTGGATCGCCACGAACACGCGGAACAACTCTTCCAGGAAGCCTACCGCGCACAAATGAGCGGCGATTTCGATCGCGCCGCAGAACTCTATAAGGCTTCGCTCGATATTCTACCCACGGCGGAAGCCCACACGTTTCTCGGCTGGACCTACCACTTTCAGGGCAAGATCGAAGACGCCATCGCCGAATGCAAGCGCGCGATCGAAGTCGACCCGGACTTCGGCAATCCCTACAATGACATCGGGGCGTACCTGATTTCGCTCGGCCGCCTCGACGAAGCGGTCCCGTGGCTCGAACGCGCGATTGCCGCGCCTCGATACGACCCGCGGCACTTCGCCCATTTCAATCTGGGCCGAGTGTACTTCGCCAAGGCCATGTTCAACCGGGCCCGCCAGTGTTTTCAGGATGCGCTGCGGATCGAACCGAACTACACGCTCGCGCGGCAGGCCATTGAAAAGCTGCGCCACATGATGAATTAAGTTCGATTGGTCTTGACCGCGATGCGAGACCAACAAGCAAACGGCGACCACGTCGCACAAACCATTGCTACCTACAACGTAATTGCGCCTGATTACAAACTGACCGCTACGCCCGAAATGCGAGCCTGGGAAGAAAAATCCATGCGCATGTTCAGCGGTTTCCTCAGTGGAAAGCGGGTGCTGGTTCCCGGTTGCGGTGACGGCAGGGATTCGCGTTTTTTATCTTCTCTGGGTCTGGCGATCTCTTCGTTTGATCTGTCCGAGGAGATGCTCAAGATCGCGATGTCTCGAGATCCGAAGGGAAGTTACGCGCTGATGGACTTGCGGGACATTGACTGGTGTGCGGGACCCTATGACGGCATTTTTGCCAGCGGTTGTCTCTATCACCTTACGAAGCCGGAATTCGCGCGATGCGTGCGGTCTTGCTGGGCGCTGCTTTCACCCGCAGGCGTGTTTTACCTCAATATGAAAGAGGGCCAAGGAGAGCGATTTGAAGAAAAGCCGGGACCGACATATCCCGGAGGCGCCGAAGCCCGAGAGCGCCTACAAGGGAAACGGTTTTACGCTTACTATCAGCACGACGAGTTGCTGCCGATATTGCAAGATTTCGATATTCTGCACCAGCAAAAATTGATTCCCGGCGACGGCGGCTTCGAGTTTTGGCTGCGCAAGTCCAATAAGTCGTCCTGACATAGCTGTGTGCTTCGCCTCGCGCACCGCTCCGTTAGCCCTGTCTCCGCGTGTTATCCATTGCACTTCAATCCAACGGAACCCTTCATGTTGTTTGCAAAACGTCCCGAAAAATCGCCTTAAGAAGAGCCCGCTCCCGCATTCGCGGGCTTCACGATCCTGTCGTACAGCCACATCAGCGCCGCTGTCAGAATTCCGATCGCGGCAATCACCCACCACATCTGCGCGGGCCGGTGCAGCACATCGCCGAATTCCCGCAGCAAATAGCCACCAAGCGGCCCAGCAACCGCGTAGCCGATCGCAATCGGCAGGAACGCATAACCCATGTAAAGGCCCTGCTGGTCCGGCGGCGCAAGGCGGGAGCAATATTCGTAGTAGCGCGAGGCTTGCGTGAGCTCGCCCAGAGCCAGAACGACGAGCATCACTCCGAATGTGAACATCGTCGGATGCACCGCCAAAAGAATCCACGAGAGTGCCGAGACCAGGAAACCGATGGCGATCGTTTGCACCGAGGGTATTTTCCGCGTCAGGTACGCGACGAGAATCTGGAAGCAGATGACCGTGAGACCCTCGATCGTCAGCATCCGGTCAACCGCCGCGTTCGGATCCACAAACCTGCGCATGAAAATCGGCGCGGAGATGAAGATCTGCCAGTAGACGATGTAGAAGCCGGAGGAGATCAAAAGAAACGTAACGTAGCGCAGATTGCCGAGGACGATGAACATGTTCTTGAGCGCGCCTGAAATGCTTTCTACTCGAGCGTCGTCCGGGCGTCCCGGTTCGCGATAGAAAAACAGCGTTACCCAAAACATCAGAAACACGCTCAACGACGCCAAGCGAAATACGTTCGCGATTCCCCATCCCAGCTTTTGGCGCACCACCCAGGCCATGAGCGGCCCGAGCGCGCCGCCGATGTTCACCAGCGTGTAGTAAATCGAGTAGCCGAGCGAGCGAACATTTTCCGTGGAGGCGCGCGCCGTCGTGCCGGCCACGCAAGGCTTCACCAATCCCGGGCCGAGCGACGGAATCAGCAGGACCATGGAGACAAGCCACGTGTCGCCGACGGCCTTGCGCAGCGGCGCCATCCATGACGCCTCGAGGGAACCGAGCAGGAAATAGCCAACCGTCAGGAGCAGGTAGGCGACCATGAGCGTGCGGCGGAAACCAAATCGATCGGCCAATGTGCCGGCCAGAATCGCAAGCGCATAGACCACAAAGCCCGCGATCCCCAGGATCGTCCCCGCGAGCTCGCTCGAAAAATGGAGCTGCTCGGTGAGGTAGATGGCGAGAACCGCGGTGGTGGCGTAGTAGGCGACGCGCTCGAAAATCTCGGTGAAGTTCGCGACCCAGAAAGGCGGTTCGAAACCGGAGCGGATTTCCCGGAGACGCTGCGAAAAACTCAAGGTGTTTCCTCTCGAAAGCGCACGGCAGTCAGCGCCGCGACCGGCGGCGATTGTAGCGGAAGAACCCTCGATTCGCGCCCAATTTTTGGCGTTTTGCGCATGTTAACAAAGCAATTTCTGCCATTTTTTGCCACCTTAGTACCGAGTCCTTAGCCCGGGAAACTTCTACAGGCTTCGTTACTTTTTGACCGGAAGCGGCGTGGCATTTTTCGGCCCGGACGTCCGCAAGCTAATCGAAACACAGCTCCTTACGATCTGGTCCGCCAGTTGCATTTTCTGATGCTTGTCTGAGGGCATGGAAAAAAGAGAGCACATTTTGGCCGAACCCTCTCTTCAGATCTTCAGGGGGGAGGGTTCGGCGCGTAATTCAACCAATGGGAGGATCCAGATGAAACATTACGGAATTTTCGCGTTGATCGTGCTGGCGCTCGGTATCTCGACGACGGCACAGACCTCAGCAAGCAGCCAGAGCAGCACATCGGCGCAGGCCCAGGCGAACGCTCCGGGCGCGACGGCGTCCGCGGGCACCTCGCAGCAGGGAAATCAGAGCGCATCGATAAGCAAACAGCCTTCGGCGACAAGCAACACTTCGACCGCGACATCGGCGAATGCGAACGGCAATTCCTTGAACATTGCCAACGGCACGCCGATTCAGGCCGCGCTCGTTAAACCGGTCGATGCGAAGCACAGCAAGCCGGGCGATCCAGTCGTCGCGAAGACGACTGAGGACGTGAAGCAGGACGGTCAGACGGTGCTGAAGAAGGGCTCGCGCCTCAACGGGCACATAACCCAGGCGCAAGCGCAATCGAGCGCAAACTCGGCGTCATCGGTCGGAATGGTGTTCGATAATGCCGTGACGAAGAACGGGCAGCAGGTGCCAATGAACCTTTCGCTTCAGGCTTTGGCCCCAGCGGCAAGCCAGACTTCAGCGAGTCTTGCCAATGACCAGGGCATGATCGATTCCACGTCGCAAGCAGGGGGCGGATTCGTCGGATCGGCCGCGCCCGCTGGCGGCGGTATGGTTCGCGGCGGAGGCGGTGCCGTTGGCGGCGTCGGTGGGACGCTTCGTGGCGTCAGCAACGTGACGGGCGGTGCGACGAGCTCCGTCGGCGCGGTGGGCGGCGTTGCGGGCGATGCCGGACAGACAGTAGGAGGGACCGTGGGCGCTGCGACGCGGTCCACCGGCAGCGTCGGAGGGCTGAACTCAGCTGGTCAACTCACGTCGGCGAGCAGCGGCGTGTTCGGTCTGCAAGGGCTGAACCTCACCTCCGCAGCCAGCAATGGGACGACGGCTTCGGTGGTGAACTCGACGAGCCGCAACGTCCACCTGGATAGCGGCACGCAGATGGTCCTGCAGGTCATGAACCAGTAAGGTCCCCCTGTAAAATCCTGTCGTGCGGCGTGTTCTACTGCGGCGCCGCACGACAGGAAAACTATTCCTCGCGAAAGCACTCAAGCGAAACGTATTCCGCTCAAGCAGCAGCGGGCGCCAATTGCGGCCGCATCTTCTTGTGGATCGCCAGGACGAGCGCGCCCAGGCCCCAAATTACGATGATTGCGCCGACCAGCGGGCCCGCGTAGGGAATCATGCGAAGCGCTCGAAGAATCGCCAAGCCCAGGGCCAGGCGGCCAATCGCAAGGCCGACTCCTACGCTGGCGCCGAGTAGTTTCTCGCCGAGCCACGCGCCCACGAAAACCTGCGCGGAATATACGGCAATGGCGAAAAGCAGTACCGTTGAGATTCCCACGCCAAGCCCTACGATGGTGAGGCAGGCAAGAATTGCGACGTTGGGCGTCGCGAAGAGAAATAGAGCGCCAAAGCCCCACGCAGGCCCGATTCGTTTGCATGCCTGCTCTACGTCAAAGAAAAATCCGGGCGCGATGAAGAGGAGCACAAGGCCGAAAATGAAGCTCGCACCCCAGTAGAGCGTCTGGCGCCAGTAATAACTGGGCGAAGCATAATCCGGGCCGGGACCTTTGATCGTGACGTCGATCGCGCTTCCCAGTTTTGCCCCGGACGAGACCTCGGGTTGCCGGTATCCCTGATATTTTGTGCTTCCTTTGATTTCGGCGGTGGGCCCGATACTGAGTCTCTGTGAGCGAATTCTCGCATCGCGCTCCAGCGTGCCGTTTATATCTATGTAGCCGAGGGAATACGCGAGGACGTCGCCTCCGATGCGGCCGTCCAGATCGGAGGACCCGGAAAACGAGGTCAGCGAGCCTCCCACAGTGGCTTTTTCGTCCATATCCGTCTGCCCGGTCCAAACCGACACGTTCCGGCCGACGGCACCATCTAGGTAAAGATCCTGAACCCAGGCGCGCACGTTGCCGTCCACGGTACCGTTCACGCGAAGTTCCCGCGCCATGGTGATCACATCGCCCTTTACGTGCCCGTTGACCGTCACGCTTTCCGACCACACGATCAGATCGCCGTCCACATCTCCATCGATCCGCGCGCGCACGGCCCACACGATGAGGTCGTTCTTCACTTCCTGTCCGGCGGGCAGCGTGTAACTCGGGTCGCCGTGCTCCACGTCCGCGGCCTGCGCCGCCCGAGGCAGTGCTAGGGCGCAAACAATCGCGCCCATCACGAAGGCGATCGTCGTGAAGCGCTGCAACTGTTTCCTGAGCAGCCAAATCGCAACCCCCGCCAGGGTCGCCACCGCCAAGAATTCCGTGGCACTTCGCATCGCGTCCCATCCTTTCCAGAAAGCACCAGTGAAGAACAGCATCGTCAGGATATTCCCCTGTGTGAAGCCCGCCTGCGCCGCCTGCGTGAGCCAAGGCTGGACAAAGCCGCTCCAAAGTGTGTAGACGCCACCTATACCCAGCCCAAACGCCACCAGCCAACCCCAGTGGGCGCCACGCTTCGGCGCGGCGAGGATGTACGCAGGGATCGATTCCTCTTCCGCGGCGAGCGCCTCGCGCAGCCACACGCCTTCCTTTTCGAGCACGCGGAGGAGTTCGCGGCACGACGCGCACGAGCTCAAGTGTACGGAGACTTCGCGCGCGTGGTCGGCATCGATTTGCCCCTCGAGATAGAGCAACGCCGTCACTTCATCAAAGTGGCTCATGATTTTCCCCCTGCCATGGCTTGGCCGGCGGCATCGCTGCCGCCCAGCGCGTCGCGCAATTGATGCCGGGCGCGGAGCAGCAAAACACCCACAAATGCGCGCCGGACTCCCAGCGTGTCCGCAATTTCGTCGTAACTCATGTCCGCGTAGTACCGCAGGACGAGCGCCATCCGCGCGCGGTCCGGCAGCTTCGCGAGGCCCGTACGGACTTCTTTCCCGGTGTGCTCGGCTTGCAGGCGTTCGAGCTGGCTCGGATCGGGATGCTCCAGCGGAAGCGTTTCCACGTCGCCCGTCTCCAGGTTCTGGCGGATGCGGCGGCGGCGCAGCGTGTCCCAACAGTGATTGCTGGCGACCTTATAGAGCCACGCGGTGAACGGCCGCGAGGAATCGTAGGTGCCGAGCTTTTGGCGTACCTTCATGAAGATCTCCGTGGTCGCGTCTTCCGCATCCTCTTTGGCCGGGAGCACTCGCCGGCAAAACCGGAAAATCGCCGCGGCGTGCTGGCGATACAGCTCACCCCAGGCGTCGGAATCGCCCGCCCGGACCTTGGCTAGCAACTGCGCCAATTCCGCTTCGCTCATCGCTCCGGTCGCCGTGTGCCTGTCCATTAGTTGATACGCAGGGCCGCGTGGAAATATTTCACAAGTATCACAAACTGGCGGGGTTGTCGTCTTGAACAAATCGGCCCAGCGGGCAAGGGTTGTCAGCCTGCGGCCGAAAGTAGCCGTTGCATCCTAGCCCATCCATGGACGCGGATGTCGATAACCACTTGTCCGGTAATCCGACGACTCGGGCACTTGCAGGCGAGTTCAGTGTAAACTCATCCGTCGCGGCGAGGGTAGGGCCTGCGGGAGTCATAGAGGCCCAGGAAAACCTATCAGCCTGAGGAATGAGGGATGAGTACGCGAGTCAAAGCCAAGCCGGTTTCTATCCAGGATTTTGCCGCTGCGTTGCGAAAGCTTCCCGCGTTGGCATTTGATCGTACTGATCAGGTGTTTGATTTTCTGAGGTTGACTCCGGTCGCCTCGGGTATGCTCGCGCCTTTTCTAAGCTGGGACCGCCAGCACTACACGCGCAATCTCATCGATAAGACTCCGCTGTACGAATTGATTGCCATTTGCTGGGAAGTCGGACAAACCAGTTCGGTACACAACCATCAGGGCCAGAATTGCTGGATGGCGGTGCCGATGGGGAGGTTATTCGTCCAAAGCTACCGCACGATTTCGCAAGATCTAACAGGCGGCAAATGCAAGCTAGAGGCGACAAACAGAGTGGAAATGAACCCTGGAAATCCGTGCCGCGTTGATCCCGAGGAGCCGGTGCACTGCGTGCTGAATCCTCGCGAGTTCAACCAGAGAGCTGTCAGCTTGCACGTTTATTCGCGACCCATTGATTCCTGTGTGGTCTATTCGCCGGAGAAAGGTACCTGCGGCGAGATCAAGCTGCACTACACGACCGAATATGGGAAGCCCGCGAGCGGCCAGTAGGAATTAGCTCTTGCTACGCTGATTCCGAAAGGCATCTAACCGGAGCCGCTGGAGGCAACTCCTGATTAACGCCCCAACCGGACAAGTTGAGTACTAAGAAAGAACCAAGTCCAAGCTGGTCGCTCGCGCGATCGGCGTCCTCGCGGCGCTCAGCCGGCTGCCTCGTGCTCCTGCATGAAGGCAGCGAATACCTGGTTGAGTTCGTCCGACACGATCTGCGGGAAATGGTGCCCCGCCTGGATCACCGCGCGCCGGCCACCAGCCGCAGCGGCAACAGCGTCGCAGCCGGCCTCGACCGCGGGGTTCCAGCCTCCGGTGATGACAAGAAGCGGAATGCCCGCCTTCTTGATTACCTCGAGTTCGCGGGCGAGTACCTCCTTCTTCGGGACCCGGACGCGGCGAAACGACCTTCCCAAGCGCGCCAGCTGCGCCTTGTCCCCAGTGCCGCGCACTTCCGGGGGGATTCCGAGCAGCTTAAGCATCCGCCGAGCTAGGCCGGCGTCTGAGAAGGAGAAGATCCTCGCCCGTATCATCGCGAACAGCTGGCGGCGCACTGCTGGATGGCCCGATGCGAACTGAAACATCGCGGGCTCGATCAGAGTAAGCGACTTCACCGCTTCGGGCCGCCTTGCCGCCGCCGACAGCGCGACGCAGCCGCCGAACGAGTGCCCGAGCAAGTGCGCGCCGTCGCCGAGCAGATCAGCGACCCACATGCCGTCCGCTTCGGCATCGTCGGGACGACCCGGGTCGAGACTTTTCCCGTGCCCGGGCCGGTCCGGCACGATCAACTGCCAGCCGCGCTCGGCAAGGACCCTTTGATTCGAGAAGTTGGTTTCGCCTGCGGCGGCTGTGCCCTGCGTGCCGCCGTGGACGAGCACAACCCGTGGACCCGAATCACCCCAGCGCGTGATGTGAATCGAGGTCGGGCCGCTCATGCTGCTTTCACCTTGTTCTGAACCGCGCCGATCCTGTCGACTTCGCGGGGGATGATGTCGTAGGGCCGGAGTGTTTTTCCGGGAACCAGAGGCATGAGCGCCGCGATTATACACGCGAAGCGACCGTAGGGAACGTCCAGTCCTCACGCAGCCAATCTCAACTCCTGATTGACGCCGTAACCGGACAAGTGCCCCTAGCGGGGTCTGTTATACTCCTTTGTCCGCCGATCGCATGACCCCCAAGGAAACAACGCCAAAACGCCTCTTCCTCGTGGACGCGATGGGCTACATCTTCCGCGCCTTCTACGCCCCGATGGACCGGTTGCAGACCTCGACCGGCATCCCGACGAAGGTGCCCTACCTCTTTGCCACGATGATGCGGCGGCTCATCCATAACAAGGACTTGCGCCCGGACTACGTGGCCGTGGTATTCGACGTCTCCGCGCCTACCTTTCGCGACAAGCTTTTCGCGTCGTACAAGGCGCAGCGCCCGCCCATGCCGGAAGAGCTGTCCGTACAGCTCCCGTTCGTGCGGCGCTACTGCGAGGCGATGCGGCTGCCCATCCTCGAATATCCCGGTTACGAAGCCGACGACGTGATCGGCACGCTCGCGCGCCAGGCGGCAAAGGAAGACCTCGATGTGTTCATCGTCACCAGCGACAAGGATCTGATGCAGCTCGTCGGCGGGCGCGTCCGCGCGTTGAATCCGGCGAAGAACGACCTGATCGTCGACGAGAAAAAAGTCGAGGAGATCATGGGCGTGCCGCCGGCAAAGGTGCCCGACGTGATGGCCCTGATGGGCGACACGATCGACAACATTCCGGGCGCGCGCGATCCGAACGAGAAGCCTGCGCCGGGCGAGCGGCGAAAAGCCGGTATCGGCGAAGTGGGCGCGCGGCAACTGATCCAGCAGTTCGGCAGCGCCGAGGCAGCTCTAGAGCACGCGGCCGAAGTGAAGCGAGCGAACTACCGCGAAGCGCTCGAAAAATACGGCGAGTTCGTGCGGCTCAGCAAGCAGCTCGCCACCATTCCGACGGACGCTCCCGTGCCGCTTTCGCTCGACGCGCTGCGTTTGCAGGAGCCCGACGTCGCCGCGCTTCGCGCGCTTTACGGCGAACTCGGCTTCACGTCGCTGCTGAAAGAAATCGGCACACAGGCCGACGCTCGCGCCACGGACTATGCCTCATTCGAGTCGCCGGAAGCGCTGCGAAAGTTCCTCAAAGCGGTTCCGCCGGGCCAAGAGGCCGCCGTCTGGCTTTCGCTCGATTCCGAAGAGCCGGAAGAGGAGGGCTTCGGGGCGCGGGTTCTGGCGGTTGAGGTGTCCACGAAGGCGGATATGGCGCGCACGATTGCGAACGACGCCGAGAACAAAGCGCTGGCAGCAATGAGCGAATGGCTGGCCGATCCGAAACAGCCCAAAGTCGTGCACGACCCGAAACTGCTTCACCTGCTAGCCGCTGCCGATTCTCCCGGCGGCGCAAAAGCTCTCGCCGGAGTCCGCCACGCGACGATGCTCTATTCCTATCTCCTGCGGCCCACCACGGCGAATCACGCTTTCGGCGAGGTCGCGCTGCGGCATTTGAACCAAACGCTCTCCGGCGCGCCGGGTGAACGGGCCGATTTTCTGCTGCGCCTCGCGCCGATGCTCCGCGCGGAAGTCGAAAGCCAGAACCTCGCGGAGATTTACGAAAAGATCGACCTGCCCCTGGCTCCGGTGCTGGCCCGCATGGAAGCCGCCGGCGTGCGCGTGGATTCCAAGGAGCTCGAAAAGATTTCCGCGAAGGCGCAGGAGGAAATCAGCACGCTCGAAAAAAGCATCTACGAGCTCGCAGGCTTTGAGTTCAAGATCAACTCGCCGCAGCAGCTCGCCGAAGTCCTCTTCGACAGGCTCAATCTGCAGCCGCCTCGCAGGAGCCGGGCCAAGGTGCGCTCGACCGCGGCGGAAATTCTCGACGAGTTGGCGCTGCTGCACGAGCTGCCGCGAAAGGTGCTCGAATACCGCGAACTCGCCAAGCTGAAATCGACTTACGCGGATGCCTTGCCGCGACTCATTCATCCCGCCACGGGCCGCTTGCATACGCGTTTAAGCCAGACCGGCGCCGCGACGGGGAGGCTGAGCTCGTCGAATCCGAACTTGCAGAATATTCCCGTGCGAACCGCGCTCGGCCGCGAGATCCGCGCCGCGTTCATCGCTTCGCCCGGCCGTTTGCTGCTCTCGGCGGACTATTCGCAGATCGAGCTGCGCATTCTGGCCCATTTTTCGGAGGACGCGGTGCTCGTCGAAGCCTTCCGCCGCGGCGAGGACATTCATTCGCGCACGGCCCAGGAGGTGTTCGGCATCGCACCCTTCGCGCAGACACACGAGCACCGCCGCGTCGCGAAGGTGATCAACTTCGGCGTGATTTACGGGCTTTCGGCGTTCGGCCTGGCGCAGCAGCTTGGAATCGAACAGCGCGAGGCGGCCAAGTTCATCGCCGCCTATTTCGAGCGCTACAGCGGCGTGAAGAAATACCTCGACGCGCAGATCGCCGAAGTCCGCCGGAGCGGATTCACGAGGACGATTTTCGGGCGCACCCGGCCGATTCCCGAAATCAATTCGCCGCAGCCGAACCTGCGCGGTTTTGCCGAGCGCACGGCGATGAATACGCCGATGCAGGGCGCCGCGGCCGATCTCATCAAACTGGCCATGATCGAGCTCGACCGGCGGCTGGCGGGCGAGTTCGAGTCGCAAATGATCCTTCAGGTTCACGACGAATTGCTGTTCGAGGCCCCCGAAGCCGAGATTCCACGGCTCACGCAACTCGTGAAGGAAGTGATGCAGGGCGTCCACGAGCTGCGCGTGCCGCTGGTGGTGGATACGAAAGCCGGCCCGAACTGGCGCGACATGAAATGACGGAGGAAATGAAAGAGAGAAATTGGAAATGAACATCGCGGCGCGCCTGCAGGCGGCGGGGCACTGCGATCATCTTTCGCTGCGGTTTCTCTGTGACCTCTGTGCTATTTTTGTTTTTGAAAGTCCCAATCTGAAATGATGAGGTGAAATGATGGCGCCGGATCACGCCGAAGGATTCCTAAACCTGGTGCAAGACGCGAAGAAGCGCATCAAGGAAGAGGACTACCGTGCGACGAAGAAGAGGCTCGACGCCGGCGAGAAATTCATCCTGGTGGACACGCGGGAGGACTCGGAATGGGCCCGCGGCCACATTCCCGGCGCCACTCATCTCAGCCGGGGCATCATCGAGCGCGATATCGAAAAGACGGTGCCCGACAGAGACGCGGTAATCGTGCTGTACTGCGGCGGAGGCTATCGTTCGGCGCTGGCGGCGGACAACCTTCAGAAGATGGGCTACCGCAACGTGATTTCCATGGACGGCGGCTGGCGCGGCTGGACCGAGGCCGGCTTCCCCGTCATCAAAGACAAGGAATAGGCTTCCCGCGCAGGAATTCCACCGGGCCGGGCAGAGTTGGCTGGGGCGGTTGGACTCGAACCAACACCGTCCTCATTAACAGTGAGGTGTCCTACCAATTGGACCACGCCCCAACTTTGGCAGCGGATGATTCTACTAAATTTACACGAATCTCAGGCAGACCGTAAGGCGTATCGAGCACTTTTAGGGATGGTCTCGCAGGGCGGCGGCGAAAAGAAGGTGAACACACCCCTCGCCGTGCGTTCGAGAGGGGTAGGTAAAAACTGAAACCGGCGAAAGGTGGCCGGGGGAAGGAAGCCGGCCCAGCCCTCAATCCCCGAAGGGATCCTCGGCTTTCCTCCCCCTGACGCCCGTATCTAACGCACGTCGAAAACCAAACGCTAAGGCCCTGAAATCAAACACCTTCATTTCCGGGTCCCGAGTAAAAAGTCCCGGTCACCAGTAAAAATTCCGGGCGCCTCACGAAACCCTACAGGAATCCCTGTACGCATTACTGCGCGTTTCTTGACCGCGCCGAAGGCTCTTGCTATGTTGGTAGATTACGCTGGGACCATTCTACCCAGTGTAGAGAGGGTCGCCCTGTACGGGGCCACTCCACCTATGGGTCTGAAGAAAATCATCATCCGAGGCGCCCGGCAGCATAACCTCAAGAACATCAGCCTGGAAATTCCGCGCAACACGCTGACGGTGATCACAGGTCTCTCGGGGTCCGGCAAATCCTCGCTGGCATTCGACACCCTCTACGCCGAGGGCCAGCGGCGCTACGTCGAATCGCTATCGGCCTATGCGCGGCAGTTCCTCGATCAGATGGAGCGGCCCGAGGTGGACTCGGTCGAAGGTCTTTCGCCATCCATCGCGATCGAGCAGAAAACCACGACGCGTTCGCCGCGCTCGACCGTCGGCACGATCACCGAGATCTACGATTACCTGCGCGTGGTCTACAGCGCGATCGGCGCGCCGCACTGCCCGAAATGCGGCAAGCCCATCACGCGCCAGTCGATCGAACAGATCGTGCAGTCGGTGCTGGCGCTCAAGCCGGACGATCGCATCATGGTCCTCGCGCCCGTGGTACGCGGGCGGAAGGGCGAATACAGGAAGGAACTCGAAAAGTACGCAAAAGAAGGCTACGTTCGCGCGCGGGTGGACGGCGAACTGGTGAATCTCGACGAGCCGCCTCCGCTCGACCGCCGCAAGAACCATACGATTGAGGTCGTGGTGGACCGGCTGCTGTTGAAAAACGGCATCGCGCAGCGGCTCGAACAGTCGATCGAAACCGCGCTGAAGCTGACGGGCGGGCTTATCACGATCGCCGTGGTGGGAGGCAAGGAGCACGTCTACTCCGAAAAGCTCGCATGCTCCGATTGCGGCATCTCGGTACCCCAACTCGAGCCGCGCTCGTTCAGTTTCAATTCGCCGTACGGCGCCTGCCCGGAATGCCACGGGCTGGGCTCCAAATACGATTTCGACCCGGCAAAAGTGATCGTGGACTGGACGAAGCCGCTGTTTGAGGGCGGCCTCGGGCCGGGGTCGGGCTCGGGGGCCTTGCAGCGCACGTTGAAGATCGCGGCGGCGGCCTATGGATTCGATCTCGAAATGCCCTTCGACAAACTCTCGCGCAAGGTGCAGAACTTGATTCTGCGCGGGAATCAGGCTAACGGCGGCTCAAGCAAAAGCCTGAATTTCCAGGGAGTCCTGGGGCATCTGGAGAGCAACCTCGACGAATCGGGCTCCGATACGTACCGCGAGTGGCTCACACAGTACATGTCGCCGGCGCCCTGCGCGGCTTGCGGCGAGCGACGCTTGCGCCCGGAAAGCCTCGCGGTAAAAATCGCCGGGTTCTCGATCGCGGACTTCACGGCGCTGCCGCTGACCAAAGCGCGCGCCGCGGTGGACAAGATTCGCGAACGGCTCACCCTGAGGCAACGCAAAATCGCGGGGCGCCCGCTTGGCGAAGTCGCCGAGCGGATCGATTTTCTGCTGGCGGTCGGTTTGGGCTATCTCACGCTGGACCGCTCCGCCGCGACTCTCTCGGGCGGCGAGGCGCAGCGGATCCGGCTGGCGACGCAGATCGGCTCACGCCTGCGCGGCGTGCTGTACGTCCTCGACGAGCCATCGATCGGCCTGCACGCCCGCGACAACGGCCGCCTGCTCAGCACGCTCGAGACGCTGCGCGACCTCGGCAATACGGTACTCGTCGTCGAGCATGACGAAGAGACGATCCGGCGGGCGAATTACGTTGTGGACCTTGGCCCCGGCGCCGGCAACGCCGGCGGATACCTGGTGGCTTCGGGCACGCCGGACGAAATCGCGGCGAATCCCGCTTCGCTTACGGGGCAATATCTCGCGGGGCAGGTGAAGATTCCCGTTCCCACCACGCGCCGCAGCCCGAACGGCAAGCTGCTCACGATCCTTGGCGCGCACGGCAACAACCTGAAGAACATCGACGTGCCGATTCCGCTCGGCCTTCTGACGGTCGTCACCGGCGTTTCCGGCTCGGGAAAATCCACGCTCGTAAACGACATTCTCTATCGCGCGCTCGCGGCCAAGCTCTACCGCTCGATGGAAAAGCCGGGCGCGCATCGCACGATCCTCGGCGTGGAACACATCGACAAGGTGGTCCAGATCGATCAGGCGCCCATCGGACGCACGCCGCGTTCGAATCCCGCCACGTACACGGGCGTGTTCGCGCCGATCCGCGAGCTTTTTGCGATGCTGCCGGAATCGCGCGAGCGCGGCTACAAGCCGGGACGATTCAGCTTCAACGTGAAGGGCGGGCGCTGCGAAGCGTGCCAGGGAGGCGGCCAGCGCTGCATCGAAATGAACTTCCTTCCGGACGTGTACGTGACGTGCGAGGTCTGCCGCGGCAAGCGCTACAACGCCGAAACGCTCGCGGTGCGCTACAAAGGGCTCTCGATTTCCGATCTGCTCGATCTGCCGATCGAAGAGGCGCTCAAGGCCCTCGAAAACATTCCGGCGATTCAGCAAAAACTCCAGACTCTGGTCGATGTGGGGCTTGGCTACGTCCAGCTGGGGCAATCGGCGACCACGCTTTCAGGCGGCGAGGCGCAACGCACGAAGCTCGCCCGCGAGCTTTCGCGGCGACAGACCGGACGCACGCTTTACATCCTCGACGAGCCGACCACCGGGCTGCACTTCGACGACGTGAAAAAGCTGCTCGACGTTCTGAACCGGCTCGTCTCGCTCGGCAATACGGTGCTGGTGATCGAGCACCACCTCGACGTGATCAAACAGGCCGACTGGATCATCGACCTCGGACCGGAGGGCGGAGAAGCCGGGGGGCGCGTCGTCGCCCAGGGCTCGCCCGAGCAGGTGGCGCGCATCAAGAAATCATACACCGGCCAAATTCTCGCCCGTGCTTTCGCGGGAGCAAAGGCCGGCGGGAACGGGAACCGCGCGCCACGACAATGACGATTGACGACAACGATCCGCTTTCTCCCGAACTCCCTGAGTCTTTGGAGCCGGTGCCGCAATCCCTCGAGTCAGGAGCGCCCGGCATTTCTGCGACAACGCTCGACTACGGGAACATGGCACGCCCGCTGCCCGAGGACCTACGCGTGCCCTGGGGCTGGCGCGATGTCGTCTTGCTTACGGTGATCGCAATTGTAGGGGCGCTTCTCTCGGGGGTTGTTGTCGTGATCGTGCTCGGCTTTTTCGGTGTGCCAACGGCGAACCTCAGCAAGTCCCCGGACGAGTTGGGTCTCATCGCCATCTCGGCGCAGATACTGCTGAACGTGGGCCTGCTGGCCTACCTCGCGGGCCAGATGCGCTTGCGCTTTCAAGCGCCTTTCTGGCGCACGATCGGCTGGCGCCCGCTGGAAACACGCAAGGCTGCGCGCGGCCTGGCTTACGTCGCCCTGATCTTCTGCGGATTCCTCCTGGCGGAAATAGTTTCGGTGGCGGAGCCGCTCTTTCCGCCGAAGCACCCTTTGCCCATCGAGACGATGTTCCAGGGCCCGCACGCGGCGCTGCTTTTCATGCTGACCGCCGTGTTGCTTGCGCCGGTGGTCGAGGAGACGATTTTCCGCGGATATTTGTATCCCGTGGTGGCGCGAAGCGCGGGTGTGACCGCTGGAGTTGTGATCACGGGGACGCTCTTCGGCCTGCTGCACGCCGGCCAGTTGTGGGGCGGGTGGTGGCAGATTGCGCTGCTCGTGGTTGTGGGTATCCTGTTCACGCTCGCTCGCGCGGTCACGCGAACGGTGGTCGCGAGCTACATCCTGCACGCGAGCTACAACGGTCTCCCCGTGATCGCGGCCCTGTTCTCATCGGCCAAAATCGGCCATATTCACTAGCGTCCTTCTCAAAACACGGAATCGGTTAGAATGAATAGTCATTCCCCGCACATCGGAAACGGAGCGAGACCCTTTGCGCACGGTTGAGCCAATTCGGTGGACCAACGAGGGCGTAGTTCTGCTCGACCAGCGCAAATTGCCGGGCGAGGTTGTCTACCACACCTACACCGACTACCGCGAACTGGCCAAGGCGATCAAGGACATGGTGATTCGCGGCGCGCCGGCGATCGGCGTCGCGGCGGCCATGGGCGTGGCTCTCGGCGTCGAACGCTCGGAGGCAACGACGCTCGAGGGATTGCGCGCCGAATTCGCCGCGATCTGCGAATCGTTCGCGCAAACGCGTCCGACCGCCGTCGATCTGTTCTGGGCCATCGAGCGCTTCCAGCGAAGGTTCCAGGAACTTGCTCTGGCGGCGGAAAAAGACGGCGCGGCAGGCGTCTCGGGCATTAAAGCTTCGCTGGTCGAAGAAGCGCAGACAGTGCATCAGGAGCGCCGTGAGGCCGACGAGCGCATCGGGCGCTTCGGCGCAGAGCTCATGCCAAAGAGCGGCCGGGTGATGACGCAGTGCAACGCCGGCGCGCTCGCGACCGGCGGGATCGGCACGGCGCTGGGCGTGATTCGGATGGCCGTGGAAGGCGGATACCGGATCGAAGTGCTGGTGCCCGAGACGCGTCCTTACTTGCAAGGGGCGCGGCTGACGGCATGGGAGCTCCATCAGGACCACATTCCATTGACTCTGATCACCGACAACATGGTCGGGCATTTCCTGAAGACGGGAGGCGTGGGAGCGGTGGTGGTGGGCGCCGACCGGATCGCGCGCAATGGCGACACGGCGAACAAAATCGGGACATACGGCATTGCCGTGATCGCTCGCGAAAACAAAGTGCCGTTTTACGTGGCAGCGCCGATCTCGACCCTCGACCTTTCGATCGCGTCCGGAGACCAGATCCCCATCGAAGAGCGCCCGGCGGAAGAAGTGACGCATCTCGCCGGCGTGGCGATCTCGCCCAACGTCCGCGCGGCCCATCCGGCCTTCGACGTCACGCCCGCGCGGTTCATCACCGCGATCATCACCGAGCGGGGCGTCGCACGTCCGCCCTTCGAAGCGTCGCTTCGAGGGCTTGTAGAGGCGAAAGGTGCAGCGGGGCTCTAGGCACCTGGGTTACTCGTAGCGAAGTGCTTCCACCGGATTCAACCGCGCGGCTTTCCAGGCAGGATACACGCCGAAAAAAACTCCGATCATGCTCGCGACGGACACGCCGAGGGCTACCAGCGTGAACGATACAGCGGCGGGGAATGAAGGAAACGCCAGCCGGATCACAAGAACGATGCTCGAGCCGAGCAGGACTCCGATGGCGCCGCCGACGGCCGCGAGGGTGACCGCTTCCAGCAGAAACTGCATCAGAATGTTGTTCCGGCGCGCGCCGATCGCTTTGCGCACGCCGATTTCGCGCGTCCGCTCGGTCACGCTGACGAGCATGATGTTCATCACGCCGATTCCGCCCACCAGCAGCGCCACCGAGCCCACCGCCATCATGACGATGAAGATTCCGCTCGAAATCTGATTCCAGAGATCGCGGAACGTGTCCGTGGTCAGGATCGCAAAATCGTCATCCTTGTCGGAAGCCAGCTTCCGCACCCGGCGCATGTACTCGCGCACCTCGTCCACCACCAGCGGGAGATTGTCCGTGGTATCCGCCTTGGCCAGCAGGATGACGCCCTTGAATTCCGGGTGCAGTTTCTGTATCACCGAGAACGGGACGACCGCGATATTGTCCGAGGATTGTCTCCGGTGCCCAGGGCCTGCTTTTGCTGCTCCAAAACGCCGATGACCGTGAATACATGTCCTTCGAGCAATACATCCTGCCCCACCGGATCCTCGCCGGTGGGGAAAAGCGTCTTCTCGGTGGTGTAACCCAGAACGGTGACCGGCGAGTGATGGTCCTCATCCGTGTCGTTGAAAAACCTGCCTCGGATCAAATTGAAATCGCTGATTCGCGCGACGGCAGGCCCATCCCCTTCCAGGATGACGCTCTTCGCGCGAAGATTGCCGCGCCGCACTTCGCTCGATCCCGCACCCACTTCGTAGTTCGCAATCTGCTCCGCACGGGCGAGACGGCCATCACGTGCGGCAATAGCGGCAGGCCGTCAACCCATTCCGCCTTCAGCTCCTTTCGCTGAAGCAACGCGAAGGAGGGGCGTCCGAGCGTAGCCCAGGAGAACTTGGAGACGATGATGGTGCTGGAGCCAAGCTGCGATATGTTGCCGAGCACGTTGGAATTCAGCCCGTTGATCACGGCGCCGATCACGATGATCGTGGTCACGCCGATCACGATGCCCAGGACGGTGAGAAATGAACGAAGCGGATTCCTCCGCAAGACGTCGACCGCCAGCGCGACCGCTTCCTTGAATTCGCCGTATTTTGGGTTTTCACGCACGTTCGTCTCTCAGCCTACTCCGTCCGCAACGCAACCACAGGATCGAGGCGCGCAGCCTTCGCCGCCGGATACACGCCGAAGAAAAGGCCGACGCTCGTCGCCACGATCAAGCCCATGAGGACCGACCATATCTGAACCGAACTCGGCAGCGACGTCGTCCAACTTACGATTTTCGCGAGCAGAACACCGAGAATCACGCCGAAGCCTCCGCCGACGGCCGCGATGGTGGCCGACTCGATCAGGAACTGTGTCCGAATGTCGCTCTGCCGCGCCCCGAGCGATTTTCGCAAGCCGATCTCGCGCGTCCGCTCCGTTACGGACACGAGCATGATATTCATGATCACGATGCCGCCCACAATCAGCGAGATCGAAGCGATCCCGATAGTCACGCCGAAAAACGTGCTGCTGATGCTGCCCCAGAGCTGCAAAAACGACGCGTTGGTTTCCATCGCGAAATCATCGGGATCCCGGTAGGCCACATGCCGGCGGCCGCGAAGGAGCAACCTCACCTCGTCCATCGTCGAATCCATCGCGTCCTTGCCGGCGGTTTTCACCCACAGGCGGACCGAGTCGTCGCTTCCGTACACTTGCTGGAAGGTGGTGAGCGGCATGATCACCCAGTTGTCCTGCGACTGCCCCATCGTGGAGCCGCGTTTCTTCGCCACGCCGATGATCTCGCACTCCGCGGTGTCCACGCGGATCTCCTTGCCGACCGGGTCTACTCCCGGGAACAGCTTATCCGCAATGTCGTATCCCACATCGCAGACGGGTGAGCCGCGCGCCACGTCGAGACGCGTGTAGTAGCGCCCTTCCGCAAGCTCGCGGCTGTAAACTTCCGGCATCTCGTGCGTGAATCCGAGGATGGCGGTATCGGAGAGATAGTCCGTGCTGGATTTCACCTGGCCGATCTTGGTCAGGCTGGCGGCCACGGCGACGCAACTGCGACAGTTGTCGCGAATAGCGACGTAGTCATCGAAGTGAAATTTTCGGCGCTTCTGGCTTGCCTCCCACTGGTCGACGCTGGTGATGTTCGAGGGCGCCCGGTTGATCATGAAGACGTCCGCGCTGAGATTGGACGAGATCGCGTTCGCGACGTAGTCGTTCAGGCCGTTCACGAGGCTGACGACCGCGATCACGGACATCACGCCGATCACCACGCCCAGCAGCGTCAGCACGCTGCGCATCTTGTGCGCCCACAGGCTCGCCGTGGCGATGTTTACAGCCTCGCCCAGCGCCATGGATGTTTTTCCGGCCACAGTTGTTCCTTCCGCTTCCTATTATACTCATACGCTTGGCAGACTCCCGAAGTTGCATGTGGAATGGCACGCCTTCATAAGGCGACGACTCTAAAGAATACGGCGAGAAGGACTTGCGGGGCCCCTAACAAAAAGGGCGCCCGCCGTGGCGGACGCCCTTGAATTGCTGCCGTGCGCCGAAGCGCCCGGGTTAGAAGTAAAACTTAGCGCCTAACTGAATTCGACGCGCCGGCAACACGGCAGTTGCTTCACCGAAATCGGGGTTGCTGATGTCCGTAATGATACCAGCAGGGTCGAACTGGGTGTGGTTGAAGAAGTTATAGAAGTCGATTCTCAGCTCGAACTTCGTGCGCTCAGTAATTGCCGTGTCCTTGTAGACCTGAAAATCCCAATTGTTCAGCCCCGGTCCGCGAAGCGGGTTGCGGGGCGCATTGCCATATATCAGAGGACTCGAAGGAGGCGTTCCGGCAGGCAGCGGCGGGCCGCCAAAAATGGCAACGTCCTCGGCGTCAGGCGCGAAGGAGCTCGGGTTGAACCAAAAACCTGTTTTGCGGGGGTTTTCGTACTTTACAGGAGCCACTTGATCGGGACCGTCCCAGCCCGAGAAGTCCGAAGCGGCGCCCAGCCATGTACCGTAAAAGAATGAGGGAAAGTCTTCATCGGCCACATCCAGAGGGAATCCCGTCTGGAAGGTGGTGATCCCGGCAATCGTCCAGCCCTTTGTGAGCCGTGACAGCCACCAGTTGGCGTGCATGCCCGGGATCTCGTAGAAATAGCTGATCACCAGTCGTTGCCTTGCGTCAAAGATCGAGCTGGCAGTCGCGCACTGCGGGAAGCAATAGGGATTCGCGGCCCGTAGCGCGGAGAAGCCCCCGGCGTTAATGCCAAACTCACCAAAGGTGCTGTTCTCAAACCCCGAAGTATCATCGATCGAGTGAGAATACGTATAGGAGGCCAGGAATTGCAGACCGTGCGCGAAGTGCTTATTCAAGCTGATCTCAAGGGCGTTGTAGCGGGAGTTTCCGATGGTGAATATCTGGTCGATCGAGCCATACGTTCCCGGGTCGAATGGGAACACCAGAGCTCCTGTCGTCGGATCGAGAGTTCGCGCAACGTTCACTGGCAAACCCACGCTCAAATGGTGACCCACGGACCCTACGTATCCAACGGACAGGATCATACTGCTCGAGAGCTGCCGTTCCAGCGTAAGGTTGTAGTTCTCAGCCATGGGATCCTGTACGTTCGCGTCCAGAACGGAGCAGCACGCGCCAAAAATCGGCAAGAACCCCGCCGCAGCCGTAAATTGAACGCTCGATGACGGTCCGGCATAGGGAAATGGATTCGGCGCGTTGCCGGCAGCATTGCCAGTGATATCGTTGAAGGGATTCGCGAAGGAGGGAAGCCCGCTCAGCGCTCCCAGAGAAGTGATCGCGAACGGCGGCATCCCAGTTACTTGGTCGGCCTGCTCGGTCTCGGATCGATCGTAGTAAATCCCGAATCCGCCACGAATACTCGTCTTGCCCGGTCCGCCGGTAAGCCGCCCTCCCCAATTCGGGCTATAAGCAAACCCGACTCGCGGTCCGAAATACTTGAACGGTTTCGTCGAGCCGGCGGCCTGAACTCCCGGATCGCCCTGATATACCACCCCGAGAGGCGCGTTCGGGAAGACGACCGACTGCTGGCCCGGTCTGAATGCCACCTGCCCGTGGCCATCGTAAGCCTCGTTGAGCATGGGCGTATCGATCGTCCAGCCGCTACCGAATGTGAGTGTGAGATTGGGCCGCAATTTGTATTGATCCTGGGCATAACTGTAGTACTGTCTCGCCCTCCCTATTTCCAGTGCCCCGCTGCCTTGGCCATAGAATGCCGGAATCCCGAGTAGGAAATCCAAACCCGCGTTGCCCGTGCTGTCGGCACCTCCACCCGTGAACGTGAATGCGCCGTTGTTCTGGGATGAGAACGGGTTCCAAACCTGCCACCGGTGCATATCGAATCCAAACTTCAAAGTGTGGCGCCCGCTCACGACCGTCAGATTGTCCACTCCCTGGTACACCTGGTCTTTTCGGGGTTGGGGGCCGTCCTCGGAGAAGCCCAGACGGAAAAACCCTTCGATGTTCATGAAAGGCAGCCCTGCGCTACCGGGGAGCTGCGGGTTGATATCAAAACCGGCGGAGGAAGGCAGCATCGGGGTTGTAGGGTTGACGGCGGCATAGTTAAAGCGGTTGTAGCCGCCTCGCAGTTCGTTGACTACATGGTCGTTGATGACGTGGGTCCACGCCAGCGAGAGAAACTTGAAGTGCTGATCGTCCGTTTCACCAAATCCCGGCAGGGTGGATCCTACAAACGGAACCGTTGAAATGACGGGGTTGTGCGATTGGAGCCATGTGCCCCAGATGGTGTCCCGGGAATTGAAGTTCTGATCGATCCGCACAAGATACTGATTGTATGGTGCGTCAGCGGTTGCGTTGTACTTATACTCGTTGCACACGGGGTCGCCGAGCGACGCGGTGCATGACCCCGCGGCGCCGAAATTCGCCGCCGGCACATACTTGGTCACGAGTGCGGTTGAGAGTGAACTGAAGTCCTGGGTCGGGATGTTTCCGCTGGCGAATAGCGTGCTGAACGGTGTCCCAGCCGGGCACTCGGGGCCGCTTGGCGGGCAAGGATCTCCCCACAACGGGAACGGAGACGGATTGCTGCCGATCGTTGTCGGGTCAAACGCGCCTGCAAGCTCGGCCGGCGTGTAAACGTCTGTGGTTTCTATGCCGTTCTCTACGCCGTTATTCACCTGCGGCCCATTCAGGCGGCGTCCCTGGTAGGAAAAGAAGAAAAACGTGTGATTCTTGATGACGGGCCCGCCGACCGTGCCGCCGAAGATATTCTCGTGGTACGGAGTCCGCGAAGTCGAGCCGTAAGCCACAGCATTCAAGAATGTGTCGCGATAAAAGTCAAACCCATCCCCGTGGAATGAGTTCGATCCCGACTTGATGACGGCGTTCACGACGGCACCCGAACTCCTCGCATACTCCGGGTTCATCGTGCTCGTCGCCATCCGAAACTCGGCGATCGCATCCGGGCTCACGATGACCGTGGTAGTGTTCAGAAGAATGTCGTTGGTGTCGGTGCCGTCAACCAGGAAGTTATTGAACTGGGATTCGCCGCCGTTCGTGGCGTAGTCAGTGCCGTTCCCGCCACCACCGAAGCCGCCAAAGCGATCCGATCCGGTGACCACGCCCGGCTGGAGCTGCTGCAGTTGGACCCAGTTGCGGCCGATCAAAGGCATGTTGACGATCTGATCCGCCTCTATGACCGTGCCGAGTTGAGGCGACGTGGTCTCCACTTGCACTTGGTTCGCCTGGACGGTGACTTCCTGGCTTACGGTGCCGAGCGTCAACTGAATGTCCTGGGTGAAGATCGTGTCCACATCGAGGTGAATCCGGTTCGCCGCAAACACCTGAAAGCCGGTCTTCTCAGCCTTGACCGAGTAATCCCCGATCGGCAACTGGAGGAAGGAGTAGCTGCCGTTTTCGCTTGAAGTCACCTGTTGCGGAACGTTCGTCGCCATGTTCGTCGCGGTCACAGCCACGTCGGGAACCGCAGCCCCGGTTGAGTCCGTCACGGTTCCTCGAATGCTACCGTAAAGGTTCTGGGCTTTCGCGGTGCCTGTCGGCACAAGCAGAAAAGCACACAGGCCCAGCACGCTGACAAGAACCTTGAAAATCACATTTCGGCGCATCGCTTCCCCCATTTTGGTCCAGATTAGGAGACACAAAGTCAGTTGACACAGCCCCCGAAGCGTTTGCATACGTTGCAATACGAGTTCCAGGCGAAACACAGTAAGTAAGTGATTTACAATCAACAAGATTGCCAGCGATGACTTGTTTCCCATGAAACGTAGTGAAGGCTAACTATGTTTTTCCATATATGCAAATAGGGAATTATAGGCCGCACGAGGCGGCTTTGAGGTAACACAAGACTAGCGTCCCGCATCAAAGCCATGTCAGCCCACCCGGGCGTTGCCGGGCACCTACCAGCGAGGCTGCCGGGTATCGCCATAGCAGTTGCAGGGGCCCGCGCGAGGGCAAGCTGCAAAAATCCCATTCTCCTGAGGAGGAGATCATTCATGTTACGCAGACTATCTCTGTTGGCTGGATTGGTTTTGCTGGTTTCGCTCGTTCCGCTCACAACGCGCGCGCAGGATAAGGGCGAGTTCTTCGGCGGCTATTCCTACATGCGGGTCGACAACTCGCCATCCTTCAATCTGAACGGCTGGGAACTGGCCGCGCAGTACAAGTTTGCTCCCTGGCTGGGTGTCGCGGCCGATTTTGACGGCCACTACGGCTCGCCCTTCGGCGTCAGCACCTCGATTCACACTTTCCTCGTCGGGCCGCAGGTCTCCTGGCCGGGCCGCGTTTCGCCGTTTGCCCACGTGCTGGTCGGCGGAGGGCACGCCAGTGTCGGGGGCGGTGGTGGCTCGGACACGTCGTTCGCGACGGCCATCGGGGGCGGCATCGACACGAGGCTAGTGCAGAGCGTCTACTGGCGCGTGATCGAAGGAGATTACCTTCCGACACATTTCTTCGGAACCACGCAGAACAACGTGCGCGTCTCGACCGGAATCGTCTTCAAGTTCTAGCGTTCGGCTCTTTATTCGACCGCGGGGAGTGGCTCGCCCGCTCTTCTTGGGCGTCAGGCTGCTCCCGGTGGGTTGTCTTCACTGCATCACAAACGTCACGGTGATGTGCGTTTCGACTTCCACGGCCTGGCCGTTCAAGCGGGTGGGTTGATAGCGCCATTGCTGCACGGCTTCGCGCGCGGCCCTCGCGAGAATCGGATTTCCGCTCAGGACCTCCAACTGGCGTATGCTGCCGTCCGTTCCGATGATCGCTTCCAACTCGACCGTGCCGGCGAGGTGCAAAATCCTCGCGGACATCGGGTATTCCGGCTGCACCCGGTGAACGAGCCGCGCCTCCATCACGCCTCCGCCAACCTGCAGCGGACGCTTGTTTGGGGTCGGAGGAGCGATTTCGATGGGTCTTCCAGCGGTGCTCCCTCCGGGAATCAGCGGCCCTGAGCCTGTTGTTCCGGTATCCATAACCCCGGGGATCGGTTCGCCAGTCACCGGCTCCACGGCGCGCCCCTGGCCGGCAACCGGATGAGAGACATTTGTGATTACGATTTGCGGCGTGCGATCCACGATTGGTTGCGCTGAGCGTACGGCCTCGGAATTCGGCATCCCGTGATACGGCGGCAACGGGGTAACCGACATTTGTTGCGGGAGCACGCCCGGCGTGATGAGCGGCCACAAGAGCATCGCCCCTACCAGCGCAGTTTCGAGAAAGATCGAGCCAATCAGCGCTTTTCGGCGCAGAAGGCGCGCATTTCCGGCAGCGATTGCGTCATGGTCCATGACGCAATTGCACAGGTTTCCGAGGCCACTCATAGACACACCTCCTCCCTTCGAATGGACAGCGTGGGACTGTGTTTGAGGCGGCTTGGTCCGCGTGTTGCGCCCGGCCGATGCCGCCCAGCTTTACTACGGAAGGTCGCGACCTCTACAAGTGATAGACACCGGCCGCGCCAGCGGGTTCCCCGGCTTCCGGTGTTTTACGGCGGGCGGCTCATAAGCCATTCCAGGGCAAGCATTTACTTTTCCAGTACGAAAGATGCATCGGTTTACGCGATTCGCGCGTCTAAAAAGTCGTATCACCCCAATTGGGGTCATAGAGGTGGTCATTATGAGCAACCGTTCTTCCGTCGAAACTGTAGGCGTTCGCTACACAGGCTGGGCCGCGCTGAACCGCGATCCGCTCGAAGATCTGGTGGAGTACACTTGCCCGCACTGCGGGACGCGCGGGACTAAGAATGCGCGCCGCCCGCGGTCCGCGTATCACTTCACCGACGGGTTCGTGCAGGACGTGCAGGGCGAGATGACGACGTGCCGTAATTGCAAGCAGTCGTTGCGGGTTTCGCCGGTCGTCTTGCTGCACGACCAGGTGGAGCAGCGGCGTTTCAACGCTGTTTTCTTGGCCGATCTCGAAGTCTCAAAGAACTAAGCCTGCTGGGCCAAATTTCCGGACCTTGCGGTTCCAGGTGCGAGGTGTGTGCGCCGTCCTAGTCGGCGTCGAGGGCGAGATGGTGCGCTTCCATGTCCTTCCGGACCCGGTCGAAGGCCTCATCCACGTTGTCGGCAAACTGCAGCAGCTTGTAGTCCTTCTCGCTGACCGTCCCGCTGCGGACCATGTGCCGCCAATTGAGAACCTTGTCCCAGTATTGGCGCCCGTAGATGAGGATCAGGTGGTGCGAGGAGAGTTTTCCGGTTTGCAGCAGCGTGAGCAGTTCCCACAATTCGTCCATTGTGCCGAAGCCGCCGGGAAAGACGATCAGCGCCTTGGCCATCTGCGCGAACCACAGCTTGCGCATGAAGAAATAGTGGAAGCAGAAATTCAGCTCGGGCGTGATGTAACGGTTCGGCAACTGTTCGTGCGGGAGCTGGATGCTCAGCCCGATCGACGATCCGCCGGCCTCGGCCGCGCCGCGGTTCGCCGCCTCCATGATCCCCGGCCCTCCGCCCGAGCAGATGACGAAACGCTTCGGGTGCGGTCCGAGCGTCATCGCCCAGGCCGTGATCCGGCGCGAGAGCTCGCGCGCCTCTTCGTAATAGCGCGACATCTCCACGATCGATTTCGCGGCGGTGATCTTGGTGCGCCATTCGTGGGTGCGACGGCCGCGCGCGGCTTGCCGCACTTTCTTCAGGGCGGCAAGCGCCCGATCGCGCGGCTGGATGCGCGCCGAACCAAACATCACGATCGTGTCGCCCACGTGCGCCCGGCGCAGACGGTTGATCGGGTCGATGTACTCCGCCAGGATTCGCAGCGGCCGCGCCGGCAGGCTTTCCATGAAGATCGGGTCCTGGTAGGCCAGGTTGGGCATCGGCAAGTGACCAAAACGCTTCATCATTCCCCCTCAGCAATATGGACAGAGATCATTCTAGTACGTTCTTATCGTCGGGAGTTTGCGCGAAGCTCGCGATGTCTCCGAAGACGCATCAGGAATTGAAGAGGGGGATTCGGTCAGCGCGGAGCCGACGAAGAGCGCGCCTTTTCAGACCCCGGCGCTTCTTCCTGCAGCAGTTCGCGGGCAGTGAAGATCGAGCGGTAGTTGTATTTCTCCCGCAGTTTTTCGGAACCGCCCTCTTCGCGGTCCACCAGGCTGATGACGGCGACGACCTGGCAGCCTTCGCGTTCGGCCGCGTCGATGGCTTCCTGCGTGGAGCCGCCCGTGGTGCACACCTCGTCAACGATCACGACTTTCTTGCCGCGCGGGTCGTCGAGGCCTTCGATCTGCTTCTGGCGCCCGTGCTTCTTGGCTTCCTTGCGAACGAGGAAGCCGGGCAGCGGCCTCTTCTCGATTGCACTGACAACTCCCGCAGCGGTGACAAGCGGATCGGCGCCCATGCTGAGCCCGCCGATCGCGTCCGGCTTCACTCCCATTTCGTCGAGCATCTCGAGGACGCAATAGCCGGTGAGAAGCGCGCCCTCGGGATCGAGCGTGGTGAGCTTGCAGTCGAGGTAGTAGTTGCTCTTCTTGCCGGACGAGAGTGTGATTTCGCCGCGAACCAGCGATTTTGTCCGGAGAAGATTCGCCAGTTTTTCTCGATGACTCATTGCGATTTACCGCCCGGCAAAAGGATCACACGAAGAGAGATTCTTCGACTGCGTGGCCGGACGGTAAAAAACATCCGGCCACTTCGCTCAGAATGACGCCGCCAAAATGAGTGATGGACGATAACCGGGGTCATTTCTTCTCTGGCTCTGCGGCGGATTCCTCTTCGAGGATGGCGGCGGCAGCGGCGATGCGGTCGCCTTCATCGAGGCGCAGCAGGCGGACGCCCTGCGTCGAGCGGCCGGCTTCGCGGATTTCGCCGGAGTGGACGCGAATCACCTTGCCGTGGCCGGTGATGATCATGACGTCGGAATCCTCGCGGACCTGGAGCGCGGCAACGACGGGGCCATTGCGGTCCGTGGATTTCAGGTTGATGACGCCCTTGCCACCGCGCGACGTGACGCGATATTCGGCGAGCGGCGTGCGCTTGCCATAACCCTTTTCGGCGACGGTGAGCATCAGCGAGGTGAGCGATTCACGGATTTCGTCGCTTTCAAGCTCGTCGAGATCCTGGGTGGTCTTCTTGTACTCCTTGGCGATGATGCCGAAATCGGGCTGCGCGGCGTCCATGGAGACGACGAAGTCACCTTTCGCGAGATCCATGCCGTTGACGCCGCCGGCGGCGCGGCCCATCGAGCGGACTTCGGTCTCGCGGAAGAGGATGGCCTGGCCGTCGCGGCTGGCGAGGAAGATCATCTGTTTGCCGTCGGTGAGCTTCGCGCCGATCAGCTCGTCGTCCGAATCAAGATTGATAGCGATGATTCCGGAAGGCCGCGGGTTTGAAAATTCCGCCAGCTCGGTTTTCTTGACCGTGCCGTTTTTCGTGGCGAGGAAGACGTAGCGGCCGGTTTCCTCGAGGTTGCGCGCGGGGACGATGGCCTTGAGGGTTTCGCCTTCCTGGAAGCGCACGAGGTTGGTGATGGCTTTGCCGCGCGTGGCCGCCGCGGCTTCGGGGATTTCGTAGACCTTGAGCCAGTAAACGCGGCCCTTCGACGTGAACAGCAGGATGTAGCTGTGCGCCGAGGCGACGAAGAAATGCTCGACGAAATCGTCCTCGCGCGTTTTCGCGCCGATGCGGCCCTTGCCGCCGCGCGACTGGTGGCGGTAGGTTTCGACGGAGGTGCGCTTCACGTAGCCGGCGTGGCTGACGGTGATGGCCATCTCCTCGTCCTTGATCAGGTCTTCGAGCTTGATCTCCTCGACGCGATCGACGATCTGCGTGCGGCGGTCGTCGCCGTATGACTTCATGACGTCGCGCAGCTCGGCGACGATCACGGCCTTCAGTTTTTTCTCGCTCGCGAGAATTTCCTGCAACTCGGCGATGCGCTCGCGGATTTGGGCGAGTTCCTTCAGGATTTCATCGACCGAGAGTTGCGTGAGGCGATGCAGTTGCAGCTCGAGGATGGCGTCGATCTGGATGTAGCTAAGGCCGAGCCCGTCGCCGCTGCCTGCAGCCGTGATTCCGTATTTCTTGGCGTCGAGCTTGACGCCGCGAAGCGTGGCTTCCTTGCCGCCCACCACAACACGCACGGATTTGTTCTCGAAGAACTCGTGCAAATTCTCGCGGGCGTTGGCGCGGCTGGACGATCCGCGAATGATTTTGATTACGTCGTCGATGTTGTCGAGCGCGATGCGATAGCCGAGCAGGATGTGCTCGCGTTCCTGAGCCTTGCGCAAGTCGTACTGCGTGCGGCGGCGGACCACGTCGATGCGGTGCTCGATGAAGAGTTGCAGGAGGGCAAGCAGGCCCAGCTCGCGCGGCTGCCCGGCGACGATGGCGAGCAGGATCATGCCGAACGATTCCTGCATCTGGGTCATCTTGAAAAGCTTGTTGAGGATGATTTCCGGCTCTTCGTCGCGCTTGATCTCGATGACGATGCGCATGCCGTCGCGGTCGGATTCGTCGCGGATGTCGGCGATGCCTTCGATCTTCTTGTTCTGGGTCAATTCGGCGATGTGCTCGATCAGGCGCGCCTTATTGACCTGATAGGGCAGTTCGGTGATGACGATGTCCTGGCGGTCTTTGCCGCGCTGCTCGATGGCGGCTTTGGCGCGCACCTGAAAAGATCCGCGGCCATTTGTATAGGCCTGCTCGATTCCTTCGCGGCCGTAGATGTAGCCGCCTGTCGGAAAGTCGGGACCCGGAACGATCTTCATCACCTGCTTGAGCGTGGTTTCGGGATTCTCGACCAGCAGAATCGCGGCTTCGATCGTTTCCTTGAGGTTGTGCGGCGGAATGTTCGTCGCCATGCCCACGGCGATGCCGGACGAACCGTTGACCAGGAGACTGGGAATGCGGGTGGGAAGGACGACCGGCTCCTGCTCGCTTTCATCGAAATTGGGAACGAAATCGACGGTTTCCTTTTCGATGTCCGCGAGCATCTCCTCGGCGATTTTCGAAAGGCGCGCTTCGGTGTAACGCATGGCCGCGGGCGGGTCGCCATCGACCGAGCCGTAGTTGCCTTGGCCGTCGACGAGCGGGTAGCGCATGTTGAAATCCTGCGCCATGCGCACGAGGGCGTCGTAGACGGGCGAGTCGCCGTGCGGATGGAATTTGCCGAGGACTTCGCCGACGATCTTGGCGCACTTGCGGTAGGCCTTCGTGGAAGTGAGGCCCAGCTCGTACATGCCGTAGAGAATGCGGCGGTGAACAGGCTTGAGGCCGTCGCGCACGTCCGGCAGCGCCCGGCCGATGATTACGCTCATGGCGTAATCGAGGTACGACTTCTTCATTTCCGATTCGATATCGACCGGCGTCAGTATCGATTGATTTGGCTCGTCCGCCATTGAAACCCCTCAGTGATTTGTGAACCGCAGTAGCCTTATCGCGCCGATGGATCGTAATGAACGGCGCAGACTAGATTTCCTTCCGTATCGAGAAACTTGACGATCCAGGCGACGCCCGGAATGGCCGCCTTGGGCATTACGATCTTTCCGCCACTTGCGACGACGGCGCGGGCCGCGGCGTCCACATCGTCTACCACGATCGAACATTCGAAGCCGATGACCGGCTGCGGCGCGGAGTTAAACTTGCGCGACTGGATGGCGCCGAGCGGCGCGAGCATGTTGCCAGAGGCGTCTTTGATTTGGCAGAAGTCGGTCATCGGGCCGCCGTACCCCTGGAACGTCCAGCCGAAGACGCCGCCGTAGAATCTGCGGGCGCGTTCGAGGTCGTCGGCGTGGATGGCGAAATGCGCGAGTTGATTTGCCACGGAGTCCCCTAGCTAAATATCGAGGTTGACGACGTCGAGGGCATTTTCCTCGATGAATTTGCGGCGCTCTTCGACGTTTTCGCCCATGAGCGTGCTGAAAATGGTTTCGGCGGCGACGGCGTCCTCAAGGCGAACCTTGAGGAGGGTACGCGTCTCGGCGTTCATGGTGGTGGCCCAGAGCTGCTCGGGATTCATTTCGCCGAGGCCCTTGAAGCGCGTTATGGTGAATTCTTTCTTGGCGTCCTCGAGGACGTAATTCAAGAGAAGCAGCGCGCTATCTTTCGTGGCCTTGTCGCCATTGTGAGTGATCGTGAACGGCGGCTTGTCGTTTTCAGCGATGGCCTGGTGCAGAGTGCGGAGGCGCTTGTAATCGGGCGACGCGGCGAGAGCCCAGTTGATGCGGCGCTCCCCGCCATTTTTCAGGGCGAGTTCGTGGAGACTGTGCTCTTCGTCGTATTCAAGTTTGGCTTCGAGTTCGAGCTTTGCCTTTTCGATGGCCTTCACCAGCTCCTGAAGCTTCTTTTTGTCCGCGAAGTCAGCTTTCTTATCGAGTTCGCTTTCGGCGAGCAACTCGACGAGCTTCGGATCGCGGAGGCGGCGGCCGAGCTTCGCGGCGACCTGGTCGTACTCTTGAATGTTCAGCAGGAACTGCGTGAGATCGCCGCCTTCGAGCGATTTGCCGGTCTTGCCCTTGACGACGTGCTCTTCGGTGGCGCGCTTCATCAGCTCGCGGGAGAATTCGCGCTCGTCGCGGATGTAGCGGTCCATCTTGCCGCGCTTGACGCGGTAGAGCGGCGGCTGGGCGATGTAGATGTGCTCCTTTTCGATCAGCTCGCGCATATGGCGGAAGAAAAAGGTGAGCAGCAGGGTGCGAATGTGGCTGCCATCGACGTCCGCGTCGGTCATGAGAATAACCTTGTGATAGCGGAGCTTTGCGGCGTCGAAATCGTCCTTGCCGATGCCGGTGCCGAGCGCCGTGATGATGGCGCGGATTTCCTCGTGGCCGAGCATCTTGTCGTAGCGCGCCTTTTCGACGTTGAGGATTTTGCCCTTGAGCGGCAGGATGGCCTGGTAGCGGCGGTCGCGCCCGCCCTTGGCCGAGCCGCCGGCGGATTCGCCCTCGACGATGAAAAGCTCGCAGCGGGCCGGGTCGCGCTCCTGGCAGTCGGCGAGCTTGCCGGGCAGGCCGGATGAATCGAGGGCGGATTTGCGGCGCGTGAGCTCGCGAGCCTTGCGGGCGGCTTCGCGGGCGCGAGCGGCGTCGATGCACTTGCCGATGATTTTTCGCGCGATCGAGGAGTGCTTGTCGAAATATTCGCCGAGCTTTTCGTTGACGAGCGATTCGACGAGGCCCTTGATATCGCTATTGAGCTTGCCCTTGGTCTGGCCTTCGAACTGCGGCTGCGGCAGCTTGACGGAAACGACGGCGACGAGGCCTTCGCGCACGTCGTCGCCGTTGATCGAGACTTCGTCTTTCTGCTCTTTCAGCATGCCGAACGAATTGGCGTAGTAGTTGATCGTGCGCGTGAGCGCGGAGCGGAAGCCGGAAAGGTGCGTGCCGCCGTCGACGGTGTTGATCGTGTTGGCGAAGGCGAAAATATTTTCGGCGTAGCTGTCGTTGTATTGAATGGCGATTTCGATGTCCACCTGCTCGCGCTTGCCTTCCATGTAGATCGGCGAATCGTGGAGCGTGCCCTTGCCGCGGTTCAGGTGCTTGACGAATTCGGCGATGCCGCCGGTGAAGCGGAACTCGGTTTTCTTGTTCGAGCGTTCGTCCTCGAGCGTGATTTTCAGGCCTTTGTTGAGGAAGGCGAGCTCGCGGAGGCGCTGCGAAAGCGTGTCGAAGCCGTAGTTGATGGTCGTGAAGATCGACGTGTCGGCATGGAATGTGATTTTCGTGCCGGTCTTTTTCGTTTTGCCGGAGGACTTGAGCTTCGAGGTGGGGACGCCCTTTTCGTAGGACTGCTCCCAGACTTCGCCGTCGCGCCAGATTTCGAGATCGAGCCAGTCGGAAAGCGCGTTGACGACGGAGACGCCGACGCCGTGGAGGCCGCCCGAAACTTTGTACGTGTCGCTATCGAATTTTCCGCCCGCGTGCAGCACGGTCATGACGACTTCGGCGGCGGGCTTCTTTTCGGTGGCGTGCATGTCGACGGGAATGCCGCGGCCGTTGTCGATCACGGTGACGCTGTTGTCGTCGTGCACGACGACGTTGATTTCGTCGCAGAAGCCGGCCATGGCTTCGTCGACGGAGTTGTCGACGACTTCCCAAACGAGATGGTGCAGGCCGAGCTCGCCGGTCGAGCCGATGTACATCGCCGGGCGCTTGCGGACGGCTTCGATTCCGCCGAGGACTTTGATCGAAGTCGCGTCGTACTTGTGCCCGGGACCTTTGGCGGACGGAGTTTCCTTGTCACCCATGAGTCGTGCGTCTCCTCAGAAGACAGGTGCAGTTGCGTCGTTCTCGGGAAGGCGGTCGTGCGGATGTGCGCGACACTTGCCTTGCCCATTGGCCCCGCTCTCACTGGCGCGCTCGAGCTGGGACTCGAAGGGTTTTCAGCTCCATCCCGTCCCGTTCCGAAATTTTCGGGAGGACGCGGCGAAGCTTTTGTTTCTCCCCCGTCGAAGGGGCGCTCGGCGCAAACTCAGCCCGAACGAAGTGCCGTTCAGGAGGAACCAACAACATAGCGAATTTTACTAGAAATTGAGGCTAATTCACAAGGCGATTCTGTGGCGAGAGAGAAGTATAAGTTACTACTGCACAATAACTTAGGGACGCCAATGGCGGGCTAACCTTCGCGAATTCCATCCAAGGTGAGAGGCGAGAAAGCGCTGCGTTTTGCGCAAGTCTCCTCGTCAGATGCGCATGGGCATGACGACGTAGCGGTAGCGGCTGGATTCGTCGCCGAGCGGGCGAAGCTGGCCGGCGGACTGGTCGTCTTTCAACTCGAAACTGATGGGCCCGTCCGCGGCGGCGCCGAGAAAATCGAGCAGGTACTGCGCGTTGAATCCGATGGCGATCGGATCGCCTTTGAATTCCTTTTCGATGGCTTCCTTCGCTTCGCCGTATTCCGGGCTGGACGCGGAGATTTCGACGCCTTCCTTGGCGAGCATGAACTTCACGGCGTGCGAGCGCTGATCGGCAAGCTGCGAGACGCGGCGCAGAGCATCCTGCAATTCGCCGCGCTCGAGGACGACCGTCTTGTTCACATCGCGGGGCAGAACGGCTTCATAGTTTGGAAATTGACCGGTGAGCTTGCGGCAGGTCAGCAGGCGGCGGCCAAACTGAAAGAAGAGATGGCTTTCGTCCTGCGCGAACTCGACAAGAGCGTCGTCGCCGGACTCGGCGGCGAGGCGCTGCACCTCGCTCATAGCTTTCTTCGGGACGAGCACACGCGTCTCGGATGAAAGGCCTTCGAGTTTGTGGTCCATTTCGACCATGGCGAGGCGGTGGCCATCGGTGGCCACCATGGTCACCGATCCGGGCTTGAGGACAAGCAGCGCGCCGTTCAGTGTGTAGCGAGATTCTTCGAGCGAGATGGCGAATGTGGTCTTCGCAATAATTCCCGCGAGCAGAGTCGCGGGAATTTTGACGAGTACATTGGGAAAGTTGGGGAGCGCCGGGAAATTGTCCTTGGACATTCCCACGAGTTTATAGTTTCGCCGGTCACACGTAATGTGAACCCAGTGGTTTTCAAGCAGCTTGAATCGAATTTCCTCATCCGGCAGGAGACGCACAAGATCGAGGAGTTTCTTGGCGGGGATCGTGCCGGCGCCCTCTTTTTTCACCTTAACTTCACAGGACGTGCGGATGCTCAGCTCAAGATCGGTCGCGGTAATCGCCAACCGGTTCCCCGTAACTTCACACAATAAATTCGACAAAATGGGAATCGTCGTCTTGCGTTCGACCACGCCCTGCGTCAGCTCAAGCTCCTCAAGTAGGTCGAACTTCTTTACGCTGAATTCCATTTCGTGCAGTCCTCGTGTCCGAAACCACTGCGGCTACTGTACTTCTTTTTATCAAATATAGAAATATAAGAGAACCGTAGTCGTCGCCGCATCTGTGGAACGTGCGGAAAACCCTTTAAGCCTCACCGTGCAATAAAGTTGAGGTGCCGCGAATCTTGTGGAAACTTCTTGCAGCCTGCCGGAAAAATCCCGGCCAGGCTGCCATCCTAGGGGTCTTCCACAGACCATCCACAGGTGGAAGGGAGCCCAACTGGGCTTCTGGTCGCTAACCCTAGCCGAACGAGTCGAGTAGCTTGTTGATCGTCTTGTTCAATTCTTTATCGACCTGACGCAGGCCTTCGATCTTATTGATGGAGTGCAACACCGTGGTGTGGTGCTTTCCGCCAAACTGCTTGCCGATCTCCGGGAGTGAGGCGGACGTAAGCCGTTTCACCAGAAACATGGCAACCTGCCGCGGGTATGCGATGACCTTCGAGTTGCTGCGCACTTTCAAGTCCTGTGCGCGAAGCCCGAAGTGTTCGCCGACGCGCTTCTGAATCTGCTCGATCGTGACTTTTTTCTCGGCCGTCTCGATGACGTTCTTAAGGACCTGCTGGGTGGTCGAAAGGTTGATCTCGATGCCGGTGAGAGAGGCGTAGGCCATCAGGCGGATCAGCGCGCCCTCGAGCTCGCGTATGTTCGATTTGATCGAGCGCGCGATGAACTGGGCCACATCGTCCGGCAACTGGACGTGCTCGTTATCCGCCTTCTTCTGCAGAATCGCAATCTTCGTCTCGAGATCAGGCATCTGGATGTCGGCGATAAGCCCCCACTCAAAGCGCGAACGCAACCGCTCCTCAATCGACGAAATATCCTTGGGAGGGCAGTCCGAGGAGATCACGATCTGCTTCTGCTGGTCGTAGAGCGCGTTGAAAGTGTGAAAGAACTCTTCCTGCGTCCGCTCGGCGCGAGCGATGAACTGGATGTCGTCCACCATGAGGACGTCCATGTTGCGGAAACGGTCGCGGAAGGCGGCCATGCGCTCGAAGCGGATCGAGGCGATCACCTCGTTGGTGAATTTCTCCGCGCTGATGTATGTGAGCCGCACCCCGGAGTTTCGCCGCTTCAGTTCGTGGCCGATGGCCTGCATGAGATGCGTCTTGCCCAGGCCCACACCGCCGTAGAGGAAGAGCGGGTTATAGGATTTCGAAGGTTGCTCGGCGACCGCCAGGGCCGCGGCGTGCGCGAACTGGTTCGAGGAGCCCACGATGAAAGTGTCGAAGGTGTAGCGCGGGTTCAACTGGTTATTCGCGGAATCGAAATCGAGCCGCGCCTGCGCGGTGGGCGCCGCCGGACTCGCCTGAACCGGTTCCGCTTCGACGCAAATGAACTCGAGCCGCAGGTCCGGCCGACCGACTTCCGTCAAAACCGCCTGCAGAAGCTCGCCATAGGTCTGCTTTAGCCGCTTACAGAACAGCCGCGTGGGCACGCGCACGATGAGACGGTCTTCCTCAATCCGCTCCTGCCGCGTGGGGCGAAACCAGGTGGCGAAACTATGAGGATTAACGCGTCTCTCTGTGTGCTGGAGGATCTTGTCCCAAAGGTTCATCGAAAACGCAGCCCCTCAGGCAATTTCCACTGATGTGGAAATGCTGTGGAAACCCATCCTCCCGCGCAAGGAGGCACATGCATGGTTTGTATTGTCAGGCTCGATGCCACAGAATCGCGCCCCCTCACCTGTGGCACGTCAATGAGTGCTCGCGCTCCCTTGCGGCCGGGTCCGATGCGCGAGCGGGGATTCTGCCTAAACGCAACGCGCTGAGCAAGAGAAAACTGAGCGAACTTATCCGCAGCGCTCCACAGCGATTCACAGTTTTTCCACAGCGCCACTTTGCTGTTGATTTCGCTGCGAATTCATGCGCGGGCGCTCAATTCTTGAAGTCTCGCCGCATGGGCGCGCAATCCATTTTGGATTTCCACAGCGCAGTGCCGGGTGATGCGTTGTGGGAAAGTGATTTTATTTGTCCGGGCGGGCGAAATCGAAAACGCCGAGCGGGTCGGCCGCGACGAGAATGCGGTTGCGCTCGACGAGAATTGCGTTCGCCTCGATGCGCACGCCGTCCGCCGTCGCGGTGCGGTAGGAGGCTCGGCGGTTGCCGTCCTTGTCGAATTCGATCAACTCGTCGCCGATCGCCGCCCAGACTCGCTGCGTTTCCGGATCGATGCCGAGCGCGCCGATCGCGGGTTTCGACGATGGCGGCGGGCCGCTCTTTTCAATCGTGATGGTATTGAAGGGCCGGCTTTCCTCGGCGGCCGTGAACCAGGAGGAGGGGATCGACGTTTCGGAGATCGCAAAGCCGAAGCGATCGTATTTCCGGATGTCGGGTGCGGCAGCGAAGGCGAAGTAGATATACCCCGCGGAGTCGCCATAGATTCGGCCTCGGCTGAGCGACTGGCCACCCTCCGCGCTCGGCGGCGCCTGCCGAGAGCTCACCGAAGCTGCGGACCAGATTGCCCCTTAGGTTGAAGATGCGCACGAGGCGGTCGGACTGAAGGCTGGCGACCGCAAACTCATCTTCCGAAAGCGCCGCGAGCGACATCGGCCCCACAACGCTGACCGTCGCAACGAGCGACCCATCGGGCGCAAAGACTTTCACGGAGTTCGCGCCGCGGTCGGCAACGAAGATTCGCCCGGACGGGTCGAGATCGATGTCCTGCGCGTAGGCGATTTTGGCGCCGCGAGAATTCGCGTTGGGAATTCGACCGATGCGCTTGCCGTCCGGTCCATAGATTGCGATGGCATTCGCCGGGGCGGCGAGGACGTAATAGCGTCCGGCGGAATCGCGCTTCAGCGCAGTCACTCCGGGACCAATTTCCGGAAACACGCGCGCCCGGGCGGAGATCGGCTCGACGTGGCCTTGCTCCTGAGGCTCGGCGGGCGAGAGCGTCCAAAGGGCGGCGATGGCTGCGAGGACCGCGAGCGACACACCGAGTTGTGTGCGGCGAAGCATGGGCGGGGCGCTATGCCGTGCCATTCACAAGATGCCCCGCGGCGCACCGCTGTTGCTTGGGATCGGCGCTAGTCGAGGCGGAAATTGATGCGCTCGATCGATCGAGCGCGGCCGGTCGATTCGTCGACGTCGATCAGAACGGCGTTCATCTGGATGTCGCCTTCGGCGACGACGAAGCGCGAGGGCATGGTGTTATCAAGGAAGTGCTCCAGAATGCCCTGCTTTTCCATGCCGATCACGGAATCGTGCGGGCCGGTCATGCCCACGTCGGTGATGTAGGCGGTTCCGCCGGGAAGCACATGCGAATCGGCGGTGGCGACATGCGTGTGCGTCCCGAGCACCGCGGAAACCTTGCCGTCCAGGTGCCAGCCCATCGCGATCTTTTCCGATGTGGCCTCGGCGTGCATGTCCACAACGATCACTTTCACGTCGGAAGGAATCCGCGCGAGCTCGCGCGTGGCCGTGCGGAAAGGATCGTCGATGGGCGTCATGAAGGTGCGCCCCTGCAGGTCGAGGACGGCGTAGCCTGTGCCGTTTTTCGCGCAGCCGACGTAGAGGCCGCCGCCGGGCGAGCCTTCCGGAAAATTTGCCGGGCGCAGCAAGCGCGGTTGCCCCGGGAAATACTCGATGATTTCCTTCCGCTTCCAAATGTGATTTCCGCTGGTGAGGACATCGGCGCCCCACGCGAAAAGTTCCTCGGCGATCCGGGGCGTGACGCCGAAACCGGAAGCGGCGTTCTCGCAGTTGATAATGCACAGATCGATTTGGCGCTGCGCGAGGATGTCCGCGAGCCGGTCGTGAACGATCTTGCGGCCGGGCGAGCCGACGATATCGCCGATGAAAAGTATCCTCAATTTGTTGAGAGCGTTCTCTTCACAGGCGGTTGGCTCACTCTAGTGCGGAGCGGTCCACTTCGCCGTGTGTGCTAGGCCCTGAACCCCACAAATAGGTGGGAGCCCTGCGCCTGCTTTCAGGCTTCCCCGAGGCGGCAAGCCGTCCGGGGCATGCACAACGGCAGGACGACGCGGGCACCCTGGGATCCAGTGTTGGTTCAAAAGGCTTTCGCGACATCACGTGCGTCGCAGGCCGACTCCGCGACTCATTGTAACAGGAATCTTCCGCGCGACGTTTTGAGGCAGCGGGGGGGTCACGCCAAGCGGGCGATTGCGCGGATCACATCGCCGGGCTTTTCAAACGGCACGACGTGACCAGCTTGCGGAATGACCACCAACTCAGCGCCCGCGATGCCACGCTGGAAAGCCTGCGCGTACACCGGCGGAATCAGTTTGTCGGATTCGCCCCAGATCAGAACCGTCTTCGCCTTGATGCGGTAGAGCCGAGTCGCCAATCCACGGTCCGGGATGGGGAACATGATCTTGCTCGCGGCGCCAAGTTGGCGGGCGTTCTGCACCAGGAAGGCCTGCAAGAATTTCGGATCGCTCATATTGGCCCCGGCCGACAGGATTTTCGCACCGGCCGCCTCGTCGTGGAACAAGTACGCCGGCAACTGATAGGGCAGCATGGCGAAAATATCGGGAATCGGGTGATCGTCGAGCCATAGGCCCGCCGGCGCAATCAGCGCGAGACGCGAGACGTCATTCGGCGCCACGGCAGCCATCTCGCTCGCGATCATGCCTCCCATGGAGAATCCGACGAGGATCGGGTCCTTCAACCCGAGCGCACCGACGACATCCCACGTGTGCAGCGTGAAATCGAGCATGTCGCGAAGCTCGGGACACTCCTGACTGTCGCCGTAGCCGGGAACGAGCGGAGCGTAAACGTGGAATTTTTCGGCCAACGCATTCAAGAAACCCATGTCGAGGTCAAGGCCGCCTGCGCCGTGAAGGAAAACGAGCGGCTGGCCCTGGCCGCCTTCGTAGTAGCGCACCGGCACGTGGGGAGTCTGAATGGTCTTGAGATCCATTGGGGGTTCCTCAGGAATCCGCGCCCGCCAGCGATCGCACCTCGGACTCCGCCGGCAGGTTGCCCGCCGCGACGCGTTTTGAGAGCGGCTTGCACCAGAAGCGATTGTCGTCGGCATATTCCGGAAAGAAGTGCCGAAGCTTGGGCATCACCTTTTCCGCAAACAGTTTCGTCGAGTACATGCATTTGTCCTTGGGCATGTCGCCGACCTGCAAGAGGCAGAACACATTTCCCACGCGGAGCCCCTTGATCAATTCCTCCATGCGCTGGCGCACGGTCTCAGGGCTCCCGGCGATCACGTAACCGCCATCGACCATTTCTTTCCACGGGAGCTGCGGAAACAAGCCTCCGGTAGGAGGCGCGTACTGCGAGAGCATGCCCTTTTGAATGGTCTTGATCGTGCGGTAGCCCGGCGCATCCGCGAAACCCGGATAGACGTGCAGGCAGCGGTTGTAGAAATAGCTGAGATGCTTTGAATAGAGGCGTTCCGCTTCCTGGTCGGTCTCAGCGACACAGATCGTCTGGGCGAAGCCCGCGCGATAAGGAGACGCATCCGGCGTGTTGCGCTCCGCGATGCGGTCCCAATAGCCTTGCATGAGCGCCTTGCCGCGCAGGTAGCCGCCGAAGCTCAGATAGGAATACGAGTAGGTGTTGTCGAGACAGAAGTCGAAAGTCTCGATCGAGCCGCCCCCCGGAATGTGGATCGGCGGATGCGGCTGCTGGATGGGACGCGGCCAGAGATTCACGTAGCGCAATTTCGTGTAGCGGCCATTGAAGGCGAACGGTTCCCTCTCGGCCCACGCGCGCCGGATGAGTGTGTGCGCCTCCTGGTACTTCTCGCGGGTCAGCGCGGGGATTTGACCGTAACAGTAGTTCGTGTCCATGGACGTGCCAACCGGGAATCCCGCCACCAGGCGTCCGCCGGAGATGCAGTCCAGCATCGAGAATTCCTCGGCCACGCGCAGCGGTGGATTGTAGAGCGCGATGGAAGCGCCCAGCACCACGATGGCGACGTTGTCGGTGCGGCGAGCGAGGCCGGCGGCGATGAGGTTGGGCGAAGGCATCAGGCCGTAGGCATTCTGATGATGCTCGTTGACGCCGATCCCATCGAACCCGAGTTTCGCCGCGTATTCGAGCAAGTCGATGTAGGAATTGTAGAGCTCGTGACTCTTCACGGGGTCGAACAGCCTGGAATCGATATCGACCCACACGGAATGGTGCTTTTCCCGGAAATCCGCCGGCAGATACGGCCACGGCATCAGGTTGAACCATGTGAATTTCATGAAACTCTCCCGTCGGAGCGGCTACGCTAGCACAAAACCGTGGCAACCGGAGAGCTAGAAGGTGAATTTGGCGGCGAGCTGCATGAGGCGTGGCGGAGTCGCGCCGATTACGTCGCCGAATGTCGAGCTGTCGATATTTCCGTCAACCGCCTGTGGCCCGAAAAATTGCGCGTGGTTGAAAATATTGAAGGCTTCGAACCGGAACTGCAGGGACTTCGATTCCGCCAGGCGCACGTTCTTGAGCAGGGCCATGTCGTAATTATCCAAACCGGGGCCGTAGAAAAAGCGCCGCTTGGCGTTGCCCGGCGTGCCCGGGGTGTTCTCGCTGAACAGAGCGGTGTTGAAATAGGACTGTCCGTTGCGGGGATTCTGATTCAACTGGAGAGAGCCGGGAGTGAAATCCGGTTCATCCACGCCGAAGTTGTTGACGCCATTCGGTTCGGACCCGAGCAGAGAATTGTCACCGTAGTTGAGGAGGGTCACGGGCAGGCCGCTGCTGAAATGAGTGATCCCGGAAAGCTCCCAGCCTTGCGTCCAGCGATTCGACTTCCGAAGCAGGCGCTCCAAAGGAATTTGGTAGTTGTAGCTCACGACGAAGTTGTGCTTCACGTCGAAGGCGGACAACGCTTTGCTGAGCGCTGGATCGAGCGGGTTCACTTCCTCGCCCAAATTGGAAGATTGATCTTCCGACTTGCTGTAGGTGTATCCAGCCAGCAGTTGCAAGCGGCCGCTAGTGTGGCGGACGGTGATCTGCAAGCCGTTGTAATTGGAATTGCCGATGGTCGCCTGGTTGGCGTTGCTGCCGAAATTCGATCCCAACGGGCCGCGCGTGCCGTTGTAGACCTCGCCCGTGTCGCGTCACATAGGTGCTGTCTTCACCGAAAGGACCGCAAGGAGTCTGTCCGGGCGCCAGATTGGCCGGATTGCTCAAGAACAGGCAAAGGGACGGGTCGCCGGGGTTCGCCTCCACAAGCACTAGAAGGCGGTGCGCTTGTGTACCCACGTAATTGAGGCTAAGCACAGTGTCGGCCCCAAGTCCGCGCTCCAGCGAAAGCATGTATTCCTCGGTGTAAGGAATGCGATTCGTGGTGGCGTAGTTTGGAAGTCCCGTGATGGGCTCAAACTGCGCCCAGTTAACGTTTGGATCGGGATGACTCGCGGATGTGTCCAAGGGCGCGAGCGTGACCGGGAAATACTGGCCGAGATTCTGGCCGTTCGCTGCCGTAACAAATGGAGTGGCGAAGAGCGGCGGGGCCGGGCTTGTGTATGTGGTTCCGTAGGGAGCATTAGCGCTCATCACGCCGATCGTCAGCGCCTCGATGGCGGTGTAAAACATGCCGAAGCTGGCCCGGATGCTGGTCTTGCCGGGTCCACCTAGGATTTTGCCGAGTACGCCGTCTCCAGAGGCGCTGGGCGAGTAGGCCAGGCCGATGCGCGGGGCAAAATCGCGATTTCCAGGCGGCGCAAGAGTGCGCGGAACTCCCGGGTCCGTCGGGTACAAGATTCCGGCAGGCGCCCCCGGGAAAACGACGGACTGCCTGCCCGGCGCGAAGGTGGCGATCTGGTTGTACTTCTCATACCAGGGCTCGATCCGATCCCACCGAAGGCCGTAGTTGAGCGTCAGGCTGCGGGATACGCGCCAACTGTCTTGTCCGTAGAGACCCGCATATTTGTTGCGGCCGTAAAAGGGTTGAAGCTGGCTTTGGTTGTACTGGCTGGGAACCCCCAGCAGGAAGTCGGCGAAGTCCACTCCCGTCTCGGTTCCGAAGAACAGGAAGCTGCCGTTAAACTGCGCGATCGCATTGACATTGACCTGGTCGTAGTGGAACTCGCCGCCCACTTTGATGGTGTGAGTTCCGATCACTTTGGAGAAGTTGTCGAGCCATTGAAATGTGTTGCCGGCCTGGTTCAGTTCATTCGTATTGGTCCCGATCGTGAAGCTGTTGAAGCCGACACTCTCGACTCCCTCTGTTTTAGGCGACAGAGCGACGATCCCCGGAGTTCCTTGACCCACGACGAATCCTTGCGACGCCAGGCTGACGCCCACTCCTCCCACGGGTTTGCCGAGGTCGTTCGAGTCGCGCATGTAGCTGAAGTGGAATTCATTCAGGGCGGTCGCGCTCAACGTTTTTGTGCCGCCAAGGTTGAGCAACTGCGAGCGACCCGTGTACAGCGCGTTGAAACCGGGGACGTTCGCCCCACCCTGAGCGATGGGGTAAGGATTGTTCTGGGACCAGTCGTCCAGGAAATAGTAGGCGGACAGCAAGCCCCATCGTGTGTTTGCATCAATGCGGTAGGCGCCTTTGTCGTCCCTCAAAGTTTCGTTGTAGGCCGAGGTGGAAAAGGTGCCGTTGGCATTGTTGGGCGCGGGGATGTATTTCAGCAAATTCGTGCCGGGCGCGGTCCAAGCCTTTGTGGGGATCGTCGCGCCCGGAAAGACGCATCCATTCGTGGCCGTGGAAGAGCTGCTCGTGCAGGTTCCCGTGCTTTCCAGGCTCGTGGCGGGGTTAATGTAATTCCCGCTGTAGTAATACGGCTCGCCGCTCGTCACCGTGTAGCCGAGTTCGTTCGAAAGCATCGTGGCCACGTTGGGTCCGCTCACGGTGCAAGGGAGTTCGAACACTTTATTGGTGGTCGCGTCGGTCTGTGTGCCGCAGAAACCCAGCGGGTTGAAGCCGCTGGAATTGTCCCGCAGATCCGAGAAATTGCCTGTCGTGCGGTCCTGTATCGACGGCACGGGAATCTGCATGGTATCTATCCCCTGGGTCGATCGAGTTCCCTGGTAATCGCCGAAGAAAAAGATCCCATTCTTGCGGATCGGCCCGCCGAAGGTGCCGCCGAACTGGTTTTGGTCGAATGCCCCGCGCGTGGGAGAAAAGTAGTTGCGCGCATCGAGATCGGTGTTGCGCGCGAATTCGAAAACATCGCCGTGGAACGCATTCGTGCCCGACTTCGTCACCACGTTGATCTGGCCCCCGCTAAACTCGCCGTATTCGGCGTCGAAATTATTCGTGAGAATCCGGAACTCGGCGATCGAGTCGAGGTTGGGAATGATTGCCGCGCCCATGTTGACGTCCTCTTCGACGTCGCTCCCGTTCACCAGGAAGCTGTTGGCAAATTCCCGCTGGCCGTTGATCGAGATCGTGCCCGGATTCAAATCGCCGGAGGGCGAGAGAGCGCTGGCACCCACGTCCTGCACTGTGTCGGACGTGATGGAAGTAACCGGCGCTACACCGGGCTGAAGGGCGAGCAGATCGGTAAAGCTGCGGCCGTTGAGCGGCACCGCCGTCATCTGCGAGCCGCTGATGACCTCGCCTATCTGAGTGCTGGCCGTCTCAACGTGCAGCTGATTTTCCTTTACCATGACGATGTCGGTCGTTTCGCCTACCTGGAGAACCGCGTCGACGATCAACAAGCTGTTCGCATCGACGACGATCCCGGTGCGCCGATAGGGTCTGAAGGCGGAGCTTTGGAACTCGAGGTCGTAGCGGCCGATCGGAAGGCTGGGGAATGAATAGAAGCCCTGGCTGTCTGTCGCAACCGTTTGGCGGATTCCTGTATCGGTGCTTGTCGCTGTCACGGTCACCTTCGGAACTACGGCGTCGGTGGCATCCTTCACCGTGCCTGAAATGCTTCCTCCTTCACCTGCCCACGCGACAATGGCGAGAAAGAGAATCAGAGCGAGAGACGCCAGCGCGCTAATCCCTTTGCGGAGGGCGCCACTGGACAACCTCACTTCGATGTTTGCTGCCGTTTGCACCTGTTTCCTCGCGCGCGGCGGGAAAATCGCAGACCATCCAGTTGACACGGCTTGTCAACTGAAATAGGGAGCCTATCTGTGTTGATAACCAGTGTCAAGAAGAAATTTGATAATCGATATCAACTGGGACCTGCCCCCGAAGCACGAGCTTCTTCCAGGTGCGCTACGGCGGGAAGCTACGAGGCGGCCGGATGCGAAACTAGATTCTTGCCGCCACAAACCTACGTCACTTGCTCCAAAGGCGATCAGGAAGCAGGTACGTGAATCCCGCAAACGCTTCCCAGTGGGTGGATGTACTGGTTAGCCCGTGGTCGAAGCCTGCGTCGAATACGAGAGTCCTTCTCGCCGTATAACCCACAGCCCAGAGATTCCCCACCGCGTTGCCGCGGAGAAAGGGCTGGGTGAAGTGCCAGATTTCTCCGGACAAGGAAAACTTGCCGGCAATCGGGTGGGAAACGGAAAGGGACTGGCCGAACTGCGCTCTGCGAACGACACCCTGAGTCAGTTCGTTGAGCATTGCATTCGCGTCATAGTGGAAACCCTTGACGTCTGCGCTTGCCAGTAGCAGCCCGGAGTTGACCGGACTGCCAAAATCCACTTCGGGAGCGCCGCCGTCGTACGCGCGATGAAAGTAGCTCACGGCCACGCTGGGGCTGGCGCCTTCGCCACGAGCGATCACTGCCTGCGCGCCGAAGAAAACGTCTGCCACGCTGTTCGCGGTATTTCCGTCCGACGTGTAGTGCGCGATTGGTTCGGCGGCAGCCAGCAGTTCCAAGCGCGGCGCAACCGAGAGCTTGATGACTTCGTTGAAGCCGAACCGCGACGAGAACTCGAGCGAGTCGTTCGCATAGAGTGCGCCCGTCTCGAATTGCAGGTATCCCACTGGCGTGAGTGTTGCTGGGGTAGAGACTGTTGGCCTTCCGGGGTTCGCTTCGGGTTCATCGGGTGCGTTTGACTGCGCTGTCACGCATTGCACAATAGCCAGCAGACCCAGAGACGCGCAGGTCAGGGTGATTGAAAACGCCTTCAGTGCCGGGCGCATTTTGGCATTATGCAGTCAGCGCGGTTCCGCTCAGCGCCACCGTTCTCTGGGGGCAATCTCTCCGTACAGCGGTTCCAATAGGCGGTGCAGCAGAAACATCGGATCGCTCGCTCGCGGGTCTCGGAGTACGGCCCTAAACGAAGGGCGACCCAAGCCCTGTTCCAGCAGATGGAGGATTCGGAGGTGCATGCCGGAGGGAGCAGCGCGCCCGGCCTCCCACCGATTGATTGTGGTATAGGTCACCCAAAGGGTGCGCGCGAAATCCTCCTGTGAGAAGCCGAGGGCTTTTCGTATCTTTCGTACTCGGGCTGGGCTCATGGTTGCCGCCATCGATTTCCCTCCGGAACTTCCGGTTCCCGGCGAAACGGAAAGGGCGGCCCACGAAGAGCCGCCCCTCGATTACGGCCGAGCCACTAGAAGTGGAAACCAATCTCCCCGGTGACCGTACGCGGTGTGACGTAGTGCGTGCCGCTGAACGTGGAGAGGAAGTTGTAGAGCGCGTATTCGTTCGCGAGGTTGATGACCGTCACGCGGACGCTCCACTTGTAGCGATCGCCGTGGAAGAGATTGTCTTCGCCCACGGCAAGGTCGAACAGGTTCCGTGGAGAGATGCGGGGCGGGTTGTGGTCGTCGTTCTCGGTGTTCGGCTTCGGCACCGAAACGAGCGTGGATCCGAACTGCGATGCCGGGCACGCGGTTACTCCGCCAACCGTAGGCAGGCTGGAGCTTATGAAGGTTCCCATCGGATTCGCCGCGGAAGGCGGGGCCGGATGGGAGGCTCCACAAAAGAACCCTGCCTCGAATTCCTGGTCGGCGCTTAGCGGGTTTCCGAACGGGTCCTCCATGAGAATGGCCGGCTGGCCGGCGTCGATGACGGCCTGCGGGCAGTCGTTGTCTGCGCCGCCGTAGCACGGAGCAGCGCCGGCCACGAGACCGCTATCGTAGCGCCAGTTGAAGCCAATCCACGGCCCACGCGCCCACGGTTGGTATTGCATGTGCGTTGTCTCGTTGAACTTCTCATCGTGGTCGATGCGAAACACGCCGCTGGGCGCGGCGGGATTCTCACCGGCTCCGCCAATTTGGGGAGTGAAGAAACGCGCCGCGACGCTGGACATGATCACGTAAGCCGTGAATCCGTGGAGGTTCGTGAGATTGGTGCGCGCCGTGAATCCGGGGATCTTGGAGTTGTGCCATTCGACCGGGAACGTGATCGGCGTATTGCCGAGCACGCTGAAATCGTAGCCGTTGTGCGTATATTTCCAGATGTACTCGCCATCGAATACCACGTGCTTCCCGAAGGCCTGCTGGAGACCGGCATGAAACTCATTGCGAAAGCCGGGATTTAACGGCGTCAACGATAGCGAACTGCAGGCGAGAAGCGGATTTAGGACAGCGTTGTTGCAACCGATGCTGGAAAGCACCAGGTTCTCGTTGAACGGTGTTTCCAGCGTACGCGCGTAGGAGATGCGGAGGACGGTGTTGCTCGGCTTGACGTTGTAGGCAATGCCCAGGCGAGGCTCCGCTTGTTGCGCCTTGGAAATACCGTTATACACATCGCCGCGTATGCCCAGATTGAAGTTCCAGCTCCCCTTCGTGATCGTGTCCTGCACGTACAGTGCGAGTTCCTTGACGTCCGTATGGCCGTGGAATAGGTAGGAACCCCCGCCATTCGTAAGATCGTAGGCGCACGCCGTATTGGGCATGGGGGTACCGTTGAGATTCTCGCAGCCAAGCGAAGCCCCGAGCGTCGGATCGACGATGGCTAGGCTGTCGTTCTCAGTCAGGAACGTCTGCTCGTAGGTGACGCCCGCCTTGATGTTGTGAATACCCTTCACATACGAAAGGCTCGCGCGGCCGCCGGCATTGGTCAGGAAGCGAAGCTGAGAAACGGTTTCCCTCTGGAGATCGGTCGGGCCCAGATCGGCAAAGGGATCGCCGCTCGGATAGTAGTTGTACTGGTCGTGCCGCACGAAAGCGCCGGCCGTGAGCACCGTGTTCGAACCGATCAGGTGGGTCCACGTGGGCGCGACGTTGAAGGTCCTGATCTGCGAGCGTTGATCGGCGCTGCCCACAGTTTCCGTGCACGCGGCGATCACGCAGTCATTCGATGTGCTGACAGGAACGCCGGCGCTATCGACGACAACTCCGTTCCACGCTGAGGCGAATTGTGCGTCGTAGGAATTGGGCGTTTGGAACCACGAGCGCGAAAAGCCGAGGTTGAGGTGAAGCGAATCTCCCTGCGTGAGCTGGTAGTCCAGGCGATCGAAAATATTTTCTTCGTTTCCTTTGTCGTGCATGACGACGAATTCGGGCGGATCAAGGAACCGGCTGCTATTCAACCCGTCGGCGGAAATGAAATTTCCCCACTTCTCCCCTCCGTAACCGAAGTTGAAACCGCCGTTGACGCTGCCAAAAGTGCCATAGTCAGCGGTCACGGTGCCATGTGGCGTCGTCATACCCTGGCCCGAGCGCGTCGTCACGTCGATCACGACGCTCGTCTTGCCGCCGTATTCGGCCGGCGGCGCGCCGTCGATCACTTCGAGCGACTGAATCGAATCCACGGGAATCTGGTTCGAAAAGACCTTGCTCTGCTGGTCCGTGATGGGCTGGCCATCGACGGAGAACGAGTTCTCCGCGTGGTCGCCAAGTCCGTGGAAAAGTCCATTCGAATCGGCGGCGATTCCGGGCGACGCCAGCGTCACCAGCGAACTCACCGAAGACGATGCGCTTTCGAGGGGTAGTTCCTCGAATAGCTTGCGATCGATATCCGTGTGGGCCGTGGAGTCGTTTTCGATCAAGTCGCTTCCACCTTCCACGGTCACCGTAGCGGTCGTCCCGGCGACTTGCAGGCTGATTTTCAACGCCAGAGGAACTGCCGAGCGTACATCGACATCCTGCACGTAGTCGGCGAAGCCCTTTGCCTTTACGATCATGTGATACGGATTGAAGGGCACGTTCGGAATCGTGAAGTTTCCTGACGTATCGGTCGTCGCGTTGGCTTCAAAACCGCTGACCGGGTTATGGAACGTAATGACGGCGTTTGGGATCACCGCGCCGGTGGGGTCCGTGACGGTGCCTGCGACCGCCACGGAGTTTCCGCCCACCTGGGCGTTTGACGCAGGAGCCATGCTCGATGTGCTCAGAAGCAAAACCAGAATTCCAAGAAGTGTTCTCATGAATCTCTCCCAATATGAGTGCGGCCCCGCGGACTCGATTCGCGGTGGCGAAATGATGTGGAGATCGGCACGGCACGCCTTTTTGGGCGCGGGTGCTGGGAGAAACTATTTTTTGAGATTATGCGGGAGGCGCGCGGGGAATGCTGAGAGTGCGAACCGGCTCGAGGTCAGGGGTGGACTGTTCGGCAAGCGCGAATCTTGCGACCGGGAGGGGCGCCTGAATCGCCGATTGCACCGCGGGCTGCGGGATCGCGGCGTGCCCGATGTGGCAGACCTGGCAATGCTGCTCGTCGTAAGCGTGGCCATGCCAGTGGGCCACCGCGTGCGTGCCCAACGCACACACCGTAAGGATGAGCGCGACGGCTAGCAGACGCAGGGTAATGCGCTTCGCCATGCTGACTCGACCGAACCTCGCAAAGATTCTAACTCCGATGCTTCCCGGGCGGCAATCGTTGTGCCGCCCCGTGACCCAATCCGGCAATCCCCGGCGGCCGGGATCAAACCTGCAGAACGTCGCCCTCGCGCGCGACCAATTCGTACAGCACAGGATTCACGAAAAAACCCAGCAGTAGCCGCGAGATCAAGCCCGCGACGATGACGATGGCGAAGGGCTTCTGCGAGTCGGAGCCGATGCCGGTCGAGAGCGCGGCGGGCAGCAGCCCGAGGCAGGCGACGAGCGCCGTCATCATGATCGGCCGCAGGCGCAAGAGCGATGCTTCGAGCGTGGCGGTGCGTATGTCCTTCCCTTCCTGCCGCAGCTTGTTGATGAACGAAACGAGGATCACGGCCGTCTCGACGGAAACGCCCATCAGGGTCAGCAAGCCGAGGAGGGAGGAGACGCTGAACGGCGTGCCGGTGAGCTTGAGTGCGATCAGCGCGCCGACCGGCTCCGTCATGATGACGCCGAGAGCGATCGTGATCGGGAATTTGAAGTTGCCGTACAGCGCGAACAGAATCATGAAGATCAGGAGCAACGCGAGCGGCCCGATGATCTCCATCTGGTGTTTCGCTTCGAGGAGTTCGCTGTATTCGCCGCCCCACGCCAGCCGGTAACCCTCCGGCAGCGACTTCTGAATATCGGCGATGGCGCGCTGGCCGTCCGTGACGGCTCCCTGCAGGTCGCGTCCCTCGATGCTGTACTGCACACCGATGTAGCGTGAATTATTTTCGCGATAGATGAACGACGCTCCGCTGGCCTCGCGAATGTCCGCGAGCTGGCTCAGCGGAATCTGCTGGCCCGCGGGCGTGCCGACGAGCAGGTCGCCGATCTGCTGGGCGCTCTGGCGAAACTCCGGCTTCATGCGCACGACCAGGTCGAACAACTTTTCGCCCTGAATCACCTGCGTGGCCGCCTGGCCGCCCACCGCCGCCTGCACGACGGCCTCGACATCCGCGACGTTGATCCCGTAACGCGCGATTTTGTCGCGGTCCGTTTCGATCAGCAGGCTCGGCTGTCCCAGCTCGCGAACCACGGTCAACTCGGTGAAGCCGGGCACCTGCGACAGGCGCCGCTTGATCTCGAGCGCCCTGTCCTGGAGGACGTTCAGGTCCGTGCCGTACACCTTCACCGCGAGCGCGCTCTTGAGACCGGTCAGCGCTTCGTCCACGGCGTCTTCCGCCGGTTGCGTGTAGTTGAAAATGACGCCGGGGAAGGCCTGAAGCTGCTTCTGGAGGTCCTCGGTCAGCTCCTTCTTGTTGTGAATCGCGCCTTTCTTCCATGACGAATCGCCATAGGCCCGGAGGCCAACGTAGAACTCGTCATTGAAGAAGCCGGTTGGATCGGTGCCGTCGTCGGGGCGCCCAAGCTCGGAGCCCACGTCGGTGACCATCGGATATTTCATCAGAATATCGCGGATCTGCGGGCTGAACTTGGCTGCTTCCTCGTAAGAGATGGTGTAGGGAAGAGTCGCGCGGACCCACAGCGCGCCCTCGTCCAGGTGCGGCATGAATTCGCCGCCGATGAACGGTATGAGCAGCAGCGTCGCGCAGAAAATAAGGCCGGCCACAAGCAAAGTGAGCTTCGGACGGTCGAGACACCACGTGACCTGATGGGCGTACTTTTGGCGGACCCACTCAAAAGGCTTGTTCACACGCTCGTGGACGCCTTTGCGAAACCAGTAGGAGCATAGGACGGGCACGAGCGTCAGAGTCAGCAGCAGCGCGCCGACGAGCGCAATCGACATCGTATCCGCCATGGGCTGAAAGAGCTTCCCGGATGGTCCTGTGAGAGCGTAGATGGGGATATAACCCGCGATGATGACCGCAACGGAATAAAAGATCGGGCGGTCCACGTCCCTGGCCGCCGCCAGGAGGACCTCGTGCAGGTCGTACTGGGTTCCTTCGCGCAGACCCAGCTCGCGGAAGATGTTCTCGACCATCACGAGCGTGCCGTCGATGATGATCCCGAAGTCGATGGCCCCGATCGAAAGCAAATTGGCCGCGACGCCGCGCGCGTGCAGAACGATAAATGAGAAGAGCAGCGCGAGCGGAATCGTCAGCGCGACGATGGCCGCGGCGCGGAAGCTCACCAGAAAGAAGATGAGCACGATGAGGACAAGAACCATCCCGCGCAGCAGGTTGTTTTCGACCGTGTCGGTCGTCAGCCGCACCAGATCGCTGCGGTCGTAGTAGGGCCGCACCTTGACATCCGGCGGCAGGATCTGCTCGTTAATCTCTTTGGTTTTTGCCTCTACGCCTTTGAGCACCGTCTGCGTTTGCTCGCCGGTGAGCATCAGGATGACGCCTTCGACGGAGTCGTCATTCTTGTTGAAGCCGAACTCGCCGAGGCGCGGGGCGCTTCCGATGGTCACGTCGCCGATGTCGCGCACGCGAACCGGCACCCCGTTCTGCGCGCCGACGATCACGTTGCCGATGTCCGCCGTGTCGCGCAGCAGGCCGATGCCGCGCACGTAGTAGAACTGGCCGCCCTGCGAGTAGAAGCCGCCTCCGGCGTTCGCGTTGTTCACCGAAAGCTGCTGGATTACCTGTGGGACCGTAATGTGATAGCCGTAGAGCCGCGCCGGATCGAGCAGCACCTGGTATTGCATCACCGTGCCGCCAAACCCGGAGTCGTCCGCGACGCCTGGAACCTGCTTGTATTCGCGCTCAATCACCCAGTCTTCGTAGGTCTTAAGTTCCTGCGGCGAACGGTCCGGGCTTTCGAGCACGTAGCGATAGACCAGGTTGGAAGGGCTTGAGAGCGGCGCGAGCGTGGGAGTGACGCCGGCGGGATACGTAACCTCGCTCAAACGCTGGAAAACTATCTGGCGCGCGAAATAGTTGTCGGTGTCTTCCTGAAACGTCAGGATGATGTCCGACAGCCCATAGAGCGAAATCGACCGCTGAATGGACATTTTCGGCACGCCGTTCATTTCAATTTCCGTCGGCAGCGTGACGAGCCGCTCGATTTCCTCCGCCGCGTGGCCCGGCCACTGCGTGATGATCTCCACCATCGGCGGCGAAAGATCGGGATACGCGTCCACGGGCATGTGATCGAAGGAAACCGCTCCGCCGATGGCGAGGAATAGCGTCACCATCAGGATCAGGAACCGCTGCCGCAGCGCGAATTGGACAATGCGATGAATCATTTGGTCACGACACGCCCTTAGTGCTGGAGCGAATTGGCGAATTGCAGGAACAAGCTGCCGTCGCCCACGACTTTCTCTCCAACGGACAGCCCCTTCAGAATCTGCGTCTCCCCGTTCTGGCTGGGGCCGATCTCGACCGACCGCCGTCCAAACTGGTTCGAGGCGGTGGCCACGTAGACGAACGGCTGGTTTTCGTCGTCGCGCAGGACGGCGGCATCCGGCACGGCAATCGCGTTCGGAATCGAGCCCGCCGTCACCGTCGCCGTGCAGTACATGTCCCGCTTCAGCTTCTCGCCGGGGTTATCGACAACGATGCGCGCCTGCAATGTGCGCGTGTTCGGGTCGAGCGCCGCCGAGATGTAGGAAATTTTTCCGTGGAAGGTTTGGGGATAGGCGTCGGTTTGCACGATCACGTCGTCGCCCGTCTTCACGTCCGCCAGGTCGGCCTGATAGACGTTCGCGAGCACCCACACGGTGCTCATATCCGTAATCGTGAACGCCTGGGTCTGGCCCGCCTGCATCACCTGGCCGGGCGAGACCAGCCGCTCGACTACCTCGCCGCCGATAGGCGCAATCACGGGGATTTCGGCGGAGGAAGGCGCCTTCACCAGGTCTTCCGGGTTCTTGATCCCAAGAATTTTCATTCCCTGTTCCGCGGCGTTCATATCCGCCTGCGCCTGGTTGTGGTCCGATTCCGCTTGAAGGAGGTCGCGCTCGGCGATCGCGTTGTGCTGATAAAGGTCCTGGGCGCGCTCGTAGTTTTTTTCGGCGACGCGGAGGGTGTCGCGCGCCTTCAGATATGTATCGAGCAACTGCGAGTAGTCCGGGCTGGTCACCTCGAGCATCGGCTCGCCTTGATGCACATGCTGGCCCGGCACGACGAGAATCCGGCTCACAGGCCCGCCGACCTGCGTGATGACCGGCGTCGTCTTGAACGCGTTGTAGGCGACCGCGCCGGTGAGCCGCAGCGTGCGCGTGAGTTTAGCCGGCTGGATCGCGACGACCTGCACGTGCGACATCTGGTCCTCGGGGATCGTGAAGAGTACCGGCGTCGCGGACTTCGATTCCTGCGCGGAAAACGACGTCATCTGGCTGGCGTGCTCGCTGCGGTCCGAGCTGCATCCCGCGAGAGCGCATCCGAACGCGAGCGCGACCGTGATTCCGAGCGCGCAAGGATCGATGGTGATTCGTGAAGTTCTCATGGCAGGGTCCTCGTTCCCACGGCTTCGCGGAGCTGTTCGACCGCGAGCATGTACGACGCGAGCGACTGGCGATAGGCGAGTTGCGTGGCGCGGTAACTGCGCTCGGCGTCGAGGAAATCGAGCAGGCTCGCCGCCCCGCGTTTGTAGGCGTATTCGCTGATGTCGCGGTCCTGCTGCGCGTCGTCGAGATAGCCCGAGCGGTAGAGCCGGATGATCTTATCGTTGGACTGCAATCCTTCGTACGCGTCGCGCACGTCCGTCAGGACCTGGCCGTCGGCGGCGCGCTCCTGCTCCTGCGCCTGCGTGATGGCGAAGCGCGTGCGCGCGATTTCGCCCTGGTTGCGGTCGAAAACGGGAATTTGGATTTGCCCGAAGAGCGAAGCGGTGCTCAGGTCAGCGATATGCGTGTAGTTGATCTGCGCGGTCACGTCGCGCTTGCCGTCCGCCTTGGCAAGCTCGTACTGGCTGTTCGCGGCGGTGACGCCCTGCTGCGCCGCGCGCAGATCAGGGCGCGTGGAGAGAGCCTTCGCTTGCAGATCCTCGAGGTTTCCCTTGACCGGCTGGTAATCGAGCGTGCCGGCCACATCGTAATCGGCGGACACGGACTCGTAACCGAGCAATTGCCGCAAGTCGGAGAGCGCCTGGGCCTTTGCGAGTTCCGCCTGTGAGGCGTCGCTCTGAAACTGGAGCAACTGGAGCTTGATCTTGAGGTAGTCGTCCTCGCTGATGTCGCCGGCTTTATAGCGCTCCTGGCTGATATCGACCGTGTTCTGAAAGCTTTTCAGGTCGTCTTGCGCGAGGTCGAGCGCTGATTCGGCGAGCTGGACGTTTACGAACTGAGACGCGACCTGGAAGGTCAAGCCGCGCTCGTTGTCCGCAACCTGCGAGCGCGTGACCGCGGTCTGGTCCTTGGCGGCTTCGAGCCGGTGCTGGCGCTTCTTGCCGCGCTCGAACAGATAGCTGACGCCGAGATCGAACTGCGCGTCATTGTCGAGGTAGTTCGAATCGAACTGGTTCGCGTTGAAGATCGGCAGGAATTGCGCGTCGCCGAGCAGGACAGGATTGGGGCGCAAGTTCGCGGTCGTCTCTTGGGCCTCGTTCTGCTGGATCGTCGTGCGCGCGGCAAGAAGCGCGTGATTGTGCGCGAGCGCCATCTGGACGGCGTCGTCGAGCGTGATCCTCACCGGGCCCTGCACCGGCGACGAGGCCTGCGCGCGTACGGGCGGCGCGCCAACGGCTCCAGCCAAACACACTACCAACGTCAAAACTATGAACGGCAAATATCGTGGACGCATGGCTTTCAGCCCTCACGGATCAAAACGGACGTGAATCGGTGCGCCGCGAACTTCGAACGGCGCGGAACAAGCGGGGTTTACGCGATGGGAGGCGCCCGGGCAGGAACGCGCGGGACGACGGGGGTCGGCGCAAGGCCGGTGTCTTGAAGCTCCTGCGCGGGTCCGAGAAGGGCCAGCACAGGCGAGCGGTCGCTCGCGAGCGGCCGCTCAATCGGTTGGTGATTCAGATGGCAGATCTGGCAGGTGGCCTCGGAAGAGCCGGTGTGATGGTGCCAGACGCTTCCGAGCGTCATGGCAACCAGCAGCAACGCCAGCAGCGCTACCGGGACCACCAGGCATCGAATTGGCTTCGCTCTGCGCATCCCTATCGGGGCCGACAAAAAGCCCGATTTCTAATGATATAGCAGATGTCCCGGCAGTCCAATGGGTTGCGCCGTGGGGTAGCGGAAACAGCACGGGGCTGCGGAGCGCCCGGTTCGGCCGCGTGGACGCTGTCCCGCCGGCACGTTTAGTTGGAGGCTTCGAGCGCCTTTTCGACGAGCGCGACGCACTTCTCGACGCGCTTGCGCAGCGGCCCGTCGATGACCAGCTTTCGCTCGCGCAGCTCGAAGATTTCGTCGGCAATGTTGAGCGCCGCGAGCACGGCGACCTTCACCGAGTCGACCATGTGCGTGGCCTGCGCGACCTCGCGCATCTTGCCGTCCACGTACGCGGCGAGCTCCTTGAGGTGCTCTTCGTTCTGCCCTTCCGCGTTCACGCTGTAGAACTGGTCGTAGATTTCGATTTTCACTTTCGCGCTCCCGCCTGCGATCTTGGCTGGTCTGCCGATTGTCTGCCATCGCGAGGAGCGGCGCAAGTGGCGATGGGCGGGGATCGCTAGGAAGCGCGCAGCGTGGCACCGAGGCGCTGCTCGAGGGAGGCGACGATGCGGGAGGAAAATTCGGCAATCTGCGCGTCGGTGAGGGTCGTGTCCGCGCTCTGCAACGTCACGCGAATCATCAGCGAGAATTTCCCGGCCGGAACTTGCCCGCCGCGAAACAGATCGAGCGCCTCAACGCTTTGCAGTTCGGCGATTTCGAGCTTGCGAATCGCTTCGGCGACCTGAGCGAACGCGATTCCGTCCGAGAGCACGAGCGAAAAATCGCGCTCAACGGCGGGGAAGCGCGGAATCGGGACGAATTTCTGAGTCGCACGCGCCGTTTCGATACCTTCGAGCAGCGAGTCGAGCCTCAATTCGGCGAGGAAGATTTCCTGGCGCAGCTTGAGCTGATCCGCGATCCGTCGCGCAAGCTGGCCGGCCGCTCCGGGCGCGCGTCCTTCACCTGCCTGGCCAATGGAAATCCGGGCCGCCCGACCGCCGGCAAGCCATTTGGGTCCGCCCGACTGCCACGCAAATCCGCCGGCCAGCTCGCCGACGCTGTCGAGATCGCCTTTCAAATCGGCAAACGTGAACTCGCGCGCCGGTTCATGGATTGTTTTTTCGCGGGCGAGGCCGGTGGCGCCGAACGTGAGCATCGGCGTCTCGACCGGCTCGCCGTTGCGCAATTCATAGGTCTTGCCGATTTCGAAGAGGCGCAGGTTGCGTTGGCCGTGATTCAGATTCCATTCGAGAGCGCCGATCATGCCGACGATTCCCGTGGAGCGCATCAGCGAGGCGTCTTCCGCGAGCGGGTTGCCGATCACCGCGGGCGCGACGCCCTCCGCGCGAAACAGTTCGTCGCGGCGGGCATCGACGAGCGGAATCGCCACGATTTCGTGATAGCCCAGCGCGATCACGCGCTCGCGCACGCGATCGAGCGCTTGCGCGTGCGGCAGGCGATGCGCCGGCTGCTTCGCGGGAGGGAGCCGCGGCGGAAATTTGTCGTAACCGTAGTGCCGCGCGACTTCCTCGATCAGATCGATTCCGCGCGCCACGTCGCGCCGCCACGAAGGCTGCCGGCATTCCCAGATCGCGAGGAGCGAGCCTTCGCTGCCGCGCTGCGCGTCCTTGCGCACGGGGTGAAAGCCAAGCGCGCCCAGGATTGCTTCGATATCGCGGTCGGGAACGTCCGCGCCCATCACGCGCAAAAGCTCCTTGCGCGAAAGCTCAATCGCTCGCGATGCCTCGCGGCCCGGATAGACATCCACGACGCCAGAAAGAATCTCGCCGCCGGCTACCTGCTGAATCAACTCGGCGGCGCGACGCGAGGCTGTCTCCGCCATCTCCGGATCGACTCCGCGCTCGAACCGATACGAAGCTTCGGTGCGCAGGCCGAGCGCCTTCGACGTGCGGCGCACGGAAATTGGATCGAACCACGCGGACTCAAGCAGAATATTGTGGGTGCTGAAGCTGATTTCGCTTTCGGCTCCACCAATCACCCCGCCGATTCCGACAGAGCGCGAGGCGTCCGCGTTCACACACATGTCCTTCGTAAGCGTGCGCTCGGCGCCGTCGAGCGTACGGATTTTTTCTCCGGCCCGCGCGCGCCGCACCACCATGCGGTGTCCTGCGAGTTTGTCGAGATCGAACGCGTGCAGCGGCTGGCCCAGCTCGAACATCACGTAGTTCGTGATGTCCACCACGTTGTTGATCGAGTTCTGGCCGATGGCTTCGAGGCGCTGGCGCAGCCAGTCCGGCGACGGCTGCACTTTGACGCCGCGGAGGATTCGCGCCGTGTAGCGTCCGCAAAGATCGGGAGATTCGATTTCGACGCGGGTCGCGTTCGCGGCTTTTTCGTCCGATTCCTTCAGCTTCGGCTGAAGCGGCTTGACCGGCAGCCGGTAGATCGCCGCCACTTCGCGCGCGATGCCGTAATGGCCCAGGCAGTCGGGACGATTCGCCGTGATTTCCGCGTCGAGCACCGGCCCGGCCGCCGACTCTTCGACCGAGTCGACCGCAATGCCCGCAAGCGACAGCCGTGCGCGCAGGTCCGCCGCCGGCGCCGTGACGTCGACGAATTCCTTCAGCCAGTTGTAGACGACCTTCATGGAAATTGGCGCAGAAATCGCACGTCGTTCTGAAACAGCAGCGGCAGTTCCGTGATGCCGTATTTCATCATCGCCAGCCGGTCGACGCCCATGCCGAACGCGAAGCCGGAAAGCTTTTCGGCGTCGTACTTCACGAAGCCGTAGACCGCCGGGTCCACCATTCCCGCGCCGAAGAGCTCGATCCAGCCGGAAAATTTGCAGATGCGGCAGCCCGAGCCGCCGCAAACGTGGCAGGTCGCGTCGACTTCCGCCGAAGGCTCGGTGAACGGGAAATAGCTCGGGCGGAGGCGCGTCTTGGTTTTCGGGCCGAGGAACTCGCGCACGAAATATTCGACGGTGCCCTTGAAATCGCAGAAGGTGATGTCCGTATCGACGGCCAGCCCTTCGATCTGGTGGAACATGTAGCCGTGGGTCGCGTCGGGATTGTCGCGCCGGTAGACTTTTCCCGGCACGACGATGCGCACCGGCGGCGGTTGCTTCTCCATCGTGCGAATCTGCATCGGCGAGGTGTGCGTGCGCAGCAGATGGCCGCCGCGCGCGCCCTCGATGTAGAAGGTGTCCATGTTGTCGCGCGCGGGATGGTGCTCGGGGATATTGAGCGCTTCGAAATTGTAGTAGGGCGTCTCGATCTCCGGCCCTTCGACCACGCTAAATCCGATCGAGAGGAAGATGCGCAGCAGTTCGTCGAACGTCTGCCGGATCAGGTGCCGCGTCCCGATGGCGCGCTCGACGCCCGGAAGCGAAAGGTCCTCTAGAGTGGCCTGGACATTGCCGGTTCCCGTTATGGGCGCGCCGGTGTACGCGATCTGGCTTGGTGGGCCAGCATCTAGCTGTTTTATCTGTTTCGTGCGTAGGTCCTCTAACGCGCTTTCTATGTGGGATTTCAGTTCGTTAAACGATTGACCGACAGCCTGCTTGAGTTCGCGTGGCGCGGGCTTCAGCCAATTATCCGAGATTTGAGACAGCACGCCCGACTTTCGACCGACCCAACTGACACGCAGCGTTTCCCATTTGTCCAGACCACCTACACCTATTTTGTCCAGGTCGCTGCTTTCAGAGTCGAAACGCTGGCGGACCTCAGCGAAACGCGCAATCACTTTTTCGGGCGTCGTGTCGCCGAGCTGCGTCAGAGTTTGTGTTGTGGAATCGCTCATAACCAGGAGACGTTGCGTCGCACGGGCGGGTCTCAGACCCGCCCCTACAGAACAAATGTCAATGCCTGACGCTCTACGCCGCGGGCTGCGGCGGCGCTGCCGGCGCGGACTTCATATGCTGCTTCGCCGACTCGACCAACGCCGTAAATCCCTCCGCATCGCGCACGGCCATGTCCGCCAGAATCTTGCGATCGAGATCGATCCCGCCCGCCTTCAGCCCGTGGATCAACTGGCTATACGTAGTGCCGTTCGCGCGCGCGGCGGCGCCGATGCGCTGAATCCACAGCGTGCGGTAGTCGCGCTTGCGCGTGCGCCGGTCGCGGTAGGTGTACCGCAGCGAGCGGTTCACCGCCTCTTTCGCCGACCGGAAGAGTTTCCCCTTGGTAAGGAAAAACCCCTTCGCGTGCTTCAACAGCTTCTTGCGCCGGGCGCGGCGCTTCGTACCGCGTTTCACTCGAGGCATGGCTCTGGTTCTCCTGTCTTGATTTCGAAGAGCTTGGTTACGCGGAGAGGATGCGCAGCCGCGGGCCAGCGCCGAAAATGGCGCCGGTCACACAAACTGCACTGATCTCCGCGGCGTGTTCATTAGGGCTCCCGGCGCTCCCGATGTTACTCGGAGGCGGAAGCAAAGCAAGCCGGAGATTCCGGCTCGTCGGCCGGCAGGCCCGCCGCGGGCGGGGTTCGCTCTGCCTGGCTCAAAACAAACTGCGGTGTCTTCAGGGGCTAAAGCCCGGCTCATCCCAACCGCTTTATGTCGGAGCTAAAGCTCCGACCCCCTAAGAACCATCAATAAAAAATTAAGACAGGTTCTAGACGCCGTAAGGAAGCGCGAGACGCACGTTGGGCACGTCCGCGGGATTCACAAGCACCTTGCCGGAAAGCTTGCGCTGGCGGCGCGGCGATTTCGTCCCGAGCAGGTGGCGCTTGCCCGAATGCCACCGCATTACCTTACCGGTGGACGTCATTTTAAAGCGCTTGGCGGCGCCGCGATGCGTCTTCAATTTCAGTTTCTTGTTCTTTTTCACAAATCCCTCTTCTGCGAAAATCTTCAGGCGGTCGGTTGCGCAGGACGCGCCGTGGGCGCGACAGTTGCGCCCTTCTTGGGCGCAAGCAGCGCGAGCAGGATGTTGGCTTCCATCCGCGGCCCGAATTCGACCAGAGCATATTCCATAATGTCCTTGAGCAGCCGGTCCATCTTGGCGCGGCCCACGTCCTGGTGCGCCATCTCTCGCCCGCGATGGAAGATCATGGCTTTCACTTTGTGGCCTTCGCCGAGAAACCGGATGATCTGGTTCTTGCGAACCTGGTAGTCGTGCTCGGCAGTCGCGGGCCGAAACTTTACTTCCTTGATGTGCGAGCTTTTCTGGTGTTTTTTCGCTTCGTGGGCTTTCTTGCTCTGCTCGTAGAGAAATTTTCCGTAGTCGACGAGCTTGCAGACCGGCGGCACCGCGTTCGGCGAGATTTCCACCACATCCAGTCCCGCGTCCCGCGCCGCCTTCATCGCGTCGAACAGGGACATCACTCCCAGTTGATTCCCCGCCTCGTCAACCACACGGACTTCGCGAGCGCGAATGCGCTCGTTCACCCGGAGACCGCCCGAACCCCGCTCTGCGATAAACCCACCTCCCGGGCCGGCAAAATCTGTGTTCGCCGCCCGATTCCTGTCTCCCCAGTCTATAGAAAATTCTCAGAGGTGACAGGCCAAAAAGTATAGCATGTCTTTCCCGCCCACCTGCAAGAGGGATAACCGGAATAGCGGGGCAGCTTGAAATTCGCCGCCCCCTCGGCCTCCGATGTTGGTTTTGTTGACAACGCGCAAACCGGGCGCGTATCATTTCCTTCGGTATGGCGCTGAACACGCGCACCATATCCCCTTCATTGCTCTAGCCCCCAGCAGGGTGGAGTGACCGAGGTCGAACTCTCGGCGAGCAGGGCAGGAACCCGTACGGAGGCCGCTCCGCATGTCACCCGACAACGACCAAAACCCACAACCTTCTGCCATTGAAACCACCGCGAGCGAGCCCTCGGCAGAGAACTCGGCCGCAACCCATGGCTCGCCCGACGGGCACGGCGCTGCCGCAGCCGTGGCACCGGCGCGGGAGCATCCAAAAGCGGACGAGCCCTCGTCGGAGGCCAGCTCAACAGAAGCATTCCCCGAAGCCGCCGAGGCCACTCCAGCAGCAGCAGAAGCTGGAGAGACGCAGACGCCCGAAACCCCCGAAGCTCTTGAAACGATGGATCAGCTCCTCGATCAGTTTTCCGCGCCCGAACCGGTGGCGGCGGAAGGGGAGATTTTCGACGGGCGGGTGCTTGCGGTGACCGACGCGGGCGTGGTCGTGGATGTGGGCGGGAAGTTTGAAGGCCTGGTGCCCGCGCAGGAATTCCTGGATTCGGGCGGCGCGATCGAATTCGGCCCAGGGCAGACGATCGAGGTTGAGCGGCTGCACGAGCAGAAGGACGGCTACGTCCTGCTGTCTCACGTGCGCGCGCACCGGCGGCGCGTCTGGGAGCGGATCGAGAAGTCCTATCGCGACCACACGAACCTGACGGGAAAGATCCTCGAGCGGATCAAGGGCGGCTTGGTGGTGGACGTCGGCGTGCGCGCGTTCTTGCCGGCCTCGCAGATCGAGCTGCGGCCGGTGCACGATTTGGAAGCGTGGAAGGACCGCGAGATCGAAATACGCGTCCTGAAGCTGAACCGCAAGCGCGGCAACGTGGTCATCAGCCGGCGCGCGATTCTCGAAGACGAGCAGAAAGCCAAGCGGGACGCGCTCGCGCAAACGCTTGCGGAAGGCGCCGTGGTGACCGGGCACGTGAAGAACGTCACGGACTACGGCGTGTTCGTCGACCTGGGGGGAATGGATGGGCTTTTGCACGTCAGCGATCTCGTGTGGGGCCGCGTGCCCCACCCGTCGTCTGTTGTGAAGGCGGGCGACGAAATCCAGGTTCAGATCCTGAAATTCGACAAGGAAAAGCAGCGCATTTCTCTTGGGCGGAAGCAGCTGCTGCCCGATCCGTGGGCGACGGTGCCGGACCGCTTTCCGACGGGCGCCCGCGTGCGCGGGAAAGTGGTCGGCGTGACGGACTACGGCGCCTTCGTGCAGCTCGAACCGGGCGTCGAAGGTCTCGTGCACGTCAGCGAAATGAGCTGGTCGAAGCACGTGAAGCATCCCTCGAAAATCGTGAAGGTCGGCGACGAAGTGGAAGTCGCCGTCCTCGAAGTCAAGACAGACCAGCGGCGGATTTCGCTGGGCTTGAAGCAGACGCTGCCCGATCCGTGGGAAGCGGCGGCGGAAAAGTATCCGGTCGGCACGATCATCAACGGCCGGATTCGAAACCTTGCGGACTTCGGCGCGTTTGTGGAAATCGAAGAGGGCATGGAAGGTTTGATCCACATCAGCGACATGAGCTGGACCGAACGCATCAAGCACCCCGGCGAGAAATTCAAGAAAGGTGATGCGGTCGAGGCCCGCGTGCTGAAAGTGGATTCGCAGAACCGCCGGTTGTCGCTGGGCATCAAGCAGGTGCGCGACATCTGGGCAAACTGGTTCGGGGAGCACAAGATCGGCGACGTCCTCAAGGGAAAAGTCGCGCGAACGACGGATTTCGGGGCGTTCGTCGAACTGGCGGAAGGCATCGAAGGACTGTGCCACGTCTCCGAGATCGAAGAGCGGCGGCCGAAGGGCGAGCGCGATAAGGCGAAGGCTTCGCGCGCGGAGCGCGTCACCTCCGTGCTTTCGCCCGGCCAGGAATACGAGTTCAAGGTATTGCGGCTCGAACCGGAACAGCGGAAAATCAGCCTGAGCTACCGCGCCGCGCAGAAGCAGGTCGAGCGTCAGGAGATTGAATCGTTCCGGTCGTCGAAATCGTCGCCGAATGCTACGATTGGCGACGCCATTCTGGCCAAGCGGCAATCGTCGTAACGTTTTTGCGGGTTTACGGGGCGGGGCTCTCAAGAGCTCTCGGGGACTTTCCGGGCGGCAAAAGCCATTTACGTTAAGGTAATTTGATGATATGCAAGATTGCGCGGCGACCCACCCTGGCGCGCATATGGCCCATGGAAACAGAAGGTTGAGAGGAGGCTGTGCGAGACATGGCTGAGGTTGCGGGAGAGCGTGGGAATAATCACACGATGACGAAGGCGGACCTCGTCGAAGAGGTCACGCGGGCGACAGAGCTGCCGCGGAAGGACTCGGAAGCGGTCGTCGAGACGATCTTCGACAGCATCATCACGGCGCTGCAGGCCGACGACAAAATTGAAATCCGGGGGTTCGGAAGCTTCCGCACGCGCCAGCGCCGCGGACGCACGGGCCGGAACCCGAAAACCGGGGCGAAGGTCGAAGTCCCGCCGAAGAAGATCCCCTATTTCAAGCCCAGCAAGGAGCTGAAGGATCACGTCAACAACCCGCACGCGGCGGGCGCCTCTGCGGGGACGTCCGACCGCGGCACGCAGGGCTGAGCGGGATGGATTATCTGTGGACGCCGTGGCGGTATCGCTATGTCGCCGACGCGTCGAAGGACGAGGGTTGCATCTTCTGCGACGCCCTGGCCGCCAATGACGACGCCCGCACGCTGATCGTTTTCCGCGGCGCGAAGAACTTCGTCATCCTGAACCGATATCCATATACCTCCGGGCACGTGATGGTGGTGCCCTACGCGCACGTGGCCGACCTCGCCGCCGCCGAACCCGACACGCTCGCGGAAATGATGCGGCTCGCGCAGCGCGTGAAGACCGCTCTCGATCGCACCTATCATCCCGAAGGCTTCAATCTGGGAATGAACCTCGGCCGCGCCGCCGGCGCCGGCGTCACCGGCCACTTGCACCTGCACGTCCTTGCGCGGTGGGCCGGCGACGCAAACTTCATGACCGTCACCGGCGAAACACGCGTCGAGCCGGAGGAACTTTCGACCACGTTCGAAAGGCTTCACAAGGCCCTCAATCCATGACGCCCAATCCGCCCCGCACGACAACACAACCGGGGAAATCCTTCGTCGTCACGCCGTACCGGCGGCATCCGGAGAACACGCAGCCGCCGCTTCTGTATCCGCCGTACGGGGCCACCGTGTCTCGCGCGCCTCGCCAGCCGCTCATCCTGCTGCCCCACACGCTTTCGGAGGTAACCGGACCCGTATTCGGGCACGGCGACATCAAGGAAACGGACAACGATCTCACGCGCCAGCACGCAGGCGAGCCAATCGGCGAGCGCATCATCGTCTCGGGGCGCGTGCTCGACGACGGCGGACGCCCGGTCCCGAACACGCTGATCGAAGTCTGGCAGTGCAATGCCGCCGGACGTTACCGGCACAAGGTCGATCAGCATGACGCGCCGCTCGATCCGAATTTCAGCGGAGCCGGCCGCACGCTGACGGATGCCACGGGCAACTACCGCTTCGTCACCATCAAGCCGGGGGCGTATCCCTGGGGAAACCATCCGAATGCGTGGCGCCCCGCGCACATTCACTTTTCGCTTTTCGGGACCGCGTTTGCGACGCGCCTCGTAACCCAGATGTATTTTCCGGGTGATCCGCTCTTCCCGTTCGATCCGATCTTCAATTCGGTTCCGGATGAGAAAGCCCGCCAGCGCCTGATCTCGAAATTCGATATGGAATCGACGCGGCCGGATTGGGCTTTGGCATTTCGGTTCGATATCATTTTGCGAGGCCGCGAAGCGACCGTGTTCGAGGGGAAATAGCATGGACCTTACGCCGATTCCCTCGCAGACCGTCGGACCGTACTTTACGATCAGCCTGATCGGTCCTTTGGCGATCCAGCAGATCGCCGGCCCGAGCGCGAAGGGCGAGCGTGTGAAGCTGATCTGCACCGTGCTCGACGGCGAAGGCCCGGTCGATGACGCCCTGATCGAGATATGGCAGGCGAATGCGGATGGCAAATACAACCATCCCGACGACAATCAGGCCAAGCCGGTCGATCCGGCGTTCCTAGGCTACGGGCGCCAGGGCACGGATGAAAACGGTGTCTGTACCTTCGAGACGATCAAGCCGGGCCACGTGCCCGGCCCCAACGGCACACTGCAAGCGCCCCATCTGGCCGTCTCGGTTTTCGCGCGCGGTCTCTTGCGGCGCCTGCCGACGCGAATCTATTTCTCCGGTGATCCGGCGAACGATCAGGATCCGATTCTGGCGCTTGTGCCCAAGGAACGGCGCGCCACGCTGATGGCCCAGCCGGTCGCGGGCCAGGCTGGCGCGTGGCAGTTCACCGTGCGCCTCGACGGAGAGCACGAAACCGTCTTTTTCGACGTTTGAACCCGGTGGAGACGCTCCCACACGCCCGCGGCTCGTTGCGGCGCGCACACACCTCGCGCCGGGAAAGGGGAAGTGCGTGCCCCCGCGGCTGATCGATAGTCTCGCGACGACGGGCCCGCTGGCCGATCTGTTCTCCGACGATTCCCTTCTGCAAGCGATGCTGGATTTTGAGGTAGCGCTCGCGCACGCGGAGGCGCGCGCGGGCGTGGTGCCTCAGGCGGCAGCGGACGCGATTCAGGCCGCGGCCAAGGCGGCAGATTTCGACGCCGCTGCTCTCGCTCGCGAAACCCTGCGCGCCGGCACGCCGGGAATTCCACTCTCAAAGGCGCTCGCCGCCAAAGTGCGCGCCGCCAATCCGGATGCGGCGCGGTTCGTGCATTGGGGCGCCACAAGCCAGGACGTGGCCGATACCGGTCTGATCCTGCTGCTCAAGCGCGCGCAGCCGATTCTTGCAGCCGATCTCGGGCGCCTTGAAGCCGCGCTTCGTCTTCTTGCGGACCAGCATGGGCGCACGGTGATGCTTGGCCGGACGCTGCTGCAAGCGGCGCCGCCCGTCACATTCGGGCTGAAGGCGGCGGGCTGGCTCGCCTCCATTCGCCGCAGCCGTGCGCGGCTCGAGGCGGCGTTTGCGGAGGCGCTTGTTCTGCAATTCGGCGGCGCGAGTGGCACGCTCGCTGCGCTCGGTGACAAAGGCCTGGTCGTCGGTCGCGCCATGGCTGGGGAACTTGGCCTCGGATTCCCGGATGCGCCCTGGCACGCGCATCGCGATCGGCTGGCCGCGCTCATCGCCGCGTGTGGCGTTTTGACCAGCTCCCTGGGGAAAATGGCGCGCGACATCAGCCTGCTGATGCAGGGCGAAGTCGCGGAGGCAGCCGAGCCGGCGGATGCAGGCCGCGGCGGCTCTTCGACGATGCCGCAAAAGCGCAATCCGATCGCGTCCGCGGTCACACTTGCCGCGGCGAATCGTGTGCCGGGACTGGTGGCGGCGTTTCTTTCCGGCATGGTTCAGGAGCACGAGCGGGGCGTGGGCGGCTGGCATGCGGAGTGGCCTACGATCGCGGCCGTGATTCAGTCAACGGGACTGGCGGCGGCGTCGATGGCCGAGGCCGCCGAAGGGCTCGACGTCGAGAAAGAGCGGATGCGCGAAAATATTGCCGCTACTCGCGGCGTCGTCTTTGCCGAGCGCGCGGCGATGCTGCTCGGCGCGAGGCTTAGCCGCGACGCCGCGCATAAGCTGATCGACGAAGCGTTGCGCCGAAGCGCCAGCGAAGGACGCGGACTCGCGGACGTGCTCGCCGAAATGCCGGAGGTCACGCGCGTGCTCGACAGCAACGTATTGCGCGATCTCGAATCGCCCGAGGCATATCTCGGCGCGGCCGATGAACTGCGCAAGCGCCTGCTCTCCGGTGCGGACGATTTGAAAACGAAGAGCTAGATCGATGCCGTTCGCCACCGTTGACGGAACGCGAATCTTCTACAGGCTCGAAGGCAACGCCGGCCGGCCGGTGCTCGTGCTTTCGCACTCGATCGGGTGCGACCACAGCCTCTGGGCCCAACAAGTCCCCGACCTGCTTCAGGATTTTCAGGTGCTGCGCTACGACACGCGCGGGCACGGCGCGTCCGACGCGCCAAAATCCGAATACTCGATCGAGCAGCTCGGCCGCGATGCGCTGGGTCTCGTCGACTCTCTAGGCATTTCGAAGTTCGCGTTTTGCGGGCTCTCGCTCGGCGGGATGATCGGCCAGTGGCTCGGCATCAACGCGCCCGACCGGCTGACGGGCCTGATTCTCGCCAATACCTCGCCGCGCGTCGCGCCCAAGTCGAATTGGGACGATCGCCGCCGCATGGTGCTCGAAGGCGGGATGGCTGCGATCGTCGATACGGTGATGCAGCGTTTCTTTTCGCCCGAGACGCCGGCGCAAGGCAATCCGTACGCAAGCTCGATTCGCGCCGTGATTCTGGGGACCGATCCTGCCGGCTACGCGGGCTGTTGCTCGGCGATTCGCGACATGGATCACACTGGCTCGCTCGCGAAAATCCGTGTGCCGACTCTCGTGATCGTGGGCGACCACGACGTTTCCACTCCGTGGGCGGGCCACGGCGAAATCCTGGCGCGCGACATTCCCGGCGCGCGGGTGCTGCATCTGCCGGCCGCCCATCTGTCGAATTTCGAGCGGCCGCGATCGTTTCTAGCCGCGCTGTTTGATTTTCTGCACCCGCAGACCGCGACGGAAGGAGCGGATCCCCTCGACGCGGGCTTCGCCGTGCGGCGCTCGGTGCTGGGAGACGCGCACGTGGATCGCTCGATCGCCGCGACGACCGACTTCAATCGCGAGTTTCAGGAACTGATCGCGCGCTACGCATGGGGCACGATCTGGACGCGGCCGGGGCTCGACCGGCGCACGCGGCGGCTGCTGGTGCTCGCGATGATGGCCGCGCTCGGGCGCTGGGAGGAGTTCCGTATGCACGTTCGCGCCGCACTCGAACATGGATTCGAGCCGTGCGACCTGAAAGAACTGCTGCTGCAATCGGCGATTTACGCAGGCGTGCCCGTGGCGAACACCGGATTTCACATCGCGATCGAGGAAATTGAGAAGCAGAAAGCTTCAGGTCTGAGGACCTGAGCTGCATAGGCGTCATCCGTAGTTCGGCGGATTCACCGACTGGTCCATCCCCATCGTCTTTTGCCCGCCCTGCTGCACGCTCACGCTGACCAAACGAGGTTCTTTGGCGGAGAGCGCTTCCTTGAGCGCCGGCTCAAGATCCTCGGGGCGATCCACTTCGCGCGCCGCCATGCCGTAACCTTGCGCGATCTTCACCGCGTCGATTCCGGGGATATCCATTCCGGGAACGTTCTTGCCCACCTGCGTGAAGTCGCGAAATCCCTTGAGCGCCGAATAGTTTCCGTTCCGCACGACGACGAAAGTTACGGGCGCGCCGCATTGCACCGCCGACCACAACGCTTGAATCGAGTACTGTGCCGAGCCGTCGCCCACCGGGCAGACCACGCGCCGATTCGGATGAGCCAGTTGCAACCCGACGGCGAGCGGCAGGCCAAAGCCGAGAATGCCGGTGCGAACCGAATAGAACGAGCCGGGCTCGTCGAGCTTCACGTAGCGGTCGAGATCGCCCTTCGACGAAGGGCACTCCTCGGAAATAATCGCGTCGCGCGGCAGCAGTTTGTTCAGCGCGCTGAAAAGATATGCGGTCGTCATCGGGTATTCGGGCTTCGGGTCGGGCGCCGGAGGGCACGGCGTCGCCCCGCGCTCGACGGGCTTCACGCGGTCCGCGAGGTACTTCGCTGCGACCGCGATGTTTCCCACGACGCTCGTCCCGGCAAGCGCCGCCGAGGCATCGCGCGGCGAATTCGTGATCTGGAAAAGCTTTGTGCCGCGCCGAATCGGGTCTCCGGGGACATACGCGTAGTAGAGGAACACCGGTGCGCCAAGGACCACCACCGTGTCGTAGCTCGCGAGCTGGTCCGCGAGCGGCTTTTGCGCGGGCAGCAGTCCGCCGCGAAACAGCTGGTGGCTTCGCGGAAACGCCCAGCGCGACGCGATCGGCTCGGCGTAGACGTCGGCGTTCAAGCGCTCCGCAAGCGCGATCACGTCGTTCCATGCGCCGTCTTGTTCGATCTGCGCGCCGGTGACGAGGGCGAGGTTGCGGCTCGCGTCGATTGCGCGAACCACCTCGTCGAGCGCGGCGGTATCAGGAGACACCGATTGCGTCACCCTGCGTGCCGCGACCGGCTGGCACGGCTTGTTCCAGTCGTCCATGGGGATCGAAATGAAGACGGGGCCGCGCGGCGGCTGCATCGCCAGGTGATAGCCGCGCGCAATCGCCGCGGGAACATCTTCGGGGCGCAGCGGCTCGTAAGCCCACTTCACGTACGGCTTCACCACCTCGACCGCGCGGCTCACCAGAAACGGCTCGGCTAGAAGCTGCCGGCGGTCCTGCTGGCCCGTGGTGATCACCAGCGGAGCCTGGCACTGGTATGCGTCGATGATGGCGGAAAGCCCGTTTCCCGCGCTGGCGATCGAATGCAGATTCACGAAGGCCGCCTCTTCGCGCGCCATGGCGTAGCCCAGGGCCATGCCCGCGGCGACGCGCTCGTGCAGGCCGAGGACATACTGAAAGTCGGACGGCATGTCCTTCAGGAAAGGCAGCTCGCTCGAGCCGGGATTGCCGAAAATCTTGGTCATTCCCAGATCGCGCAGGACGCTGTAGGTCGCCTCTCGGACTGTGGTCACGGCACCGGGCCTCCTGGGTCGCTCGTGCGAATATATATCCGGCCGATGAAATATCCACACTCTTTCAGCCGTTATATCCAATTGCCCGAGCCGGCGGATGCGTCGTATTCTGTGTCACCCCTTCCGACGCAGGCGGGGCTTCATCCGGCAAGAAAAGGGTCACGATGAACGAAATGATCGCGGTGCAGGACCTCGTCAAGAACTACGGGGAGTTTTGCGCGGTGAACCACATCTCGTTCACGGTCGCCGAGGGAAAGATTTTCGGCTTCCTCGGGCCGAACGGCGCGGGCAAGACGACCACGATCAAGATGCTCACCACGGTGCTGAGCCCCACGAGCGGCAAGATCCTCGTGAACGGCCACGATCCGACGCGCGACCAGAAACAGGTGCGCCGCTCGTTCGGCATCGTTTTTCAAGACCCGAGCCTCGACGACGAATTGACCGCCTACGAAAACATGGACCTTCACGGAATCCTGTATGGCGTACCGCACGCCGAGCGCGTGAAGCGCATCAACATGCTCGTCGATTTCGTCGGTCTCGGCGAGCGCAAAAAAGACTTCGTGAAGACCTATTCCGGCGGCATGAAGCGGCGCCTGGAAGTGGCGCGCGCGCTGCTGCACAATCCGCGCATTCTTTTTCTCGACGAGCCGACCATCGGCCTCGATCCGCAGACGCGTAACCATATATGGAGCTACATCCAGCAATTGAGCAAAGAAGAGGGCGTTACGGTCTTTTTCACCACGCACTACATGGACGAAGCCGACCGCGTGGCGAATGACGTGGCCGTGATCGACCACGGAAAGATCGTGGCGGAGGGCCCGCCCGGCGAGCTGAAGGAGCGCACCAAGTGCGCGAATCTTGAAGACGCGTTCATCGCGCTGACCGGGCACGCCATTCGCGAGGAAGAAGCGAACGCGACCGACCGCATGCGGATGATGGGACGCGCGTGGAGAGGCGGAGGGCGGCGATGAAAGCCATTTACATACTTTGCCTGAGGCAGCTCAAGCGTTACATTCGCTCGCCCGCGCGCATCATCGGCTCGCTCGGCCAGCCGATTCTGTTTCTCGTCGCGCTTGGTTTCGGGTTGCGAGCGATGTTTGCGCGAGCGGGAAACGGCGATTACATCAGTTTTCTTTCTCCGGGAATCATTTCCATGGCGATTCTCTTCAATGCCGTGTTTTCCGGCATCGAAATTATTTGGGACCGGCAGTTCGGCTTCCTGAAGGAAACGCTGGTCGCGCCGGTTTCGCGACTGGAAATTGTGTTCGGCAGGATGCTTGGCGGCGCGATTGTGGCCATGGCGCAGGGGATTGTCGTTTTCCTGATTTGCCTGCTTGCCGGATTCCGGATCGTAAGCTCGCCGTATCTGCCGCTGGCGATCGTGTTCATGTTCATGATCGCGCTGCTGTTCGCGGGCATCGGTACGGTTTTCGGCTCGGTGCTTCAGGACATGCAGGGATTCCCGCTGATCATCAATTTTCTGATCATGCCGCTGTTCTTTTTTTCCGGCGCAATCTTCAACGCAAACGGGCTGCCGGCGGCATTGCGGATCGGGCTAAGGCTAAATCCACTGAGCTACGGTGTGGACGGCCTGCGCGGCGCGCTGATCAACCAGTTCGCCTTCGGCATGAAGACCGATCTCGCCGTCGTGACGATCCTCACCGCGCTTCTGCTCGCGCTGGGGAGCTACTTCTTCTCGAAGATTCAGTTGTAGAGGCGTGGTCGCTGACCGAGGCTACACTGACGGCAGGGCGCTCATGGCCAGGCGCTCGTCCTTCGCGGGATCGTTCACAAGCTTACATTCATCATTGAAGACCATCGTGGCCCGAGCGCCGGTGTCGTACGCGGGCCACTTGGGAATGCCGGCATGGTTGGGATTTCCGGTGCGGGCAAATGCGACCCACGCGCTGCTCACCTTACCAGCAAGTGGCTGCAAATCCGCGCCTGTGCCAATCATGCCGGTTGCTTTGTCGATATTGTCGAACACAAACGCCAGCTCGATGGCGTGTGGCGATTTCAGCTTGCCGCCGAGAACCGGCGTCTCCCACGCGAATAAATACATGTAAGCGGGCGCAGCGCCTTGCGCGACTTTTCGCTCCGCCTGCGTGATGGCATTGATCCGCATCATGCGGTCGGTGGTGACGGCGAAATAGATGTCGCTGGGCGTGGCGTTGGGCCGGTCTTTCCTGTAGATGTCGATCAAGCCGTCGAGCTTCGAATCGTCGGCGAGCCGGAGATACGCCTTCAGCCGCGTTCGCATGTCCGGTTCATTCAAGGAAAACAGCGTGGAATCGGCATTGCCGAGCAGGAGCGTGGACTCGGTGCCGTTCGTGCCGATCAGCATCGGGACGTTCGCCGACTGCGCGGGCGCGTCCGGATCGAATGGATTCCTCGGCAGCGAACGCCCATCGACCACCGGCCCCAGCCGGATCGCGTTGGGTCCGGCCATGGAACGCATTGCGGCGATCAGCTGATCCATCGGCATTTTCTGAAGGTCGTCGACGTGATCCGGCGCCACATTGAGATGCGCGAGAAATTGTCTCCCCGCCGCATCCGCATCCTCGCGCGAACTCACGCGCAGCGTCGAGCCGCTCTCGACAATCGCTTTGTGGAACAGGCCCTTCGCCGGCGGCATCGCCATCAGCGTGCTGACTTTTCCCCCGCCGCCGGATTCGCCGAAGATGGTCACGTTGCCCGGGTCGCCGCCGAAGTGCGCGATGTTGTCGCGCACCCATTCGAGCGCGAGCACGATATCGAGCATCCCGGCGTTGCCGGAGTCCGCGTATTTTTCGCCGCCGATTCCGCCCAGGTAGAGATATCCGAAAACGTTGAGCCGGTGATTGATTCCGACGCAGACCACGTCGTGCTTCCGCGCGAGGTTCGTCCCGTCATACACGGGGCTGCCGTCCGAGCCGCTTGTGTATCCGCCTCCGTGCAACCAGACCATCACGGGCCGCTTGCCGCCGCGGTCGAGGCTTGGCGTCCAGACATTGAGGACCAGACAGTCCTCGCCCATCGTCCCGGGGCCGATCAGGTCCCCCATGGCCTTGCGGATATCGGACCCATTGCTGAGCGAACCGGCGGCTTGCGGAGAAGGCGGTCCGTAATTGATCGCGTCGCGGACGCCGGTCCACGACGCGGGAGCGGCCGGGGGCAGAAAGCGCATCGAGTCTTCGGTGGAAGCGCCGTAGTGAACGCCCTTGAAGGAGCAGACGCCATCGCCGGAAACACCGCGAAGCTTGCCGTACTTCGTTTCGACGACCGGCCCTGCCGATACGTCGGCCGCGCGCGCCAGCCTGACGAGTGAGGAACCAAACGCGCCGCCGGCCAATGCCGCGCTGCAGCCAAGCAAAGACGATTTCAGCAGTTCGCGCCGGCGAATCATGAAGCCACCTCCTGCATCACAGTCGCACTCACCTCGCCGCGGGGCGAGGGCATCGCGGCAAATAGCATGGCAATGATTGCAACGATCGCCAGAACAGCATCCAGTTCAAACGACTTCGTGTAGCTTCCATAGATGTCGAAAATCTTGCCGCCCACGGCGCCGGCGGGCGAGGCGCAACCGGAAGTCAGCAGAATGTACATTCCACTCAGCTTTGGGTAGGCCTTGGGTCCGTAATAATGTCCGATCATCGTATTGCTGCAGCTATACGTCCAGCCGTACGCAAGGCCTTGCAGTATCGACGCCACATAGGCAAGCGTCAGAGTATCGGCCCGAGACACGACAGCCAGATACGAGCTGACGAAATAGATGCTCACGCCGAGGATGAATGCGAGGCGTGCATTCAGGTAATCCATCAGGATGCCGCCGAGCCAGCGGCCCGCCAGCGTTCCGATCGTAAGCAGACTCAATCCCCATGAGGCCTTGGCCGGGGTGATCCCGACGCCGCGCAGATTCTCCACCCAGTGCGCGATAAACAAGAAATACGGAAACGTAGCTGCGATTCCGGCGATAGCGATCAGCCAGTACGCCGTAGTTCCATAGGCCTCGCCGGCGGTCCATGGATATTTCGTAGCCAGAGCATCCGTGCGCGAAGGCAGGGCCTGCCGTTCCTCGGACAGCCCGTCCACCGTTTGGCCCATGGATTCGGGGCTCTCTTTCACGAATAAGAATGCGATCAGCCCGGAGACCACCATGGCGCAAGCGACGATTCTCCAGCCAATGTGCCAATTGCCTCCTCCGGTGCGCAGCATTTTGTCGAGCAGGGGAGAAAGCACGAATCCGGAGATTCCCGATGCAGAAAGCGCGAGCCCCATCATCGAGCCGCGGTAGCGCCGGAACCATCGCGTGACGCCGGTGGCGCACGGAACGAGCGTCGCAAAGCTCATGCCGATTCCGTTGACGACGCCAAACCCAACCAGGTAGTGCCACGGCTTCGATGCATAGAATCCCAGGAAAAGCGCGTTGAGGCCGATGATGACCGAGCCGATGACGAACGTGACCCGGATTCCATACTTGACGATGGACATCGCCACGACGATCGCGGCAAAACCGACGAAGAGATTGAGGATCGTGAAGCCCCAGCCGAGCGTGGCGCGGCTCATCACGATATCGTGAATCATATAGCTGTTGATGATGCTGCCGCCGTAGTACGGGAATCCCATGTTGATGAAGTCGAGGATGAAAAGAACGGCGACGAGTTTCCATCCGTAGAATTTCGGTTTATCGGGCACTTGGTTCTCCTAAGCGATCTCGGGGCTCATGCGGCCCGGGCGACCACGCTGCTTTCACTACGGCGATGCGGCATGGTGGCGAAGAGGATGGCGACGATACCGATCACGGTGATGGCGATATTCAGTTGCCATGCGTGTGCGTAGCCGCCGTACGTATCAAAAATTTTACCGCCGACCCAACCCGCGGGCGATGCGCCGCCGGAAGTCAACAGCAGCAGCGTGCCGGCAAGTTTCGGAAACGCCGTGGGGCCGTAGAAGTGCGCGATGCACGTCGTCATGCAGGTGAACGTCCAGCCGATGCCGAGGCCGTAAAGAACCGCGGCGGAGTTGGCGATCAACAGTGCGCTTGGGCCGACGTGCATCGCGGCGAGCGAGCCGATCAGATAGCAGCACAGACCCATCATGAAGGCATAGCGCGCGGTCATCGTATCCATCAGCCAGCCGCCGATCAAGCGGCCGGCGATGCAAGAGACGGTGAAGAGGCCCATCGAAAACGCGGCGTCGCCCGACGGAATACCCGCGCCCCGCAAATGCAGCAGCCAGTGCGCGGTGAAAAGGAAAAAGGGGAATTGCGCGGCCAGACCCCCGATGACGACGAGCCAGTAGCTGCTCGTGCGATAGGCTTCGCCGGGCGTCCATGCGAATTTTGTGGTCAGGTTGCTCGGAGCGTGTTGCGGCGGAGCGCCGGCCGCAGGTTTCACGCCGCCGTCGGGAAGCTGGCCGAGATCCTCGGGGCGCTCCTTGACGAAAAGCAGCGCGATGATTCCGGCGAGAACGGCGCCGGCGGCGACGATTTCCCAGCCGAGATGCCAATTGCCGCCGTTGGCGCGCAGCAGCTTATCGATCAGCGGCGCCATAATGAATCCGCACACGCCCGAGCCGCTGAGGACCAGGCCGACCGCGCGGCCGCGATAACGTTCGAACCAGCGCGCCGCGGCGGTGCTGCCGGGAATAATGTCGCCAAAGCAGACGCCGATGCCGTTGATGACGCCGAAGCCGAGAAGGAATTCCCAGGGTTTGGTAGTGGCGAACGCGAGGAACAGCGAGCCGAGGCAGACGAGCGCCGAACCGATCACGTAGGTGGCGCGAATGCCGCGCTTCACGATGGAGATGGCCACGAGCGTGGAAGGAATGCCCACGAAGAGATTGAGCAAAGTGAATCCGAGGCCGTAGGTCCCCCGGCTCATGGCAATGTGCTGGAGCATGTAGGGATTGATGACGGCGCCGATGTAAAACGGAAATCCCAGGTTCAGGAAATCCATCGCGGAAAGCGCGCCGACCAGTTTCCAGCCGTAGAATCCTCGTTCCTTCGGCATTCGGATTCTCCTCAACGGACCAATGTCGAGCCGCGGCGCAGGACAATCGGCGAGCGAACTTCGCATGGTCCGTGCCCCGCCGCCCAAATCGGCGGGTCACCATCGCTGACGTGCCAGCATTCTAGATTGATCTCCCGCCATTGCAAGTTGAATGTAGAATGGCTGCGTTTCGCGCTGAGGCACACCTGAAACTGCGCACACAAGTCGGCATCGTCGGCGCGGGACCCGCGGGGCTGCTGCTTTCCCATCTGCTCCACCTGCAGGGCGTCGAATCGGTTTTAGTCGAAGCGCGCAGCCGCCAGTATGTCGAGGAGCGCGTCCGCGCCGGCGTGCTCGAACAGGGCACCGCCGACCTGATGATCGAAACGGGCGTGGGCGAGCGGCTGAAGCGCGAGGGCCTGTATCACTACGGCGTGGAATTGCGCTTCGGCGGGCGCGGTCACCGCATCGATTTCAAGGAATTTGCGGGCGGCAAGGCAATCGTCGTCTATCCGCAGAACAAGGTTGTCGCGGACCTCTTCGACGCGCGCCTGGCCGCCGGTGGCCGCATCTTTTTCGAGGCCGAGGACCTGACCGTGCACGACTTCGGCGTTGCCGGCGCCCACGCGCATCCGAAGATTCTCTTCCGCGCGGACGGCGATTCGCAGGAAGTGGTCTGCGACTTCATCGCCGGGTGCGACGGTTTTCACGGCGTATGCCGGCCTTCGATTCCCGCCGGAGCGTTGACGGTCTTCGACCGGATCTATCCGTTCGGATGGCTGGGCATTCTGGCCGAGGCGCCCCCTTCCTCCGAGGAGCTGATCTACGCCTATCACGAGCGCGGCTTCGCCCTGCACAGCATGCGCTCGCCGACGATCAGCCGCCTCTACATCCAGTGCACGCCCGACGAAGACATCAACAATTGGCCGGACGATCGAATCTGGCAAGAGCTTCACACTGCGGCTCGCGACGGCCGACGGCAAATGGAAACTCACGGAGGGGCCCATCCTGCAGAAAGGCGTCACGGGAATGCGCAGCTTCGTCGTCGAGCCGATGCAGCACGGGAAGCTTTTTCTCGCGGGCGACGCGGCCCACATCGTGCCGCCCACGGGCGCGAAGGGACTCAATCTCGCGGCTTCGGACGTGCTCGTGCTCTCGCGCGCTTTGACCGAGTTCTATGCCTCGGGAAGGAAAGACTTGATCGAGAACTACTCGGCCACCTGCTTGCGGCGCATTTGGAAGGCGCAGCGGTTCTCCTGGTGGATGACCTCGATGCTGCACCTCTTCGACACCGACAATGCGTTCGACAAGCGCCGCCAGCTCGCCGAACTCGATTACGTCACCAGTTCTCGCGCCGGATCGCAAACACTCGCCGAAAATTACGTCGGCCTGCCGATGGAACCGGCGGAATGATCCTCGCCGGCCGCCCTACTGCGTTACCGTCTTGACCGCGTCGCCCACTTTGAAACCCGTGCCGGTCACCGGCGCGCACACCGCGGAAATATCGTCCACATCCGTCACTTTAACCACGCCGACGGGATTGGTCAAGCGGCGGATCACCTGGCCCGTCGCCGGATCCTTGATTTCACGCGTCACGCGCTCGACCGAGAGCTGATCACCCACCTTCAGGCCCGCTTTCGCGCCCACGTTCAGGACGATCTGCCCACTATCCACGGCTGCAACCAAGCCGGAAACGACAATCGTCCGCACCGACAGCTTCGCATTGTCCGCAATCAACCCCGCGCTCATCTGCTCCACGGACGCCTTGACAGCCTCGCCGAGAATCGTCTGCTGGAAGTCGCTGCTGCCGAAGTCCACCCCACCGCCTCCGAATCCGTGCCAGTTGCCGCCGCCGCCCAGCAGCGACGTGCTCGAGCGCGAAGATTCACCGTGTCCCTCCGCTACGCCGAGGATTTCCGCGGTATCGATGTCCACGATGCGCGCGTCGATGTTCACGATGGCCTTACTGTTTGAGTGGTGGAAACCACCAAGGCCGAAGCCACCGAAACCGCCGCCCCCTCCACCCGCGCCGGTGGTTTTCGTCTCATTGCCGAATTGCGTCACGGCCCCCACGATGATGGCGTCCACGCCCAGCAGCTTGCCCAGCTTCGCTGCGGAATTCGGATTGGCGCGATCGCTGTTCGAAAAGTTCTGCTCGGCGATGATCTTGTCCAGCACCTGGCGCTCGATCACCGAATAGGTGCCATCCTGCACGAGGTACTTCACCAGAAGGTCCGTGATGCCCTTTCCAACGTCCACGTTCGTGCCGAACGCGGCCGCCGAGGCCGTCTGCACCGTGGCGTAGTCGAAGTCGAAGATCGCGACGCGCTTCTTGCGCCCCTGCGGAGCGGTACCCGGAGCTCCTGGCGTGGCCCCCGGTGCGGCAGGCGCGGTGGTCGGCGTGCCGGGCTGCGGTGGCGTTTGCGCCTGGGCGTTTACGCGGGATGCTCCCGTCGCCCCCAAAGTCGCCACAATCAGAATGGCCCACAGAATTTTCTTCATTTTTGATCTCCCGCTCGAATTTTCCGCAAGAATACGCGACCGGACGCGGCCTGCGCGCAAATCTTACTGGCGTCGTGTTGTGGGTGTCAACACGGCCTCGCCGCGAGCGGAAGTTTTGTGACTCCCGACGGGATCGTGCCTTCGAGCGCCGAGCGAAGCCGAGGGACCCTCGTAGAATCTGGCGGAGAGGGGGGGATTCGAACCCCCGGTACGGTTTAACCCGTACAACGGTTTAGCAAACCGCCGCCTTCAGCCTCTCGGCCACCTCTCCGCGGCAATAGCGAGTGTGCAGTGGACGCTGCCGGGTAGTATAGCACCAAGGTTTGGCGCGGCGAGACGCGCGAGTTTCCGCTGTTCGCCGGACTCGCCGCCTTGGACGACTTTTCGTTGCAGCGGAAGGCGCTTGCGTCCTTCTGCGCTCCAGGCGTAAAATTTTATTGTTATCCTCGCAGTCTGCCTTCCAGTTTCCGGTTTCGGTTTTCTATTCTTGACGCAGCCCGGCCGATTCGATACGGTGTCGCTCACCCAACCGAGAACCACAGCCCAAGCCCTCCAAGGAGCCCGCTCTCCTATGCCCGCACGCTATCGAGCCGAACATGTTGGCAGTCTGTTGCGCCCGCCCGAACTTCTGCAGGCTCGCGCTGCTTTCGCGCAGCAGCGGACCTCGCAGGACGATCTTCGCGCCGTCGAAGATCGCGCCATCCTTGCGGCTCTCGAACGCCAGCGGCAAATCGGCATCGACATCGTCAGCGACGGCGAGATGCGCCGCGGCTCATGGCTCACGGACATGGCCGATGCCGTCGAAGGCTTCGTCCCGGAGCGCGTGACGGTGGAATGGAAGGGTCCCGGCGGCGGCGCCGAGGGAAGCACCGCGCACGCCGTCGGCGCCAAGCTGCGCAAGACGCGAAAGCTCACGGCTCACGAGCTCCCGTTCGCTGAAACGGAACGCGCAGGGGCCGTTCAAGGTCACCGTGCCCGCGCCCTCGAACTTCGTCATCGCCAGCTACAAAACCGGGATCACGGACAAGTTCTATCCCACCCACACCGACCTCCTCGAGGATCTCGTCAAGATCGTTCGCGACGAAATCGAGTGGTTGGTTTCCGAGGGAGTGCCCTACATTCAGCTCGACGCGCCCTACTACTCCCACTACCTCGATCCCAAGACGCGTGAAGGCCTGAAGCAGATGGGTTTCGATCCGGACACGGAGTTCTATAATTCCATTCTCGGCGATAACCTCTGCCTGAAAAGCATTCCGCGCGCGAATGTCACCTTTGCGATCCACGTCTGTCGCGGCAATAGCCGCAGCCGCTGGTACACCGAGGGCGGTTACGACGCCATCGCCGAAAAACTCTTCGGCGTGCTCGATGTGGACGAATTTCTGCTCGAGTACGACACCGAGCGCTCGGGCGGCTTCGAGCCTTTGCGCCTTGTCCCGCGCGGCAAAACCGTCGTCCTGGGACTGGTCACCACGAAGGTGCCTACGCTCGAATCGCAGGACGACCTGCGCCGCCGCATCGACCAGGCCGCCCGCTATGTCCCGCTCGAAAATCTCGCGCTCAGTCCGCAATGCGGCTTCGCATCGGTCGCCAGCGGCAACCTCCTCTCGATCGACGATCAGTGGCGCAAGCTCGAATTGGTCGCGGACACCGCCCGCAAAGTCTGGGGTTAGCGTACCCGCGCCGGTCCCGCTGGGCCGCATACAACCCGCCGGCGTGATTCCGCTATCATCCAAGCATGACTCCCCGGCCTGTCGCGACAGCGCCGTCTGCGCCCGCCGCCGATTTTCGGTTTCCTCTTTCGCTCGTCGGCGCGGTCGAGCGTTGCTGGCGAAAAGCAGCCCCGCCCGCCGAATGGAATCTCACCCGCGAGCAATTTGAAGCCGCACTCCGACGCAGCGTCGCGCACCGTTTTTCGGGCGCGCCGGAACCGAAAGCCGTCGAAAACTATCTCGAAACGCTCCACCATGAAGACCTCGCATTCGCCTGCGCTTGCAGCGCGGGCAGCGAAGCGGCGTGGGATGCGTTTGTGGCGCGGTTCCGACAGGATCTTTATCGCGCCGCGCAGGCGATTGCGGGCGATTCGAGCGCGCGCGAGCTGGCCGATTCGCTCTACGCCGATCTTTACGGCCTGCGCGAATCCGCGGGCCGCAGAAAATCGCTCTTTGACTATTTTCACGGGCGCAGCAAGCTCGGAACGTGGCTCCGCGCGGTTCTCGCCCAGCGGCACGTGGACGCAATCCGCCGCGCGCGGAAGTTAGAGCCGCTCGAAGACGAGGTCGGCCGCGAGCATCCTGAAGTGGCGGCGTCCGCACTCACGACAACTCACGCAGCGGCCGGTCCGCCCGATCCTGACCGCGCGAAATATCTCTCTCTCTTGCAAGCAGCTCTGGCCGCAGCTCTCGATTCGCTTGAGCCGCGCGACCGCCTGCGCCTCGCCTACTATTACGCGGACGACCTGACGCTTGCCGAAATCGGCCGATTGCTTGGCGAGCACGAGGCTACCGTCTCGCGCAAACTCGACCGCGCGCGCCGTGACCTTCGCCACCGCATCGAGGCGGCATTGCGCGGCGCCAAAAAGCTGAGCGAAGCGCAAATTCAACTTTGCTACGACTATGCGCGCGAGGAATGGCCTTTCGATTTGACTCTCCGCTTGCGCCCGGCGTCCGCGAATCCGGCGCAAGCGAGACGCCCGGGCGCGGTTTCTTCCGATGACTGATCGCATTCGCGCAAGATTTGAAATTTGGCGCGTTCTAGGGGATGGAGGAGAATAACTTCGTGGCTTCGCGAGACCGAGACGACGCGATGGCTGGCCTGCTACGGCGCAACCTCGCAGGCGACGCAGGCGCCGGAAACGACTGCCCCGCGCCGGACATCCTCGCCGCCTATTTCGAGAACTCGCTCGATCCGGAAGAAACCGCGCTTTACGAGCTGCACTTCTCGCAATGCCCCAGCTGCCGCGAACAGCTCACCTCATTGGCTCGCGCGAATAAACTCCCCGCAGCGGCCCGCGAAACCCCGAGGCAGACGGCTGGCGCATCGTGGCTCTGGGATTGGCGTTGGCTCGCTCCGGCGGCCGCCGCTATGCTGCTCTTTGCGGTGGTCTGGTTTGCCCGGCGTCCCGCTGCCACTCGATTTGTCGGGCAGCCGACGGAGCCGCCTCTCGTCGCGATGTCTCAGCCGGAAAAATCGCCTATGCAAGAACCTTTGCCGCGGACGAATGCGTCCATTCCGTCTGCTGCGCCGCTGGCAAAGGCCGCGCCCGGCGCGGAGAAGCAACCGAATCTTACGGGAGCCGAAGATCGGTCTGCCGCGAGATCCTCCGATCTCAAGGACGAAAAGTCGGCCAAGAATCTTTCGCCCGATGCTCGCAAGGATGTGGAATCGGATGCGCTGTCGAAAACGGCCAACGCCCCGACGCGTGTTTCCCCCGATCGTACAGGCAGCTCTTGACCGCGCGGAAAATGCTGTCGTGCCGCGCGGCAATTCTGAAAGCGTGACCGTTGCGTCCGCCGCGACTGCGATCGCGCCCGCTCCGGCGCCAGCACCCGCTCTGCAGCCGGCGCCTGCGCCCAAGGAAGCACCCGCTGCTGCGATGGGCGGCGTGGCCGGCGGCGTTGCGTCCGCCCAGGGCGTGCCCGAAAGCGCGGGTGCGAGGAAAAAACAGGCGGAAGGCACACGCAGCCTGGTGCAGCAGGCCCAAACGCAGACTGTGTACCAGTCGCGTGCGCTTGCTTTGGCCGCCGATAACGAGCGGGCGGCGGTGATTCATACGCCCGACGCAAAAATCCTCTGGCGGATCGCAAGTGGAGGGTTCGTCGAGCAGTCGGAAGACGGCGGCGCGACCTGGCAAGGACAGCTTCCAAATCCGAACGCTCACCTCGTTGCGGGCTCAGCCCCCGGCCCGAATATCTGCTGGTTCGTGGGTGACGACGGAATCATCCTTCTGACGAAAGATGCCAAGAGCTGGCAGACGATCCGGCCGCCGGTGCGTGCCGATCTGACGGCTGTGACCGCGCAGGATGCTTCCTCCGCCACCGTGACCGCAGCCGACGGACGCAAGTTCATAACCACCAACCACGGCAAGACTTGGACTCCTGCGCAATAGCCCGGCCCCGTCGGCAAATTGGCTGCAAGAAATCCGGCTCTGGCCGTTCTAAGCTCGCAGCGATTTTTGTGCAAAGGAGACAGCCCATGTCCTCGCGCAGAGCAAGAATTGTCGTCACATTCGTCCTGGCCGCGATCTTCGTACTTCTGCCGCTCGCCGGGAAATTGACAGAGGCCCGTGCCGCGGGGCCCGCCCAGGAAAAATCGGCGAAAGGCCGACACTGCGACGACCACCGAAAAAGATCAAACCGATCTCTCCGTCACAGTCTATAACTCGAATCTCGCCCTGGTCCGCGACGTTCGCCAGATTCATCTCCAATCGGGCGTATTCCCGCTGCGATTCGAGGATGTCGCCGCGTCGATCATGCCCGCGACCGTGCATTTCCGCTCGCTCACCGATCCCGCGAAGCTCGGCGTCGTCGAGCAGAACTACGAATACGATCTGCTCGACCCGCAAAAGCTCCTTCAGAAATACGTGGGCCGCGAAGTGACGCTCGTGCAGCGCGAAACCGACGCCGGCTCGACGAAATGGGTCGAAACCAGGGCGCTGCTGCTTTCCGACAACAGCGGGCCTGTGTGGAAGATCGGAAATGAAATCGTCACGGGAACGACCGCTGACTCCTATCGTTTTCCCGACTTGCCGGAAAATCTCTACAGCCGACCCACGCTGGTCTGGACGCTCGAGAATCGCGGCGTTGACGCGCAGAAAGTCGAAGCGTCGTATCTCACGAACAACATGAACTGGAGCGCGGACTACGTGCTCACCGTCGGGCGCGATGAAAAGAGCGCCGACCTCGACGGCTGGGTCACGCTCGCGAACAACAGCGGCGCGGCCTACAACAACGCGAGGCTCCAGCTCGTCGCCGGCGAGGTGCATCGCACGCCCCAGCAGTTCATGGCCCAGCGCGAGGCGCTCGTGAAATCCATGGCCGGTGCCGCGAATGCGCCGCAATTCCAGCAGGAAGGATTCTCCGAGTATCACCTCTACACGCTCCAGCGGCGCACTTCGATTCAGAATAACGAATCGAAGCAGATCAGCCTGCTCAACGGAACGAACATTCCGGTCGAGAAATATCTCCAGGTCGAAGGACAGGCCTACTACTATCGCAACCCGCAGGGAATCGGGAACGCCATCCCGCAGCCGGTGAAGGTTTTCTATCGCTTCAAGGATGACGAGAAGTCCGGCCTCGGGATGCCGCTGCCAGCCGGCACGGTGCGCGTCTATCAGGCGGATTCAAAGGGCGGCGTGCAGTTCGCGGGCGAGGACACGATCGATCACACGCCGAAGGATGAAACGCTGCGCATCTACGTCGGCAACGCCTTCGACGTGGTCTGCGAGCGCAAACAGATCGACTACAAAAAGCTCGCGAGCGATCTCTACGAAATGGAATATCAGATCGCGCTGCGCAACCACAAGGACGGCCCGGTAACGGTCGAGGTGCGCGAGCCGGTCGGCGGCGACTGGGAAGTGGTCAACTCCAATTACAAGTGGACGAAACTCGATTCATCGACGATCGGTTTCGAGATTCCGGTTGAAAAAGACGGCGCGGCCACGCTCGACTATCGCGTCCGCGTGAAGTGGTAGCAGATCAGCGTTTCTCTGCGGAACGCTGGTCGACCAGCGCCAGCTCGCGAGCGTACAGCGGATTGGCGGGGAATTCGCTCGCGAGTTCGGCCAGCAGCACCCGGGCGCGGTCCATTTGATGCTCGCGCTCGTATGCCAGCGCCAGCAGAATTTTTGCGAACGGTTGCAGGTAGTGGCCGTGGTCGGCGGTGCGCTGCATCTCGTCCATTCCGCGAAGGCGATCGCCGCGAATCCCGCCGAACCAGAGAAACGCGCGCTTGTATGACGGTAGAGAGCCGATGACGTAATTGCCCGCGCCGAGCGCCAGATACGCGTCCTCGGCGGACGGATCGAGGGCCAGGAGCTTCGTGGCCTCGCTTTCCGCCTGGCGCGTCAGCCCCAGACCGGCCATTTGCTTCTTAACGATCAGCGCGTCGTAATCGGCTTCCATCCCGTCCGTTATCGTAAGCACCAGCAGGGCATGCGCGTCGCTCGGATTCGATTTCAATTGTTCCTTCGCCATCGCGCGCGCGCGTTCGTTGGCGGTCAGGAATGCTTCGTTGCGATTTTGGGCCGGGCTCCCGTCCGCGCCGCCGAGGAACTTCGCGTCGTTTAGGAAAAATTCCGAGGTGAAGACGCCTTTGGCGTTGAACTCCTCGTAGAGGTAGCTCGCGGCTTCGGCGGCTTTGCCGAGCGGGTCGTCCTGCCGCAGCTTCTGGTAGGAGAGAAACTGCGCGCGCGCGCCCTGAAAATTCAGCTCGTAGAGCTGATGAAAACCCGTGTCGAGCATGCCCGGTACCGGGTCCGCCTCGATGCGAGGCGTGTCGATCGCGGGGCTTTCCTGAGCCTCCGCGCGCGTGGCGGAGAAAAGCATCGCGGCCAGCGTGCAGGCGGCCGCGATACACGACGCGATACCGATCCGTTTCCTTCTCACTAAACCTTCCGATGCCTCGACCCGATCGCCGATCGGGGGTCTACTCTTCTACCACTACTCTACTCCATTTTCGAGGCCTTTCCGCACTCTCCGGGTTGCATGTCACGTATCTTAAATATCTTAGAGATTCCCGATGAGGAAATCGGTGATGCGCTGGTAGAGCTGGATTCGCCCCTGCCAATCGCTTATCGAGTGTCCCCGGCCGGGAAGAATCATCAAGTCGGCGGGATAGCCGCCGGCGAGAATAAGTTCGTTGATCATTTCGGAGGTGTTCGCGAAGTGCACGTTGTCGTCCCCGGTCCCGTGCGCGATCATCAGCGCGCCCTTGAGCCGCGCGGCCTGGTTCACCGGCGACGAATTCTTGTAGCCCTGGGGATTGTCCTGCGGCCGGCCCATGTAGCGCTCGGTGTAGGTCGTGTCATAGAGGCGCCAATCGCTGACCGGTGCGACAGCAACGCCCGCCTTGAAAACGCCCGGGGCGTTGCACATGGCCTCGAGCGTCATCGTGCCGCCGTAGCTCCAGCCCCAGATGCCGAGGCGCGAGGCGTCAACGTAAGGGAGCGATTTCAGGTACTTCACGCCGGCGAGCTGATCTTCGAGCTCCACCTTGCCAAACTGGTGATAGAGCGGCGTCTCGAAGGCATGGCCGCGCGCGTAGGAGCCGCGGTTATCCAGCGTGAAGACGATGTAGCCCTTTTCGGCCATCATCTCGTGCCACAAGAAATCGACGCCGTCCCAGTCGTTGCGCACTTCCTGATCCTGCGGGCCTCCGTAGACGAAAACCAGCACGGGATATTTCCGCGAGGCGTCGAAATCCCGGGGCTTGATCATCTTGGCGTTGAGTTTCGTGCCGTCGTTCGCCGCAACGGTCAGGAATTCGACCGTCGAGAGATGGTAATCGCTTAGCTCGGGCACTTTGTTTTCGTCGATCGAGGCGACGCGCGAACCGTCCATCCGCTCGAGGTCCTGGCGCGGAGGCGTCATCGCCGTCGAGTACGTGTCCACGAACGCGGCGGCAGTCCGGCGCAACGAGCGCGTCGTGGGCGCCCGGCTCGCGCGTCACCCGCGTGATGCTCCGATCCTCGAGCGACAGCCGGTAAAGCTGCGCCTCGCGCACGTCGTCTTTGTTCGAGAGAAAGTAGATGAAGCCGCGCGCCTCATCCACGGACGGATGGCTGTCCGCGCCGGGGCCGAAGCCGCCGTTGCCGCTGATCTGCCAGTCTCCGCTCGTCAATTGAGCGAGCTGCGCACCGGCGAGATCGTAGAGATAGTAGTGTCGAAAGCCGGTGCGCTCGCTCGACCAGAGGAAGCGCTTGTTGTCCGAGAAGAAATACAGATCGTCGGCGATGTTGATCCAGTACGGGTCCGTTTCGGTGAGGATCGTCGCGGAAGCGCCCGTGGCGGCGTCGCAGAAAAGCAGATCGAGCCGGTTCTGCGCGCGGTTCAGCCGCTCGATGGCCACGCGCCGGCTGTCACGCAGCCATACGACGCGCGCGAGGTAGACGTCCGTGTCCGCGCCCGCGTCCATCCATTTCGTTTCGCCGCCCTCAACCGGCACGACGCCCACGCGCACGATCGGATTCGCCTCGCCCGCCTGCGGGTAGCGCGTGTACTCCATCGCGCCGACAGACGAACTCATGTCCATGATCGGATAGCGCGTCACCGGGCGCTCGTCCATTTCGTAGTACGCGATCTTCGAGGAGTCGGGCGACCACCAGTAGGCCGTCGCCACGTCGAGCTCTTCGGGATAGAGCCAGTCGAGCTGGCCTTTCAGGATTTCCTCGCTCCCGCCGGTGGTGAGCGCCCGCGTCTCAGCGGTCGCGGCGTTCACGACGTACAGGTTCGCGTCGCGCACGAAGCTCACCCATTTGCCGTCCGGCGAAAACTTCGGGTCTTCGACGTCGTTCGCGCCGGTCACCAGCGCCTTCGACGCCATCGTCTTCAGATCGAGCAGAACCAGCCTGCTGCCGCCGATGAAAAGCAGCGCATCGCCCGTCGGGCGACCACTGGTAGTTTTCCGCCTGCACGCGGCCCAGGCCGGTCGATTGAATCGCGCTCGTTTTCTCCGGCGGCATCGCTGCCGCGAGCACGTCCGCCTTGACGAGAACCTTGCGCTCGCCCGTCGCCGCGTCCGTCGTCCACATCTCGAGGCCGGAGCGGCCTTGCCCGAAATACGAGACGCGCTTGCTGTCGGGGCTCCACTCGATTCCTTCGGTCAGGTAGCCGCTCAGGCTCGGCGCGCTGTAGATGCGCTCGACCGTGAGCGTCTTCGCGCCGCCCGGCCGGGCTTGCACCGCCGCCGCGCCAAGCATCGCCGCCAGCGCGACAACGAAAATCGGTCGCAAGACGCCAGCGCGCGCCCCTCGCCACCAAGTCCCCAATCTCATTCAGCCTCCAAAATGCCTCATTATGATGATGCACGAGGGATGACGCATTTCAAGGATGAAGTTCTGTGGAGTCTGGTGCCGAGTACGCGGCTTGTTGACAACCCCGCGCGAGAGCGAAGGGATGCTGCAACACGCCGCGCGCTTCGGCATATAATCGCGGCGATGAAACAGGCGATCGAGCGATTCATGCAGTACCTGCGCTACGAGCGCAACTCGTCGCCGGGCACGCTCCGCGAATACCGCCGCAACCTCCAGCAGTTCGAGGCGTTCCTGACGCCGCCGGGCGAGAAGACGCTGCCGCTCGGCGAAATCGATCACCGCATCGTCCGCGAATACATCAGCTCGCTCTACGACCGGCGGCTCGAAAAAGCTTCGGTGGCGCTGCAGCTTGCCACGCTGCGGTCGTTTTTCAAGTTCTGCATCCGCGAAAAACTCGCGCGGACGAATCCGGCGCGGCTCGTGAGCACGCCGAAGCTGCCCAAGCGCGTGCCGCGCGTGCTGACGGCGGAAGAGCTGAACGGCTTCCTCGACAATCTCGGCAGCGGCGCCCCGAAAAAATCCCGGCGCGGCCGGCCCCCGACGCCTCGATCCGAGGAAGAATCGAAACTCATGTTGAAGCGCGACCGCGCGATCCTCGAGCTGCTCTACGCCTCCGGCCTGCGCGTGAGCGAGCTTGCCGGGCTCGACCTCGGCGACATCGACCGCAAGGGGCAGATGCTTCGCGTTCTCGGCAAGGGCCGCAAGGAACGCGTGGTGCCCTACGGCGCGAAGGCGCAGGCGGCGTTCGAAGCGTACTGGCCGGTGCGCGACGAAATTCTGGCGCATCCGCGAACGAAGCCGGATCGCGCAGGCCGTGTTCCTGAACCATCTGGGCGGGCGGCTCACGGCCCGCTCGGTCCATACGATCGTGAAGAAATACGTCCGGCTCGCGAACGTCAATTGGGATCTGCATCCGCATTCGCTGCGGCACGCCTTCGCCACGCATCTGCTCGCCGACGGCGCGGACCTGCGCGCGATCCAGGAGCTTCTGGGCCACGCCTCGCTTTCGACCACGCAGCGTTACACCCAGGCCAGCATCCAGCAGTTGATGGAAGTCTACGACAAGGCCCATCCCCACGCGTGAAACGTGTGAATCCTACGCGGTGAGCGAGCTTGCGGGGATGAAACCCGAGCCGCGCGCGGGCGGCGGCGCAATGGGCGGCATCGACGCGCGATCGACGCGATTGTAGAGCGTGTCGCGCTCGACCGGCACGCGCCCGGCGGCGGTGATCAGGCGCTCGAGTTCGGCGCGCGTGAGATGCTCGGGCGTGGTGGCGCCGGCATCGTGGTAAATCTTCTCCTCGACCACGGTGCCGTCGAGATCGTTCGCGCCGAACCGCAGCGCGATCTGCGCGATGCGCGGCGTCAGCATGATCCAGTAGGCCTTGATGTGATCGAAATTGTCGAGCATCAGCCGCGAGACGGCGATGGTCTTGAGCGCGTCGAAGCCGGTCGGCTTGGGCACGTGCGCGAGGCCGGTGTTCGCCGGGTGAAATTCGAGCGGGATGAACGCGACGAAGCCGTGCGTCTTGTCCTGCGTTTCGCGCAGCCGCACCAGATGATCGACGCGCTCTTCGAGCGTTTCCACGTGGCCGAAGAGCATGGTCGCGTTCGAGCGCATGCCGATTTCGTGCGCGGTGCGCGCGATCGAAAGCCACATGGTGCCCGAAACTTTGTGGTCGCAGATGATTTTTCGCACGCGCGGATGAAAAATCTCCGCGCCGCCGCCGGGGAGCGAATCGACGCCCGCCTCTTTCATTTTCAGCAGCGTGTCCTTGATCGAAAGCTTCGAGATGCGCGCGTAGTAGTGCACCTCGACCATCGTGAACGCCTTCAGGTGCACGTGCGGGAAGCGCTGCTTCAGGCCGCGGATCAGATCGAGGTAATACTCGAACGGCAGATCGGGATGCAGCCCGCCGACGATGTGAAATTCCGTGGCGCCTTCGGCCACGCCCTGCGCGCCGCGCGCGAAAACTTCCTCGAGCGCCATCGTGTACGATCCCGGCGCGTCGGGCGAGCGGCCGAACGCGCAGAGCTTGCAGTGCGCCACGCAGACGTTCGTCGGATTGATGTGCCGGTTGACGTTGAAGTAGCAGATGTTGCCGTGGCGCTGCTCGCGCACGTGGTTCGCGAGCCAGCCCACCGCGAGCAGATCGTTCGACTGGAATAGCGCGAGGCCGTCGTCGGCCATCAGCCGCTCGCCGGCGAGAACTTTCTGCGCGATCGGTTCGAGCCGCGCGTCGGTAATTTGCAGGTTTCCGCTCATTTTTCGGCCGATTAAGGCTGCCGGGCCGCCACCACGGCAGCGCCCCAGAACAGCAAGAACAACAAACTAATATAGCCATTCACCGCGAAAAACGCAGCATTCATTTTGCTCAGGTCGTTCGGTTTCACCAGCGAATGCTCGTAGCCGAGCAGCGCCGCGACCACCGCGATTCCCGCCCATGCCGGCCATGCCAGATGGAAACTCCAGGCCAGCCACGCGAGCAGCGCCACCATCACCACGTGCATGGCGCGCGCGAAAAGCAGCGCCTTCGCGATGCCCAGCTTTTTCGGAATCGAATACAGCCCCTCCGCGCGGTCGAATTCCACGTCCTGGCAGGCGTAGAGCACGTCGAAGCCGCCGACCCACAGCGTCACCGCCGCGCAGAGGATCAGCATCCGCGCGTCGAGCGAGCCGCGAATCGCGATCCATGCCGCCGCGGGCGAAATCCCGAGGCAGAATCCCAGCACGAAGTGCGACCAGGACGTGAACCGCTTCGTGTACGAGTAGAAAAACAGAATCGCCAGCGCCACGGGCGAAAGTTCGAGCGCGAGCCGGTTCAATTGCCACGCCGCGATCACCAGCACCGCCGAGGCAAGGATCGTGAACGCCCACGCAAAGCCGACCGAAAGCTCGCCCGCCGGAAGCGCGCGATTCGCGGTGCGCGGGTTGCGGCGGTCGTATTCGCGATCGGCGATGCGGTTCATGGTCATCGCCGCGGAGCGCGCGCCCACCATCGCGACGACGATCCAGAGAATTTGCCGCCACGTCGGCAAGCCGCCGCCCGCGCGCGCCGCGAGCAGCGCTCCCACCAGCGCGAAACGGCAGCGCGAAGACGGAGTGCTCGAACTTGATCATTTCGAGCACCACGCGAATGCGGCTCTTGGTCATTTTCGTATCAGCCACCGAGACGCGCCACCTGCCACCTGAGCCCTGTCCCCTCTCCTCTCATCCCTCGCCCCTCGCCCCGCTTCCCTTCCAGCGATACTGCTTTTCCTGCGGCAGGCCGAGTTGCGCGAGGACGCGATAGGCGAACTGCTCGACCACGTCCGCGATCGATTTCGGCTCGTAGTAAAAGGCGGGCATCGCGGGCATCACCGTGGCGCCGGCGTCGTGCACGCGCAGCATGTTTTCGAGATGAATGCGGTTGAGCGGCGTTTCCCGCAGGCACAGGACGAGCGGCCGGCGCTCCTTCAGGCAAACGTCCGCGGCGCGCGTGAGCAAGTCGCCGGCCGTCCCTGCCGCGATCGATCCCAGCGCTCCCGCCGAGCACGGCACCACGACCATGGCATCCACCGATGCGCTGCCCGAGGCGATGCTCGCGCCGATGTCCTTATTCGGGAGATATTCGAATTTCTTCGCGGAGGTTCCGGTCAGGAGCGACGGCAGCTTCTTGCCGTCCGATGCCACCACCCCAAGCTCGGTCGAAATCAGCCGCAGGCCGGCGTCGCTCGCGACGAAAAAGACGCGCTCGACCCGCCGGTCGGCGTCCAGCAGGCGGAGCACCGCCTGGGCATAGGCCGCGCCGCTCGCGCCCGTCACTCCGACCGTGATAATGCGGCCCTCGGGTGTCGCCATGGGGGTCAGTCGAAACTTCGAGTCTAGTGCCGGACAATGTATCATGCAAACGAAACCGGGAATGTCGCGTCAAAGTTCGGAAGGGGTGAATCCATGAATGGGGTGATCCATGAAAACTGACCGGAGACTGGCCGGGGCGGCCTTGCTTGCGCTGGGGACTCTGATGGCGCTGGGGCTTGCTTCGAGGCTGGCCGGGGCGGACGTGAAACTCCCCAATCTGGAGCTGCGCGACACCCATCTCGACAACGGCCTGCGCGTGATTCTGGTGCCGGACCACAGCGCGCCGGTGTACGCCATCAACGTCACCTACAACGTCGGCAGCCGCAACGAGCACCCGGGACGCACCGGCTTCGCGCACCTCTTCGAGCACATGATGTTCGAGGGCTCGTATAACGTCGGGAAGGGCGAGCATTTCATGCTCGTGCTGAACAACGGCGGCGGCATGAACGGCACCACGAACGAGGACCGCACGAATTATTTCGAGGAGCTGCCCAAGAACCAGCTCGATCTGGGCCTGTTCCTGGAGTCGGACCGCATGCGCTCGCTCTCGATCACGCAGGCGAATCTCGATAACCAGCGCAACGCCGTGCAGGAAGAGCGCCGCCAGGGCATCGACAACCAGCCCTACGGCCGGGCCGAGCTGGATATCGACAATCTCTCGTTCGACAACTTCGCCTACAAGCACTCGACCATCGGGTCGATGTCCGACCTCAATGCCGCCTCCGTCCAGGACGTGGCCAATTTCTTCCGCATCTATTACGCGCCGAGCAACGCCGTGCTGACGCTCGTCGGCGACTTCGATCCCGACGACGCGCTGGCGAAAGTGAATAAGTATTTCGGTTCGATCCCCGCGCAGCCCGCGCCGCCGAAGGTGGACCTCGCCGAGGAAGCGCACTACGGCGAGCGCCGCGAGACCATCTACGATCCGCTGGCGCGCCTGCCGCTCATTTTTTTCGCCTACCGGTTCCCCCCGGGGAATACGCCGGAGAATTACGCGGCGCAGGAACTCTCCGTCATTCTCGGCGAAGGCCAGAGCTCGCGCCTCTACCAGCACCTGGTGAAAGACAAGCAGCTCGCCGCGCAGGTCGAAACCCAGGCCGATTCGCGGATCGGGCCGAGTCTGTTTTACATCACCGCGATTCCCCGGCCCGGCGTGAAGGTTGAGGACCTAGAAAAGGGAGTCGATGATGAGATTGCGGCCTTGGTGAAAGACGGCGTGACCGCCGAGGAGTTGGCGAAAGCCAAAACCCAGCTTCTGCGCAAATTCATCGAGCAGCGAAGATCGGATCTCAGCACGGCCAATCTGATCGGCCGCTACACGGTCTACTTCGGCGACCCGAGTTTGATCAACACCATCGTCGACAAAGAAAGCGCGGTGACGGTCGATGAGGCGAACGCAGCCGCCAGGAAATACTTCGTTCGCGATCAGCGCGCGGTCGTGGTCACGCTGCCGGAGCCGAAGGACGCGGCCGGCTCGCAGGGGGCGGCGCAATGAGGTACGCGACGAATGCACGCACGGCATCGGAGGAGGCGCTTGCGATGAAGAAACCCGGCGTGATTTCGAGATTGGCTCGGCGGGCGTTGTGCGCCGCGCTCCTTGCCGCACTGGCGGCGGCCGGCGCATCCGTGGCGCGCGCCCAGGACAAGTCCATGCCCGTGAGCAAGGTCGAGCGGCTGAACCGCGCGCCTGTCAATAAGGAAATCCTTCGCGTCCAGCTTCCCCGGCCCACGGTCGTGAAGCTGAAAAATGGGTTGACGCTCGTGCTTCTCGAAAATCACAAATTGCCCACCGTCTCTTTCACCATGAAGATTCGGCCGGGACAACTGGCTGACCCGAACGACCTTCCCGGGCTCGCTTCGTTCACCGCCGCCATGCTCCGCGAGGGCACCGACCACCGGACCAGTGCGCAGATTGCGAGCGAAGTGGATTCGCTCGGCGCGTTCCTGGCGGCGAATTCGAATTTTGGCATGACCTACACGTCGGTCACCGCCTCGGGGCTGATCGACAACGCGCCGCAGATACTCGATTTGATGAGCGATATCGTGCTCCATCCGGCGTTCCCGGCCGCCGAACTCGCGCAGTACAAGCAGCGCGCTGAAGCGGGCCTAGAACAGAATCTGTCGGATCCGGCGTTTCTTGGCCGGCAGGCCTTCCGGCGCGTCCTCTATGGCGAACCGCCGCTTTCGGTTGCCTCGCCCACCAAGGAGTCGATCGAGAAGGTGACGGCCGCGGACCTGAAAGGCTTTCACGACCAGCACTATCGTCCGGGCAATACGCTGCTGGGCGCGGCGGGCGATTTCAAGGCGGACGACATGCGCGCGCTGATCGAAAAGTATTTCGGCGATTGGACGGGCGCGGCCGAGCCGCCGGTGGCGTGGCCCAAAGCCGCGGCGCCGTCCTCCGCCAAAATCCTGCTGGTGGACCGCCCTTCCTCCGTGCAGACCTACATCATCGCGGGCGACCGGGCCATTCGGCGGACCGATCCGGATTACTACACGCTGGTGGTGATGAACCAGGTCCTCGGGGGCGGGCCGCAATCCCGCCTGTTCCTCGATCTGCGCGAGGAGCACGGCTACACCTACGGCTCCTATAGCAGCATCAACGCGGAGCTATATCCCGGGGATTGGCACGCAACGGCGCCGGTGCGCACGCCCGTCACCGACGGGTCGATGACGCAGTTCGTTTACGAGTTCAAGCGCATCAACAACGAGACCGTCCCGCCAGCCGAGTTGGACGACGCACACCACGCACTCGTGGCGGGTTTCGCGCTGTCGCTCGAACAACCGAGCGAAATGCTCGAGGATTGGCTCATCACCCAGTATTTCGGCCTTCCGGCGGACTACTGGGACAAATACCCAGACCACATCGCCGCTGTGGACGCCGCCGCCGTGCAGGCCGCCGCGAAAAAATACGTCGACCTGGACCACATGCAGTGGATCTGTGTGGGTGACCGCAAGCAGATTCAGGACGTGCTCGCGAAATACGGCAGCGTGACCGTGGTCGACGCCGAAGGCAAACCTGAAAATTAGGCCACCGTGGGCCTAGGCGTCATCTTCGCGCTCTTCGTAGGGGGCACGGCGCCGGCGTCTCGCCTGGTCGTAGCGCCGGCATCCTGCCGGGCGATTTTGCCTTTGGCTTTGCGGGCACCCGCTTGTGGACTTGCCAATGTGAACGATGGGACGGCTCACTCCACCACGAATGCCTGCGCGAGGGCTTCGGCGAGCGCCGCCTCTTCGTCCGGAAACACCGTGCGGAGATCGACGACGAGGCGGCGTTCGGCAACGCGCGCGACGACGGGTGTGCCGCGCGCGGCCTTGCGCAGGCGCTCTTCGAGCTGCGCGGCGGAATGCCGGCGGCCAGCGATCGTGATGAGATGCGTCGGCAACTGCTGGTCCGGCGTCGAGCCTCCGCCGATCACGGAGAATCCCGCGCGCACCTGAATTTCTAGGTCACCTTCCGCGCCGGGCGGCAGCGACGCGCGAAGCCTTTCGACGAAAGCCGCGGCGCGCCGCCCGATTTCGTCCGCGCTCAGCCGGATCATGCGCACCGCCGGAATCTCGTCGAGAGCGCCCCGGTGGTACGACTTGAGCGTCACTTCGAGCGCCGCGATGGTGAGCTTATCGACGCGCAGCGCGCGGAAGAGCGGGTTGCGGCGGATGCGCTCCACGAGCTGTTTTTTCCCGGCGATGATTCCCGCTTGCGGCCCGCCGAGGAGTTTGTCGCCGCTGAACGAAACAATCGCGGCCCCCGCGCGGCAGCTCGCGCGGACCACCGGCTCGTCGATTCCGGCGGCGGCCAGATCCGCAACGCAGCCCGAGCCGAGATCCTCGAACACCGGAACGCGTTTTCGCCGCCCGAGCGCGGCCAGTTCCTCGAGCGAAGGGCGCTCCGTGAATCCGGCGATGCGGAAATTCGAGGGGTGCACGCGCAGCAGCAGGCGCGTTCGCTCGGTGATGGCGCGCTCGTAGTCGCGGATGCGCGTGCGGTTGGTGGTTCCCACCTCGCGCAGCACGGCGCCGCTTTCGGACATGATATCCGGGATGCGAAACCCGTCGCCGATCTCGATCAACTCGCCGCGCGAGACGATCACTTCGGCGCCCTTCGCGAGCGTGTTCAGGACCAGGAAGACGGCCGCCGCGTTGTTGTTCACCACGATAGCCGCTTCGGCCCCGGCCATCTCCGCGAGCACTCGCGCCGTGTGGACGTCGCGCTTCCCGCGCGCGCCGGTCGCGATGTCGTATTCGAGGTTCGAATAGCGCGTTGCCGTTTCCGCCATTTGCGCCACTGTGGCGGCCGCCAGCGGCGCGCGGCCCAGATTCGTGTGCAGGATCACGCCGGTGGCGTTGATCACGCGCCGGAGCGAGGGTGCAAGCAGCGCCTCGACCTCGGCCGCGACGCGCGCCTCGATGGCTTCCGCGCTCGAAGCGGCGTCGTCCGGCGCGGGGTTGGGTGCCGCCTTCAGCCGCCCGCGGAGCTCTGCGAGCGCGGCCCGCACGGCCTGCGTCACGATGGCGCGCCCCGCCTTCTCGCTGAGCGCCACCAGGCGTGCCCGGCCCAGTAGCTCGTCGACAGAGGGGATTTCGCGGAGCCGCGAACTCGCTCTTGGCTCGCTGCCCTTCGCTCTTTTCACCGCTGGTTGGCGCATCGCCCGCCTATTTGAACACGCGCCCATCGGCACGGCAACCTCCGGGCTTTCCCTTTGCGACAATCCCGCGCTCGCCCCGGTTGACTCGATCTCTGGCCGCCTTTACGCTGAAATCTCGCCCTTGCCGGGCCACTATGGCCACCACAACCGACGAAGACCTGAATTCAATCGAGCGCGACATCCGCACGCTCAAGATCGAGTACGAGCAGTATTTCGGTGGCGGGCGCAAGCGGCCTCCCTCGGACACGCAGTGGCGCCTCGAAACCGCCGTGCGTCGCGTCAACGAACACATTGGCGAGCTGAATTTCGGGCAGCGCTTCCGCCTCAACAATCTGACGCAGACCTACGCGAAGTATCAGGACATGTGGCGGAAAAAGCTGATCCAGAAGGAAAGTGCCGCGCAACAGCGCCACTTCGGCGCGGCTGCGAAGGCTATCGAGAACGAGCGCGCGCAACAAGCGGCTACCGCGGCAAGTATGGCCCCGCCGGTAACGGCTGTCGCCGAGCCTCCCGCCGCGCGGCGCGAGCCTGCTCCGTTTGCTCTTGCGGTCTCCAACCCGGAGCATGAAAAAGAGAAGGTCTACACGCTGTACGAAAAGCTGATCGAAGCCCGCACGGAAACCGGCGAAAGAGCCGGAGCGCCGAGCCTCAAGGATTTCGAACGCTTCGTACATCAGAAGACGAAGGAACTGCAGGGCAAAGGCGGCCGCGAAGTCGAATACAGCGTCGGCATCGAAGGCGGCCGCGTCAAATTGAAGGCCCGCATCTCCAGTTGACCTCGTCCTTTCCGCCCGAGAATCTTTGATTCCGCTAACCTCGTTCGCTGCACCCTGACCAACCTGTCATTTCGAAGGCCGAGCAGCCCGATTTCCGCGCCCTTTACCCTCGCCTTGCGCGGAAATCGGCCGCCGTGGCGAGGTCTGAGGAATCTCGGCGCCGGAACGGCGGGCACCTCGGTTTTTCGTCAGGGCACGACTTCAGTCGTGCCGTAACCGTCGCAAGATCGCTTCGGCTTCAGTCGCTGAGGAACGACACTCCTTGTGGGTCGTGGCTTTAGCCACGACATAAGAAACGCCGGGCGAAGCCCTATCCGTTGCGCAGGTTCTCTCGCGGCATGTGTTCACTTTCCACGCGCAGCAGCAGCGAATCGCGCGCACCCCCACGAACTCCCTTCCGAAATTCTCGGCAAACGCATAAACTGGCCCGCTCGTTCCTTTCGGAGCGATTCTCGCCATCGGGAGCAGGGCTGTGGCCATCGAGCGGGCGCTCATCAGCGTCTACGACAAAACCGGGATCGTCGAATTCGCACGCGAGCTGGCGGCGCTCAAGATTGAAATTATTTCGACCGGCGGGACGGCAAAGCTTTTGCGCGAGGCGGGAATTCCCGTGCGCGACGTGTCCGATCTGACGGGTTGGCCGGAGATGCTCGGCGGGCGCGTCAAGACGCTGCACCCGAAAGTTCATGGCGGAATTCTTTTTCAGCGCGGGAAAGCGGAAGACCGCAAGCAGGCCGGCGAGCACGGCATCGTGCCGATCGATCTCGTGGTCGTGAATCTGTATCCCTTTTCCGCCACCGCGGCGAAGCCCGGCGTCACCGCCGAAGAGCTGATCGAAAACATCGACATCGGCGGGCCGGCGATGGTGCGCTCCGCGGCGAAAAATTTCCAGAGCGTCGGCGTCGTCACCGATCCCGGCGATTATGGCTCGATCTCAGCCGAGCTGCGCGAAAAGCGCGAGCTGAGCCTTGGAACGCGCCTCGCGCTGGCCCGCAAAGCCTACGCTCGCACCGCGCGGTACGACGGCGAAATCGCGACGGAACTCGAGCGCCTCGCCGTGACCGACGGTAGCGTGGCGATCGGCCCGCTCGACAAATTGCCGCAGCGGATTCACGTCTCGCTCGAGAGGCGCCAATCGATGCGCTACGGCGAAAATCCTCATCAGGCCGCCGCGCTCTACATTCCGGCGGGACACCCCGCTGCGGGCCTGGCGGGCGCGAAGCAGCTTCAGGGCAAGGAACTCTCCTACAACAACCTCGTGGACCTCGACGCAGCCTTGGCGCTGGCCGTGGAGTTTCGCCGCCCCGGCGTGGCCATCATCAAGCACAACAACCCGTGCGGCGCGGCCGAGCAGGAATCGCTGCGCGAAGCTTACGTCCAGGCGCTTGCCTGCGATCCCGTTTCCGCCTATGGCGGCGTGCTGGCGTTCAATCGCACGGTTGACGCCGCGACGGCCGAAGAGGTCGCGAAGCTGTTCGTCGAATGCATTGTCGCGCCCGGCTACGATCCGGCGGCCTTGAACGCGTTCGCCGCGAAGAAAAACCTGCGCCTGCTCGAAATGCCGTCCAAGTCCGCGCCCAAAGCGCTCGAATTCAAATTCATCTCCGGCGGCGCGTTGGTGCAGGAACCCGATCGCCACGAGTTGAGCGAAGCGGAACTGAAAGTCGCAACCGAGCGCGCTCCCACCGACGCCGAGCGGCGCGCCATGCTCTTCGGCTGGATCGTGGCCAAGCACGTGAAGTCCAACGCAATCGTTTTCGCGCGCGAAGGGCAGACGGTCGGCGTCGGCGCCGGGCAGATGAGCCGCGTCGATTCGGTGAAAATCGCGGTGATCAAGGCAGCGACGGCGAGGCTTTCCCTCGCGGGCAGCGTCGTCGCGTCCGACGCGTTCTTTCCCTTTCCCGACGGCGTGGAAGAGGCCGGAAAGGCCGGCGCCACGGCCGTGATCCAGCCGGGCGGCTCGGTCCGCGACCCGGACGTGATCGCCGCCGCCAACAAACTCGGCATGGCCATGGTTTTCACCGGCGTGCGCCACTTCCGCCACTAACCCAATAACACTGTCATCCCCTCGGAACGCCAATCTCCCGATTGGCGTCTTGCCTCATCGGGAACACCTTGGCACCGATGGGGAATCTCGGCGCCGCTTCGTGACCTTGGCTCCGCACCTCGCCACCTCACGCTGTCATCCCGAACCCATCCGCGTCGTTGGCGGATCAGGCAGGGCTCCCGGGTCGACGGCTAGTCGAGCCCGGGAGATCAGTCAGGGATCTGCTTTTGGTTTTGCACCCGGGAGGGCCGGCAGCGTTACACTCTACGCGTGCCGGACCAAGCCAACACCAGCGGACTCACCGGCCTCCGCGTACTCTCGCTCGAAAGCCGCCGCGCCGGAGAGATGGCAAAACTGATCTCCGCCTACGGCGGAACGCCCATCGTCGCTCCGTCGATGCGGGAAGTTCCTCTCGAATCCAACACCGAAGCGATTTCGTTCGCGCGCACGCTCGCCGCCGGCGGCTTCGATATGGTCATCTTCCTCACCGGCGTGGGCACTCGCGCGCTCGCGCGAGTCGTCGAAACCGTTTATCCCATCGCGCAGTTCGCGGACGCGCTTCGCCGCATCGCCGTCGTGGCGCGCGGGCCGAAGCCCGTCGCCGCGCTCAAGGAATTGGGAGTGCCGGTGACCCTGGCCGTCCCCGAGCCGAACACTTGGCGGGATCTGCTGCGCGCGCTCGACGAAAAATCTGACTCGCTCCCGCTCGTCGGCCGCCGCGTCGCCGTGCAGGAATACGGCACGTCGAATCCGGAGCTTCTCGCCGGGCTAACCGAGCGCGGAGCGCAGGTCACGCGCGTGCCGGTCTACCAGTGGGCGCTGCCGGAAGACACGGGACCATTGCGCGCCGCCGTTGAAACCATCGCACGCGGCGAAGCGGACATAGTGGTCTTCACCACGTCGATTCAGATCGTTCACCTGCTGCAAATCGCGCGGGAGATGGATCTCGAGGACGGCGTTCGCCGGGGCCTGGCGCGTATCGTGGTCGGCTCGATCGGCCCGGTCACCTCCGAGGAGCTGCGCGAGCACGGCATTTCGCCCGATTTCGAGCCGGTGCATCCCAAGATGGGTTTTCTCCTGAACGAAGCTGGGCTACGGGGAAGAAAGCTGCTTGAGGAGAAGCGCCGGAAGGCTTCCGGCTGACTTCCCGGAAGTTTCGGCGAGCGGTCGGGCGACGGAAGGTTTGGGTGGGGGGGAATGCCGCTGCCCGACCGCCTCGGCGAATGAGCAGACTCTAGCAGGCTTCTCCGAAATCGCGTTCGTCGAATTATCGATGGAACCCATCCGCGTTCCCGATTTCTCGCTAACTTTAAGCGAAATGTAGCCTTAGCCGCGGCGAACGCGCTTCCGGCGGCGCAAAAAATCTTCAAAAGAAGCTTGGCTTGCAAGCCGATGCAGCAGCGCGCGGCGGCGTTCCGGCGAAATTGTCTTGCCGAAAAGTTTTTGGCGGGCCTTTCCCAGCTCTTCGAGCCACAGTTCGTACTCTTCGCCGAATTCCTGCTCGATCTGTTTTCTCAGCCGCTGCGCGAGTGCGGGGCTGTGCCCGGCCGTTGAGATCGCGATTTGCAACGCGCCGCGCCGCACCACCGAACCATAGTAAAAATCGCAGCGCTCGGGATCATCGACGACGTTGCAAAGAACCGCGCGCCGTCTTGCCTCTCGGTAAATCCGCGCGTGCAGCGCGGGCGAGGATGTTGCGGCGACCACGAGAAACAGATTCGCCAGATCGGACAATGGACCAGACCCGCGGAATCCGCGTTCTTCCCAGCGGATTTTCTTTGCGCGTGCCCACGCGCGAATGCGAGCTGTCGCGCGCGGCGCCACCACGCGCACGTTCGCTCCGGCGCGCAGCAAGCCTTCGATCTTTTCCTCCGCCACCGGCCCGCCGCCGACGACCAGGCAGCGGCGTCCCTCAAGCTTCAGAAAAGCCGGGAACAGAATCATTTTCGCTACACCATTTCGCCGCGGACCAAGTCGTCGTACGTCTCGCGGCGTCGCGCGATGCGGAAGCGGCGGCCCTCGACCAGGACTTCCGCGGCCCGGCGCCGCGCGTTGTAGTTCGAGGACTGCACGAAACCGTAAGCGCCCGCGGCCCACACCACCAGCAGGTCGCCCGCCTTCACCGGAGCGAGCGGCCAGTCGCGCGCTAGGAAATCGCCCGACTCGCAAACCGGCCCCACCACGTCCACGCGCACTTTTTTCGCGGCGGCCGCTGAGCCGCGCGCAACGGGCGTGATCGGATGTATAGCGTCGTAAAGGACGGGGCGGATCAGGTCGTTCATGGCCGCATCGACGATCACGAAAGTCTTCCCGCGCGTCTCCTTCACGTAGAGGACGCGCGTCAGCAGCACGCCCGCGGGCCCCGCGATCGCGCGCCCCGGCTCGATCAGCAGCCGGCCACCGAGCGGCCGCACGATCTCCGCGAGCGCCCGCCCGAACACTGCGGGAAGCAGCGCGGATTCGTCCGTGTAGCGAATGCCCAGCCCGCCGCCGATGTCGATCAGGTCAAGCCGAATCCCGTTGCTCGCGAGGTCGCGCACATACGATGCAAGCCGCGCGAGCGCCTGGCGATACGGAGCGACGTTCAGGATTTGCGAGCCGATGTGCGCTGTGATTCCGCGCCAGGCGATCCAGCGCGAATCCTTGTGCGCGAGATACAGCCGGCGCGCCTCCGGCCAATCGACGCCGAATTTGTGATGATGATGGCCCGTGGCGATGTGCGGGTGCCCGCCCGCCAGCACGTCGGGATTCACGCGGATCGCCACCGAGGGTCGCCCACCGCCCACCGTCACGTGCCGCGCCGCCTCGCCGAGCAGCACCTCGAGTTCCGCGCCGGACTCGACGTTGAAGAGCAGGATTCCGCGGCCCGCGCGCGCGCCGGGATAGCGCAGCGCGTCGCGAATCTCGTCGCGCGTCTTGCCAACGCCCGAGAAAACGATGCGGCTGCCGGGGACGCCGATGCGGCGCAGGCGGTCGAGCTCGCCGCCGGAAACCACGTCGAAGCTGCTGCCCAGCCGCGCAAGCACGCGCAGCACCGAGAGGTTCGAATTCGCCTTCACCGCGTAGCACAGCGCGTGAGGAAGCGAGCCGAAGGCCCGGTCGAGCTGTCGGTACGCCGCTTCGATGCTGGCGCGGCTGTAGACGTACGTCGGCGTTCCCGCGGCGGCCGCAATCCTCGAGAGTGCCACGCCCTCGCAGTGCAGAATCTGCTCCCGCGCCCCGCCTCTGCCCGCCGCGCCCTTCACACCGCGATAGGCGAAGTGCGGCGTGTACTGCGCGGGGTCCAGGCTGCGCGCGCTCTTGCCCCGGCGCGAAATTGTGCGTGCGGGTGTCATCGTTGTCCGCGCACGCAATCGCCGGAATGGTGTCGTAAAATCATGGCGCACCATCATACAAATTCCAGACGGAAAAGCCACGGCCCGGCCGCGCGGCTCTGTTGACATCCCTTTGCTCCACTCTACACACACTGTCATTCCGAAGACCGTGCGCTGTCATCCCGAGCGTAGCGAGGGATCTCTCTTCGGTTTGAATGGCGCAGCGCCGCGCCGCAATTCGGCTGCGCGTCTTCGTGGGAAGTTAACGGGGCGCCCTATCCGGCACCCTACGCGAGGAACTTCTTCAAGGGCTCCCAATACCTCTCGTACCATCCGGAGTCGAGGCCCCCGAATTTGCCTTCCGGGAAGCCTGTGTGATCGAGAACGACCTCGGTTCCCGAACCCTGTTCCTTGAGTTCAAACTTGACGATCGAATAGACGCCCGGTTCCCAACTCCCCGGCCGCCACGCCTGCACGATTCGCTGGTTGGGGATCAGTTCCACGTTTCGTCCCACGATCATCCCCCCGAACATGGAAAAAGCGCCTCCCGCTTTGGGGTCGATCTCGGCCGGCATACCTGTGAACGCGGCGAATTGCTTCGAATCCAGGAGCACCTCATAAATGCGCTGCGGGCTCGCCTTCAGATCGACCTCCTGATGGAGGAACGTCCGCAACTTGTCCGCTCTCGTGCTCGGCGATTCCGTCGCGGCTTGCTGGCTTTTTCCCCAGGCGTCGGCGCCCGCGGCCAGACCGCCGAACGCCATCGCAGCACCGGCGATTACTTGCCGCCGGGTTGGCGCAATGGCCCGTGCGTTCGGATTCTTTCTCTCGCTCATCGTCGTCCTCCCGATCTTGGTTCTCGATTGTCCCCGCATAAGAACACGGCGTGGAAGTAACTGCAAGACCTCCGATCGTGCCACCCCCAATTAAACTTGTAAGCTCTTGCCGACCGCCGAGACTACCTCTTATGAACGGGAAACGAGCCTGCCGGAGGATGATGGAGCTGACGCCGGAGCCGGGGCGCGCCGCGCTTTTGCGCCTGCGGCCCCAGCACGTAGGATAGACCCGCGGAGCCATCGAATCCCGTGAGCGAGCACATTCGCGACACACCGGAAGACCGGTTCGGCCGCATCCTGCGCGAATATGGGCCAGCGTTGTCGCGTCTCGCCTTCGGCTACGAGAGAGTAGCGAGCGTTCGGGAGGAGCTGATGCAGGAAATTGCACTGGCGATTTGGCAGGCGCTGCCGCACTTCCGGGGAGAGTGCTCCGAACGCACGTTCGTGTATCGCATCGGCCACAATCGCGGACTCACGCACGCCTGCAGGCGACGTCCGTCGCACGAGCCGCTCGAGGAATTGCCTCACCTCCTCGAGCCCATCGACCCGAAGCCTCACCCGGAGCAGGAAATCGCCACGGCCCAGGAACGCGACCGCCTGCGATCCGCGATTCAGCGCTTGCCCCTGGCCTATCGGCAGGTGGTCATGCTGATGCTCGAGGAACTTTCTCACGCCGAGATCGCGGAGGTTCTGGGGCTTGACGGAGAGCAACGTCGCCGTCCGTCTCAATCGCGCCCGCAAAGCCCTCAAGGAAGCATTGGAGGCCCGCTCGTGACCATCGACACCGAGCTCGAAATGTGGCGGCGGGAATGGCGCGACCAGACGGCGCCTTTTCCGGCGCTCAAGCGAAAAATCCGCCGCCAGAATTTGCGGATCATCGCGGCGGTGGCGGCCATCGCGCTGTGCCTGGTTCTTGCGACGGTTGGCGCGCTGCGCAGCCGGAGTTCGTTCATGGCCGGTCTCGTCGTCGGCATCGCGTTTGCGAGTGTGTTTCAGGGCGGCTACGCCTGGTGGGCCCGGCGCGGTGCCTGGAAGCCGGCCGCGCAAACCACGCTCGCCTACGCGGAACTTTCCCATAAACGAGCCCTCGCCACGGCGCGAACCACCCGCTTTTCGTTCTATTTCCTTCTCGTCGGGACGGTCCTCTATGCGGGTTTCGTGGCGTGGAATTGGATGGCGTGGACCGCGGCTCCTCGGGCGACGGGCGCGCTGGTCGTGGCAGCGATGGTGATCGAGCTGTTTCTCCTCTGGGACAACCGGCGGCGCGCGAAGCGGGAGATCGAGGAGACGGGGAAGCTTTTGGAACAGACCAGGCAATTCGCGGAATCGGAAATTCACGAAAGGTAGGCATCCATGCACGTCATGCACGTCGTATCGTTGATCGTCGAAGTTGCATTAGTCGGTTACGTCGTCAGCGAGGTGGTTCGTTTTGTTCCGCAGTATCGCCGGCTCAAGGAAGCCGTCGCAAACGGCGACGCGCACGCGCGCACGCGGGTCTATCAACGCGCGCTGGCGTTCGAATGGATCAGCGCTCTGCTGGCCCTGGTCGCGCTCGGATTCGACTGGAGCAAACTCAATCCGCAGTCCCTGGCCCTCGGCGCGTGGATTCCAGCCCTCTCGCGCGATAGCGACTTTGCCCGCGGTGCCGGCGCTGGCGTGCTGATCGGGTTGGCCGTGGGAACCCTTGCATACGTCGTCGGTAGAATCAGAGCCAACCGCCGCGGCGATGCGCGCGCGGCCCATGCCGTTGATGCCCCGAAGCCGTGGTGGCGCAAGCTTCTGCCCGATTTCTCCGCGCTGATTCCGGTCACCACTCACGAACGCCTCATCTGGGCTGCCGTGGCCGTGAGCGCCGGCATCTGCGAGGAGGTCGTGTTTCGCGGATGGCTGCTGTCGGCGCTGCACGGCCAGCTTGGCCTCAATGGAGTGGCGTTGATCTGTGTGGCCGCGGCGATTTTCGGTCTGGCGCACGCCTATCAACGGACCACCGGCGTGATCCTCACGGCGCTTGCCGGTGCGTTTTTCTGCGCCCTCTACGTCGCCACCGGCTCTCTGCTCGTGCCGATCGTCGCTGCACATCCTGGTCGACGCGCGATTTGCTGTTTTGCCCGCGCCTCGCATTCCGAAACTGCAGGCGTCGTTCGCATGACCGTTGCGCGCCACCGCGGCTTCTAAGGTCTGATGGCCCCGACGTCGGTTTCGGGGACCAGGTCCAGTGCGCTTGCCTTAGGCAGGTTGATGTCCGCCTTGATCGACCCCGTCGCGCCGTTGTGCATGAAAGTGGCCGAACCGATCGCATCGACGGGCATGTTCACGTCCTTGCCGGGCCCGACCTGCTTGCAGGCGTTCTCCCCGGCCGGAACCGTGAAGCGGATCGAGACGGCCCCGCTCGCATCTCCGGAGGCTGGCGAGACGATCAGGATTCCGGCGATGTCGTGATCGCTCGTGTTCGTGAAGCAGTACGATCCCTCGGGCATTTGGATCTGCTGGGCGGACTCCACCTCGAAAATCTTGAAATCGCTGTACGTGTGCCGGCGATACACGCGGCGCCCGCCCTGCTCCCAGTAAAGCTCGGCGACCAGCGGCAGCCACAGCTGCTGCTTCTGCGTGTGAAACTGCACCGGCCCGTAATCGATGGAAATTTGCTCCCGCGTCAGCTCAACCTCCGGCACCGGTTCCATCAGCTCCGATTCAAAGTGCCGGATTTGAAAGGTGGCGGCGTCGATCCACACGCGTCCCTTCAACGGCATCGGATAAGACACGTTCTTGTACATGTAAAAGCGGAGCCGGTTGGGCCGGTCGGGCCGCTGCGCGAAGTGAACCTGCCAGGCCGGGTGGCCGTCCCATTGGCCCGAGTCCTTCGCAAACAAGATTGAATTCGGAAACGATCGCCGGGTGAAAGGCGAGCGCCATCGTCGGCAGCCCTGTCGTGGCGATCTTGGCCGGAAACTGCTTCGCGTCGAGGGTGCCGTTCCGGTATTCCTCCAGGTCGGCCACTCGCCCCTCCGAAAGCTTCACGGTTACGACGTAGTCAAACGTGCGAACCTCGGGCTTCCCGCGCGCCCCGGCGGTGTTCACGGGGTAGTGCTCCACGTGTTCGGTGGCGTCGAACTTCTGCAGGTTGTCGACAAGCTCTTTCATTCGCCGGCCCACGCCGGCGGTCACCTGTGTCAGAGGGCACGCAACTCCCTTCTCCACGCTCGGCACCGCGTCGTCGACGCCCGGTGGAATCCAGGACGTCGGATATGCCGATCCCGCAGGCGCGCCGGGCGTGGTGGGTTCCGCTGCCGTCGCGGGCAAGGGTCCCGGCTTCAGGATCAGAAAGAGCGTCTGGGAGCGATTGCCGGGTTCGATCTTTGTCTCTTGCCGGACCATCAGGAAGCCGGGTGCGTTTGCCTCGACCGTATAGCTTCCCGGCGGGATAGCGTTGAAAATCGTCTCGCCGTCGGATCCCGAGGGTGCGCCGACGGCCTCATGGCCCTCGCGGGAAACGACGCGAAGATTCGCCACGCCTATGAAGGGAGAATCATCTTGCAGCCGCAGGTTCACTTTTAAGGTAGGCGATCCCGTTGGCGCGCCGGCTTGGGATGGCGACGCTGCCTGCGGGCTATCCTTCGCGTTGTGACGAGCCGCCGCAACGCCCACGGAAGTCGTGAGCAGCAGCAATAGCGAAAAACGAAGAAGAGCCGGGGCCCCGCGCATGGCCATCTCCAACGGCAACGCGAAAATTCCGTCGACTAATGCGAGCAAACCGCGCTTCGTCTCAACCATAGCGCCGATCACACAACGACGCAAGGTCGCGCCCCCGCCTGATTTCGCAGTACTTACCCCTTCTCGCCTCCTCTCGCTTCGCCACTGCGACCTCTTCACCGCCCCGCCCACCCATCATGCTGTCATCCCGACAAGTCACAGCCGGATCTTCTTAGACAAGCGAGCGCCGAGCGCAGCATTTGAGATTGGAAAGCTCGTGTGCCGGATGCGTTGGTCGGGACGCGCAGTCGAAGCGCGCTTTCTGCGCCCCGGTCGCCTTCCGGGGAATCGCTCTTGCCCGGCGCACAACCTTGGCGTTGCGTTGCCCCTCCACCGGGGTTACGTAGCGGCCGCGTTTAGGCGGGCTGCCAGGCGGGTCGCGGCCCCGGGGACGGGGCATATGTGAGGTCTGTTCCTTGACTTGCCCCCACCCCGCCTATAAACTCAAATCGTTCTTGGTAGAGGCGCGGAGGCCATCAGTAGCCGGGCCGAGGTTCCGAGCAGCTTCGGAGGCCCGTGCGAAAGGGGTTCGCCGCCGAAATCGTCCCCATGACTGCCATCGGGACGGTTGGGGGATAGGCTGAAAGGCCGATCCACTGTCATCCTTTTGCGGAATTTGGCAAACGGATGGAGCGCTATCGAGAAGTGAAGACACGAGCCGCGCCTCTCGCGTATCCTTCCTTCTCTTTTCGCTCCTTTCGTTCACAAAATTCTCTGCAACACCGGGCAATGCCGATGAATGTTTTTGAGCTGACTCGTGCTCTGGTGGATATCGAGTCGATCACGGAAAATGAGGGCGAGGTGGGCGCTTTTCTCCACGGCCATCTCGCGAAGCTCGCGGACCGCACCGGCGGCCGCGCCGAGCGCATGCAGGTCGAGGCCGGTCGCTTCAACGTCTTCGCCGCCTGGGGCGAGCCGGTCGTAACGCTCTCGACGCACATGGACACCGTTCCGCCGTTCTTCGCCTCGAGCGAGGACGCGGATTTCATCCGCGGCCGCGGCGCGTGCGACGCGAAGGGAATTATCGCGTCGATGGTCGGCGCGGCGGAAAAGCTGCTCAGCGGCGGCTTCAAGAATTTCGGCCTTTTGTTTGTCGTCGGCGAGGAGCGCAACAGCGCTGGAGCCGCCGTCGCCGCTCGATCGCCTCGCGGCTCGCGATATCTCGTGAATGGCGAGCCGACCGAGAATAAACTGGCCCTTGCTTCGAAAGGCGCTTTGCGCTTCGAAGTCGTCGCGCGCGGCAAAATGGCGCATTCGGCCTATCCCGAGTTGGGCGATTCGGCGATCGACGCGCTGCTCGACGCGCTCGAAACAATTCGCCGCGTTCCGCTGCCGCAGGACGCGCTGCTCGGGAAGTGCACGATGAACATCGGAACGATTTCTGGCGGCCGCGCACCCAACGTGATCGCCGACGCGGCCAAAGCGGAAATTCTGGTGCGGCTGGTGGGCGATCCCGCGCCGATCCGCGAGGCGTTCGCGCACGCCGTCGGGAATCGCGCGCAATT
>CAWEXR010000022.1:0-59710 GCA_963813045.1 uncultured Acidobacteriota bacterium
GGTCCGACGAGGAGCGGACACTTGCCCGCCTCCGAGCGCTGCGAAGCGATCTGATCGATCCCACCATCGCCGTGCATAACGGCCGCATCGTCAAGCGGACGGGTGACGGCGTCAGGCCGGGCCAATCCGCGCCCGGGTGCTGGACCTGCTGGCATCCTGGAATGGCGGACAGGCGGTCCGGGAGCTCGAAGGCTTCGAGCCGGACCTCGCGGTCGCCCAGGGCGCCGCCATCTACGGGCAGCACCGTGCCACCGGCAAAGACATGCGCATCAAGGCCGGCGCCGCACGCTCGTACTATGTCGGGCTGGAAACGTCGATGCCGGCCATTCCCGGGTTCCGGCCGCCGGTCAAGGCGCTCTGCGTCGTGCACGAAGAGGCCTGGCTCACATTGGCCGCTGGTCCGATCCAGACGACAAGCGCGAACTGTTAATTGACGGTCGCAATCGGCTCGACGCGTTTGCGATAGCGAGGCTCCTCAGCGTCGATGACGAAGGGCGACTGTGCACTCCGCGATGGAGCGACGACCAGCAGTGCTGGATCAGCACTCCCGAGCGAATTAAGTGCCAATACGTCTCGGGCGGCGATCCTTATGCCATCGCCCTCTCCTTCAACCTTCACCGCCGGCATCTGACATCCGCGCAGAAGCGCGACCTGATTTCCAAGGTGCTCAAGGCTCGGCCAGAGGTGTCCAACACCACGGTCGCCAAGCAAACCATGGCTGACGACAAGACCGTCGCCAAGGTGCGGCGGACGTGATCGCCTTAAGGAAGGCTTCGCCGATCTCGGAGAGAAAGAACTCAAAAACATCGCTCGGCCAGTGCGAGTGTTCGCGATCAAGACTGCCTCGTCAGGTGTGACGCAGGAGCTAATAGCTTCCACACCGGAACTCGGCGGCGACCCCGAGCAGGAGTATTTCGGAGGCCGGCAGGCGCGCCGGTGCGCGGCTCGAGGTGCGTGAGGTCGCGTTGCTTAATAATCCTTCAAGAGCCGCTCGATGTAGTCGAGCTCCTCCTGCGGACGCAGCACGTCGCCGAAGCGGCGGCGCAACTCTTCGATGATGCGCCGTGCGCGCTGGACGTCGATCTCGCCCGGCACCTTCACCGTGTAGTCGTCGCCGTATTCGCGCCCGCGCAGCGGACGGCCAAGCGGATCGGTGTCCTGCTGCGCGCGCGGCTGGCCGAGCCGGCCGCTGCGGCCGGGACCGAGACCTTGTCCCATCTGCTGCTGCATCGATTGCGCCACCCTGCGCGCCCTTGCGCAAGGCATCGAGCGCGCGCCCTTGCGAGTCGACGGCGCTGTCGGCGTTGCCCTCGCCGAGACTGCTCTCCGCCTCGCTCATGGCTTCTCCGGCGCGGCCGAGGTCGTTGATGTCGCCTTGGCCTTGGCCCTCCTGGCCCGGCTTGCCCTGCTGGTTCGGGGCCATGCCGCGGTTTTTCAGGTCGTCGAGCGGCTTGTTCAACCGGTCGCGGAGCGCCTGCTGGCTCTGCCGCAAGTCGCCGAAGGGGTCCCCCTGCTGCTGGCCCTGTTGGCCTTGCGCGCTCGGGCAGGCGGAAGGCGAACGGCTCGCTTGACGGTGGAGTAGACTTTCCGCACCGCCAAGCACCTGCTCTCGACAAGGCCGATCTTCCACAAGCTCGACGAGACCATCCGCGGTAAAAGGGCACCGGCACGGAGGAGGGCGTTCATGGACCTTAAGGGCGCGGTCGCCGTCGTGACGGGCGGCAACGGCGGGCTCGGGCAACGCATTTGTCACGCGCTGGCGAAAGAAGGGGCGCATATCGCCGTCATCTATGCACAGAGCCGCGACGAGGCGGAGGCCGTGGCCAGGGAGCTGACTTCGCGCCATCAGATCAACGCCGCGGCGTTCGCCTGCGATGTAACCGATGGGGCGGCCGTGCAGGGACTGATCGGCGACGTGACCGTACGCTTCGGCCGTCTGGATGTCCTCGTCAACGATGCCGCTTACAACAAGTCGATTCCCTTCACGGATCTCGACAATCTTACCCTCGAGGTGTGGGACAAGATCATGGCTGTCAATCTGACGGGGCCAATGCGCCTCATCAAGGCGGTGGCACCCGTCATGAAGGCGCACGGGCGGGGCCGCATCGTCAACGTCGCGTCGGTGGCCGGGCTCGGGCCAATGGGCTCGTCCATCGCGTACGCGGTGTCGAAGGCGGGCCTCATCCACCTCACGCGTTGCATGGCAGTGGCGTTGGCGCCGGAGACGCTCGTCAACTGTGTCGCACCCGGACTGCTGGAAGGCACGCGCGCGACGGCCAATCTCCGGCCGGAGCAGATCGAGCGCTCCGCGTCCGGATCACTCCTGAAGAAGGCCGCCGACAAGGACGATTGCGCCGACATGGTGGTCGCCATGTGCCGCACCGAGACCATGACCGGCCAGACGGTCGTCATCAACTCCGGACGCCTGTTTCATTAGAAGCCGTCCTCGCTCGCATACGAGTAGGGTCATCTTCGACGTTTGCTTCAGCAGTCAGGGCCTGCCGACGCCTGCACGCGAGGAATTCGAGGGCTTGACCTGGAGCCCTCTATCAATTCGGCATGGGACTTTGGATCTTCTATGTCACGAGTTCGACGTGCTGTCGGTGGCGCGGCGCGAGCGCGCGCTGGTCATGGTGCATGCCGAGAACCATGACGTCATCGCCTGGCTGAGCGAAAAAATGCTGACGGCAGGCCATACCGCGCCGCGCTTTCAACCTACTGCGGCGATGACGTGCCGGGCAAGTGAGCGGCGGCGGTATTAGCGACATGTGGTATTGGCAATGGTGGTACCGGCCTCTCCTCCCGCGCCAGCGCATGGAATGGCGCAGCTGCGAATATAAGGAAAAGGGACATGGCGGCCCGCAATACTCGCAAGGTAATTCCTCGTCCCGCAACCCGCGCCAATGGGTCACTGTCCACGAGCTTAATCGAAATAAGGGCAGAGCTTAGGCGCGCTCGCGCCAAACTGAGTTCGTTGCAAAGCGGGGCGCTGCTGGCGAACGAAAGGATCAATTCCATGAACGATACCACCATCGGAGTCGGCCAGACCACCACGATCGAGGTCAACGGCGACACCCCTTTCTTTTGGGTGTTGCGCGACGTCGAGGCTCGGTTGAAGTCCCTTTCGGCACGGCGGGCGAACTCGCGGCGGCACCTGAGCCCCGTTTTTCATTTGTCGTACGGCAAAGGAGGTCGAACTCATGCCGCTCGCTAAAATCCATGTTGTCGAAGACCGTTTGCGGCTTCGGATGCCGGCGAGCGGCGCGTTCTGTCTTCCGAGGAGTCCCATGATGATGTTCAACGGGCGCTCCGCCAAGCCTTGGGGCAGCTTTCGTGAAGGGGTGGCTAATCTCGACATGGTGGCGTCGGACAGCCGCATATCGAAGGCCACTCGCCTGATAATGCTGGCGTCCTTCTCTCTGATGACGATGACTAGAATGGAGGTCGCCGTGGCCGATCCTATCGTAACGCAGCAAGTGTTCCAGGTCGAACACGTCAAGATCGACTCGACAAAGAAATTCGCGGAAGTCGAGGCTGCACTGGACGCGGGCATTCCCCAGCTAGACCCCGCAATTGGCGCGGCCTTGACCAACGGTGAGGAAGAGCGTGCGAAGGAGCTGGAGCGGGGCGCGGAACTGTTCATCTTCCTGAAGCGCGATCACGGCGCGCTGCTACAAATCACGGGCCGGCCACGCAAGGCGCTACAATACGAAATCGGCAATCCGTTTACTGCAACGAGGATGACGCGGCACCAAATACCGGCGGCGCTCTATGCGCCGCTGCGGGTCGTACTATACGAGAACGCAGCGGGAGGCGCGACCTTTGAATACGACAAGCCCTCCACACTCTTCGGGCAATTTGGCGACGAGCAGGTCACTGCCGTTGGCCGCGAACTGGACGCCGAGCTCGAACGCGCCTTGCGGCGGGCCGCGGAATGAGCGTTAAAGCGCCGTGCCTCATTTTGGGTCAATAGCGCTCTGAGTCGCTTTGATGGAGACATCGGACGAATTGCTTGCCAAGATTATTGACGCGCTCCGCCGCTGTGCGACTATCTACGCCCAATCGTCTTGCTGAGCCGTTGTTTCACTTCCGGGCTGGCATGCACTGGCGTCTCTTCGTAGTCCCATGCGGTTGGGTCGGTTTTTTCGCGATATTGGCCGTCCGGTGACGATGGCCAGCCAAAGTGCGCCTGGTCCGGCGGATTTCCAGCGCCTACTCGAGATCGCGCACACATATGGCTTTTGCCGCTGGCCGCCGGACTGAACGAGACGCTGAACCCCTTCCACCGGCGCGACAGCCGCGGCCGAAACGTAGGCGCTTTCACCGTGCGGGTATACCGTTCGAAGGTCTATCGGTTTCGCGGCCCAACGTAGTTCCACGGCAGCCCCTTGTTGGACCCTATCACATTTGATCCGGCAGTGACGGTGGACCCTCCACACGTTGAATGTGAAATTGTCGGTTTCTTCACTACTCCCCAAGAGCTTGAAGAACTCCTTGCAAAATCTTCCGAAGCTCGCCCTTCGCTTGCGCCTCATTCGCGGCATCACTCCCTTGATCCGCAATAGAAATTGGATAGATATACTGCCCAGTGCTAATCTGTACGCGAACGTTTACCATAACGCTCAGACCAAATTTATGCATTTCATACTTGATCGTCACCATTGGGATATCCTCGTTCTTAGATCACTTTCTTACGCCAACGCAGAAAGCGTTTTGCTTGGCGCTTAATATCGGCTTGATTGAGCGACTTTGTGAGGCCGTCGATAGGGGAGGCCATCGGACGGACGGCCATCGTTCGACAAGTCAACAAGGACAAGTTGGTAGCACATCACGATGCGCTCCAAGTCAAATTGCTGACCCGCGACGAGGATCAGAGTGTATGCGGCGGCCCGTCAAGCAGTTTGAGCTTAGCTTTCAACATCGCGATACGAATATCCGCCTCGGCGCGGGTGAGATTCGGCTTAAATGCGTCTAGTTCGTAAGCGGCTTTCGCCAACTGCTTGAGGGTTGCAGCCTGCTCGGCTGTCATTCGCTGGATGTAGATCATTGCGACAAATTCCTCGACGGACCAGGGCGGCGGGAAGCGGCGCTCGGGCAAGCTCAACGTCAAGTGTAGCAACCGCGGCACCGATGGCTCAGCCGTCGACACCTTCGACGATACGCAGGTCGCGCTCCGCCGCGTTGCCCAGAACGGCCAATGCAGCCTGGTAGCCCGGGCTGTCGTAGGCAGAGATCGCCTGGGCGAGGCTGTCAAATTCGACCACCACGGTGCGCTGATCAATGCCGCCCTCATATGTCTTAGCGGGGTCGCCGCGAGCGAGATAGCGCCCACCGCTCGCGAGGACCGCCGGAACAGCCAGCCTCGTGTATGCTTCCCGTGCCGCAGGGTCGGAGATCGAGCGATAGCAGACGACCCAGTATGCCTTGGCCATGGTTCCCTCCTGGGAAATGTCATGCTCAATGATCACCCACGGCCCTGGCGGTCCGTACTCACACGGTAGTAGGCGACAAAGCCGCGTGCAGAGCGTTCATCGCCGAAACTGCGCGCATTACATTTCCTGACCGCAATGGAAGCCTGATGTTATACCAATCCTCACATTGAGTAACCCATGGTTGCCCAGTCGCGGCGTGCGATGGACATGATTTTCCAAGGCTGATCGATGAGGGTGTTCCAAGCGTAGCAGCAGTGATCGACGATATCGTCGAAGGATTTGAAGATCCGATTTGAGAGCCAGTTCTGCCGCATGAACTGCCAGATGTTTTCCTGGCCATTGAGTTCGGGCGCGCGCGGCGGCAGCGGCATAAGCGTGATGTTGCTCGGCACCTTGAGAATTTGGCGCCATGCCAGCCGGCTTGATCGAGGAGCAGGATTGCGTGTGCTCCGGGGCTGACCTTAATCGCGATCTCATCGAGATGGAGCTGCATGGCTTCGCTGTTGCAGGCTGGCAGCACCAGCGCGGCTCCCGTCCCAAGCTCGGGACAGACCGCACCGAACAGATAGGTCGATTGGGTGCGCTGATCGTGAACGGCGCGCGGGCGCGAGCCCTTTCTGGCCCAGCGATAGGTCAGCTTGTTCTTCTGGCCGACCCGCATCTCGTCCTGGCACCACACTTCTATCGGTGTGCCAGGCGCAAGCTTAGCGCGGACCTCCGCCACGCGGGCGGGAAAGTTTTTTTGAACGCCTCCATGGCTTCGGGGTCCTGCTTGTAAGCCTTCGGCCGGGCACTCACATGCGAGAAACCCAGCTCCTTCAAAGCACGGTAGACCGTGTCGTCTGAGACCGAGCTGCCGAACTCCTCGTGAAGCCGCATAATCAGATCGCAGGCCCGCCAGCGCATCACCCCGTGGACCGCCGGGATCGGCCCTTCCTCCACCAGGCGGGCGAGGAACGCCTTGTGCTCTTTGCTCAGCTTGCCGGGCGCACCCGGAGACGATTTGTTGATCAGGCCGTCCGGCCCCTGATCGTTGAACCGGATCACCCAGTCCCGCAGGGTCTGCCGATCCATGCCGCCGATCTTCGCCGCCTCTTCCCGCGCGGCACTGTCGAGCACTGCCGCGATCGCAAGCAGCCGGCGCGCCTGAGCGGCGTCCTTAACCCGCGTCGCCAGGCGACGAAGTTTCTGGCTCGAAAAGTCCGTCCGCACCGCAATCGCAGTCCCCATGGCAAACGACCCTCCGTTTGCCACCTTAAATCATGTTGCGGGTGATTTGCCTCTCGATCGTTTTGTCATTCTTGTACTGGCTGGCGCAGTAATCGATCACCAAGTGCTTTTCGGCCAGGCGCTCCTTACCCTCGGCTTGCGATGCTTCGAGCTTTCCACGAGCGCACGCGTTCTTAACCTGAAGACGTGCCACCTTGCTCAATGCGACATCAACACCGGGGCGGTCATTGATCGCAAGATGCTGCGGGTGACGCCGCCAAGCAAAAATTCGCGCAAGCGCGAGTGGCCGTAGCCGCCCATCACGATGAAATCGACGCCCTCATCGGCCGCATGGGACAGTAGCATGGCAGCAACGTCGATGTCGCCAAGTGGGATGCGCTTGACCTCTACATTGAGCCCGTGGCGTGCCAAATGCGTGCCGATATCGGCGCCTTCGATTTGATCCTGCTTGCCGCTCTCGTTGGTTACGATAACGACCTCGACACGTCCCGCCCGTTGCAGAAGCGGCATAGCGTCACCGATCGCCCGCGCCGCGGCCCGGCCACCGTCCCAGCATACCATCACGCGGTCGAGCTTGAGCGGCGCTTTCTGAATATAAGGAACGCAGATGACCGGCCGGCCAGAATCGAACAGCACAGCTTCGACAATGATCCTGTCGACTGCGTCGGTCTCCGGCTCCGCCTGCCCGACAACGGCCAGATCGAAGCGCCGCGCGATCTGGCCAAACTGCTCGCCGACGCCGACCAGACTTGCGCTGAGCGTTAGCGGATTGGCCGTAACACCGGCGCGTGCGCTCGCAGCGGCGAAGCGCTCCCGCACCGCTCTTATCGCGGCCTGGTAATCCTGCTGAGCCACAACTACTTCGGCGGGAACGTGGCCTACGCTCGAAACTGGCACGACCGGATTGTGAAGGAAAGCGATGCCCGTCAGGTGCGCGTTAAATGCCGCGGCGACCGAAATGGCAAAATCGCTGGCCGGGCTCGCCGTGGCACCAACGTTCAGATTTACGACGATGTCTTTGATCATTGCGGCACGTCCTTCCGGATCAAAATGGATGTCAAATCTAGCACATCGGCCAGGTTTAACCCGTGGCGGCCCCCTCCCTGGAGCGCCAGATTGACCACCTTTTGACCCGCAGTTCCGCCGTGTCGCAGAGGTTGGTCGCGATTGGAGAGGTTAGCGGACATTGGCCGCAAGGGCCGCGAGCCCATTTGGGCTGCATTGCCGCTAACGTGGCGGCGGTGACTTGGTGTTTGGCGGCGGACTTGAAATCAAAGTCGTCGTTCTGAGCGAATGACGTTGAGATGCTGGTCGCCAACAAAATTGAGGCAACCAGAACTCCTGATAGGGCTTGAGAGAACATAGCTTTTGTACCACCACTGGCAGCTCGGGTTACGCCGACTTGAAGAGTGCGGGGCCTCGCCACCTGCGCGCATTGTACCAGAACAGGCAACGGCCACCGGCGGCCACCGGCTGGCCCTACGGGCACATCGGACCAGCAGCGTCTTCGCGGTGAAGGCCGTCGGCTTGCGCTGCCGGACGATCGAGACCAGGTGCACCAGGAACGGGGGCGCGAGCCGCAGCATGCATGCTGGTCGGCGACGGCGATCTCCCCGGTTCCGGGTGTGCCTGACGGCTCGTCGCGGACATGGTGGCGTGCATCTGCTGTACGGCGTCGCTGTCCTGTGACCGGGCGGGACGCCGCCTGACCGGGGGCACGTTCGTCTCTTGTCGGCCATCCGGCCGGATTGCTGGCCTTGAGAGGGTCTGCGCGGCACGGCACCCGGCCGCGCCGCCGACGCAGGTTGGGTGGTGCCATGGCTATCAATGTCCATACGGGATGGTGATCGTGGTCAACGCCGCGGGCGGGCAGTATCGGGTGCTGCGGCAGCCGGTGCCAGGCTCGCCCGGGCAGGCGTTGGCGCCAGCCGGTCGCCCGGCGTTCCGGCGCGGGCGAGGCACGCGCCGCGTCCGGCATTCGGCGAGGGATCGGTGGGCCAGGCGGGGCCGGTGAAGGCGTGGCCGGGCCACGAGCGGCCTTGGGGCGGGTCGTGACTGCCGGCAGCGCCCCGGTTTGGGAGGAGACGCTGCGTGATGGCAGGGTGGTGGTGCTCCGGCCGCTGCGCGGTGATGACGCCGCGGGGGTCGAGGCGCTGTGGCGCCGCCTGGATGCCCGCGCCCGGCGCCGGTTCACCAGCCTGGCTCATCTGCCGCCCGACCGTCCCGGTGACGTGGCCGTCCCGCGGCCCGGTCATACGGCGGGGATCGTCGCGACTTCCCAGGCCGTCTCGCCGGGGCGGGTGGTGGGTGTGGCGCGGTATGAGCGCTGGGCAGGAGACACGGCCAGGATCCTGGTGTTTGCCGGGGAACCCCGTGACGGCGCGCCGGGGTGCGGCGGCTGGCCGGGGATGTGCCCAGGAGCGATGCGGCGATGCTGGGCCTGCTCGAGGAGCTGGGCCTGGAGTACGAGGAACAGGTGACGGCGGCGGCCGTGCACGCCAGCTTCGCCGTGCAGGAAACCGATGCCTAGGGTTCGCCGAGGCCGGCGGCGCGGGCCGGGCCCTGCAGGATGACCTGCGCCGCCGCGCCCGCGCCGCCAGGGTGCGGCTCATCGGGCCCAACTGGATGGGGCTGCTCAACGGCGGACCCGATCCCCGGTTCAACGCGACCTTCAGCCTCGCCTTCCCCCCGCCGGGTCGGCTGGCGTTCGTGACACAGTCCGGCGGGCTCGGGCTGGCCGCGCTCACCTTGCTCACCGGCCCTTCACTCGGCGTCAGCGGCTTCGTGTCGGTCGGCAACACCGCCGACCTGACACCCAACGACCTGCTGCTGTACTGGGACGAGGACCCCGGCATCAGCCTCGTCCTGGCCTACCTGGAGTCGGTGCCCGACCCCCGCCGGTTCGCCCGGATCGCCCGGCGCGTCTGCCGGCACAAGCCCATCGTGGCGGTGAAGGCCGGCCGCACCGGCGCCGGCCGCCGGGCGGCGTCCTCGCACACCGCGGCGATGGCCGCTGGCGAGGCGGCGGTCGAGGCGCTGTTCCACCAGGCGGGGGTGATCCGGGCCGACACCCTGGAGGACATGTTCGACGTCCACCCTGGAGGACATGTTCGACGTCGCCGCCGTGATCTCCGGCCAGCCCGCACCCGCGGGACGGCGGGTCGCGGTGCTCACCAACGGCGGAGGGCCGGGCATCCTGGCCGCCGACGCCTGCGAAGCAGCCGGACTGCTGGTGCCGGAACTGTCCGACGACACCCAGGCGGCGCTGCACGCCGGCCTGCCCGCCCAGGCGGCCGTCGGGAACCCGGTGGACGTCGTCGCCAGCGCCAGCGCCGAGCAGTACGGCCGGTCGCTGCGCCTGCTCGGCGCGGCCGAGGAGGTCGACGCGATCATCGTGGTCTTCATCCCGCCGTTCCTCACCCGCGCCGAGGACGTCGCCCGCGAAATTGCAGCCGCCACGGCCAGCCTGCCCGCCGAGCCCGTCATCGCGGTCTTCATGACGGCCGGGCCCGCGCCGGCCAGCCTGTCCGATGCCGGCATCCCCGCCTTCACCTACCCCGAGCAGGCCGCCGCCGCGCTCGGGCAGATCGCGCGGTGGGCGGAGTGGCAGGCCCGGCCCGCGGGCCACGTCGTGACACCCCCGGCATCGACCCGCGCCGCGGGCGCGAAGTAACCCGCCGGGTGCTTTCCCGCCAGGCCGGCGGCGGGTGGGCCGACGCCGAGGCGGCCGGGCAGCTCCTCGCCGCCTACGGCATCGCCGCCGCCCGTTCCCGCCTGGTCCGCACCCCGGCCGAGGCCGCGGCCGCCCAGGCCGCACTGGGCGGGCTGGTCGCGGTCAAGATCGCCGCGGCCATCCACAAGAGCGACGTCGGCGGCGTCGCCCTCGGCATCGACAGCCCGCAGGCCGCAGCCGACGCGGTGACCGTGATCCGCGCCACCCTGACCGACGCCGGCATCGCCGAGCACGCCGCGGAATTCCTCATCCAGGAACAGATACGCGACGGCGTGGAAATGATCGTCGGCGTGACCCACGACCCGGCCTTCGGCCCCCTGGTGCTGGCCGGCCTCGGCGGCACCACGGTGGAGGTCCTCGGCGACGTCGCAGCGCGCATCACCCCGCTCAGCAACACCGACGTGGATGAGATGCTCCGCTCGCTGCGCTCCTACCGGCTGCTCACCGATACCGCCAGTCCCCGCCGCTGGACGTGGCCGCCTTCGCCGAGCTGCTGCACCGGGTCAGCGCCATGGTCGAGGACATCCCCGAGATCGCCGAGCTCGACCTGAACCCGGTATTCGTCCGCCAGCACGGCGCGGTCGTCGCCGACATCCGCGTCCGCCTCACCCGATGACCGGCGGCGGCCAGCACCGCGGGGCTCCCCGGCAGCGGGACGATGGGGCCGGTGGCCCCTGGCCTGCAAGCGGGCGACGCCGGGCTGGGGCATACCTGCCCCGTACCCCGAGCCGGCGCTGAGACCAGCCGAGTTCCTCCCTCCGCGTCCGCACTGCCTCAGCCAGCTGGACCCGTAGCCGACCTGCACATAGTCCCCTCCTGCTCCAGCCGGCTCGCCACTGCCGTCAGCATCTAGCTGCCGCAGCGGCCGGGCCGGCGGGCCTTCCAGGACCCGGCGCAGCTCGCTGCCCGCCCGCGCCGCTTCCCTGCCTGCTACCCACTGGCCACGCGATCCCTGGGAGTGCGTAACGGCCCGTGGCAGCCTGTCAGGTGCCTGGGTGCCCTGCATCCGGCTGCGGCTGCAAATCGGGGGTCGATCTCAATAGCATGTTTGAAAAAAGGAACGGCGGCGTCCCCACCCTGGGAGGCGACAACTTTCCAGCCCATGCTATAAGCTTTTAAGGCCTCAAGTGACGGCGTCGTAGCCTCAGCGAGCGGGGTGTCGTGCTTTTCGACTGTTGCCAAAGATTCTCCGACTCGCGTTCTGAACCTACTTGCAATTTGAGTCAAGGCATTCAGTACGTCTTCTTTCCTTGCCCACTTCCACCTGCTCTTCATCGAGGATGTCCCCGGTGCGACAGCTCTTTGCGCGTAGCCCCAATACGTACTGGCTTCCGAGATTCGCAATTGAGCCGTAGAGGACAGCGGCGCTCGCCGTGCGCTCACACACTTCCCGAGCGATCTCTGGAGTAAGCCGTGCATCGGCTGACTGGCCCATCAATCTGAGTGTCTGCTGGATACGCTGCTCTGAGACCAGGCTCTAGGAAAGGCGACTGCTCAAGCTGCACCGCCATGCCCTGCTGCAACGTGCCGTCAAAGACCGTATCACCCGTCGCATTAGTGAAGTCCGCGAGCATTATCGTGTCCTTGTCGGTGAGCTTTGGGGTACGGTGAAAATAGAAGTAAGCGCCGACTGACAACACCAGTACTGCCGCAGCAGCAGGAGCAATTGCCTTCCAGTGTCTTGCGATACGCGTTGCGGGCGCAGGCTTCGCTCTCGTCATCACTCGCGCCGAATCCGTCTCCCGCTTCAACGCTCGCAGGTCGGCTCGTATCTCGGACGCATGCTGGTAGCGCTGCTCACGGTCCTTTGCCAGCGCCTTCACGATGATTGCATCCACGCCAGCCGGTAGTTCTTCGTTCACTCGGCTGGGAACGACGGGCTTCTCGTTCAGGATTGCATTCATCATCAATATGCGATTCTTGCCAACGAACGGCCGCTTGCCGGTCGCCGCTTCGTAAAGCACGACCCCCAAGGAAAACAGATCGCTGCGCGCATCGATCTCCTCTCCGCGGACCTGCTCGGGAGACATGTAGGCGGTTGTGCCGGGGACCACACCTTCCAGGGTGAGCGATTCCTCGTCGGGCTCGATTTCTGGTCGATGGCCGGGAACGGCTTTGGCCAACCCAAAATCCAGGATCTTCACCCGCTCCGGACTCGCCACGAAAATGTTTGCCGGTTTTATGTCCCGGTGGATGATTCCCTTCGCGTGTTGCCCGGCTTTTTCAGCACGCGGTCGTCGACGCCGATCTTGCCCACGTCATGCAGCAGCGCGGCGATGCGCAGCCGGTCGAGGTCTTCGGCTGTCAGGCCGAGGCTGTCGCCGAGAATGATCGAGTATTTCGCCACGCGCCCAGAATGGCCTCGGGTATAGGGGTCCTTTTCGTCGATGGCCGCGGCGAGCATGCGGATCGAGCCGAGGAAGAGCTCGCGGTTCTGTGCCGCCGCTTCTTTGAGCCGGTCGACATACTGCTCGATATCACCGGCCATGTTGTTGAACGTTTCGGCGAGTTCGCTGATCTCGGCGGCGCCGCGCACCTGCACGCGTTCGTGGAACTCGGCGCGGCTGATGGCGCGAGTGGATTCCACGAGGCCGCGAATCGGGCGCGTGATCTCGACGGCGAGCAGATACCCGACGATTAGGGCCACGAACGTGACGCCGACGACGAAGCGGAGCGCCTCGGCCGTCAGTTCCTTCACTCCCGCATCCGCGCGGGCGTCGTCCAGGCTGCGCTGCGCGATCACGGCCCAGCGAAGCTCGGGGATCGTGCTGTAGGTGCCGATCATTTCAATCGTGTGCCGCTTATCCTTGCCGGGCGCCTGGAAGTTCGTGGTTTGCGTCGCTCGCAGTTCCTGCGGCAGCTCGGTGACCTGCTTTGCGAGCGGGGACGTGGACCGGACGTCGCGACCGGGAACCATCTCGCGCGTGTCGGGGTGGGCGACGATCTGCCCGTGGGCGTTCACGATGTAGACGGTGCGGTCGCGGATGCTCACGTCCTTCAACCGCGCCTGCAACCGGTCGAGCGAAACGACGGCGCTCAGCATGCCCGCGAACTGCCCGTCGGCAAGCAGCGGAATGGACATGACCAGCGCCGGGCGATTGTCCTGCCCGAGCGCAAAAGGCTCGCTGATGGAATCGAAGCCCTGAATGCTGGAGGTGAAGGCGCGCTTCAAGGCCGCGGCCACGAAGGGATCGCGGTCCGCGTTGAAACTCCCGGCCGTGGGCCCCTTGCCCTCGCGGCTTACGGCGGTGACGTAGACGATATTGGGATTGTCTTCGACGAAGTTCTGGAGCAGCCGCGAAAGCTGCGGAGCGTGCGTGGGATCGTCCACGTTCTGAATCCAGCCGGTCAGCGCCAGCACCTGCCGCTCGCTGAGAAGCTGTTCGCGCGAGCTCTGCTCGAAGAGCAGCGTCTCGCTCGCCAGCGACCGAGTGATTTCGCTCTGCTGGACGCGCTCGGTATCCTGAAGTTTCTCTTCGCTCAGCCCCAGCACCTGGCGGTGGTAAAGCCAAAGAGGCATGGCGCTTACGAGAAGCAGCGCCCCCAGCACGATCCAGAGGATGCGGACCCGCCGCGTTGTCAGATGTCTGTGACCGTCAGTGGACATAGAAGTGCCATCGAAAATGCTAGCGGAGGCGAAGGTACGGCACAACGGGACCCTCGTACTAAAGTGCCCGATAAGCCATAGCCGCTGTGCGAGTTGACGGCATCTGCACCCCTGGATAGGGGCGCCGGGCCAGGAGGCGGCGCCGCTAGCGACGAATCGTCAGGCGAGTCTCCTTGCCGGCGATGAGCCGCTCCATATTCGACTGGTGCTTCCACAGGACCAGGAGCGAAATCACAACTGTGCCGACGGTGACGTGCCAGGGCGGCGCGTGCCGCGGCTCGTACAGGAAATAGACGAAGACAGGCAGAGCGGCCGTCGCCACGATCGATCCGAGCGACGAATAGCGCCAGAACACCACGACCAGGAGCCAAAGTATGGCCGCAAGCGCCACCGCATCCGGGCAGATAGGCAACAAAGCCCCAAGGGTTGTCGCCACTCCCTTGCCGCCGCGAAAGCGCAGCCACACGGGGAAAACGTGGCCGATCACGGCGGCAACCGCTGCAATCATCATCCAGCGGCCGGCCGGGCCGGATACGCGCTCCGCCAGCCACACCGCCAGGTAGCCTTTGCCGACGTCGAGCACCAGCGTCGCGATGCCGGCGAGCGCACCCGCGCTGCGCGCCACGTTGGCGGCGCCGATATTGCCGCTTCCCGTCGAGCGGACGTCCGGTCCGCCTCGCGCCTTCACGATCAAGATTCCGAACGGAATCGATCCCAGCAGATACGCGACGCCGATGATCCAGTAAGGGGTCACGCGGCTCCTTTCACAAACGCAAAACTTGCGAGTTTCCTATACTCCGCGCCCGAGGGTTTCAGGGTGCTTTCGTACAGATGAAATTGCATCTCGCGCGCCGATCCAAAATCCTGCGGCTTCATTTCTCGCACGTGGCGAGCAAGTTTGTCGACACCGTCAGGGGGTTGGCCGCGCTTGGCGGGGCCCTTGAAATTGAACCGCGCGAGCGTCAGGTGCGGCACGAACTCGCGCTTTTCGCGCGCGATGCCCAGCGGCTCGAGCGCGCTCTCGATATCCGCAGCGAGCTGCGCGAGGTTCTGCGAGGCCTCCACTCCGCACCAGAGCACACGCGGGCGGCGTTCATTCGGAAAGAATCCCACTCCGCGATAGTGCATCGCGACCAGCGCGCTCGATTGCACCCCCACGAGCGCCGCGCGAATCGGATCGAGCTTTTCGGCCGGCACGTGGCCGATGAACTTGAGCGTGACGTGGATTCCCTCCGGCCGCACCCAGCGCGCGCTCGCGCAGAGCGGCCGCAGGTTTGCAGATCAGTTCGCGGACCGCGTCGCGCGCTTCGTCCGGGAAATCGAGCGCCACAAAAAGCCGCATGGTTTACGCGCGCCCGAGCGGGGGAAATGCGAAATAGCGCCGCACCGCGTCGAGCGCGTTCTGCGTGGCGAAGTGGCGAATGCGCTCGCGGTCGCCCGGAAAGCGAAAGCTCCTCTCGCGCGGCGCACGCTCGTCCGCGATGCCGATGTGCACCAGCCCGACGGGTTTTTCCGGCGTTCCGCCCATGGGTCCGGCAATGCCCGTCACGCCGAGGCCGATCGTGGCTCCCGTACGCTTGCGGATGCCGTCGGCGAGCGCGAGCGCCACTTCCGAGCTGACCGCTCCTTTCGCCTCGATCATCTCCGCCGGGACACCCACGAGGCTCGACTTCAGCTCGTTGCTGTAGCAGACGACGCCGCCCAGAAAATAGGCGGAGCTGCCCGAAAGGTTCGTCAGCCGCTCAGCGAGCATCCCGCCCGTGCAGCTTTCGGCGACGGCGATCGTGGCGCGATTTTCGGTGAGCAGCCGCGCGACAATCTCTTCGAGCGTTTCGCCGTGGATCGAAACAAGATTTTCGCCAAGCGCCAGGGCCATTCGCCCGACGAGCTGATCGAGCCGCGCTTCGGCCTGCACGGGATCGTCCGACCAGATTCGCGGGTGGAGCTGGATGTAGCCGGCCGAGGCGAGAATCGTGGTATCCGTATCGGGATACTCTGCATAGAGCGCGGAGACGCGCTGTTCGACCTCGGACTCGAAAAGCCCGACGATGCGCAGCTCGCGCGTAAACAGGCGTTCCTTGATTCCAAGCTTGGCGATGCGCGGCTTCACTTCGGTCTCAACCAGCGCGTGAAGTTCGTTGGGCACGCCCGGAAGCAGAATCAGGATGTGGTTCTTCGCCTCGATCCACATTCCCGGCGCGGTTCCGCGCCGATTCGGCAGCACCGTCGCTCCTTCGATCACCATCGCCTGCCGCTTGTTGATTTCCGGCATCGAGCGCCCGAAGCGGCGAAATCGCTCCTCGATCTTCTGGAACGTGGCTTCGTCGCACACGAGCTTGCGGCCGAGCAGATCGGCGACGGTCTGGCGCGTGCGGTCGTCGTCGGTGGGGCCGAGGCCGCCGGAAGAAACAATGATGTCGGCGCGTTCGAGCGCGTCGCGGAACGACGCCTGCATCTCGCCCGGATCGTCGCCGACCACCGCCTTGTGGACCACGCGGACGCCGACCTTGTTCAGTTCGTCGGTCAGGAAAAGCGAGTTCGTGTCGAGCCGGTAGGGCGTGAGCAGCTCCGAGCCCACCGCGATGATTTCCGCCTTCATGCTTTAGGAGTTTTACTCGATGACGGCGACGGAGCGCAAGGACGGCAAATGCGGCCTCACAACGGTTTCAGGGCTCAGAGCTGATTAGCCGTTCAGAGGCAGGCCAGCGACGTCCCAGTCGAGGGTGAAGAGAGCATTGTTGGTGGTGATCATGGCGCGGTGGCTGGGCAACAGGGCGAGGCCGACGATGTTTGCTCCGCTCAGCGCCAATTCGGCCTGGGACTGCGGCGTGATGCGCACGATCCCGCGCTTGCCGCCGAGCGACCCCGCGACGTAAAGATTGCCGGCGCGATCGAACGCGAGTCCCTGCGGCCGCCCAAGCCCGCGGAAAAAGACGCTTACCTCGCCCGCGGGAGAGATTTTGTACACGCGGTCGAAGCTCGAAGTCGTCGGTCCGCTGACGAAAAGCTCGCCCGCCGGGCTGAACGCGAGATGATATGCCGCGACGGAAGGCTCGAGCGTCGCAAACACGAAGATCTCGCGGTCCGAGCCGATCTTGAAAATGGTTCCGCTGCGGTCGCCGACGTAGAGGTTTCCGTTTTTGTCGAACGCGAGGCCGGTGGCGATGCCCATGCCCTCGACCCACTGCATGGCGCGGCCGTCGGGCGAGACGCGATGCACCGTGCCATCGCTGCGGCAGGAAACGAAAAGATAGCCCTCGCGGTCGATGGCGAGGCCCGTGGGGTTCATCAGCTCCGTGATGTACGGCTTCACTGCGTGGCTCGCGGTGATCTTGTAGAGCGAAACGGGAACCTTCTGCCCGCGCTGGCCGCTGAACGTCACGTAGACGTTGCCATCGGCGTCGACAGCGGGATTGCCGACGGGATGCAGGTTGTCCGCGACCTGCACGCCGAGCGCGATCGGGAAGGGCGCGCTTTCGACGCTGCCCATTTTCACGCGCACCGCGCCGCCCGCAGCTCCTTCGGGCACGCGCGCGATCAGGATGTTGTCCGCCGCCATGACGAGGCTGCCTTCGGCCGGGCCGAACTGCACCTGCGGCCGCGTGTGGTTGCGCACTGCGAAGCCGCTGCCCTGGATCGAGATTTCGCCGCCAGGCATGGCCGCGGCCGGCTTGATGCTTTCAATTCTCGGTGTGCCGTTCATTTTCAAGATAGGTTCACAGTCTTCCCGTCACAGCCCCGCCGCCCGAGCGATCCACAAGCCGATTGCTGCGTAGACTGCCAGCGACCCAGTCGTCCGCCATGATTCCCCAGCCGCCCGGCAACGATTCCGCCTGCCGCACGGGAAACGGCTTCCAGATGTCAAACGCCCGAAAAAGTATAAGACCCAGCAACAAATATTTCCAGCTAAGCACGGAGTGGGCCGAACTGAAACCGAATGCGTCGTCCTTCCAATACGTGCTGGCTGGGTTCCAATTCAGCGGTAGTAAAGTCCCCAGCAAGAATGTGAAGTGCTGTCCAGAAACTTCGTCGATGACAACAAGCTGCGGATCCTTCGTATTGAGGAACTGCGCGACTCGGTTAGAAGCCCAAACTCCGATGCTTGCGACTAGGACACAAACCACAGAATCCACGATTGCGACAGCGAAGCTGCGAAGCATGTATGCACGGTCACTCAAGAAGACGTCCGTCCAGAGATGAGAGACAAAGTAGAAGACAGCAATATACACGACGAGACCAGCGAGCGAGCCAAAAGTGCCCGGTGCTTTTGGAATGTAGCCGAGGCCGCAGGCAGTCGCGACGAAGAGGGCGAAGCGCGGCTTGTGCGACACGGCGGGTTGGCGCTGCGATGCGTCACCCGCGGCCGACGGCGGAGGCGCGTCAGTTTTTTCGTTCATCCGGGTCTCGATCGGGGATTTCAGGGATGGATTCGTCGAGCACCGGCTCGCTGACGACGTACTTCTCGCTCGCCCAGTTGCCGAGATCGAGCAGGCGACAGCGTTCGCTGCAAAACGGGAACTCGGCGTCGGTGGTGGAATCGGTCGGCTTCCGGCAGATCGGGCAGTGGTGCGTCACTCGAAGAGCATACCGCAAAGGACACAAGGGCGCAGCAAGCCGCGACTCCGCACCCACCTTGTCACTCTGAGCGGATCGCTGCGGCGCCTTTATTTCTTCGAATCGCCGGCGGGCGGCGCACCGCTGCGCGCCTCGGTCGAAACGCCAGGGTCGAGCCCGAGATAGGTGAGCCCAAGGTAGTGTGCCGTTCTCTCGAATTGCGACGATAGATGCCCGCGGTAGATCGAGGCGTCGCGATAGTAGCGCTGCATGCGCTCTCCGTCTTTCGCGGCGCTCGAACCGGACGTGCGAAACATCATCTCGATCGCTTCCCAGGCGAGCCGCCCGGCGTGTTGCAGGCTCGTGACCAGCCTAAGGTCCTCTTCCATCGTGAACGGCTTTCCGCCCTCGAATCCGCGCCGGCAATATTCCATGTACACGTCTCCGGCGCTCAGCACGATCCGCTCTGCGGCGTCCAGCATTCCGAGCGCGAGTCCGAGGTAGCGTTGGTAGTCATGGTGCGTGTAGCGCGGCTGGATGGGCGGATAGAGCGTGTTCTTCGTGCGCATGAGGTGCTCGTACTCGTCAAGGGCGGCGTAGCCGAGACCGACGAGTATCGCGTCGAGCTCGGCGCGGAAGAAAGAAAGGCACCGGCCCGCGTACATCGGGTTGCCGTGGAGGCGGGAGCCGGGCGTTCCGTTCGTGACGTTGACGTTGAGCATGTCGAGATGGATCACACAATTCTTGGGCAGCCGCGCGCCCTCGACCAGGATCGAATTCGAGCCGCTGCCTTTCATGCCGAGGATGGCGCCCCAGTCGTCAAGCATCTTCCACTGCGCGCGGGCAATCAGCGCGATGCCCGCGCTCGGCGGGCCCGGCCGTTCGCCTGAGATCAGCACGGTGGGCATGAAGTGCGTGGCGTAAGGCGCGCCCGAGGCGTATCCCCACTTGCCCTTCACGAGCCAGCCGCCATCCGCCGGCGACGCCGTTCCATTCGGCGCAGCGACCGACGGCGCGGAAAAATCGCCCGTGGGACCGAAGCCCTGCGCCTGCGCCTCTTCGTCGAAATACGAGCCGAGCATAAGCGCGTGTCCTGCACCGACGATCAAACACCACGCAGTCGATGGGCAGCCGCGCGCGAGCTCAATGCCGAGGCGATAGTAGGTCTTCAGTTCGAACTCGTAGCCGCCGAAACGCCGCGGCTGGAGACACCGATAGAATCCAGCTTTGCGAAACTCCTCGTGAATGGCCTCGGAGTGAACGCCGCGGCGTTCGGTTTCGTCCTGCTCCGCGCGAAGCCGGGGCCGGAGAGCGATCGCCCGCTGGATCATGGCATCAGGGGTCAACTGCGGCTCGGGCACGGGAACCGAATCGCTGACTGACAGTGGAACTCATGCGGCTACTCCTTCGCCTTCGCACGCGGCGCCCGACCGGATCTCTTGCGGCGGCTATTCTAACGGGAGGCGAGGATGGGGAAAAGATTCATTCTCGCGGGCGCGTCCGGCACCGCGGCGGCGGGCGAGGCCGCGAATTCAACGACGCGGCCGATGAGGTCGTAGTCCTTCGCGGCGGTGACTTCGATCGTGGCGAGGGTGCCGGGCACGGGCAGTTCCGTGGCGTCGTTCACGCCCTCGAACTCCGTGATGTAGACCTTGCCGTCGATTTCGGGCGCCATGCCTTGGAGGCGCGCTTCCCAGACGAGGTCGGTGTCCTTGGACGGACCCTCGAGCATCACCTGCGAGCCGCTGGCCGACGCGCCGTCCCAGCTTGCGCCGCGAAATTGTCTTCTGGAGCGACATGAGCGTGTTCTTGCGGCGGGCGATTGTTTTCGCGTCAACTTTATCGTCGAGCGAAAAACTCTTCGCGGCGTCCTCGTCCGAATACGCAAAAAGGCCCATCCAATCGAACTCCGCGGCGCGGACGAAGTCGCACAGCTCCCGGAAATCTTTCTCGGTTTCGCCGGGAAAGCCGACGATGAACGACGTGCGGATCGACACGCCGGGAATCGTTTTGCGAATTCTTTCGAGCAGTTTCAGGAAGGCGTCGGCGTTCGAGCCGCGCTTCATCCTGGCGAGGACGCTGCGGCTCGCGTGCTGGAGCGGGATATCGAGATACTTTGCGAGGCGCGGATGCGCGGCAATCGTGTCGAGCAACCTCGGCGTGATCCGGTTCGGATAGCAGTAGAGGAAGCGAATCCAATGCAGGTCTTCGACCTGGGCGAGGCGCTCGAGCAGCGTGGGAAGGCCGTTGCGCAGTCCGAGGTCTTCGCCGTAGTAAGTCGTGTCCTGTCCGATAAGATTGATTTCGCGCACGCCCGCTGCGGCAAGGTTTTCAGCCTCGCGCACGACGGATTCGAACCGCCGGCTGCGGAACTTTCCGCGAAGCTGCGGAATCACGCAGAACGTGCAGGGATGGTCGCAGCCCTCGTTGATCTTGATGTAGGCGGTGTGGCGAGGCGTGGCGAGGACGCGCGGCGTGAGATCGTGGTAGAGATACGTGGGCGATTGGCTCGCGGCAGCGGCGGCTGCATTGGCGCTGAGCTCGCCTTCGCACGCGGCGAGAATCTGTTCGACTTCGCCGGTGCCGATGACGGCGTCGACTTCCGGAATCTGCTCGCGGATTTCGTTGCGGTAGCGCTCCACCATGCAGCCGGCGACGATCAGTTTCTGCGCGCGGCCGAACTTCTTGTATTCGGCCATTTCGAGAATCGACTGCACGGATTCCTGCTGCGCGGGCGCGATGAAGCTGCACGTGTTGACGACGAGGACGTCCGCATCGCCGGCGCGCGGCGTGATTTCGTAGCCCGCGCGCGCGAGGATTCCCATCATCACCTCGCTATCGACGAGGTTCTTCGGGCATCCCAGGCTGACGAATCCGACCTTCGGCATCTCTGCGTGGTCCTTTGAACAGCGCGAAAACAATCAATTCTAGCATGGGCCGAGGCCTTGGTCGTTGATCGGCATGTGGGCGCTGAGCCGGGATTTCCGGCTTGACCGTCCGCCAATTGGTCCTATGATGGCGGCGGCCAGCGAGCGATAGCCTGCGGGCTGGCAAGGAGCCAACGTGAAACAGCCGCTGCTTGGGATCGTTGCTTCGGTGTTCGTGATCGCCGTCTCACTGGGCTTTATTGCGCTATTCGCCTTTCCCACATTTGCGACCTGGGTTGCCTTCCTGACGATCTGCTTCATCCCGATGCAGATCGTGACGTCGGTAACCTGGGGTTGCAAGCACCCAGGTTTTGCCGCCTCGCGCCCCCAGCCCGCCAAGGGCATTCTACTGACGCTGATGGCGCTGGTGGTCGGCGCAGTCGTCGCCGCGGTTCATTTCTTGACCGTGGGCGGCGGGATCAATCCACCAACGCCGATGCTGGCCATGTGCATCATCGCGTCGGTGATCATCGCGTTCTGGCTCGCCATCATGTGGGGCGGCTGGCCGTTCAATAAACTGATCAAGAATCCGGTCGGCGCGGGATTCGCCCTGCTCGTCGCGTCTTACGTCATCAACTATCTGCTGTTCCGCCTGCTGTTCAATTACAGTTTCATGCAGGGCGCGCCGGTATACGTCCCGGCGCTCGATCCGCACGGGCTATTCAACGCCTGGAGCGTGCTGGTGTTTTACGTGACGGTGATCGCCGTCATGTTCCTGTCGCTCAATTTCGACCTGTGGCCTTTCACGGTGTCTCCGGCGCTCATGAAACAGCCGGTGCTGGGGATTGTATGGACGATCACGGCGCTGGTCCTTGGAGGCCTCGCGTTTTATCTGGGCGTAAATGTGATGCGGATGGATGTCGTGTCGTTCATGGTGCGCGTTCCGATACCCTTCGTCTTCGGCACCATCATCGTGCTGAACATGCTGCACGGATCGCTGTTCGGCAAGCTGACCCAACCGTTGAAGGGTGTCTTGAACGCAATTGCCTCCGCTGTGATTGGAGTTGGGCTAGCACAAGTCTACGGACTTCTGGCGCCAGTCGTGACCGGTACCATCAAGCCGGGCCCACCGAGCTACGACTTTGAGATATGGCTCGCGTCTGCGCTGCTGGCCGTGACTTTCCCATTCCTCATTTTCTACGCGGAGTTTTTCAAAATGTGGCCGCTGCACAAGGAAGCCGAAAAGGCGGCCCCCTCGCCAAGTTGAAGATCGAGAACTACACACGAGGACAGGTCGTGAGGAAACCCAAGAAAGACAAGAAGACCGGTCAAACTCAGTCCACTTCTCGAGGGACGCGAACTCCGAAGCAGGGTCGCTGGGCGGTGAAAGTGCCCGAGACGTTCGAGGCGGTTCGCGAGATAGCGCTTTCTCTGGAGAAGGCCGAAGAAGGCACGTCCTACGGCACTCCGGCGTTCAAGGTGGGCGGCGAGCTGTTCGCGCGCTTGCATCAGGATGGCGAGTCGTTGGTGGTTCGCACGGACTTTGAACAGCGCGCAGGGTTGATGGAGGCCGATCCCGAGACGTACTACATCACCGATCATTATCTGAATTACGAGTGGATACTCGTTCGGCTCTCACGCGTTCACCGGGATGCGCTCCGGGATCTCCTCCGCGGGGCGTGGCGCTCCGCCGCGGCTAGCAAGCGGGGCTCGTCCCGCCGCCGACGACCTTGAGGCGCACGCCGGAGTGCTATTTCTTGTCGAGCAGCAATTCCTGGTAGTTCTTGTTGTTTTCCTCGCAGACGTATTCCTGCAGGTCCCACTCGGGATGCAGACGCAACGGGCCTCCGTATCGCCAGGGCGCGGCGAAGACGTTGGGGTCGTCCACCGTGGCGATATAGCTGAGCGTGTCGTAGGATGTGCGGCGGTATCGTTCGACAACGTGGAAGGCGGTTGTGTGGTGATAGCTGGTGATCACCGTCTTGTCGTTGAAGCCGGTGACGTCCACGACCAGCGTGTCGCCCTCCCAGTGACCCACCGAGTTGCCCATCCACGTGGGGTCGAGGTCGCTCGGATGAGGGCGCCCATCGGTCGGAATCACGCGGAACATCGGGTAGGCTTCGTAGAGGATTATGACGACATCGGGCTTCTGCACGATCTGGAGCGGATAAGGCCACATCGTGGCGGTCGGCACGCCGGGTGGGAGGCAGGTGACCGTTGGGCCAAGAGCATCTTCTTCGGCGGTCATCTTGAAATGTTCCGCGCCGGGCTTGAGCATGATCGGGTCCATTGGGACGATGCCGAAGCCGCCGATATAGACCCCCGAGAGATCCGGGTGGTCGCCCATCCGAGGGATGGGCTTGTCCTTCGCATCGGTGCAGGCAGCGCCGACAACGGCGGCTGAATTTGAACCGAGGACCGTTACGGTGACGGATTGCTTGTCATTGCCGCCGCGACCTTTGGCGACAAGCGTGTAGGTGGTGGTCACGTTCGGGGAAACCTGGCGGCTTCCTCTGGCCGGCACAATTCCCACGCACTGATCGATGGAGATGTTGTCCGAGTTGACCGCGGCCCAGGTGAGCGTAACCGGCTGGCCGGCCTGGACGGACCTGGGCTCGGCGGTGAACCCAGTGATGCGCGCCGCCGGGCCGACCGGAAAGCCCTGGGCGCGGGCCGCGGGCGCTTCCTGCTCTTGTGCGGACGCGGGCGCGGTCGAGAGCAGCGCCGCCGCAAAGGCCAGCGTCATGGCGGTGAAGATTTTCGTATTGCGGGACATGGCTTTCACCGAACACCGGCTATCTTAGCGCTAACTGCCTGGTTCAGCGTGTCACTTTTGCGCGCAACGGGGCGTGGGCACCGCGGGAAATCCCTGGACAGGGCTCACCGCGATGTCTTGCGGGAGCGGAGGAGGTCGCGGATCGAGCGGAGGAGCGACGACATCTGCTCGGCGCGCGCGGGATGACTGCCGAAGCGCGCGGACTGGTACAGCTCGGTGAGCTGCGCGACCGGAGCGGAAAAGTCGGGCGCGGGAATCGCGGCGGCGAATTCGAGGGGCGTCTGCGACGGGAGCCTTTTTCCAACCCCGCTGTTCGAGCAAGCGGAGCATTTCGGTGTACTCGAATGCGGCGAGCGACGCCGTGAGATTTCCGCCACGGCGCGCGCGCAGGCTCCAGCGCGCGACGGCGTAGCGAATCATGGACCGGCCGCGCAGGACGAACAGCAGTGCGACGAGCAGAAATAGCGCGCCGGGCAGAAACCACGGCGACTTCTCGACTTTGCGGTCGAGCGCGAGGAGTTTGAGCATCGCCGCGTCCCTCTCCCGGCGGTAGAAGTCGCGCGCGCGGTCGCCCCAGTCGCGCGAGGATTTCTGCAGGGTCTGGCCGAGCGTCAACTGGTGCGAGAAATCGTAGTTGATCACCCACTCGCCCCACGCGAACTGAAACCAATCCCAATAGAGCGAGAGCCGGTTGAACATGCCGTGCCGCTGGTCGGCGCCGCTGCCCGGCGTGGGATCGAAAGTCATCCAGCCGTAGGAAGGGAAGTAGACCTCGACCCAGGTGTGCGCGTCGCTTTCGCGGATGATGTAGTCGCCGCCGAGGTCGTTGTATTCGCCCGGCAGAAAACCGGTGATGTAGCGGGCGGGAATTCCGACCGCGCGGAGCATCACCGTCATCGCCGAGGCGAAGTACTCGCAGTGGCCGGAACGCCGGACGAAAAGGAAATTCGCGAGCGGGTCTTCCACGCGCGGCCCGGAAAGATCAAGGGTGTAGCTATAGTGCGCCATCAAGTAGTGCTCGATGCTCAAGGCTTTGTCGAACTCGTTCTGCGAGCCGGCCGTGACCTGCTCGGCGAGCTTCTGGATGCGCGGGTCGAGCGGCGGCAACTGAAGGTAGGTCTGGCGGACGGAGTCGGGATAGGTCGAAGGGGCCTTGCGCAGCTCGGCCGGGGGCGTGGTGGGAAGGCGGGAGACGCCTTCGTAACGCAGCTTCGCGTTGTTGTGGAGAGGGTTGAAGATCGAGCCGGTTTTATCGAGAAGGAGGTACGTGCGGTGCGGCGGGCCGCCGAGAACGCCGGTTTCCTCGGCGAATCGCCCGCGGAGGCTTTCGGGGCGCGGCGCTATGAAGATCGCGTCGGTCGAAAGCGGCTCCATCAACACCGTGTAGCGCAAGGGATAGAAATCGCCGTGCGACGGCGCCGGAGCGCCGAAGAAGTAGTCGCCATCCGCGTCCGGCACGATGACGATTTGTTCTTCCGTGGGGGTAAACCAGCGCCTGCCGTCGAAATTCGTGAGCACGATGCCCCGCCAGTGCACTTCCGCCCCGCGGGCGGAATTGCCTTCGATGCGGACGCGCATGACGACGGCCGAGTTCTGCTTGATTTGACCGATCTGGCCAAGCTCGACGTTTTCGGTGAAGCCGGTCATCGTTTGGGGTTGGAGATTCAGCGCGCTGAGGTAACCCGTGGTGAAGCGCGGAATCAGGAAAAACAGCACGAGGCCCAGCGACAACACGCTCGCGGCGACCAGCAGCGACGACGCTCCGAGCGCGCGGTTCATCTGCTGCGCCACCGGAGAGCCGGCGTCAAACGGCGGTGAAACCGCGCCCGCGGCGCTGCGGCGGATTTCCAGAGCCACGAACGTCGAAACCGAAAGCACGAGGAAAGCCGCGAGCGCGACCAGAAATCCGGTCTCGACGGTGAGGATCGCCGACGCCAGCATCGACGTGACCGCGAGGACCGCGAGGAAGGCGTGGTCGCGATTCGTGCGCGCCGAGTACATGCGGACGAGCGTGGCGAAGAGCAGCAGGTGAATCGCCGAAAGCAGCGCGGCGTAGAGCGGCGGATTCGGCGCGCCCTCGGCCAGATTGCGCGAGAGCACCCACAGGTCGAGCGGGAAGAACAGAAAATAGGCGAGCACGAGCCAGGTGGCCACGCGCGGCGTAAGTTCCGGGCCGCGCCCGCGCCAGACGCGAATCCCCTTGTAGATCGAGCGCAGCGGCTGGAGCAAGCGTAGAGAAAGGATCGAGTTTGCCTGTCGAGACGATCGCGAGCACGCCCGTGGAGACGAGCAGGAAGAGCGAAACCTCGAAGTATCGCTCGAGCGCCGGAAGAGACGGCGCGATCGGTCGCGCGGCGGAGGCCATGGGCGTCTTACGATGCTAGCACCGGGCGCGCGCGGCCTTGCGGCGGCGGCGAGAGTGGGGTGCGAATTCGGCAACGGCGACCGCGGAAAACTACGGGCGGGCGAAGGCGGCGGCGATTTTGCGGGTCGCGCTGGAGACCGCGAGATCGAGGAGCCGGTCGAGCGGAATGACGCGGGTGCGCGCGCGCTTCGGCAGGCGCGCGACGCGAGCGAGAAAGGGCAAAAGCGTGATGTTGCGAAACGTCACACCGTGGCGCGCCCGCGGCAGGGCTTGGAGATCGAGGGAAGCGGTGTCCATCTCGAGGCTTTGTGCGAGATGCGCGGCGAGTTCATCCTCGGCACAGCGGGCGACTTCGACGGCGGGGAACTGCCACATGCGCGAAAAGAGCACGTCGTCGTGCGCGCCCGGATCGCGCACGAGAAGCGTGCGGCCGCGCGGATCGCGGAGAATCGCGGCGGCGATCTGCATGCGGACCGGCGCACGCTTCTTGCGCGGGGCGGGGATTTCGCGGGTGAGCCCGCGCGCGCGGGCGCGGCACCAACGCGATACGGGGCACGCCGGGCAGCGGGGAATCTGAGGCGTGCAGATCGTCTCGCCGAGTTCCATCAAGCGCCTGGTTCCAATCGCCGCAGGCGCGCCGCGCGAGGAGGTCCTGCGCCATTTCGGAAAGCCGGCGCCACCGGCGCGGCGCGCGGAGATCGCCGCGAATCGCGCCGAGCCGCGCGAGGACGCGGGCCACGTTGCCGTCGAGGACGGCGAGCGGAGCACGTCGTAGGCGATGCTCAGGACGGCTGCGGCGGTGTAGCGGCCGATGCCGGGAAGCGCGAGGGCCGCGTCGAGCGCGCGCGGAAAGTTGCCGTTGTGGCGCGCGACGATTTCTTTCGCGGCGCGATGAAGATTGCGCGCGCGGCTGTAGTAGCCGAGGCCGGACCAGAGCTTCAGGACTTCGTCCTGCGGCGCGCGGGCCAGCGATTCGACGGTTGGGAAATTTGTCGAGGAAGCGATCGTAGTAGGGCATGACGGCGGCGATGCGCGTCTGCTGGAGCATGATTTCCGCGACCCAGATGCGGTATGGATCGCGGCCGGCGCGCCAGGTTTGGTCGCCGCGGTGAGCGCGCCAGGGCAGATCGCGGCGGTGCGCGCGGAACCATGCGAGCAGGCGACGGCGAAAGGGCGCGAGAGTGCGCCGGGGACAATTGAATGCTCATGCGCGCGCCATTCTCGCATGAGACGTTGCAAATGCGAACCACAGAGGACACAGAGAATCACGGTGCCCGCAGAGAAAGCCTGAAACTCACCGCAGAGACGTCAGAGAGCGCAGAGAAATGCACGCACAGCGCGAAGAAGCTACAGACGGTCGATGAAGAGGAAGTAGGAGGACGACCAGAGAGCGGTGGGAATGGTGCGCTGGGCGCGGGCGGTGATGATGATTTTGAAGATTTCGCGGTCGTTCGCGAGGTCGTCGAGAAATGCGCCGCCGGTCGCGGACGTTTCCGGCTGAATCAGAGCGAGCTCGCGCAGCGCGTCATAGATGATTTCCCCGGCGGGCGCGATGGGCGTCGCGAAACGGTCGGTGCGGAACTGAACGACGGAGCGAATCTCGTGGAAGTGCCAGGCGATGCAGGCGGCCATCGAAACGGCGCGTTCGAAGCGCTCGGCGTGTTCGGCGGCGGCCAGTTCGCCCAGGTCGGCGCGCGGCGGCCCGAGAAACGGATCGAGAACGAGCATCACGCGGCGCTCGTCCTCGCGCGCGAACTCGCGGACCATCATGCGGCCGGACTTCGCGGTGACTTTCCAGTCGACGAAGCGGGCGCTATCGGTCGATTGGTAGTCGCGCAGCGAATGCAGCTCGTGGCCGCGGCCGCGGAAGAAGCTGGCCACCTCGCCGCTGAGGAGCGGCAGGACTTCATAGAACTGCTCGGTCGGCTCGACGCGCGGATAGACGACGATCTCGGCGCCTGAATCCACCTGGCGCGTTTTTTCGAAGAAGCCGAAGGGGAACCGGGTGCGAATGCCGAACGCATCCTGGCGGTAAGCGCCGCGGTGCGGGAAGCGCAGCTCGACCTTCTGGCGCGACGCGGTCTGGCGCGGAATGTAGGGGAAAAAGACGGGGCGGGTGAGAATTTCGATCGGTCGTGCTCTTGCGCCTGCTTTCGCCGACGACGAGCAGGGAGAACGACGGCCAGCCCTGCTTTTCGTTGCGCAGCTCGAGTTCGGCCAGCACAGGCTGCTCGGCGAAGATGTGCTCGGGCAGGTCGAACTTCAGGTCGATGCCGGTGAGCACGACGCGCGAGAGCACTCCGGAAATCAGGATGCCGCCGAGCATGCAGGCGAGAATCAGGAAGAGGAGATTGTTGCCCGTGTTCACGGCGGCGAGGATCAGGATGAAAACGGCGGCGAGGTAGATGATGCCGTCGCGCGTGAGGCGGTAGTCGACCTGATACTTCAGCCAGCGCAGGCTGGTGCGGCGCGCGAGCGCGGGCACGATCGTGACCGCAACCCAGGCGGCCATGCCCAGCGAGAGGACCGTGGTGATCGCGGCGAGCAGGACGCGGCCCTGCTGCGCGACCGCGGCCGAGAACAACGCGACGAAAAGCGCCGCCGAAAGCACCAGCATGGCGACGCCGAAGTTGCGCCAGCCCGTGCGGTCGCGGGCGCGCCACGAACGTGCGACAAACGAGTCCTGCATCAGAGTGGGACGCGCGTGGTTTCGAGAATTTCGCGGAGGATGGCTTCGGCCTGCTCGGATTTCTTCTGCGTGGAGACGTAGCGCGAGCTGACCACCACGCGGTGCGCGAAGACCGGAACGATGAGGCGCTTGAAATCGTCCGGCAGGCAGTAGTCGCGGCCTTCGAGGAACGCGCGCGCCTGCGCGGCGCGGTGCAGCATCACGGTGCCTCGCGGGCTGACGCCGAGGCTGAGCTGCTCGGTCTGGCGCGTGCGCTCGACGATTTCGAGCGAGTAGTCGAGCAGGCTCTCGTCGACTTTCACCTGCGAGGCGGATTCCTGCATGGCGACGACGTCGGCCGCGTCCATGAGCGGCGCGATCTGCTCCGCGTGGCCGGCGGCGGAATGATTGCGAATGATTTCCTTTTCGCTCGCGCGCGCGGGATAGCCCATGCGGATGCGCATCAGGAAACGATCGAGCTGCGACTCGGGCAGCGGATAGGTGCCGTGGTGCTCGATCGGGTTCTGCGTCGCGAGGACCAGGAACGGTTTCGGCAGCGAATGCGTGTGGTTGTCCACGGTGATCTGCGCTTCGTTCATCGCTTCGAGCAGCGCCGATTGCGTTTTCGGCGTCGTGCGGTTGATTTCGTCGGCGACGATGATATTGGCGAAGATCGGGCCGGGCTTGAATTCGAACGCCTGCGCCGCGGGATTGTAGACGCTGACGCCGATCACGTCGCTCGGCAGCATGTCCGAAGTGAACTGGATGCGCTGGAACGAGCAGTGGAACGAGCGGGCGAGCGCCTGCGCCAGAGTCGTCTTGCCGACGCCGGGAACGTCTTCGATCAGCAGATGGCCGCGCGCGAGGAGCGTGGTGAGCGCGAGCAGGATGACGTCTTCCTTGCCTTTCACGACGCGCGCAATCGAGCGCTGAAGGTCGGCAAGACGGCTGCTGGCGGACCCCTTTAAGGAATTGGTGGCGGTTTGCAATTCGCTGGTCCTTCTGCAAATATGTAGCGGCGGCCTTTAGGCCGGCATGACGAGCCGCATGGCTCATCATCTTTCCGTGGGCGACTAGCTCAGTGGTTAGAGCGCTCCCCTCACACGGGAGAGGTCCAAGGTTCAAGTCCTTGGTCGCCCACCATGCCCCGATTTGATTCTGCCATTAAGTGCTTGGCTGCCTGCGCGGTGATTTGGCCGGATGTGCCCAAGAAGTGATTTTTCACCACCTCGTGCGATGGCGGTCGTTGTCTGTGCCACGACGCTTAGGGTCCGAGGTGGATCAGCTGGCTGACGTTTTCGGCGACGAGTTTTATGAATTCGTCTGCAGAACCAACCGCATAGAACGTCTCGAAGAACTGACGTGATCTCAGGCCAGCCGCAGGAAATTCATCGAGTAAAAAGCAGCAGGTCTATTACGCACCAGTTTACGAACGGCAGGGGAGAGTTTTCGCCCGCAGGAGCCACGACATAGTCGACAATTATGGTCCCGTCGCTCTTATCGGCGTGAGTACTGCTGCAAACACGCCGAGTTGGGGTGGGACAATTCGGCTCGCAATCCATAGGTATCCTTCCCTTCCTTCCATCCGTGTGTTTGTGACTGGTATTCCTCATACTCCGAAACTGCGATTCCGATGCGTACCGGGTCGGGAGCTGTCGGGAGTTTCTGAGGAGGCGGAGGTGCGTACTTGGCACCGTACTTCTTGGCCCACAGGTTTCCAATGGCGGCGGGCGTGAGTATTCCCCACGCCTGTTCCCAGTCTTTGCCTCATAGCAATCCATGAGCTTACTGTTCATGTAAGCATGCGTGAGCGTGCATTCAAAGATGTGCCTGCTAACGATATTGGCTGCTCTTGGGAGAGTTCTCAGCGCGCGCACGAAGTGACCAGGCCGCTGAGAATCTTGCGCACTGTGCGGGAACGGAATATAGCTATATAAGCCTCGTTCAGGCACTGAACCAAATCCTCCGTTCGTGCTTCGCTGGGCCCGACAGGCGCCCTGGAAAGTGGAGGGAAATCCATGCCCTTTAGGCCGTCGGTTGCCAATTCAATTGGGCCAATGCCTTTCACGGTGTAAATTCTATCATCGGCGATGTTCGAAGTTGCGGGGACAGACGAAAACGGATGAAACATTTCTTACGATTCGTGCGGGTGTTCGCATTAGGCACGTGGGTGGGAGCGATCATCTATTTCGTCGCGGTGGTGACGCAGGGCGCGTTCGCCGTGCTGCCGAATCGCGACGAGGCGGGGCTGCTGGTGGGGTTCACGCTCGCAGGGCTGCACCTGATGGGGCTGATCGCAGCGGCGATTTTGTGGTGGCGTCGGTCGCGATGGTGAAGTCACTGAGAGCGTTCATCGAGCCGGCGGTGCTGGGCGTGATTCTGATGGCGGGGCTGACGATTACGTCGCAGGGCTACGTGATGCCGAGGATGGCGGTGCTGCGCAGCCAGATGGGTTCGGTCGATGCGACTCCGGCGAGCGATTCGCGGCGCGGGGAGTTCGACAAGTTGCACCGCGTGTCGGTGGATTTAGAGGGTGGCGTGCTCGTCGTGGGTCTGATTGCGTTGTTTCTCACGGTGCGCGAAAGACCGGCCCAGCACGGCTCCTAACGGTAGCTCCCAAGGCTTCGACAACTGCAATCGGCTCTTCTGCTTAGGGCATCCGTATTTTCCACAATTGAAATCGGTCTTCTCCATGCGCTATCGTCAGTCGGGACATTCTTGTGGTCCCCGGCTGCGGCCGACTATGTTGAAGGAGGAAGGAACTGGCGAAATGCATTACCTCCCACAAGCCAAGCTACCCCTCAATCCCGACTCCTAATCGCGAATTCCCAATATTAGAATCGCTGCAAACTGCTGAAAACACACACCCGCACCCCGTTCTAATCGCAAATAAATGCGGAGTTGCCAAAACGCGCGTCGCGCCTCTAAACGGCGCGTTTCTTGACGATGCGTTTCTTCACGACGATACGTTTCTTTGCGGTGCCGGGCTTCGTGATTTTGCGGGCGGCGGGGCCGGCGAGTTGGACGGCGCGCCACATGTACCAGCTCGCGACGGTGCGATAGGGGCGCCAGCGCTCGCCGAATTCGGCCAGCTCGCGCGGCTTCGGAATCGCCTTCTTGCGGTAGGTGATGGCAAAGCCCTTTTGCACGCCGTAATCGTGGATCGGGAGAACGTCCGGGCGGCCGAGGCGGAAGATCAGGAACATCTCGACGGTCCACGCACCGATGCCGCGGACGGAAATCAGCCGATCGACGAGCTCCTGGTCGGACATCTTGTGCGCTTCTTCGATGGTGGGCACGACGCCTTCGATTGTCTTCTGCGCCAAATCCCTAACCGCGGCGACTTTTGCATTCGAGAGGCCGACCTTGCGCAGTTTCGGCTTGCGCACGCGAAGCAATTCCGCAGGAGTCGGACAGCGGCCGTTGGTGCCGAGCGCCATGATGCGAGCGAAGATGACCTGCGCGGCCTTGCCCGCAATGCTCTGGTGCGTGATGGCTTCGAGGAGCGATTCGTAAACGCTGTCGCATTCGTCGAGCTTGAATTGGAATTCGCCGACGCGCGAGATGAGGCTGGCGAGGCGTTTGTCAGTGCGCGAAAGATGCGCGTGGGCTTCGACGTGGTCGAAAGGAAGCGCGAGTTTGCTGGTCGTCGAGTTCATGGGCGCTCGAAAGGATATCGCTTGGCGGCGGATCGCACAACGGATGCGTACGGTCGGCGGCGACTCACGCCTATGCTAGTATCACACGCTTATGCAAACGGGAATTATCGGGCTGCCCCTCGTGGGGAAGACGAGTTTGTTCCGCATTCTGACGCGGGCGCGCGTGGAGGCGAGAAGCGCGCCGAACCAGCCGCATGTGGGGATCGCGCGCGTGCCGGATGTACGCGTGGCGAAGCTCGCCGAGGTCTTCAAGCCGAAGAAAATCACGTACGCGACGATCGAGTACGTCGATATCGGCGGCATTCAGAAGGATCGCGAGAAGAATTCCGCCTCGCTCGTGCCGCTGCGGGAAGCCGATGCGCTGGCGCACGTGGTGCGGCTGTTTGAAGATCCCGCGGTGCCGCACGAGGCGGGGTCGCTCGACGCGATTCGCGACATCGTGAGCGTCGATATCGAGCTGATGCTGAACGACCTGGAACAAGCGGCCAAGCGGATCGAGCGCGTCGAGAAGGACCTCAAGAAAAAAAAGGAGCCGCTGCTCGAGGCCGAGTTGCGAGTTCTCACGCGCTGCCGCGAAGCGCTCGAAGCAGAAACGCCGCTGCGCGAACTCGAATTCAAACCCGAAGAGCAGAAGATGCTGACCGGCTTCATGTTCCTGACGCGCAAGCCGATGCTCTACGTGCTGAATCTCGGCGACAACGAAGCGGCCGACATCGATCGCGTGGTCCAGAAGTACAAGCTCGAAACACTTTCGGCCAAGCCGCACACCGCCGTCGTTCCTTTTTGCGGGAAGATCGAGGCGGAACTCGCCGAGCTCGACGACGCCGAGGCCGCCGAGATGATGCGCGCCTACGGACTCGCGGAGTCGGGACGAGACCGATTGATCCAGGCGACCTACCGGTTGCTGGGACTGATTTCATTTCTCACCTGCGGCGAGCCGGAATGCCGCGCGTGGACGATCGAACGCGGCATGACGGCCCAGGAAGCAGCCGGCGCGATCCACAGCGACATTCAGAAGAACTTCATCAAGGCGGACGTGGTGAATTGGGAGGACCTGCTCAAGGCGGGCAGCTTTGCCGCGGCGCGTGAGAAGGCGCAGGTGCGCCTGGAAGGCAAAGAGTACGTTGTGCAGGATGGTGACGTGATATTGTTCCGCCACTCCGGCTAGCGGCAATGGATTCGGCCGAGACAACGCGGGTTTTACTGGCGGCACTGCTCGGGTTGACGGCGGCGGCCGCGAACGTGGCCGGCGGCTCGCTGATCGCGCACCGGCACTGGTCGCACCATTACCTGAAATACTTCATCGCGCTCGGCGCCGGTTTCATGCTCGCGACGGCGATGATCGAGATGATCCCCGAATCGCTGAAACTCCGCAGCGACCACGCATCATTTTTCTTCGGCGATACGAACGCGGTTTTCGTGTTCGTGCTGGCCGGATATTTCCTGGTGCATTTTTTCGAGCACACGATCGCGCCGCATTTCCACTTCGGCGAGGAAACGCATCACGCGGAGGTTTCGGGCGCGCACGCGAGCTACGCGGCGCTGCTCGGATTGGTGATTCACACGTTCTTCGACGGCGTGGCGATTGCGTCCGGGCTGCTCGTTTCGACGTGGCTCGGCAGCGTGATCTTCGTCGCGATCTTCCTGCACAAGATTCCGGAGGGATTCACGGTCGCATCGCTGATGCTGGCGAGCGGACAGAGCCGGCGGGCGGCGTTTACATCTTCGGTGATACTGGGCGGCGCGACGCTTGCGGGCGTTGGGCTGATGTTCGTGCTGCGAAGCGCGGTGGCGGATGCACTGCCGCTTTCGGCGGGCGTCACACTCTATGTGGCGGCGTCGGATTTGATACCGGAGGTGAATCGCGAGCCCGCTCCGGCGATGGCGGTGCTGGTTTTCCTCGGAGTTGCCGTCCTGCTCGGGCTCAAGGCGCTATTCCACGTTTAGTCCACGCTAACTACTGTAGAATCAATGTATTGCTGTCCTTCCTTGGAACCGGTGCACGGCTGAGTTTGAGTTATGGAACATGCCTCTCGTCCGCAACTTTATGGCGTGACGGGTGTTAGATAAGCTGTGGAGGCTATGGCCAGAAGCGACGTCCAACTGATGCTGGACGTGAAGGCGGGGGACGAGGCGTCCTTCGACTTCCTGCTGCAGAAGTATCGCTCGCCGCTGGTCAATTTCCTCTACCGGATGGTGCGCGACACGGCTACGGCCGAGGATCTGGCGCAGGAGGTTTTTCTGCGCGTGTACCGCGCACGGAAGCAATATACTCCGAGCGCAAAGTTCACGACGTGGCTCTTCCGCATCGCGACGAACGTGGCGCTGAACTCGGTCCGCGACAACCGGTACGACAGGCTGGCCGTGTCGATCGATGCTCCCGTGGGCGATGAAGATTCGACGCCCATGGAACTGCCGACGCGGGAAATGCGGATCGACGAGCACATGATCGAGCGCGACCGCACCGAATTCATCCAGCGGGCGATCGCCTCGCTGCCGGAGAAGCAACGCGTGGCCGTCTTGCTGCATAAATATGAAGAGATGGACTATGGAGAAATCGCCAGGATTCTGGATTGCTCGGAGAGCGCGCTGAAATCGCTGCTGTTCCGCGCTTACGAGACCCTGCGGGTGCAACTGGCGCCGCTTGTAACCCAGCTCGTGGTGCGCCGCACAGGGGAAGGAAGGCCGTCATGAAGTGCGAAGACGTTTCGAAGGAATTGATTGCGTATCTCGATCGGCGGGCGAATCCCGCGGAGCGGCGCAAAGTGGAAGAGCATCTCGGCGGTTGCGCGGCTTGCCGGACCCGAGTCGACGAGTTCCGCAAGATCTGGACGGTAATGGACGAGGTTCCCGCAATCGAGCCGTCCTTTGGCTTCGATGCCCGCGTGCGGCAGCGCATCGCAGCGGAGCCGCGCCGGCGTTGGTTCAGTGGCTTTGTGCCCGCGCCGCGGGCGGTATTTGCCGCAGCTTTGCTGGTCGCGGTGGGCATCTGGGTATTGAAGCTGCCGTTGAGCAATCCGGGAGCGCCCCCGACGGTGGCGACGATTCAACAACAGGATTTCAATGCCATCAAGAATCTGGGCGTGCTCGAGAATTACGACGTTGTGACGAAGATGGATGCTCTATCGGAACTCGCTCCGGCGACGGCTCCGCAGCCGGACAAACCGCAGCGGGAAGAACCGAGCAGCAATGACTAACGGAGGCATGTAGGTGCGGCACAGCGTTCTCACTTTCGGGCTTTCTCTCGGGCTCCTAACAGGGCTTGCGGCGCCGCCTGCATCCGCGCAGGGTCCGCTGGCCAAGCTCAGGGAGCGGCGCGCAGAGGCCGTAGCCCAAAGGCAGGCGGGGAAGCAGGTGGGACAGCCCAACGAGCGCGCCCTGGAAGGGTTGCCGCCCAAATGGGTCGAGAGTCTGCGCGATATGTCGCCGGAAGAGCAAGAACGCTTCATGCAAAACAACGAGCGCTTCCGAAATCTGCCTCCGCAACGTCAGGAGCAGGTTCGGCAGAACCTGCAGAGATGGAACAACCTGACGCCGGAACAGAAGCAGTTGGCGCGAGATGGGGAGACGGCTCTGGAACGCATGACTCCAGAGCAACGCCAATATGTGCGGAACACGCTTCTGCCGAAGTGGCAGTCGATGCCGCAAGACCGGCGGCAGGCGATCAACCGCCATCTGGCCATGCTGCGCAACATGAGCCCGGCCACTCAGGAGACCGCGCTGAACGATCCGCGGTTCATGCAGGGGCTGAGCCCAGACGAGCAATCGATGCTGCGCGACCTGAATTCGCTGCGAAATCCGCCGCCACAGTAGCCCGCGCGAACCCTCCCACTTCCCGCCGCGATTTCGATAGAGGCAAGCTCGTTTACGCCGGCGCATCCCCTGTTGACTCTTACAAAACAATTCGGGTCTTTGCGGGGCTTTGACCGCTAGTGGTCGCTAAGCGCGCACCGAGCGCCACTACGGCTTGTGGTTTTTTCCATTTTGGAATTATCCAGGCGCGAAGGCGCGTGAATCGAGCCGATTCAAAAAAAAGTTTCGGAACTTGCGACATTCCGCTTGACAAGATACGAAAGGCGTCTAGAATCGGGGCACAAAGTGGGACAAAGTGGCGCACAGTGGTAAACAGTTCAGGGCAGAGCAGGGGTTGAAGAGCGAGTGATTCTCGGGGCGAACACGCCGGGCGGTCCGTTCAAGGGCTTCAATGCTGCGGGGCAACTATCTAGCGACAGTGGACGAGAAGGGGCGGGTGAAAATTCCCGCGGACTTCCTGGCCGAACTGCGCAAGAGCGGCACCCGGTTCTACGTCACGAGCGCCAGCGGCGAGTACGCGCGAATCTATCCCATGAAGGTGTGGGAAGAGATCGAAAGGAAACTCGCGAAGCGGTCGTCCTACAACCCGGCCAAACAGAAGTTCCTGGCGCGCACCAATTACTACGGTCAAGTCGTCGAGGTGGATGGGCAGGGGCGCATTCTAATTCCACCCGTTTTGCGGGAATCCGCGGAGATGAAGGGCGAAGTGGACGTGCAGGGGAATCTGACGTACCTGCAAGTCTGGAATCATGCGCGGTTCCTCGAGCAATTGAACCGTAGTCCGATCACGGCCGAAGACGAAAAGGCTTTTGACGAACTGGGTATCTAGCAGTTGAGCATTCTGCATACGCCGGTTCTGGTTGCGGAAGTTATTGAATGGCTCCGCATCCGGCCCGAAGGGACGTATCTGGACGCGACGGCCGGCACGGGCGGTCATGCACTTGAAATTGCCCGGCGCCTGACGACAGGCCGTTTGATCGCTTTGGATCGCGACCCGCAGGCCCTTGAAATTGCGCGGGAGCGGCTGAAAGAGTTTGGCGAAAAGGTGGTTCCGGTGCACGCAGAGTTCTCGAACATCGGCGAGGTGGCGGGGAACTTGAAGTTGCCTCCGCTCGACGGAGTGCTCGCCGACTTGGGGGTCTCCAGCCTCGAGCTCGACAGCCCTGAGCGCGGATTTTCTTTCCGCTGGGCCGGACCGCTGGACATGAGGATGAACCCGGATACGCCGCTGACGGCGGACGAAATTGTGAATCAATGGCCGGAGAAAGAGCTGGCCAATCTCCTCTATCAAAAAGCGGAGGAGAGGGACTCACGCAGAATCGCCAGGGCGATTGTTCGGTCGCGGCCCATTCGCGACACCGAACACCTGGCAACGGTTGTGGCAGGGGGCCGAAAAGCAAGGGGAAGGCAGAGACTGCATCCCGCGACAAAAACGTTTCTGGCGCTGCGGATAGCGGTGAATCGAGAAGAGGAGGAACTCGGGCAGTTTCTTTCGCGGACCCCTGCCACTTTATCCTTTGGAGGACGATGGATCGTCCTTAGCTACCACTCGCTTGAAGACCGTCTCGTGAAGCACGCCTTTCAGCGCCTGGCGCGGGAAGGAAGCTTTCGCGTGCTCACCAAGAAGGTCATCCAACCCGGCGAGGAAGAAATCAGAAACAATCCTCGCGCGCGCAGCGCCAAGATGCGCGTCGCCGAAAAGATCGAGCCGGCGGAAAACCGCCCGGCCGGGAGCCGGTCATGACGGAATACCACACTGTGAAACAGATCGATAATTCGCGGCTGTTGCGGCCTGCGCCGCCGGCCCGCTTGCGGGAATTCTGGCGCCGCGTGGGAGTGGGAGCGGGCATTGCCGCGTTGCTCCTCTTCTATGCGTGGCAGCATTTCCAGTGCATTCAGATTCGGTACAGCATCGAGCAGCTTGATACCGACCGCGAGCAGGCGGCCGAACTGAACCAGCAACTGCAGCTCGAAGTCGCCACACTGCGCTCACCGATGCGCGTCGATGCAATCGCGCGGAATCAGCTAGGCTTGACGGTTCCCGTGCCCGGACAGGTGGCTCCCGCCGAAGGGTCGAGCGATGCCGTGCTGGCCGACGCGCGCGCCGCGGTCGAGACACCCCGGCCTTGATAGCTTCGATACGCACCTGACATGAGTTCATGAGTTGGTCGCCCGCCACGGCGGGCACTTCCGGCGGCGTCGGCCACGATCGCCGCCGGAGCAGGTTTCCGATAGGTAGGCCCGAGTCCATGGAGCAGCGCAACCCGCGTCTCCGCTGGTTTGTCGTCTGGGTCCTGGCAGTGGTTTGGATGGCGGCGGTTCTGGCCCGGCTGACGTATCTCCAGCTCTTCTGCTACAGCGAATATCTCGCGAAAGCCCAGCACCAGCAGCAGCGCATTTTCGAAATCAGTCCGAAGCGCGGCACGATCTACGACCGCAAAGGCCGGGAACTGGCCGTCAGCCTGCCCATGGATTCCGTCTTCGCCGATCCCGGCGAGATCAGCGACGTCGACCTCGTCGCGCGACTTCTCTCCCGCGCTCTCGACGCGTCCGCCGAAGACATCGAGACGAAAATTCGCGCCGCTCATTCTCCGGTACGCCTTGCGCGAAAGCTCTCTCCCGACGTGGCCCAACGAATCGACGGCATGAATCTGAAGGGCGTGTTCTTTCAGAAAGAGAACCGCCGCGTATATCCGCAGCGCGAGCTTGCGGCTTCTGTGCTCGGCTATGTCGACGTCGATGAGAAGGGCATCGGCGGAATCGAATACTCGCTCGACAATCAGATCCGAGGCCGCCCCGGCAGGATGATGGTGATGGCCGACGGGCGCCGCCGCTGGTACGACCGCAGCGAGTCGGCGGCGGACCCGGGCGCGAGCGTGGTGCTGTCGATCGACGAAACCATCCAGTACATCGCGGAGAAAGAACTCGCGCGCGCGATCACCGAAACGCACGCAAAAGCCGGCACGGTCGTCGTTGAAGACCCGAATTCCGGCGAGCTACTGGCCGTCGCCAACTGGCCGGTGTTTGATCCGAATGACGCGGGCACATACCCGGCTGAGGCGCGCATGGACCGCGCCGTGAGCGCCGCCTACGAGCCCGGATCGACGTTCAAGGTCATCACGCTCACGGGCGCAATTGAGAATGGCGCGGCGACTCCCGACGAACTCGTCGACTGCCAGATGGGCCAGATTCTCGTGGCGGGGCGACTGATTCACGACTGGAAGAAATTTGGAGTCTTGAGCGTCCGCGGAATCCTCACCAACTCAAGCGACGTCGGCGCGATCAAGGTTGCGCTGCGGCTTGGCGCACCGAAGTTCTACGACACGATCCGCGCGTTCGGTGTCGGGCAGCTGACGGGAATCGAACTGCCGGGCGAAAACCGCGGGCTCTTGCGGCCGATCGACAACTGGTCGGCGAGTTCCATTGGTTCACTCGCCATGGGACAAGAAGTGAGCGTCACGCCTATCCAGATCGTCTCTGCAATTTCGGCCATCGCAAACGGCGGGACTCTTTACCGCCCGCACATTATCCGCGAAATCCGGGATGAACCGCCCGGGGCTCAACTGCCACAGCCGGGCGCCGAAACGCAACAGGCGACGGATGCGAGAACGGCGGCGACCATGCGCGAGATGATGGAGGACGTGGTCCTCGAGGGCACCGGGAAGCCCGCCCGTCTGGACGGCTACACAGCGGCCGGAAAATCCGGCACGGCGCAGAAGATCGATCCGGCTACGGGGCGCTATTCCACCACTCAGTACAACGCGTCGTTCGTGGGTTTCGCGCCGGTGAACAATCCGGTGGTGACGATTCTGGTGGTGCTCGACTCGCCCATCGGGCCGCACCATGGCGGTCAAGTCGGCGGGCCAGTGTTCAAGCGCATCGCGGAGCAGGTGCTGACGTATCTCGACGTGCGGCACGACGTGCCGCCCCCTTCGGACACAGAGACTGCCCAGAACCTGCGCTCCGCGCCGAAGCCCGGTCCTGCATCCGGCGACTCCGAGGCGGCGCGCGCGCGCTTCCAGGCCGCGGTGGCGAGGACGACCGAGCCGGATGCTCCCACCGTTGCGTTTGCCGGGCAGGATGGCGTCGCCGTCCCCGATCTCTCCGGGCAGACCGTTCGGGGAGTGACCGAGGAGTGCTCGCGCCTGGGTCTCGTCCCGTCGCTGATCGGCAATGGAGTTGCACTGGAACAGTTTCCCGGGGCAGGGACCCAGGTCCTGCGTGGCAGCCGCGTGACCGTGCGCTTCGGCCGCCCGGGAGAGATCCGGCCCGTTTCTTCGCGAGGAAATGGCAATTGAGCCTGAGCGTCAAACAGAAGCCGGACGCGAGAAACGAAGGGCGGAGCGCCAGACTGGAAGAGCGGGGTATGAACCTTCAGAAATTACTCGCCGGAACCGAACTCAGGAAGATCTTCGGGCCGTCAGATATTGAGATTCAATCGGTTGCGTGCGACAGCCGAAAGGTGACCCCCGGAGCGCTCTTTTTCGCGCTGCGCGGAGAGAAGCTCGAGGGCGTGAAGTTTGTCGCAGATGCGCTGAACCGCGGAGCAGTCGCCGTCGCGAGCGCCGCCGCGCGGCCCGCGGAGTTTCCGGCGCGCGCGACCTGGATCGAGCTGCCGCCGGGCTCGGAGCGCCGCAGCCTCGCGCGCGTCGCCGCGAATTTCTACGGACATCCCGCCGACGGGCTGAAGCTCGTGGGCGTAACCGGAACGAACGGGAAAACGACCACGGCGTTTCTGGTGGATTCAATCCTGCGCGCGGCAGGGAAGACGACCGGGCTGATCGGCACAACGGGATATCGCACGCCGAAAGGGCCGCGGCCCGCTCCGAACACCACACCCGAATCCCTCGACCTGCAGCAGATATTCGCGGAAATCCGCGATGGCGGCGGGACGCACGCCGCGCTCGAAGTAAGCTCGCACGCCCTGGCGATGGAGCGATTATGGGGCTGCCACTTCGCGGCCGCCATTTTCACGAATTTGACGCGCGACCACCTCGATTATCACAAGACGTTCGAGGAGTACTTCGCGGCGAAGCGCAGGCTGTTCGAAGGCACCGGGTCAGGCGCACCCGACGTGGCGGTGGTTAACGCGGATGATCCGTATGCAGCGCAACTGGCGGGGCTCGCGCGGCGCACGATGACGTTTGGCCTCAAGCCCGCGTGCGACCTGACGGCGAAAAAGCTCAGCCTCAGTTTCGACGGCCTCGAATTCATGGCGCATACGCCCGTCGGTGACATCAAAGTGCGTTCGGCCCTCGTGGGGCGGATCAACGTTTACAACATCCTCGGTGCGATCGGCGCGGGGATCGCTCTGGAGGTACCCGCGGCGAAAATGGAAGAGGGCATCGCGAATCTCGAACTGGTTCCGGGCCGGTTCCAGAGAATTGACGAGGGCCAGCCGTTCCTCGTGGTGGTCGATTACGCGCACACGGACGATGCGCTGCGCAATCTGATCGCGACGGCGCGCGAGTTGAGTCCTGCGGGCCGGATCATCACGTTGTTTGGCGCGGGCGGCGAGCGCGACCGCACGAAACGTCCGCTGATGGGCGAAGCGGCAGGCTCGCTCAGCGACCTCGTGGTGCTGACGAGCGACAACCCGCGCAGTGAGGATCCTTTGCGGATCATCAACGATGTGGTCGTAGGATTGCAAAAAGTCGATGCGAAGTACCGGATCGAACCAGACCGGGAACAGGCGCTTGCGCTGGCCGTGGACGAGGCCCGGCCGGGCGACATCGTGCTGTTGGCCGGCAAGGGCCATGAAACCTCTCAGGTGTTGCGCGACGGAACGATCGAGTTCGACGACCGCGAAAAGGCGCGCGCGATCCTGCGTCGCAAGGGTTTTTCAAAGACGCCGGCCGCGCGCTAGCGAGGTCGCCCGGAGTTGCGGCTGAGCATGAAGGCCAGCCCGTTGGAGAACCGATGCGGTGGACAGTGGCTCAAGTGGGTGAAGCGCTGGGTGTCCCAGTTCCCGCCGGGCTCGACCCCATGGCCGGGCTGGCCGGCGTGTCGATTGACTCTCGTACTATTCAGCTCGGAGAACTGTTCGTCGCCATACGCGGACCGCGTCACGACGGACACACTTTTGTAGGCGAGGTACTGGCGCGGGGCATTTCGTCCGGGGTGGTGGCGCGCGAACGACTGGGTGAGTACGCCACGGAGGTACAGAGAAAGCTCTTCGCTGTGGACGACACACTCGCCGCGCTCCAGCGCCTGGCCTCGCGTGCTTGCGAGATCTGGCGGAAAGCGCGACCGGGGCGGCTTATCGGCGGGGTGGCCGGGTCCGTCGGCAAGACCACAACGAAGGAGATTCTGGCAGCGCTCGTGGGCGCGCGGTTCCGCGTGCTGAAGACGCAAGGGAACCTGAACAACGAGTACGGCCTGCCGCTTACGCTGCTGAAGCTCGACGACGAGCACGACGCGGCGGTGATCGAGTTGGGGATGTCGCACCGGGGCGAACTGGCGCGGCTGACGCAGATCGCGTCTCCGGATGTGGGAGTCGTGACGCGCGTGGCGGTGGAGCATCTGGAGTTTTTCTCGTCGATCGAGGAGATCGCGCTTGCCGAGCGCGAGCTGATCGAGAACCTGGCCTGGCCGAATGCGGTCGCCGTGTTGAACGCGGACGACGATCACGTCGCGGCATTTGCGGATGCGGCGCGCGGACGCGTGATTCATTTCGGCACGCATCCGCGAGCTGAGTTTCGCGCCGAGAGAATCGAAGAGTGCGGCCTGGACGGCTCGGCTTTTGATTTCATCTGGCCCGCGGGGCGCGCGCGACTCGAATTGCCGCTGATCGGGCGGCACAACGTGATGAACACGCTCGCGGCGCTGGCAGCCGCAAGCGTCTGGGGCGTCGGCGCGGAGGAGGCGAAACGTGTATTTCCGGTGCTCACTCCCGCTGACAAGCGCGGCGAGGTTGTGCGCTTCGAAGAAGGTTTTTCGGTGATCAACGACACGTACAACTCCAGTCCCACGGCTCTGGCCGCGCTGGCGGAATTGCTCGCGGCCACGCCGGGGTATCAGCGGCGGATCATTGCCGCGGGCGAGATGCTCGAACTCGGGAGCTCTTCGCCTGAATTGCACCGGGAGTGCGGCCGACTGGCAGCCGGGTTGGGGAAGATCGACTGGATTTTCGGCGTGCAGGGGCAGGCGGAAGAATTCGTGCAGGCGGCGATCGATACGGGCCATCCGGCGGACCGCACGCAGTTTTTTCCGAGTTCTCAAGAGGCGGCGAAGTTCCTGGAAAAGCTTGTGAGACCGGGCGACCTGCTGCTTTTGAAGGGCTCGCGTGGCGTGAAGATGGAAAGAATCCTGGAAGCCATCGATGCAGGACACCGGCGCGTAGGCCCGAAAAATGCGCACGAGGCTCTCGGAGCAGGCCCGAAGGGACGCCGCTGAGATGCTCTATTACCTTTTCTTCTTCGTGCTTCACCGGCATTTCAGCGCGTTGAACGTATTCCGCTACATCACGGTCCGGACGGCGGTCGCGAGCCTGACCGCGCTGCTGCTTTCGCTCCTGCTCGGCCCGTGGATGATCGAGCGTCTGCGCGAACTGCAAATAAAGCAGTACATCCGCCAGGAAGGGCCGCAGGCGCACCAGAAAAAGGCCGGGACACCCACGATGGGCGGCGTGTTGATCGTCGCCGCGATCGTCGTTCCCACGCTGCTGTGGGCCGACCTGCGGAATCCCTACGTGCTCCTCGCCCTCACCGCGACGCTGGCCTTCGGCGCCATCGGCTTTGTGGACGATTATAACAAGGTCGTGCGGCGGCGGAATCTCGGCCTGACGGCGCGCCGGAAATTTCTCCTGCAAGTGCTGACGTGCGTTTTTGTCGGCGCCGTACTGGTCGGCTTGCAGGCCAAAGGCATCTATTCGACGCAGTTGAGCGTGCCGTTCCTGAAGAAGCTGCATCCCGATCTGGTCATCGATACGCTGCTCGGCCATCGGTTCATCTGGCCGCTGGCCTACGTGCCCTTCATAGTTTTTCTCGTCCTGGTGATCGCGGGCTTTTCGAACGGAGTGAACTTAACGGACGGCCTCGACGGGCTGGCAATCGGCTGCGTGCTGATTTCTTCGGTGGCGCTGACGGTGCTGACCTATCTTTCGAGCAACGCGCGCTTCGCCGAGTATCTCGAGATTCAGAAAATCCCCGACGCCGCCGAGCTCACGATCTTCTGCGGCTCGCTGGCGGGAGCCTCGCTCGGGTTCCTGTGGTACAACGCGCATCCCGCCGAAATCTTCATGGGCGACGTCGGTTCGCTCGCGCTCGGAGGCGCGATCGGAACGGTGGCGGTCATTATCAAACAGGAGATTCTGCTGGTGTCGATCGGGGGCATCTTTCTGCTCGAACTACTTTCCGTGATCCTCCAGGTTGGCTCGTTCAAGCTGACGGGAAAGCGCATTTTTCGCATGGCGCCGCTGCACCATCACTTCGAGCTGTTGGGATGGAGCGAATCGAAGATCATCGTGCGGTTCTGGATTCTGGCGCTGGTGTTTGCCTTGTTTTCGCTGACGACTTTGAAGTTGAGGTGAGGTCAGGTGAGAGCCGGTTTCGATCTCGCGGGAAAGCGCGTGCTGGTAGTCGGGCTCGCGCGCACGGGAGTGGCAACGTCACTTTTCGCAGCAGCGATACGGAGCGATCGTGACAGCCACCGATGAGAAAAAGGAGGGTGAAATGACTGAAACAGCAGCGAAGTTGCGCAAGGCTGGAGTGAAGCTCGATCTCGGCGGCCACACGGACGCCACATTTCTCGATCAAGACCTGATCGTCATCAGCCCGGGCGTGCCGGTGAAGCTGCCGCCCCTCGATCTGGCGCGCAGCCGCGGCGTTGCGGTGTGGAGCGAAATCGAACTCGCATGGCGCTTCCTGCGAGGGAAGCTGGTGGCCATCACCGGCTCAAACGGCAAGACGACCACCACCTCGCTCGTCGCGCACATCCTGAAAAACGCGGGCGTCCCGACGCTCGTCGGTGGCAATATCGGCGTCCCGCTGGTGTCGCTCGTTGAGGCCTCGACGGATTCCAGCGTCACCGTGGCCGAGGTCAGCAGCTTCCAGCTCGAGGCGACCGAAGCGTTCCGGCCGGGAATTGGCGTTCTGCTGAATCTCACGCCGGATCATCTCGATCGGCACGCATCGTTCGAGGAGTATGCCGACGCGAAGATGCGCATGTTCGAAAACCAGCTCGAAGGCGATAGCGCCGTGCTGAACGCCGACGATCCCGAGGTCACCCGGCGGATGCCTTCGCGGCCGGACGTCTTCTGGTTCAGCCGGCAGAAACGCGTGGCTGCCGGCGCGTATTTGCGCGAGGACCAGATCATTTTCCGCCACGAGGGCTCCGAAGTCGCCGTGGCGAGACGCGACGAAATCCCGTTGCGCGGCGAGCATAATGTGGAAAACGTGCTGGCCGCCTGCGCCGCGGCCTATCTTGCCGGCGCCACTCCCGCGGCGATCGCGAGCGGCGTGAAGACGTTCCAGGGAGTGGAGCACCGCCTGGAATTCGTCGCCGAAGTGGGCGGCGTCAAGTTCTACAACGATTCGAAGGCCACGAACGTCGATGCAGCCCTGAAGGCCGTCGAAGCGTTTCCCGGGCCGCTCGTCGTCATACTCGGCGGCACGGACAAGGGCAGCCCGTACACACCGCTGCGCGAGCCGCTTCGCGCGCGCGCGCGCCTCGCCATCCTGATCGGGGCGGCCGCGGACAGAATCGCGGCGGACTTGGGCGATGCCGTCCCGGCCGTGAATGCACGCACCCTCGACGGCGCGGTGCAGCTTGCCGTCGAGCGGGCGCGACCCGGCGACACCGTCCTGCTGGCGCCGGCGTGCTCGAGCTTCGATCAGTTCGAGGACTACGAGCATCGCGGCCGAACTTTCAAGGAACTTGTCGCGAAGTTCGAGAATCACTCCGCCGCGGAAGCTCAGGCGCGGAAGGGATGAAGGATGCCCCGCAGCTTACAACCTGACCGGCAGCTATTCGGCGCAACGCTCGCGCTTTGTCTGATCGGCGCGGTGATGGTGTTCAGCGCCTCGGCCATGACCGCGCGCGACGAGTACGGCAACGGCTACTATTTCCTGCTCCGGCAACTGCTCTGGCTCGCGCTCGGAATCGCGGGGATGTTCTGGCTGATGAACACGGACTACCGCAAGCTGCGCCAGCCGCGCGTGATCTTCACGGCGCTTTCGGTCACGTTTTTGCTCCTGATCGCAGTGTTTCTTCTGGACCGTTCGCACGAGACGCACCGCTGGATTCGTTTGGGGCCGCTCGGCTTGCAGCCGTCCGAGTTCGCAAAGCTGGTTGTGATTTTCTATCTTGCGTGGTTCCTCGAGATCCGGCGAAGGCCGCGCGGCGCGGGCGTCAACAATCTGACTCAAACGCTCTTGCCGGCGCTCGGAACCGTCCTGCTGATCGTCGCCCTGGTGTACAAGGAGCCCGATCTCGGCACGGCGTGCATGATCTTCTTTTCCGCCGCGGTGATGCTGTTCGTCGCGGGTCTTTCTATGCGCTACATCGCTGCGGCCGCCGCCGCAGTGGTGCCCGTCGTCGCGATCGCGATTCTAAGCACGCCCTATCGCCTCGAGCGCGTGAGGGCGTTCTTTTCGCCCGAGGCCGATCCTCAGGGCCACGGCTTCCAATTGTTGCAGTCGCTGATTGCCGTCGGCTCGGGCGGGCTTAGCGGCGTGGGCCTGATGGAGAGCCACCAGAAGCTCTTCTTCCTGCCCGAGGCGCACACGGACTTCATTTTCTCCGTGGTATGCGAGGAGTTCGGTTTTATCGGCGCGGCGATCGTGCTCGCGCTGTTTGCGTTCTACGGCTGGCGAGGCTTCGTGGCCGCAATGAAGGCGCCGGACGAATTCGGGCGGCTGCTGGGAATCGGCATCACGGCGATGGTGGTGGGCCAGGCGCTAATCAATCTGAGCGTCGTGCTGGGCCTGATGCCGACCAAGGGGATTCCGCTGCCATTCGTGAGCTACGGCGGATCGAGTCTGATGGGCATGCTTCTGGCCACGGGCGTGCTTCTGAACATCAGTCAGCACGCGGATGAGACGTGAGCCCCAATGCGACAAGGGACGCGAAGCCGGACGCGAAGACTCTGCTGATTGCCGGCGGCGGCACCGGCGGGCACGTGTTCCCGGCGCTGGCCGTGGCGCGGGAATGGCTCCGCCGCGGGAGTGAAGGAACGAGTCAAGGAGTGCGACGCGTCGTGTTTGTCGGAACCGAACGCGGAATCGAAGCGCGGCTGGTGCCGCAGGCGGGGCTGCCGCTCGAACTGATTCGTGTGGCTGGTCTCAAGGGGATCGGTGGCACAAGATTCCTGCGCAACCTCGCGATGCTTCCCGTCGGCCTGTGGGACTCCGAAAGGATTCTCCATCGCCATCGCTTTTGCGCGGCGCTTGGCGTCGGCGGCTACGCATCGGGCCCGATGATGCTCCTGGCCGCGCTGCACCGGATTCCCAACGTGGTGTTCGAGCCCAACGTCGAGCCGGGGTTCACGAACCGCATTCTTGTGCGCCTGGCGACGCGCGTGGCCGTTGCCCACCAGCCAACCGCCGCCCGATTCGGTCGCAAAGCCGTCGTGACGGGCTGCCCGGTGCGAAAGGAATTCTTCGCGATTCCTCGAAAAGACCATCGCGCGCCGTTTACTCTGTTGATCACGGGCGGCAGCCGGGGGGCTTTGCCGATCAACCGCGCCGTGGTTGATTCGCTCGATCGTCTCGCAGCCAGAAAAAACCAGCTTTTCATCGTGCATCAGACCGGAGAAGGCGACTATAATGCGGTTCGCGTGGCATATGCGCGCCGCGAATTCAATGCGGAGGTTTTGCCCTTCATCGAGAACATGGCGGAGAGGTTTGCCCAGGCCGACCTGATCGTCTGCCGCTCGGGCGCTATCACTGTCGCGGAGGTATCAGCCTCCGGACGCGCCGCCATCTTCATCCCTTTCGGGGCTTCCACCGACGCGCACCAGACGCGCAATGCCGCCGCCATGCAGGATGCAGGCGCGGCGCGGCTCTTGCCGCAGGACGAGCTGACACCCGAGCGCCTGACAAACGAGATTTTTTCCCTCCTGGACCAGCCCCGGAGAATTGAAGAGATGGAAGATCGAGCCCGCTCGCTCGCGCGCCCGCGCGCGGTGGAGGACATCGTCGATCTTCTCGAGGGGATAGCCCGGGCATGAACGTCACATTCCGCAATTTCCAGCGCATCCACCTGGTCGGCATCGGCGGGAGCGGCATGAACGGCATCGCCGAGGTTCTGCTCTCGACCGGCTACGCCGTTTCGGGCTCCGATCTGAAGGCCTCCGCCGTCACGGAGCGCCTGCGCAAGCTCGGCGCGACGATCCGCGAAGGCCACAACTTTGAAAACGTCCATGGCGCGCATGTGGTGGTCATCTCCGCAGCTGTGCCGCAGGATAATGCCGAGATCATCGAGGCGCATCGCCTCAAGATTCCCGTAATCCCGCGGGCCGAGATGCTCGCCGAACTGATGCGGCTGAAATACGGCATTGCGGTCGCCGGCGCGCACGGAAAGACGACCACCACTTCAATGGTCGCTGCGGTTTTGGCCGCCGCGGACCTCGACCCGACGTTCGTGGTGGGCGGCCGCGTGAATCATGCGGGCGCAAACGCGCAGGTGGGCCGCGGAGAATACATGGTCGTCGAAGCGGATGAAAGCGACCGGTCGTTTTTGCTGCTCGCGCCGGTGATTGCCGTTGTTACCACGATTGACCGCGAACATCTCGATCACTACGGCTCGCTCGAAGAGATCCAGGAAACGTTTCTCCAGTTCGTGAACCGCGTGCCGTTCTACGGCTCGGTCGTGCTGTGCCTGGACGAGCCGAACGTCCAGGCCATCGTTCCGCGCGTTCAACGGCCGTTGATCACCTACGGCACGTCGAGCCAGGCCGATCTGGTGATCAGCGACGTCAAGCTCAACGGCCTCGCCAGCGAGTTTCGCCTGACATACCACGGCGAAGACCTCGGAATGTTCCGGCTGCCGTCGCCGCCCGGAATCCATAATGTGCGCAATGCGTCCGCCGCCGCGGCGGTGGGACTCGCGCTGAACGTCCCGGCCGATTTGATCCGGGCCGGCCTTGAAAAGTTTTCGGGCGTCGGCAGGCGGTTTGAGGTCAAGGGAAAATTCTCCGGAGTCACGCTCATTGACGACTACGGCCATCATCCCGCGGAGATCCGCGCGACTCTGGAAGCGGCCCACGGCTGCAGCTACAAGCGCCTGCTCGTGCTGTTCCAGCCGCATCGCTACACGCGCACCCAGCACCTCTGGGAGGACTTCGAGCGCTCGTTCAACCAGGCGGACGTCCTGGTGATCACGGATATCTACGCCGCGGGCGAGACGCCGATCGACGGCATCACGGGCGAGCGTCTCGCGAACGCCATCAGCGCGGCCGGCCACAAGACGGTGGTGTATTCGAGCACGCTGCAGGGCGGCATCGAATTCCTGCTGCGCGAGGCGCGTCCCGGCGACGCGGTTCTGACCATCGGCGCGGGCAGCGTGGGCCGCGTGACCGACGAGCTTGCGCTGCTTCTCGAATCGAGGATTCCGACTTCGCATGCGGATTAAGGACACAGTGGCGGCGCGCTTGACGGAGCTCGGCGTCGAGGTGCGCCGGGGCGTGCCGCTCGCGGACGAAACTTCGCTCGGAATCGGCGGCACGACCGATGAGCTGTTGCTGCGGCAGCACGAGACGATTCCGGACGTGATGCGCCTGCTTGCAGACGAACGCATTCCGCACCGGTTTCTCGGCGGCGGCACCAACGTGCTGATCGCCGATGGCGAGCTACCGTGGGTGACCCTGCATCTTCCCGTCGCCCGTCCCGGCATGCGCGCGGAGGGCAACGCGGCCTACGTCGATGCGTCGGCCGATCTCGGCGGCATGGTGACGTTCTGCGCCAAGCACGATTTGGGCGGAATGGAAGGACTCATCGGCGTTCCCGGAAGCGTTGGCGGCGCCTTGAGGATGAATGCGGGCGCCTACGGCACGCAGATCGGCCCGCACGTACGCGAGGTCGAGCTGTATCGCGCGGCCACCGGCAAGATCGAAACGTTGCGCGGCACCGACATTCGCTTCGACTATCGCCACACTTCCTTCGCGCCGGACGACGTGATGCTGCGCGTAAAACTCGAACTGCCGTCGAAGCCGTACAAGGAAATTCTCGCGGGCATCAAGATGTGCAACGAAAAGCGCCGGTCGAGCCAGCCGCTCAACCAGAAAAGCGCCGGCTGCATCTTCAAAAATCCGCGAGGCGGCTCGGCGGGGAAAATGATCGACGAGCTTGGCCTGAAGAGCCACCGTGCGGGCGATGCCATGGTGAGCGACCGCCACGCGAATTTTTTTGTCAACGCCGGGCGCGCTACCTGTTCGGACATGCTGAAGCTGATGGACGAAGTGCGCGACCGCGTGCGCACCGCGTACGGCATCGAACTCGAGAACGAGGTGATCGTCTGGCGAAACTGAGAGCCATGGACGCGGACGCCTATCCCCAGGAGGTCCTGGCGGACGAAGAGCCGAAGTATCTCCGGCGGCAGAAGCCGCTCGAGATCAAGCGGCGGAAGTTCGGCCGGAAAGCCTGGAAGACGTATCTGCGCGTGACGATGTGGGCCGCGGTCGGCCTCGCCGGCGTGTGGGCCGCCTACGATCTCGGGCACTTCCTGCTGGCCTCGCCGGAAATGGCGCTCATTCATCCCGACCAGGTCAGCCTCTCCGGAAACCACTACGTCACGCGCGCCAGCGTGCTCGAAATCTTTGCCGCAGACCGGTCGCGGAGCGTCCTGCGCATTCCCATCGAGAAGCGGCGGCGCGAACTCGAAGCCATTCCCTGGGTCGAGCAGGCCACGGTGCGCCGCGCCCTGCCGAACAGGATCGAAGTCGAAATCACCGAGCGCACGCCCATCGCCTTCCTGCGCGACGGCGGCGACATGGCCCTGGTAGACGTCCACGGCGTGATCCTCGAGCGGCCCCTGAGCGCGAGTTTCCATTTTCCCGTCGTGACCGGAATCGGCGCGGACATGCCTCAGGAAGACCGCGAGCAGCGCATGCAGCTTTTCTCCGGCTTCATGGAGCAGATCGAATCCGCTCGTGCGGGCGCGACCGAGCAGGTGAGCGAAGTCGACCTTTCTGACGGGCACGACGTTTGCGCCACGCTCAGCAGATTGCAGCGGGCCGGCGCTCCGGGCAGTGAGCCTTCGGCGGCGGAACCAGCCGGAGAATGGGGCCAGGCCGATGCGCCCATCGTGGTGCACTTCGGCGACGGCGATTTTGCGGCCAAGTATCAGACGCTCGTCGAGAATATCGGGCAATGGCGTGCGACGGCGGGCCGCGTCGAGTCGGTGGACCTGAGATTCAGCCGCGAGGCTGTGGTCAATCCGGACACGGCGGCGGTTTCGCAGAAAGTGGCTCAGGAGCGATCGCCGAAGGCCGGCGCAGCGCGTGCGGTCAAGCAGTCGAGGTAAGGAGCGGCGGATTTGACAAGGAAAGATCGGCACATCGTGGCACTCGATATCGGCAGCACAAAGACCTGCGCGCTCGTCGCCGAGCAGGACGACGACGGCGGCGTGAAATTCGCGGCGCTTGGCGCGGCCGAATCGAAGGGCTGGCGCAAGGGTCAGATCGTGAATCTCGACCTCGCGGTCAGCTCGATTCGCCGCGCGGTCGAGGAGGCCGAGACGATTGTGGGCGTGCCCGTTGAATCCGCAACGATCGGAGTGGCGGGCGGGCACGTGCGCGGCGTGAACAGCCGCGGCGGGATCACCGTGGGTCCGAGACCGCGCGACATCCAGCGCGACGACGTGCGGCGAGCCGTCGAAGCCGCGCGCGGCGTGACGCTGCCGGAGGATCGCGAAGTGCTGCACGTCCTGCCGCAGGAGTTTTTTCTCGACGGACACGATAACATCCGCGACGCGATCGGCATGGTCGGGCAGCGGCTCGAAGCGAACGTGCACATCGTCACCGCGTCCGGCAGCGCGACGCAGAACATCGTCACGGCCGTGAACCGCGCGGGCGTGCGCGTGGACGACACCGTACTCGAGCCGTTGGCCTCGGCCGAGGCTTGCCTTACGCAGGACGAGCGCGACCTGGGCGTTTGCCTGCTCGACATCGGGGGCGGCACCACCGAATTGATCGGCTACGCGAGCGGCGTGGTGCGGCACACGGCGGCGGTCCCCGTCGGCGGCGACCATTTCACCAACGACCTCGCCGTGGGCCTGCGCACTCCGATTCCGGAGGCCGAAAAGATCAAGCGCGAGCACGCCTGCGCGTTCCGCGAGCAAGTCTCGGGCGACCTGGCCATCGAGATCGCGAGCGTGGGCGACCGTCCGCCGCGCACCGTGTTTGCTCGCATGCTCTCCGACATCGTCGAGCCGCGCGCGCAGGAACTGCTGATGCTCATCCGCGACGAATTCCGGCGCGGCGGCCTCGAATCGCAAATCCCCGCCGGAATCGTTCTGACGGGCGGCGGGGCGCATCTCCGCGGATTGACCGAACTCGCCGAGCGGGTCTTCAATCTGCCCGTGCGCGTGGCGGCGCCGCGAGGCCTGGCGGGGATGAGCGAGGAAGTTTCCCAGCCCGAGTACGCAACGGCCGTGGGACTGGTTCTCTACGGGGCGCGCACGCGGCGCCTCGCCGGGGCGCGTCCCGCGGGTTTCATGGGCAAGCTGAAAAGTATGTTCGCAGGGGCGTGAGAGGGGATTCGCAGTCGCGGGCGGTGTAAAAGTTCCGAACTGAGGGAGGGAGAATGTCGCCGAAGGAATCGAACATCCGAGTATCGTTTAGCGAAGAGCCGCAGGACGGCGCCAGGATCAAAGTAATTGGCGTCGGCGGCGGCGGATCGAACGCCGTGAACCGCATGATTCGCGCCAAGGTCGAGGGCGTCGAGTTCATCGCGGCCAACACCGACTTGCAGGCGCTCAAGCTTTCGCAGGCGCCGGTGAAGTTGCAGCTCGGTGCGAAGCTGACGAAGGGACTGGGCGCGGGCGCCAACCCCGAGGTCGGGCGGAAAGCCGCGCTCGAAGACACGGAGAAAATCCTGGAAGCGCTCGACGGAGCGGACATGGTGTTCGTCACGTCCGGTCTCGGCGGTGGCACCGGCAGCGGCGCCGCACCCGTCGTTGCGAACCTGGCGAGCGAGCTCGGCGCGCTCACCGTCGCTGTCGTGACGAAGCCTTTCGCGTTCGAAGGCAAGCGGCGCATGCAGCAGGCCGAGCAGGCGCTTGCCGAACTCGTCGGCTGCGTCGATACGGTGATCGTGATCCCGAACGAACGGCTGATGGAGTGCGTCGAGCAGGGAACCAGCTTCTTTGAGGCGTTTCGCATCGCCGACGATATCCTGCGCCAGGCCGTGCAGGGCATCTCCGACATCATCACGATTCCCGGCATCATCAACCGCGACTTCGCCGACGTTAGGACGATCATGTCCGGCCAGGGCTACGCCGTGATGGGCACGGCCGTCGCTACCGGCTCGAACCGCGCGATCGACGCCGCCAATCGCGCCATCAACAGCCCCTTGCTCGAAGACAACAACATCAACGGTGCACAGGGCATCCTGATCAACGTCACCGGCTCGTCCAGCCTCTCGCTCCACGAGATCCACGAAGCCTCGTCCATCATCCAGAAGGCGGCGCACGAGAATGCGAACATCATTTTCGGCGCAGTCCAAGATGATGCGATGAAGGAGTCGGTGAAGATCACCGTGATCGCGGCGGGCTTCCGCGAGGTTGCGGGCAAGAAAACGCAGGCCCGGCCGTCGTATCTGCCGAAGACGTGGAAAACGGGGCGTGAGCAAACGAACGTTCCGGTGGCGCCCGAGCAGACCAACGTGGTCCAGCAGGTTTCGAGAAACGTCAGCGAGGTGATTCACGACGTGCCCGCCGACGATCTGGACGTGCCCACGTTCCTCCGCCGCCAGGCCCAAAAAGCGTAGCGCATATTGCGTTGGCGAGGAGCGGGGCGCAGCAACCGGCGCCCTGCTCACTCTCTTTTATTTCTACGGTTCGCGTCGATGGCTGCGATTCAAATTACGACGGACACTTTCACTCGATTAACCACTGATACGCGACGGGACGCGACGCAGGAGCGCTGCGGGCTGCTCGCCGGGCGCGACGGAGTCGTCACACAGGCTTTTGCGGCAAGGAATGTCGCGCGTGATCCCGGGAAGGGATATGAGATCGCTTCGGAGGATTTGTTGAGGCTGATGCGCGAAATCCGCATGGCGGGGCTCGAACTGCTAGGCATCTACCACTCCCATCCGAACGGTGAGAACAGGCCCTCGCCGCGGGACATCGAACGCGCCTATTACCCCGACGCTGCTTATTTCATCATCTCGCCGCAGCCGGACGCAGCACAGCCTGTGCGGGCGTTTTCGATTCGTGAAGGCTCCGCGACCGAACTCACGATTCAGATTATTTAGCCGGGTATCTTCAGCATGACCGCGGTGATGTCGTCCAGTTGCTCGCTGCCGCCCAGGCAAAAGGATCGCGCCTCTTCGAACAGGGAGCTGAGCAATTCGTCCGCGGACTTACGGCGGCACAATTGCCAGATGAGCATGAGCCGCTCGCGGCCGAAGTCTTCATTGTGGCGGTCCCGCAGCTCGTGGAGGCCGTCGGAGGCGAACAGCACGGCGGCGCCCGGCGAAAGCTCGGCGGAGTAGCTCTCGTAGGTCGCGTGGGGAAACATACCGGAAGGCAGCCCTCCTTCGCCCAACGTGGTGCAACCGGATTCCGAAATCAGCAGGGGCAAAGGCAGCCCGGCATTCGAAAACACCAATTTGCGCGTGTCTGGATTGAAGACGGAATAGAGCGTCGCGGCAAAGCGGCCCGTCACGGGACGCACGAGCATGCGCTTGTTCAGGAGCGTGAGCGCAGCGGCGGGATCCATTCCCGTCTTGTGGATGCCGCGCAGCAAGCCCATCACCAGCGCCGCGTATAGCGCGGCAGTCAAGCCTTTGCCGACGACGTCTCCCATATACAGGCCGAGTTGTCCGTCCGGCAGCGCGAAGAAGTCGGCAAAATCTCCGCCGACTTCTGCAAAGGGGGAAAACCGGTAGGCAATCTCGTACGACTGCCCGGAAAGGGGGCCCGCCGGCAACAACGAGAGTTGAATCTGCCGGGCTTCCTCTCTCTCGTATTCCGTGATCGGGCCGCCCACATACGTCTTGCGTCAGCATCGCTACCTCATCTCAAAAGCGAACGCTCATTCGGGGAAAGTCTCCCCAATGAGCAGCGGCCGGACGGCGCCGCTCAACGGGAGCCGGCGAGAGCGGCCTCGGCGGCTTCGAGGCGGCGGGCGTAAAGAGGGAACTGAGCGGCGAATGCAGCCACTTCCTTCCGGACGCGCTGCTCGGTTGCCGCATCGCCGAGATGGTCGAGTACTTCCGCGATCCAGCCGGCGATTTTCTCCATTTCCGGCTCGCACATCCCGCGGGTCGTCACAGCGGGAGTCCCGACGCGGATGCCGCTTGCTTTCATCGGGGGAAGCGGATCGAAGGGAATCGCATTCTTGTTGATCGTGATCCCGGCGCGATCGAACGCCGGCTGCGCGTCGGCGCCGGTGAGCCCGCGCGAGTAAATGTCCACCAGGAAGAGATGGTTGTCCGTTCCGCCGCTGACGATGCGGTAGCCGCGCTTCGCCACTCCCGCCGCAAGCGCCTTCGCGTTGGCGACCACCTGCTGCTGGTATTCGCGGAATCCCGGCTCCATCGCTTCCTTCAGGCAGACGGCCTTCGCCGCGATGATGTGCATCAACGGGCCGCCCTGGATGCCGGGGAAGGTCGAGCGGTCGAGATCTTTCGCGTATTTTTCGCGGCAGAGAATCAGCCCGCCGCGCGGGCCGCGCAGCGTCTTGTGCGTCGTCGTCGAGACGAAATCGGCGTGCGGCACGGGGCTCGGATGAACGCCCGCGGCGATGAGCCCCGCGATGTGCGCCATGTCGACGAAGAGCAGCGCTCCCGCCGATTGCGCGATCTTCGCCATGCGCGGGAAATCGAAGGTCCGCGAATAGGCGCTCGCGCCCACCACGATCATCTTCGGTTTGTGCTCGTGCGCGAGCCGGTCGAGTTCGTCGTGGTCGATCGTTTCGGTTTCCCTCGAAACGCCGTAAGGAATGAACTTGTACGTCTTGCCCGAAAAATTCAGCGGATGGCCGTGCGTCAGGTGGCCGCCGTGCGCGAGGTTCATCCCAAGGACCGTGTCGCCGGGCTGGAGCGCGGTCATGTAGACGGCGATGTTCGCCTGCGTGCCGGAGTGCGGCTGAACGTTCGCGTGCTCGGCGCCGAAAAGGGCCCTGGCGCGGTCGATCGCGAGCTGCTCGGCGCGATCGGCGAACTCGCATCCGCCGTAGTAGCGCTTGCCCGGATACCCTTCGGCGTATTTGTTTGTGAGAACCGAGCCCATCGCTTCAAGCACGGCTTCGGAGACGAAATTCTCCGAAGGAATCAGCTCGAGGCCCGTGGCCTGGCGGCGCACTTCTCCGCGCACGGCGTCGGCAATCTCGGGATCGGTTTCGGCGAGCGACCGGTTCATCCTGCGCAGGTCGGACGTTTCTTTGATCATGCTGGGGTCATATTAGCAAAAGCAAAGTGGAGTAGCGAGAGGCGCGGAGTCCGAATCGGAAGAAAAGCAAACCACCCCGGAACGATGCCGTGTATCGGGCACCGTTCCGGCGAGACCCACCGAAAGATCACGCTCAGAAAACGAGCTAGAAGGTATATTTCAAACCAAATTGGAGGATGCGCCCTGGGACCGAACTCGATGTGATCTCTCCTAGGGTCGTCGAGTTGCGATCGTTGCCCGGCTCATTGAACTGTGCGTGATTGAAAAGGTTGAAGAACTCCGCCCGGAACTGAAGGCTAGCGTCTTCCCGCAGTCCCCCAACCTTCGTGTCCTTGATGATCGCCATATCGAAGTTGAGCTGCGTGCAGCACCTCATGACTCCGACACCTGAATCGCCGAAGCCTGTGCCACAATCGAGGAATCCCGCTGGTAACGACGCCGAAGCCGTGCAGGTCCCGGTATTTGGAGTCGCCGTATTGGGAATCCCACCAAACTCAGGCGCTGGCACGACCGCGGCCGGATTGATGAATCCTTGCGGCACGCCTCCAGGGGCTGGGCAGCCAGCTATCAGAAGCCCCAAGCGGCACGTCATGCTGCCTGTAGTGGCGAGCGGTATGCCCGACTTGCAGTTGCCGAGGGAATTGCAATCGACCGGGTCCGCGAGCTCGACTCGGCTATACGCACCCGTGGCCTCCCCGCTGCCGTACAGAAGTCCGGGAGTGCTTGAGTCAACGATAGTGAAAGGCAGACCGTCTTGAATCGTAGTCACACCGGAAACCCGCCACCCGCCCAGCGCCTTGCCTTGCCATCCTTCGTGTTTGTAGGGCAGATCGTAGCTGTAGCTCAGCACAAAGCGGTTGGGGCGGTTAAACGCCGCCGGCCCGTACTGCTGCCTGTCATTCAACGGGTCATTGGTGGATGCGCTGCCGGAAAGCACGTTGCCCGGTGTGGCAATGCCAGCCCCAGCTTCGCTGGCGTTGATGTCGGTTTTGAGGTTGCTCCAGGTGTAGGAAGCCTGGAGGGTCAGACCGTGGGAGAAGGTGTGCCGGAGCTGGGCTTGCAAGCTGTCGTACAAGTGATTCCCGTCCGTTCGGACTTGCTGCAACCCGCCCGGGGCCACGCCCAGATAGCTTACACGGCCCAGATAGTTGCTGTCGGTGTTCGCCAGAACCTGATCGTTGGGGTTGGTGTTGGCGGCATTATTCATGGGGAATGAGCTGGCCGGCCGCTCCAGATTTATGTTGACCTGGTCAGTCGGAGGATTGGGCGCGCCTGCGACGAGATACGCGAGGTTTGGTTCGCGGTTCCAATCGTAGAGGTGGATTCCATGCGATCCGACGTAGCCGACGTCGGCCACCCAGCCATGCGCAAGCTCGTACTGAACGTCGAGATTATATTGCTGGATCTTCGGAGTGCGCATCGCCGGGTCGTCTCCCGAGGTGAGAAGCCCCGAGGCGTTGCCACCGTTTATGTCCGTTATCGTGGTGGCGCCGAACCCGGGGGTCGACGCAGCTACCACCAGAGTCCGGGGTATGAATCCAAGGAATGCCTGCTGCACGAAAGGATTTTGCAGGGTTTCCGAGGGGGCTGTGCCGATGCCGGTGGCGTAGGGCGGCATGTTGCCCAAGATGTTGTCCCCCACGAGGTTGCCGTAGACCCGGTCGAAGAACATGCCGTAACCCGCGCGCACCACAAGTTTCTCGCCAAACGGCTGCCACGCCACACCGATGCGCGGAGAAAAGTTGTCAAGGGGGGAGCCGTACAACAAGGTCTTGTTGCTGTTCACCGTGATGCCCGTCGTCCCGAACTCACCGGCGAGGCCTCCGTAGAATGCCCTGTTGTAATCTTTTTGGACTATATAGCCCGCAAGAGTGCCGGTCGGATTGTTCACGAAGAAAGAGCCTGTATCCACAAGAGCGGCGGCTTGGGCGGCGAAGTTCGTAAACACGCCATTTTCGTCGGTGGGCCATCCGTCATATTCCCAGCGAAGGCCGACGTTCAGGGTGAGCCGCCGCGTCAGCTTGATATCGTCCTGAGCGAACGATGAGAATTCGTTGATGCGCCAGTGGTGAGGATTCGTCGTGCCATTCGGCAAGAGGCGATAGGTAAGGTTTATGAAAAACGCGTTGTCGACAGGTGCTAGCTGGCCGTCCACAGGTCCGCTGCTGCTGGTCATGAGGTCGGCAGTATTCCCGGCGACGATCCAACCCCTTTCCCGGTCCGGCTGCGCCCAATTCCATTGGATGCGCTGTGTGTTGACGCCCGCTCGAAACGAATGCTTGCCATGGTTCCAGGAAATCTGATCGCCGGTCAGGAACGAGTTCTGGAGACTGTGGGTCGCCGAAAAGAAATTTCCTCCGGCCTGCCACGCTCCCCAGTTCGACCCTGGAAACGTGAAACCGCCGACGACTGGGACCAGAGAGTCCTCGCGATTGCCACTGGCGGCTCCCGAG
>CAWEXR010000023.1:0-204403 GCA_963813045.1 uncultured Acidobacteriota bacterium
TCAGATTCGGCCAGCCGCTCTTGAAGGTTTTGTTGTCCAATCCGCGGCCGCCTCGCCGCGAATACCGCCCCTAGAACATGAACCTCAGCCCAAATTGGATCAGGCGCGGGTTCACGCTCGTGTGAGCAATCTGCCCATAGTCGGGCGCTGTGATGTTCTCGAAACCGATTGTGCCAAAGCCGCCGCCGCCGGGATCGGCGAACTGCGGGTGATTGAACGCGTTATAGAAGTCGGACCGGAACTGCATCCTCACTCGCTCTGTGATTTGCGTGTTCTTCAGAATGGAGACGTCCCAGTTAAACTGCCCCGGGCCCAGCACGATACCGATGCCAGAGTTGCCATAATCCAGAGCCGTTGGATCGCCGAACGGTACTGGATCCGGCTTGCACGCAAAGGTACTGAAAGCGGCGGGGTTGAAGTACTGGTTGCCCGTTCACGATTCGCGAATACGCGCTGCCGGATCCCAGGACATTTCCGTTCCCAATCCCGGGGCAAAACTGAGCGGTTCCGACTCCCTGGAAGCTGAGGCCGGTGCTCGTGCCGTAGGCGGAGCCGGCTCCGTTAGTTACACCGGGGATTCCGGGGTCGATGAACGTCAATGGATCGCCCGATTGCGCGATAGTGACTCCGGAAACATTCCACCCGCCGATAAGCTTGCCGGCGAATCCCTGCACGCCTTTGCCAAAGGGCAAGTCGTAGCTGTAGTTCAAGACAAAGCGTTGGGGGCGATCGAACGATACCCGCGCGTACTGGCATTTCACACACAGCGCGTTGTTGATGTCCGCGGTGTTGGCATAGAAGACGTCGGAAAGGTCCTTGTCCCAAGTATAGGACGCCTGCATCGAGAGTCCCTGGGAGAATTGGTGCCGCACGGTCGCCTGCAGGCTGTTGTAATTGTTATATCCGTCATTATCCGAACTTTGTAAGCCGATCGGCTCGTAACCCACATATGGAACACGGAAGGAAGCATTTGCTGAGGTGTTGCATATCTGGTTAGGAGCCACTCCCGTGCACAAACCGTACTCCTGGTCGATACTGTCCCCGGGGGTCACTGTCTGCGCCCCGTTGCGATTGTGGTTGTAATCCGTCAGGTTGATTCCGCTCGCTCCGACGTAGCCCAGATCGAGCACCCATCCGTGCACGAACTCGTATTGAATTCCCAAGCTGTATTCCCGGACAAGCGGAATATGTACGCTCTGCGGGTCCAAGGGCGTGTTCAAGCCGGAATTCACGCCCGTCGCCGCGTCCGCATAGCGGGGCGCAAAGCCGAGCCCGTTAGGCTCCGAATTGCAACCCGGATCCGAAGGCAGGCAGACGAGTTGGATTTGGGGGTAGGGCGTCTGTAGCGAGGATGCGAACCACCGCGGGCTGAGAAACCCGAAATCGTACGTGGCCGCATACGGGTATCCCTGCTCGAAGGCGTGTACCACCCGGTCTTCGCCCACTCGGTCGTAGAAGATGCCGGCCCCGCCGCGCACAACCATCTTCCCGCCCTTCAACGGCTGCCAGGCGAATCCGAGTCGAGGAGCAAAGTCGCTATAGGGTGCGTGTCCCGTAATCGAGTGTCTGTTGCTGGAGATACCGACGCCAGCGGGCGGCTGTCCAAAGTGTGAGATGAAGTTGCTGGGTACGACATACTGCTGAACTCCGGCAGGGTCGGTCGGCGAGAACGCAGTTGGCACATCCGGGTTCGCGACCAACCGGTCAATCGAGACCTGCGTGAGGTGACCGTATTTGTCGCTGAGCAGCCCGTCGTACTCCCAGCGCAGGCCCATATTGATCGTCAGTCGCGAACTTACCTTCCAATCGTCCAGCACGTACGTGTTTTGGTTGTTTAGCTGATAGAAGTGGATAATCCCGTTTGGTCCCGTGGTGCCCTTCACGCAAAACAGACACCCGAGGTTAAAGAGCCCAGTGGCGTTGGCGCCGCTGCCGAGGAAGTTACTGTAGCCCAAGAAGACCATCAGTCCCTGCTGCAGGCCTTCATCCGAGAGGGGCCAATTCGTCCACTCGTACTCGTAGCCCGCGCGGATGCTGTGCCTTCCGTGCGACCAGGAAATCTGGTCTGCGGCCTGGAGTTGGTTCGTCGGGCCTTTATCCGGCAGGAGACCGCCAAACAAGCCGTACCCGGTGCCCACATTCAGGAAGCTCGGCCCTTCGAAGAAACCCGGAACCAGCCCCTGCATCCCCAACTGGGCAGGTGAGCCACAGTTCTTCTCCGCCGCGGAAGGACACCCGCCCGGCGGCACGATTACCGTCGCCGCATTCACGTTTTGCTGGAAGGATACGCGAGCTTCGTTCACGAAGTTGCTGGTCACCAGCGTGGTGAGCTTCGCCACGGCGTTGTGGTTGCCGAAAAGCACGCCTTCCGGCGTGCCCGGCAGGTCTCCGCCGGCCTGCCCCAAGTACGTTGTGTACGGGTTGTGCGTGTAAAAGTACTTGGTGCTGAGCGTGTTCTTGCTGTTGAATACGTAATCGCCGTTGGCTACAAACTGCTTCTCGCTGTAGATAGCCGGGATGTCAAAATTGCACGTCCCGGAGGCGTCGCAAAACTTCGGGTACGACACCGGGCTCGGGATGTAATAATTGGCCGGCACTCCCGCAGTAGGTCCCGTGGTGAGTTGGAAGAGCCTGAGTCCCACGATATTCTCAATTCCCATGGATGTCGCGAACGCCTGTGCGGTCGCATCGCAGCTACTGGCAATGGTGCTAAAGTCAGGCACTGTGGCGGGTGCAATGCACGTCCCGCGCGAACCGAGTGCTGCGAAGTTGTTCAGCTGAGGACTGGTACCCAATATCGCGTTGAACGTCTGGGCCTGCGGCGCTTCGCCGTTCTTGGAGCGCGTCCCCCGGTAGCTGAAGAAGAAGAAGAACTTATCTTTCTTGATCGGGCCGCCCAGGGTGGCTCCGAATTGGTTCTGATCGAAGGCGGGCCGTACGTTTGGCGAACCCCCTAAGAATTCTGACTCCTTAAGAAAGAAGTCGTTGGCATTGAGCACACTGTTGCGGAAGAACTCGAACGCCGACCCGTGGAAGCTGTTGGTGCCCGACTTGGTGGTCACGTTCACATTGGCTCCGGGGTTGCGCCCGTAGCTCGCGTCGTAGGTCGAAGTCTGGACCTTGAATTCCGCGATGGCGTCCGGGCTGGGAATCGGAATTCCTGTATAGATGGTGCCGTCGTTGGAGCTCCCGGAGTTGGCGATGTTATTGACGGCCACGCCGTCCATCTGATAATTGTTCTGGCCGGGGTCGTTGCCGTTCGCGCTGATGTCCTGCGTGCCCTTGCCGATCCCAGTGGCATTGTCAACGCCCGCGGTGGTGCCGGCCGTGAGACTCAGAATCTCGGTGTAGTTGCCGTTGGCCATGGGCAGGGCAGTGATCTGGCTTCCGCTAACCGTGGTCCCGAGCGTGGAGCTTTCGGTCTGAAGCGTTTCGACGTTGGCCTCGACCGTGACGGACTCGCTAATGGTGCCGACTTCAAGAGACTGGTCCACGGTCGACGTCTCGGTAGTGTTCACGGTGACGGAGGGGATCTCGGAAGTCTTGAAACCAGCGGCGCTGAACTTCACACTATAGTTACCGGGGGTCAGCAAAGAGAACTTATAGTTGCCGTCCGAACCGGTCGTGGCAGTGCGCGATTGGCCGGTCCCAAGACTCGTAGCCGTCACGGTTGCACCCGGGACGGTTTTGCCGGAAGGATCGGTAACGGTCCCCGTAATAGCGCCCGTTCCGCCCGACTGGGCTTGGACCAGCGACGCGCATAGAAACAGCGTCGCCAAACAAACGAACAGCGAAGCCACAAACTTTCGTCCCGCGAACCGTGTGTTCATCACTCCCCCCTGAGATTTCGATCACCCACCTGGCCGCACAACAAAACACACGCAACACAGAGATTTAGCCCACGTCTCGCGCACCGCTGAACATTCTGATGGCCACATTCGGCCCGAAGCTGTGAATAGCCCACCCACTAGAGATGGGGACACTAATACCCCAATGGCGCCCAGTGTCCATTTCTTATTTTGATTGCTTCTGTTACCGATTAGGACTATAAGGATGGCAACAACTATTCCCGATATGGAACTGCGCCAACTGCGTTACTTCATCGCCGTGGCCGAGCGTCTCAGCTTTTCAAAGGCCGCGCAGCACTTGCACGTTACTGTCCCGCCACTGAGTCGGCAGATTCGTCAATTGGAAGAGGAGTTCGGCGTGCAGCTTTTCGTCCGCGACCGGCGGCGAGTGGCCCTGACAGATGCAGGCCGGCTGCTTCTGAGGGAAGCGAAAACTCTGGTGACACAAACGACACACGTTTCGGATTGCGTTCGTCTCGCCAAGACAGGAGAAGCCGGCCTCGTGAGAATCGGAATCGGCCTGGGCTTGGGAGAAAGAATTGGCCGGGTGCTGCTCGAACACTCCGCGAAGTGTCCTGCGGTGGAGATTTCAGTGCCGGGACATTTTCTCTACTTCACAGAATGAAGCCCTTGTTGGCCGGAGAGATCGATGTCGGCTTCTTGCGGCCGCCGATTGATCCTTCGCACTTGGTTTCCGAACTTCTCTATGAAGAAGGACTGTCAGTCCATGTGAGCAAGGCAAGTCCGCTGGCGAAACGCAGGACGCTGCGAGTGAAGGATCTCGCCGGCGAGTCGTTGTTGCTCCCGGATCGAAAGGCTTGCGATCGGTCTGTACGACAAGACACTCGAGCTGTACGCCGCGGCCGGAGTGACTCCGAACATCATCCACGTGTCGATGGATCCTTTGCCCCACAACGATGTCCAAACACTTCTGCTGACATCTCGCAAAGGGATCTTCATCATGCCGGACGAAGTCGCATGCCGTCCCGCACCCGGCAGCGAAGTGGCCTCTATCCCGCTCGATGAACCGAACGCCAAAGTCGAGGTTCACGTGGCATGGCGAAAGGACGAGCCGTCTGCAACTGTAGGTGCTTTCCTCGATTCGGTGCGCACGGTCTTTCGGACCGCACCATCTCGCCAGGGCGCGTCATGGGCGGCGCGAAGGCTGGATCCCCCGGCCAATCTCCGGAACTAGAAACCTATCGAGCCGGCATCGTCCGATCATCCGCTCGCGCGACGCATGCGGAAATCCCCAGCAAACCATGTGGAAACGTGCGCCACGTCTCGTATAATCTGCCACCGGCGGTCGGGGGGATGGATTCGACGCCGAGCGGCGTGAAGCGAGGTGCTTATCAATGGCTATGGTCACAGGTGGAGAGCTCGTCGTACGGACGCTGATCAAAGCGAACGTCAAGAAAATTTTTGGTCTGCACGGGGCGCACCTCGAGACGATATTTCAGTCGTGCCTGGATCATCACATCCCAATCACCGACACCCGGCATGAAGTGGCCGCGGGTCATGCGGCCGAAGGCTACGCCCGCGCGACTCGCACCTTGGGCGTGGCGATGGCGACCGCCGGGCCGGGCTTCACAAACATTGTCACCTCGATCGCGAACGCGTATCTCGACCGCACGCCCGTGCTCTATCTCATGGGATCCGCGGCTCTGAGGGACGCGGAGACCAACACGCTGCAATCCGGATTCGATCAGGCGGCGGTTGCGCGCCCCATCACAAAATGGGCGCATCGGATCACCGTCACGCAGGATATTCCGCGCCTCGTCGCCCAGGCGATCCGTATGGCAACGTCCTATCCGACCGGTCCCGTACTGCTGGACATGCCCGCCGATGTGCTTGGGAGCGCAAGTCGACGAAGATTCGGTCCGGATTCCGGAGAACGTCCTTCTGGATTCCTCCTCTTTTCCGGCTCCGCAGAGCCGCGCGATCGAAGGAGGCAATCAGGTTGCTGGCGAGTGCCGCGCGCCCCGTGATCATGGTCGGCGTGGGCGCTTATCAATCGGGCGCGGAGGAGGAGTTGCGCGACGTTCGTGGAGGCGACGGGAATTCCCGTGTTCTCTGATTTTCAGGCGCACGGGCTATTGCCGAGCAATCATCCGCTCTACGGCGGCACTTTTCACAAGATGGCCGACTTGTCGGAGCCGAACAATCGGCCGGATGTGGTGCTCGCTCTCGGAGTTCGCTTCGGCCTGTTCACGCTGGGCACGAGCGACATCGAGATTCCGCACGCGGCGAAAATCATCCATGTGGAGGTCGATCCCACGGAAATCGGGCGGCTGAGGCAGGTCGCCGTTCCCATCGTGGCGGATTCCAAGGAAACCTTGCGCGCATTGAACGCGCAGGCGAAGTCGCAGCGCTGGCCGGACTACAAGGCCTGGCAGCAGACGATCCGACAAGCGAAGGTGGACCGCTGCAAACGCGCGCAGAAAGATATGGAACGGACGGCGCCGCCAATTCATCCACTCCAGGCGGTATCGGCGATCGTCGAGAACATCGCTGAGAACGCCATCATCATCGGCGACGGAGCCGAGGCCTACCACTGGATGAACGAGGTGATTCATCAGAACCACCCCGGGAGCTACATCACCCACGGTTTCCTGGGAGCCGTCGGATTCGGCCTGGGTCTTGCAATGGGCGCGCAGGTGGCGCATCCGAACCGGCAGGTTTTGTGTCTCGTCGGGGACGGCGCAATCGGCTTCACGATCGCGGAATTCGACACGATGGTGCGTCATAAGCTGCCGATCGTGGCCGTGGTCATGAACAACCACAGTTGGGCGGCGTCGCAGCACTTTCAGGAAATCGTGTCCGGAGCCAACCGCGTGACGGCCACGCAGCTTCGCGACGCGAAGTATCACGAGGTTGCGGCGGCATTCGGGGCCCACGGCCAGCATGTGACGCGAATCGAAGAGCTGGGGCCGGCGATCAAAGCGGCATTTGCGAGCGGCAAGCCGGCGTGCATCAACGTGGCGATCGATCTGGCGCCGCTGCCGCCGGAGCTCCATCTGCTGATGAAGCACTGAAGCCGAACGACGGCTCAGCCGTGTTCAGCGTCGCGTCACCAGGAGAAAGCAAGTGTCAATTGAAACGCGGCAGCTAGGGAAAGACGGTCCCATCGTTTCGGCGATGGGTCTCGGTTGCATGGGCATGTCCGGGATGTACGGCGCCGCCGATGAAAAAGAGAGCATCGCGACAATTCACGCTGCTCTCGACGCGGGCGTCACCATGCTGGACACCGCTGATTTTTACGGCATGGGACACAACGAGTTGCTCTTGCGGAAAGCGCTTGCGGGGCGCCCGCGCGAAAGTTTCTTTCTTGCCGTCAAGTTCGGCGCCATGCGCGCGCCTCAAGGCAATTTCGTTGGGATCGATATGCGTCCGGCCGCCGCCAAGAATTTTCTCGCTTACACCCTCCGGCGGCTTGGAACGGATTACGTCGATCTCTACCAGCCCACACGAGTTGATCCGAACGTCCCCATCGAAGATACGATCGGCGCGGTAGCGGAAATGGTGAAAGCCGGATATGTGCGCCACATCGGCCTCTCCGAGGCATCTTCAGAAACCATCCGTAGAGCTCACGCGGTCCATCCGATCGTGGCGCTGCAGATCGAATACGCAGTCGTGACGCGCGGGGTCGAAGCGGACATTCTGCCGACGCTGCGCCATCTCGGCATCAGCCTCGTGGCCTACGGCGTCTTCTCGCGGGGCCTGCTTACGGGACATGCTCCGAGCCGCGAAAGCGCTCGCAGGGAGATATTCGCGCTCATTTTCCCAGATTTCAAAGCGAGAATCTGAAAGCCAACCAGCAGGTCGTCTCGCGATTGCGCACCATCGCTCAGGAGAAAAAGATCACCGTCGCTCAGCTTGCTGTCGCCTGGATGTTCTCTCGAGGAAAGGACATCGTGCCCCTCGTCGGTGCACGGCGACGCGACCAACTGTCCGAAGCCTTGAAGGCCATGGAGGTTTCGTTTTCGGCGGGCGAGCTTGCCGCGATCGAGGATGCCGTACCGGTCGGATCAATCGCGGGCGACCGCTACGGCGCGGAACAGATGGCCGCGCTCGACAGCGAGCGTCCGTTCTCGAAGTCGTCAAAAGCGAACAGCTAGAACGTTCATAGGAGCTTTAGCTCCGACATACACGCCCCAGAGAGATGGGCTTTAGCCCCTGAGGCGCACGCGTTCACGGCTCGCAGCCATTTGTGAGATAGCTTTTAGTCCTTACGCCGCTTTCGAGTAAGCGCTGGCTTCGTCGAGCAGGCGCACAGCTTCCGCGCTGAGTTTCAAGGTCGTCCCGCCGATGATTTCCTTCAATTGGTCGAGATTCGTTGCGCTGGCGATCGGCGCCGTAACGCCGTGTGCGATCAGCCAGGCGAGCGAAACCTGCGCTGGCGTCGCCCGGAGTTCCGCGGAGACCGTGTCGAGCGCCTTAAGGATGCGGAAGCCCCGCTCGTTCAGCATGTCTTTCACTCGATAGCCGCGGGCCCGGCCCTCAATGTCTTTCACCGAGCGGTACTTTCCCGTCAGGAACCCGCTGGCCAGAGAGAAATAGGGGATCACGCCGATATTCTCGCGCTTGCACAGTTCGGCAAGCCCGCCTTCAAAGTCCGCGCGGTCGTAGAGGTTGTACCAAGGCTGAAGAGTCTCGTACCTCGGGAGACCTTTTGCAGCGCTGACCTTGAGGGCCTCGGCAAGGCGGTCGGCCTTGTAGTTCGATGCGCCGATCGCCCGGACTTTTCCCGCCTTGATCAGGCCGGCGTACGTTTCGAGCGTCTCTTCGAGCGGCGTTTCCGCGTCGTCCGTGTGTGATTGATAAAGGTCGATGTAATCCGTTTTCAGCCGCTCGAGAGAACGCTCTACCGCTCGCAGCATATAAGCTTTGGAGAGGCCTTTATCGCCCGGGCCCATTTCGACGCCAAGCTTGGTGGCGATGATGACCTTGTCGCGCCCGCCGCGCTGCTGGAGCCAGTTGCCGATGATCGTTTCGGACTCGCCGCCCTTGTGGCCCGGAATCCACTTCGAATAGACGTCGGCGGTATCGATCAGATTCAATCCTGAAGCCACGAATGCGTCGAGCAGTTTGAAAGACATGGGCTCGTCGGCGGTCCAACCAAACACGTTTCCGCCGAGGGCCAGTGGGCCAACTTCCAATCCGGAGTTTCCGAGTTTGCGCTTGATCACGTCCGTCTCCCGTTGCGCCGCGTCCGATTCGTCGCGGCGACGATTACGCACGAATCTTAGTCGAGACTCTTATCGGCTGCAACTCTCGCGGCACTTGAGACAAGCGAGGTGCGTGAAACGCCGGCAACCTCGCACCCGTCTATCAAAGACATCCGTACGGATGGCGGGCAAGGCGACGAGATTTGCTATCATCGATCCGCAGGGCGCGCTAGACGGCATCAAACTATCAGAACTCAAAAAGGGGACAGCGATTCTATGAACTCGGGTGCGGACAGGGACTCTTCGAAAGGCAAATGCTCGATATTGCGGGGGTTGGTTGTACTGACCATCGGGTTGGCATCAATCGTCGCAGCCTATGCGGGCGCAACAAAAGCGGTGCGGGCGGACGATGCCAAGCCCACGAAAACGGCCATGGATGGGGTTTATACCGACGATCAGGCCAACCGCGGCAAGACACAGTACAGCCAGACTTGCGCCAGTTGTCACATGGATGACCTCAGCGGGAGCGGCCAGGCCCTGCCGTCTGGCGGGCGACGCATTCATGCAAGTGTGGGAAGGGCAGACCGTAAACGATCTTTTCCAACTGATTCTCACCACGATGCCCCAAGATAAGCCGGGGACTCTCACGCCCGAAGCTACGCTCGACATCGCAGCGTACTTGCTTCAATACAATCAGTTTCCTTCAGGGAAGGAAGAACTCAAGAACGACCCCGACGCCTTGAAGGCTATCCTCATTACGAAGAAGGCCGCTCACTAGAAGCCGGGTGAAATAACTTTCTGCGGCACGCGGGCGACCGGCTATTCGGCTGAAAATGCCAGCAGCACGTTGCCCGGCATGCCACCGCCGACGTTGGCGTATCCGGAGCCGACGTAGAGTGTGCCGCCGACAACGGTCGGGCCAGGTCCGCCCATTGAGCCTCCCTTTGCGGCGACGCCGTTTACCGTGTTGAAGTCCCGCACCGTGTTGAACTGCCAGAGAATTGCTTCCGTCTGTCGTCGAAAGAGCCCGTAAGATGCCGTCCCACCCTCCCGTAAACACGACGCCCGGTATCCCGGTCACGGCGGCAGACTGGCCGAAGCGTAAGCCCGCCTTCGTTCTGTTCTCACCATTGGGCGTTGGCTGGCCCAAGTCGTCGAGAGATTCGAGCCGCGTCAGCCAGGCGCGCTTGCCGGTGAGGAGATCGACGGCGGCGAAATTGCCGTCTTCGAGAGCCAGATAGATCTTCGCCAGGTCAGTGGTCCCTCCAAAGGCAATCTGCCCGTTGTTCGGCGCTGGTTTTTCCGAAAGGCTCACGCTCCAGACAACCGCGCCCTTGCGATCCGGGTCGAGCGCATAGACGGTTCCGCTCTTGGGCGTCGCAAGTAAGAGCGCACCACGCTGTGGAACGTTCGCCAAAATCGGCGACGAGCCGAAATCGTAATCCACTCCCAGGTCTTTCGGGCAGTTTTCGGTCGTCACAGGGGCGCAGCCGACCATCCACGCATCATTTGGCACGGCCTGGAACGACCAGAGGATCGCGCCCGTCTTCAAATCGAGCGCCACGACGGCATCGGAAGTCTTCGCCGCAGGCTCCGTGTATGCGTCACCGGTTCCGACGTAGAGGGCATTTCGTCGCGGGTCGATGGTCGGCGAATTCCAGACGGCAGCGCCGGCGGGCGCCCACAATTGCACGCCTTGGGAGTTCTTCCGGATGGGCTTGGGCGCTTCCGGAATCATGTACGTTTTCCAGAGTTGCCGGCCCGTGTCGGCATCGAGCGCCACGACACTCCCCCGGAACGTGCAACACGGATAGGACGGCGACGCGGCGAATACCTCTTCCGTGGCTGATATGGGGACATACAAGCGGCCCTCATACAGCGCCGGCGCTCCCGAGATGCGCGCGGTGTAATGATCGGACAGCTCCTGCGTCCAGAGCTGCTCGCCGGTCGATGCGTCGAGCGCATACGCGTTAGCCCGCATGTCGCCGATGTAAACCGCATACTTCGTCGAGCCGTGCCCCTTAACAGGACCAACCGTGGGGGCGGTGCGCACTCCGGCCTTCGCGTGGAAGGACCAGTAAACGCATCCCGTCTTTGCATCGACCGCGTAGACGTAGCCGATGTCGCTCCCGACAAAAATTCGACCGCCAACGACGCTCGGCTGGCCAAAGGCGGTGTCCCCGTGCGGAAATCCGAACGCCCACTTGAGTTTCAGCCGCGGAACCTGGCCGGCATCGAGCCCGGCGCTTGGACCGCTCTGGAAACGCGTGTTCGCCCGATCGGCGCTCCATCCGTTCCACGCAGGGCCCGCGCCCGGATTTTCGAAGGGAGTATTGGTCGCGCAGCGGTTCGTCATGGAGGCGGCGCTGCCCCAGTCGGTGAGGTCCAGAGGCCTGCCGCCGAGGTATTCCGCGACCGAGCGTTTTTCTTCGTCGGTCAATTTCGCGGCGGGCACAGCCATGGTTCCCGAGGTGACGGCTGCGTACACCGCTTCGGGCGTCAGCGCCATCAGACGCTTTCAAGTCCGGGGCACGTTGCAGCGCGGGTCGAGCCTGCGTGGCAGCTTGCGCAGGTGCGTTCAAAGACGGTTTGGCCCGGGGCCTTGGGGATCGGTCCTTCGGCTTGGGCGCTCGCCGAACGACCGGATGCGTGCAGGAAGATCCCGAACGAAAACAGCAGCGCGCAAGAAAACAGAAGACGATTCATGCCCGGGTGTCCCCCCGCGCAGCGATGCTTCAGACCGCCCGCGCCCCAATGCGCAGCGATAATAAGGTATTCAGTCGACGATTTCGAAGCGGAATTCTTCGATAACAGGATTCGTGAGGACATCTTTTGCGATGCGCTCGACCTGAGCCTTGGCTTCTTCGCGGCCCATGCCGTCGAGCTCCAGAACGAAGAATTTTCCTTGCCGCACGTCCTGCACCTTGGCGTAGCCGAGCGAGGAGAGGGCGCGCTGAATCGTTTGCCCCTGAGGATCGAGCACCGTGGACTTCAGCATCACCCAGACGTGTGCTTTCATTTTTCTTTCGCCGCGTGCCGATTATAACAGGCCCGCAGATTTTACCGCCGAGCGAAAATCTTCGAGCAGGCGCCGCTTATCGACCGGCGGCAAAAACGCCGCGCTGAAGCTCTGCTCGGCAAGTCGCACGAGTTGCTCTTGCGAAAGCCCGAGAGCCGCTGCGCGCGAGTACTCCGTGAGCAGGTCGGTGTGAAACATCGCCGGGTCGTCGGTGGAAAGCACGACGAGCGAGCCCCACTCGAGAAACTTCGGAAGCGGGTGATCCGCAAAAGACGCATCCGGCTTGCCGGTCTGTTTCGCCAAAGCGCCCGTCGCCACGTTGCTCGCGAGGCAGTTCTCCAGCACGATGTGCCGCGTCGCGAGCGATTCGGCCATCGCCGGATCGTGCATCACCGCGATTCCGTGGCCGATGCGCTCGGCGCCCAGGATCTCCACGGCGTCGCGAACGGAATCCGGCCCGCCGATCTCTCCCGCGTGGCAGACGATGTGCAATCCGCCTTCGCGCGCGAGATCGAACGCATGGCGAAAATTCGCCGCCGGATAAGCCAGTTCGTCCCCGCCCATTCCGAAGGCCACGACTCCGGATCGTTCGAGCCGCGCCGCCCAGCGCGCAACCTCCAGGACGGCGTCCGCGCCGAACTGCCGGGCGGCATCGAAGATCCAGGCAGTTCGAAGCCGGCTGAAGAGCACGCTGCCGGCCGTTTCGCGGATGGCCGCGAAGTTTGCTTCGACGTTCTGCATGCGCCGCAGCATCACGCCCGCCGAGATCGTGATTTCCGCGTAGACCACGTTTTGCCGGACGAGTTCCTCGAGCAGTCTCCGCGTGATCAGTGCGTAGTCTTCCGGATCGCGCAGGAACGATGTGACCCATTTGAACGCGTCGATGAATCCGGCGAAGTTCGTGTAGTTGTAGCGTGCGGCGACTTCTTCGGCCGTGAGCGTGACGCCGTGCCGGTCCGCCAGTTCCACCGCCGTGTCCGGCCGGATCGATCCTTCGAGGTGCAGGTGCAATTCCGCCTTGGGAAGGGCGTCGAGAATTGTTGCTTGTCGCGTCGCTTCGGTCACGAATACGCTCAATTGGAAGGCAACTGCGGCCGGCCGGCGTTGATCCACGCCGTCATCCAGTACGATCCCACGTCGGTTGAAGCGTCCGAAAACTGACGGATGAGAACCGCCCCGGCCTGCGCGTAGAAGCGGTCGTAATAGTCGTCCCCATAGCCGGAAAGCCCTTCGTGAGCGCGATGGTCGGCAAGCAGCACGTTCTCAAGCCAGGAGTGAGCGCTGAAAGTCATCTCGAAGGCGTGGTCGGTCGGATCGCGAATGAACTCGGCTTCGTTCGGCTTCACAAAGAAGAACAACTGGTAGCGGTCGACGAGGCCGTCCCCAAATCGCTCGTTGACGCCCGGCTGGTCGGAAAGCCTGCCATCTTGTTCACCGTGGTGTTGAACGGGTCGTGCGCCGCGGCCACGTAGTGGGCCAGGATGGCTGCCGAAAGCTTGGCCTCGTCCCAATTGTGCGAGCGAAACGCATCGGTCAACTTCTGGCTATAAAGCCCGACTTGCCACGGAAGCAATCCGTAGGTTTCCAGGGACCGCTTGGTGAATTTCGCAACCGCGGCATTGTAGGAGTGCGGAAGCGCCGTAAAGGGAAACTGCCCGTAGTGATCGAGCTGGATGAAACTGTTGTGCTGATCGGCGGAGCTTTTCGCATCGGACTGGTCGGGGTCCGTCACGTGCCGGACCAGGAACTGCCGGTTCGCCCCGAAAAACGCCTGCATTTCGTCCGGCAGCGTATCAACGGCCTTGTTCGCGATCAGGCGCTCGGCGTTTTCCCCCCAGCCGAAAGAAGAAGGCAGAGCGAGCAGCAGAATCAGTAGAGCGAGCCCCAGGCCGGGCCAAAACCACCGATGCGTCAACCGGCGCATCAGCGAGGTCCTTCCTTCGCGGCCGCCGCTTGCAGCTTTGCCGTGGCCAGTTGGCTGTGTTTCCGCCCGTAGAAATGGTAGACGACCAGCCCGATCAGCAGCCACACGAAGAACCGGACCCAATTCTCGACGGTCAAGCTCGCCATCAGAATGAAGCAAAACACGACCGAGGCAATCGGAATCCACGGCATCCAGGGGACGCGAAATCCGCGCGAGCGTTCCGGCTGGCGCTTCCGCAAGATCAGCACCGCAATCGAGACGAGAATGAAGGCAAAGAGCGTGCCGATATTGGAGAGGTCGGCGAGAGTCCCGATGTCGAAAATTCCGGCGGGAATCGCCACGACGACTCCCGCGACCCACGTAGCGACGTCGGGCGTGCGGAACCTGCGGTGCACGCGCGAAAAAGAGCGAGGGAGCAGGCCGTCGCGAGACATCGCGAACCACACGCGCGCCTGGCCGAGTTGAAAGACCAAAATCGAGGAAATCATGCCCATCAGCGCGCCGGCGGTGACCCAGCGATTCACGCCGTTCAGGCCGATGGCTTCGAGCGCTTGGGCGACCGGTGCGGCGTTGTTGAGCGTGTTCCAGTGCTGAATGCCGGTAAGCACGAGCGCCACGGCGATGTAGAAGAACGAACAGACGAAGAGCGATACCAGAATCCCGATGGGCAGATCGCGCTTGGGAGTCTTGCATTCCTCTGCGGCGGTCGAGACGGAGTCGAACCCGATGTAGGTGAAGAAGACGATTGCGCCGCCGGTGAGTACGCCCTGAAAGCCGTTGGGGGCGAACGGCTTCCAGTTCGACGGATGAATGAACTTGCTCGCCGCAACGCAAAAAACCACGATGGCCAGAAGTTTGATGCCGACCATCACGTTGTTCGCGCCCGAGGATTCACGGATGCCCACCACGAGCAGCACCGTGAGGATCATCACGATCAAGAAACCCATGATGTTGAAGTGCACCGCCCAGCCGGTCTCGGGCGAATAGGCCGGCGTACTCAGCACGTCCGGAATGTGGACGCCGAAGGAATCAAACAGGCTGTTGATGTACGCCGAAAATCCCACCGCGACGGCCATATTCGAGACGGCGTACTCCAGGATCAAGTCCCAGCCGATGATCCACGCGATCAACTCGCCGAGCGTCGCGTACGTGTAGGTATAGGCGCTGCCCGCGATCGGAATCATCGATGCGAGCTCCGCGTAGCAGAGTCCCGCGAGGCCGCAGACCACGGCGACCAGGAAGAACGAAAGGGCGATTGCGGGGCCGGCGCCGGGACGCCCCGCGATACCCAGCGCGTGCCTGCCGTGCATCAGCACGTCGAGCAGCGGCGCTTTAAGCAGGGAAGGAAACTCGACGGACTCACCCGCGGCGGCCGTGCCCGTCAGGACGAAAATCCCGCTTCCGATAATCGCGCCCACGCCCAGGGCGGTGAGGCTCAGCCAGCCGAGCGTCTTCTTCAGCCTCTTCTCGGGATTCTCTGAGTCGGAGATGAGCTGGTCGATGCTCTTGGTACGGAAAAGTTGTGGGTCCAATTCGCCACCTTCCCCGTGCGACCGGGAAAAAACTCTACCCTGCGCGACGCTTCCGCGCAACCTGTCCTTCCGGCCGTGCGGCCCGAACTCTCCCGGGTTTGCCGCCGAATTAGGCGAGCCGCAGATTCGCGTAGCGCTCGAGCAGTTTCTTCGGGCCGTAGTCCTGAAAGCTGACGGTCAGCTTGCGTTCCTCGCCCTCGCCTTCGACCTCGATAACCGTGCCGATTCCATACTTTGAATGCCGCACGCGCGTCCCGACCAGCGGGTCCTTCGAGGCCCGGCTCGCCGCGGCAGGGCGTCCGGAATTCGTGCGACCGTACGAGGAACGCGCGGACGTCCCTCGTCCATAACTTGTCTGTCCGTAGGATGACCGCGTGCGCCGGTAGCCATAGCCGTCTGAAAACTCCGCGTCGGACTCGTAGCGCCGCGTCTCGCCCGGTTCGGATTGCGATCCTGCGGCCGCCTCGATCAAATCGCCCGGAATCTCGGCAAGGAATCGCGATGGAAGGGAAGCGCGCAACCGCTCTTCGCCGTAGCTCCGCCGGTAGATTGCACGCGAGAGGACCAGCGACCGTTTCGCGCGCGTCATCCCGACGTAGAAGAGCCGCCGCTCCTCTTCGATTTCGGCGTTCGTATCGATCGAGCGGCTGTGCGGCAGGATGCCTTCTTCGAGTCCCGCCAGAAAGACGGCGTCGAACTCGAGCCCCTTCGCGCTGTGCAGCGTCATCAGCGAGACCGGGATCGTCTCGTCGTATTCGTCCGAATCGCTCATGAGCGCCGCATGGTCGAGCAGGTCCTCGAGAGTTTGGCCCTGCTCGGTCGCCTCCGCCATCGCGTTCGAAAGCTCCCGAAGGTTCTCCGCGCGCGAAGTGTGCTCGAGATTGTCCTGCTGCTCGACCCAGTCGAGGTAGCCGGTGCGATCGAGCACGCGCTCGATCATCTGCGCGGGCGGGAGCTCGGCGCACTCCTCCTGCAGACCCTCGATCAATTCGCGGAAGGCGGCGAATTTCTTCGCGGTCGGGAGTTGTCCGCTGCGAATGATTTCCCACAGCGACGAGCCGGTTTCTTTCGCGCGCGCCTCGAGCGCGGCAACCGTTGTGGCGCCGATGCCGCGCGGCGGGACGTTCAGCACGCGCAGCAGCGCCACATCGTCTTCCGGGTGGAAAAGCAGCCGCACGTAGGCCAGCGCGTTCCGCACTTCGGCGCGCTCGTAGAAGCTGAAGCCGCCCACCACCCGATGCCGGATCGCCAGGCGGCGCAAAACCTCCTCGAACGATCGCGACTGAGCGCCGGTGCGGTACAGCACGGCGACGCGCGCGTCCGGGTCGTTTCGCACCAGCGCCGAAACCTCCCCGCAGATGAATTCGGCTTCGGTCATGGAATCCTGCGCCTCGTAGAAGCGCAGCCGATCGCCCGCGCCGAGCGTGCCTAGCAGATTCTTGCCCAGCCGGTCGGAGTTGTTTTTCACCACGGCCGCGGCCGCATCGAGAATCGTCTGCGTGGAGCGATAATTTTCTTCGAGGCGAATGATCTTCGCGTCTGGAAAATCCTCGGTAAAGCGTTTCAGGTTCCCGGCGCGCGCGCCGCGCCAGCCGTAGATCGACTGATCCTCGTCGCCGACGACGCACACGTTCTTCCGCGTGCCGGCCAGCAGCCGCACCAGCTCTTCCTGCGCCTTGTTCGTGTCCTGAAACTCATCGACCATCAAATATTGGAATCGGCCGCTCCAGGCGGCTCGCACTTCGGGATGTTCGCGCAGAATCTCGACCGCGCGCAGGAGCAGGTCGTCGAAATCGACGGCCGCCGCCTTGCGCAGAATTTCGTTGTATGCGCGAAACACGTTGGCCGCATCCCGGCGGTCGCGGTCCCGCATCCGCTCGGCTTCGGATTCCATCTCGTCCGGCGTGATGCCGTGATTCTTCGCGTGGCTGATCTGCGCGCGCAGGCTGCGCGGCGGGTAATCCTCGATGGAAAGCCCAAGCTGGAGGAGCGCGCGCTTCACCGCCGCCACCTGGTCGTCGTCATCGTAGATGGCGAAATCGCGCGGGAGGCCGGCGTGCCGCGCCTCGCGGCGCAGCAGGCGCGCGCAGAAGGAATGAAACGTCGAGATCCAGACCTCGGACCCTCCGCGTCCGCTCGCGCGCAGAAGATCGCTGATGCGGTCCTTCATCACGCCCGCGGCCTTGTTCGTGAACGTGACCGCCAGAATCGCGCCGGGAGGAACGCCTTTCTCGATCAGATGCGCGACGCGATAGGTGATGACGCGCGTCTTGCCCGTTCCGGCCCCGGCGAGGACGAGCAGCGGGCCTTCGGTCGCGAGCACGGCTTCGCGCTGGCGTTCGTTCAGTTCGTCGAGGAGTGACATTGCGTGCGGGGGATTGCTCAAGTACAAATTGTATCCGACGCAGTGCGATTCAGCAATTTGCGCCCCGGCTGCCTTCGCGGACGCTCTCGGAAACTCTGTTACAATCGCACGATTTCACCGGGGCTCCCGCGAGCGATGAATCCTCCCAAATTGCCGGCTTGGCTTCAGAAAAGCGTCGCGGTGCTGGGCGGCGGCGGATTGTTTCTCGTCGCTTTTCTCGATTCCTCGGTGCTCAGTTTTCCGTTCATTCCCGACGCACTGGTGATCGACACTCTCGATTCAGAAGCCCGCGCGAATGCCCTACTACGCCGCGATGGCCGCGCTCGGCTCGCTCGCGGGCTGCATCTGGCTCTACCTGCTCGCGAAGAAGGGCGGGGAAGCGTTCTTTCGGCGCCGCGCGGGCGGAGCCGCGGAGCGCGCGAAGCGGTGGGTGCAGAGCAACGCATTTCTCAGCGTGCTGATTCCCGGGATCTTGCCGCCGCCGTTTCCCTTCAAGGTATTCATCCTTGCCGAGGGAGTTTTCCAGGTTCCGCTGCGAACCTTCGTGCTCGCTCTGCTTTTGGGTCGCGGGCTCCGCTATTTCGCCGAGGGAATTCTCGCCGTTCGCTACGGAGACGCGGCGCTGCTCTTCCTCATGGCGCACAAGATCGGCCTCGCCCTGTCGGTCGTCGCCGTCCTGCTCTTGTTGTACGTCGCCAGCCGCCTGCTGTTTCACGGTTCCGAGCAACAAAACTAAAAGCCATCTGGTTCTGTCGACATCCTCGCTCCCGTTGCCCAAATCTGTCATTCCGACGACCGAGGAATCTCGGCGCCGGAACGGCGGAGACCTCGGTTCGGACTCAAAGGGTTTCTCGCTAGAAGCTATCTTACAAATGGTCTTAGGGGGTCGGAGCTTTAGCTCCGACATAATGGCCCCAAAAACAGGGGTGGATCGCACGATGAAACCGGCGGGTGTAAAATCGAGCTGTAACAGCTGCGCACGCAACAACTGCTCCGGCGGAATCGACGGATGGCCCACTTTCGCGTACATCTTGTCGAACTGCGGTGAAAGCTGCTGCAGGATTTCGTCCACCATCATGCGGATCGGCCGCAGGGGATGGTCGCTGCGCACTCGTTGCTCTGGGGAAATGTAGCTGAACACGTGACTCTGCTGCTGATCAGTTCCTCGCATGCGCCATTGGACGCGCTCTGCTCTGCTTCGTTACAACATTCCCAACTTTTTTAGCAGCCTGCTATGCTAATGCTGGTCATGCTTAAAACCTGTTCGATTCTCGTTCTCAATCTTCTTCTCTGTTCTGCTCTTGCCGCAGCGCAAGACTTTCCTGTGGGCGATCAGCCGTTTCGACGGTACGTTGCAGCGGACAGACATGGTCAGCGCATAACCTTCTATCTTTCCGTTGAACCAACCCCCAGTCATCCTCTCCCGTTGATCGTTTGGGTCCAAGGCACAGGCTGCTCGTCCCAGTTCGTCAGCGTCGGTGGGCGGATGAGCCGTGGGCTGCAGGGCGTTCTGTATTCGGTAGCCCGCGGCCGGGCCCGCGTCTTGGCGGTCGAAAAGCCGGGTGTTGAGTTTCTGGACGATCCGCCTGAGGACGGCGTCGACGCAGGCGCTTGTCGTCCAGAATTTCGAGCTGAGTTTACGCTCGATCGGTGGGCCACAACCGTTGCAGACGCCATCCAAGCGGCGCAGAAGATGCCTGGTATCGACACTTCGAAGACGCTCGTGATCGGCGTTTCGGAGGGCGGAATCGTGGCCATGCGAGTGTCGAACGTATCGCCGGCAGTCACCCACGCCGCCTCCTTGTCGGGAGGCGGACCGGTGTATCTATTCCACATGGCGGAGTTTATGCGCAGCAAGGGATTGGACGCGGAAAAGGAAGTCTACGCGTGTTGGAGTGACATCCTGAAAGATCCAGACAGCCCTACCAAGTTCTGTTGGGGGCAGACGTACCGTCAGTGGTCCAGCTTCATGAAAACCTCCGTTATCGCGGAAGCTCTCAAATCTCACGCACTCCTATATTTCGCCCACGGGACAGCCGACACGCAGCAGACGATCGCCGGGTTCGATGTCCTGCGCGCCGAGTTAGCCGCAAAGCAACGAAAAGCCGTGTTTGAGCGAATCGAGGGTGCTGACCACGCCTTGGACCTCCCCAATCAGAAGGTACCCGAAGGTTTGGAAGCGGTCTTTGGTCGGGTAGAAGATTGGTTTCTAAGGGATGCCGCGAGATAAGACCAACGAGAGGCCTGCCTCACTTGGTCGCTGCTTGTTACTCAGACCAAAGCAGCTGGGTTTTTCCGCAAACTGCTAGGATGTCAACAAAGCTAAGCCCTCTAGATATCTTCTAGTGGCGTGTCAACTTTTTGAGCCAAATGGGGGCACTAGGGATTCGGCGATGAGGCGTACAGGAAGTCCTCGCTTTGGACTCTGCAGGCTGCTGTTGAGGTCCACGCGGACGAAAATGTCGGCGGGCTCGGTGTCGTCGGACGCGAAGCGGAGATCGTGCACTTCGACGCGGTAGCCGTCCTCGATCCGCTCCACGCTCGCGAACGGGAATCGCGCGTATTTGAGAAATCTCTGCGCCGTCGCCGTCTTCTGCCCGGCGTCGAGAGCGGGAGAATCCTCAGGCTTGTAGTGCGTGACGCTTCGATTGGGATCGAACTCATCGCTGGGTCCCACAGAAACCTGTACCACCTCGTTGGTGTTGTCCGTCACGGCGATGCCGCGCCATTCAAACGGCGTGGACGATATCGGGAACGCCCCGGCCTCGAGTGGTATTCGGCCGTGATATTCGCGCGAGAGCAGCAAGTCGATCGCGCGGCTGTGCAGGTCCGCTCGCGTGCCCAGGTACGCCGCCACCAGCAGCAGAGTGACGATCGCCGCGCGACTGCCGCCGCGGCCCCTCTTGCGGTCTCCCACTTCTTCGTTCACGAGGCGGAAGAGCAGCGGCAGCAGGAGCCCGGCGATCAGCAGAAACAGAATCCAAGGGTCGAAATTCGTGGCCAGATCCCATGCCGACCAATGCGCGCGAAACGGCCACAGAAGTTGCACGCCCACGCCGCTCGCCAGATCGAGCACCATGTGCCCAGCCGCGCCGATTGCGCATGTCGCGACCGCCGCGCCAAACGTCAGCGGCGCGAAGGTCTTCGTTTGCGCGGTTTTCTTGGCTGGCAATCTCCTGTCGAGCACGCAGAAAGCGCCGGCAATCACGCAGGCCGCCACCGCCGCCCCGGTCGCGGAGTGCAGCGCCGTCCGGTGGAGCCGCAGAAATGCGCCCGGCCCGGCGAAATAGCTGGCGTAGTCGAGATCGGGGGCGAGCCCCGAGACGATCAGCATGGCCGTGCCGAACCGCGGCAGGCGCCGTTCTCCGGCCTGCGCGAGCGCCAGCGACGTGAAGGCATGTGTGAAGGGTTCCACAGTTGAGTCCCGCCGGGGGAATCGCTCTCAGCGCGCCGGAGTCACGATCGACAACGCGTCCCGAACGATTTTGAACGTGAGCGGCAATCGCCCGACCGGCTCGCCATCGATCTGCGCGTAGATCGGCTCGTCTCCGGTGGCCTCGCAGACGGTCTCCGCCGCTTTCCACGCCTCAATGCCCTCCATCTCGCGCAGCGTGCCGAGCCACATCGCGGGCAGGCAGGCGAGATAAGCAAGCCGGCTCTTTCTTGAATTCGTGAGGAACTCAAACGAGTCCTCATAAAGATTTGCGCCGGTGGTGATTTTGAATGGCCCGCCGTAATTCACAGTTCTTCCAACGACCAGAATTGTGGCCTTCCGCTCCTTTCCGTCGGAGCGAATGCTCATCTCAGGAAAACCGTACGAGAAAAGCTGCCGGAAGCCCTCCACCCAGTACGCAAAGACCCCAGCGCTGTCCTTCAATCCCTTGTGGACGCCGTTGACGATCGCCCCGTCAGGCCCGGCGCCTCCGACGGAGAGAAAGTACCGGCCCTCGCGCGGAAGCTCGCCAGAATGGTTCCCGTTCATGGGGAACGCGATGCCGAGGGCGATCCGTCGAATGGTCCCGCCCGGAATCAGCCGCGCGGCCCGCGGAATGTCCCACGGAATGTCGAGTTCCTTCGCCAGTATGTTCGCGGTACCCGCCGGCAGCAGAGCCATCGGCACTTGGCTTCCCGCGAGGCCGTTGATGATCTCGTTGATGGTGCCGTCACCGCCGCAGGCAATCACCATGCCGCGCCGCTGCTCGACCGCCTGACGCGCGATCTTTGTCGCGGTTTGGGGTCCGGTCGTGGGAGCTAGCTCCGCCGCGATGCCCGCATCCTTCAGGATGCGCGCTGCCTGCTCGATTTCCGCAAAACGGCGACGGCGATTCCGGCCGCTCGTCGGGTTGTAGATCAAGACCGCGTCTTTGATTTTGTCCGGCATCGTTTTGTCGGGGATTCCTGCACCAATCGCGCATTGTATAATACCGGCGAGCTTTGACCGACTGCATCCCGTTGAGGTTTCCATGCCCAAGGCCGGAACCGCGAAGGCCCGCGACGCCGCCAAAGAGATCGAACGCCTGCGCGAAGACATTCGCAAGCACGAGTACCTCTATTACGTCGCGGACGACCCGGAAATTTCCGACGCCGGCTTCGATCGCCTCATGGAACGTCTCAAGCAGCTCGAAGCCGCGCATCCTGAGCTGGCGACTTCCGATTCTCCGACGCAGCGGGTGGGCGGCGCTCCGCGCGAGGGTCTTCAGGAGGTCCGCCACAAGGTCCCGATGGTCAGCCTCGACAACGCATTCTCGTTCGAGGCTCTTTCCGAATTCGACCGGCGCGTGCGCGAACTCACCGGCCGCGATAAGATCGACTACCTCGCGGAACACAAGTTCGACGGCCTGAGCCTCTCGCTGCTCTATGAAAAGGGAGCGCTGGTGCGCGGCGTGACCCGCGGCGACGGCACAACCGGCGAAGACGTCACTCCCAACGTGAGGACGATTCGCTCCATCCCTCTGACCATCGATCCGGCGCTCCTGAAGAAAGCCGGCCTGCACGGAGATTTCGAGGTGCGCGGCGAAGCGATCATGACGCGCAAGGCATTCCAGGATCTGAATCTCCAGCAGAGCGAGCAGGGTGGAAAGATTTTCGCGAATCCGCGCAACGCGGCCGCGGGCGCCGTCCGCATGCTCGACCCCAAGATCACGGCTTCGCGACGGCTCGATTTTTTTGCCTACTACATTCTTGCGGATGGCCGCTACGCGAAGAAGCGCCTTTCCGAAGCATTGGAGACGCTCACGACGCTGCGCTTCAAAGCGAGCGACGACTGGAAACTTTGCCATTCTCTTCGAGAGGTGGAGCGCTACATCACGACGTGGGATTCCAAGCGCGAAAAGCTCGACTATGAAATAGATGGGATCGTGGTGAAGGTGGATGAGGTCTCTCTGCAGAACGAGCTGGGATTCACGTCAAAAGCCCCTCGTTGGGCCATCGCCTACAAGTACCCCGCGCACCAGGAGACGACGCTTCTGAAGGAAATCGCCGTTAGCGTGGGACGCACCGGCGTGCTCACGCCCTTCGCTATTTTCGAGCCAGTGCAGATCGGCGGCGTCACCGTCTCGAAGTCGACTCTTCACAATCTGGACGAAGTCCGCAGGCTCAACGTTCACGCCGGCGACACCGTGCTGGTCGAGCGCGCCGGAGAGGTGATCCCGCACGTGCTGAAGGTCGTGAAGCACGGCGCCGAGGAAAAAGAGTTCGAGATGCCGACGAAGTGCCCCGTCTGCGGCACGCGCATCCACAAAGCCGAAGGCGAAGTCGCCTATCACTGCGTCAACGTTTCGTGCCCGGCGCGCCGCAGGGAATCGCTGCTCCATTTCGCGAGCCGCCACGCGATGAATATCGACGGCCTGGGCGACAAGATCGTCGATCAACTGCTCGAGAAGAAGCTCGTCAAGGACTTCGCCGATCTCTACAGCCTGAAACTTGACGAGGTCGCCGAACTCGAGCGCATGGCCGAAAAATCGGCGCAAAACCTTGTCGATGAGATTGCCGCGAGCAAGAAGAACAGCCTCGCACGCCTGATCTACGCCCTCGGCATTGATTTCGTCGGCGAGCGGACGGCCCAGCTACTGACGGCGCATTTCGGCTCGATGGACAAGCTCGCCCACGCAAGCGAAGAAGAATTGACGGGCGTCACCGAGGTCGGCCCGAAGGTCGCCGGAGGCATCCTCGAATTTTTCTCCGAGTCCGCGAACCGCAAGCTGATCGAGCATCTGCGCGCGGCCGGCGTGAACATGAAGGAGGAGCGCGCCGCTCCCAAGAGCGCGAAGTTCGCGGGAATGACGTTCGTCTTTACCGGGACGCTCGCGAATCGCTCGCGCGAAGAAGCCGAAGCCCTCGTCGCCGCCCACGGAGGCAAAGCGGGCTCCTCCGTGAGCAAGAAAACGAACTACGTCGTCGTCGGCGCCGATCCCGGCTCGAAATTCGACAAAGCGAAATCGCTGAAAGTTCCCATTCTCGACGAATCGCAGTTCGAAAAGCTGCTCTCGTCTTGAAAGCTGCGACGAACGCCGCGGCTTTCCAGAACTGCATAATCGGCTTGCATTTAGTGCAACAACAACAGCATGGAGCATGCTCCCAAAATGACCAGAAAAGGACAATTTTGGCCGGCTTTTGCGCCGAGACTGCAGTGGCACGGCCAAAGCCACCATCCTTGACGAATCCGGTTCGAAAAATGCTCTGATTCCGGCGCGAAGCGGAGGGCGTTCATGGCGAAAATTCGCTATCACGTTGCGACGAGTTTGGACGGATACGTTGCCGGACCCAACGGCGAAGCCGATTGGATCGTCATGGATCCTGAAGTCGACTTTTCCGCGCTCTACAGTCAGTTCGACACCGTGCTCCTGGGGCGCCGAACGTTTGAGGTGATGCTGCAAGCGGGCAATACCAAGATGCCCGGGATGAAGATGTTCGTCTTCTCGCGGACGCTCCAGCAGTCGAAGCATCCCGAGGTGACAATCGTCGCCGAAAAACAGACCGAGCTCTACCATCGCTGCGCGCGAAATCCGGCAAGGATGTTTGGTTATTCGGAGGCAGCTCGCTTTTCGGCAGCCTGCTCGCCGCAGGATTTGTCGACACCGTCGAGGTTGCAGTAAGCCCGATCCTTCTCGGCGGCGGAATCTGTTTGCTCCCAGCTCCGGCGGATCGGAAAAAGCTGGAGCTAATCAGCCAGAGGATCTACAAGAAAACGGGCGTGGTTTCGCTGCAATACGCGGTGAAGTAGTTTCCAAGCTTTCCCGACACCGGAAACACTCCGCTAGAACCAGGTTCCCCGGCTATAGTTCCGGTATTCCTCGCCGAATTTCTCCTCCAGCACCCGTGCTTCATTTCGCGTTCGCGAGATTTGCAATGGAATCAGCACGACGAAGATCAAGAGGAGATACGGCCGGCCCAAAAGAAGAAGGGTTCCGGCAATCCCGATGGCGCCAAAGACGTAGATCGGGCTCCGGATTCGCGAATACAGGCCGCGCGTCACGAGAGTCTTCGCCTGCGCGCCCACCGCGAAGGACGACCCCAGTTGGAAGTGCGCGAGAAGCCAGAGCGGAAAACCCACCACCATCATGCACACGCCGACAGTCTGCATCCACGTCCAGGGGTTTGGCGGATAGGCCCAGAAAAAGCATGCGATTGCCACAGGCAGAATCGCGAATCCCAGAACGTGCGGCGGTATTTTCATTTGGCGGCGCCTTTGTCCGCCTGGCGATGACGCGACCGATCGGCCGGGCGGCCCGAGTATAAGTGAACTGGCCGGGGATCGCGATCCGTGGAGGTGATTGTAGCCTTCCGCGCGCCGTCGTATAATTCAGCCTGGCGGGTGAGTCGGGTGATCGCCGGCTTGTTTCGCGAAGGCGGAGCGGGCGGGAGGAAAGTCCGGACTCCAGTCGTGGTGAGCTCGCAAGAGCCGGCCACGGCAGGGCAACGCGCCTGGTAACGCCAGGGGGTTGTCGTGGGCGCCCTTCGAAGCTGCCACTGGCAGCTTCTCAGGATCTTGCGACGGCCACGGAAAGTGCCACAGAAAATAAACCGCCGGTGTGACTTGCACCTCTGCGGCAGGCTTTCGGAAAAACCGGGAGCCCGCCTCTTTCGGTCGAGCGCATTTGGCAAGGGTGAAAAGGTGGGGTAAGAGCCCACCGCCCGGGTGGCGACATCCGGGGCACGGAAAACCCCGCGTGGAGCAAGGCCAAATAGGAGGGGAGGGCCGGCCCGGCCCGTATGCTGTTGCTCGCGAGAGTAGCGGCTCTGACCCTCGGGTAGGCTGCTTGAGTTCCGGAGCGATCCGGGACCTAGAGGAATGATCGCCGCGCTGCGCGTGCCTCAAGCATTCTGATGCAAGTCAGAATGCCGGTCGCGCGGCGGACAGAATCCGGCTTACAGGCTCATCCGCCACTTTTTTATGAAGCGCTGAAAAGCCCCACCCTCACCAGCAGTGGTTGGGCACACCGCAACGTCCCTCGCGGCGAGATGGATGCTCGCCGCGGTATGAAGAGCATCCAGGATCATGGACAGGAGGTCCTTCGATGTCCCCCGAGAAACAAGGCGATTCCCACTCGGAGTTCCCAGGGTCTGCTTCGGAGGCGATTGTTGCCGACGACTACAGAACCGTGATCGACATGGATCGGCGCTACGTTTACGTTTCGGATGGTTTCTGCAAACTCGTCGGCTACACGCGCGAAGAGCTTATCGGAAAGCGCTACGATGATCTGAGCGCGCCTGAAACCAATGACATTCGGACCGTTTTCAACCTGTTTTGCCAGATCGAATACATGCACGGACTGTGGGTGCTGGTGGCACGCAGCGGCGCTCGCATCCTCGTCCGTTACGAATCCTGGCTTCGTCCCGACCGGCTGATCGAAGGGCACATGCAATTGGTGGCAGCGGGAAACTGAGCGCTCCCGCGATGGTCGCCGCGTTGCGCGTGCCTCAAGCATTCTGATGCAAGTCAGGATGCCGATCGCGCAGCGGACAGAATCCGGCTTACAGGCTCACCCGCCAAATTCTCCGCAACGTACGATCCGCTACATGTAGAACCGAAAGCTGGGCTGTGCGTGGGCACCCTCTGGGACACACTTGAGAATGTCCCCCACGCGCCTGGCAGCCCGGACCGTAATTGGTTCTCCACCGTCGAACTGCGTATTATTCCAGTTGAGTTTGGATAGCGACAGTATTTCCGCAGCAAGCTGCTCGAGCGCTGTCTCTGCTCGCGCCACGGATAGTTCAAGAGGGCGTGGAACGTACATGCCCGGATAAGTCTGAAAAAACTGAACGCTGCCTCGGAGGTACAAAAGTCCTGTGGCTTCCTGAAGTTTAAGAAAGGTTCCTCTCAACGGGGGATATGTTCCCTGACGGAAGAGCCGCGTAAAGGAGCGTTGCAGACTTATCAGTTCCACGACGTCGATTTTGTGATCATCAGACGCGGCTTGAAACCCGCGAAGCTCGCCTTCACTCATCCTGGACGTCTTGTGAACAACTAGTCTGGCCGGAGTTGTCCTGTGCTCCCTACGGTAAACATTTATTGCGTTCGCTAGCAGTGTCTGCGCGTCCGCTTGGTCCAGGTGCGGCTGTCGATCGTCTTTACTGAGTTCTGCTTGAGCGCCTTTAACGATTATTCCCTCGCCCCGTTCGTTGAAGACTTGAGCCACGCTCGTTAGAAGGCGGTCACCTTGAATGGAACGGTAGAAGCTTATTCCTACAAAGCACGTCGCCAAGTCGGTCGGGTTCCTAAGCAGCCTCCAAGGAACACCTCCAGCCTTGTAGTAGAGAGCGGTGTGTATGTTCCATGCGCGCGTGGCCTCGTCCTGTAGTGGCCTGGACGACGCTCGACCTCCGTTGCCTTTTTCTGACTTTCCCTCTCCGGTGTAGGTAGATGGTCGGACCATCTGGATCGGAACTCTTAGGCGAAGCCCCTCGGCTTTAAGGACGTCGTGAAAAGCCAGCTTCGAATTTCCCTCGGAAGCTGACTCGGATCCCTCATCGAGCTCCTGGTCCGAGGTGTCGGGCTGCTTGCCGCGGGGCTCATCTATCGCCGCCAAGAGCTCCTTCGGAGGGGCGCAAACCAGCACCATGGGCCCGCCTTGTTCGATCAGCGAATCGGCGTGGTCGATGAATACCCCTACTGCCTCACGAACCGTCTGATTTCCCTGGGCGTGCGCTAAGGCGGCCTCCAGTTCTCGTTGTCGAATGGGGGCGCACCACCGATCGTGAAAAACAAGCGACGAACGAAATGGAGATGTCTCCGAGAATCCTGGGAACGGAGGAAACAGATTCGAAAGCTTGCTCTCTTTCGCCTCGATGCCGCCGCGGCAACGATCAAACCACTCGCGCATCGAGGTAATCGTCTCTTGACCTGCCCCCCGTTTTTGGTCCAGTCATAACGAAGCTCCCAGGGTTTTTGGTTCCACTGCCAAGGTTGAAATAGGGCCGCCGTCGTCGCGGCTGGGGGAAAGTGGGAAACGCGGAGCGTTTTCCAAGGTGGCGAAGCCACCGTCTTTTCCACAGCCGTTGGCCGCGGCAAATTCTTCGGGCGTCCGGTACCCCAACGAGCTGTGCGGGCGCACCGTGTTGTAGTCCACCCGCCAGGACTCGATCAGCTCCCGTGCGTGTCGGAGATCCACGAACCAGTTCTGGTTCAAGCATTCATCCCGAAACTTCCCGTTAAAGCTTTCGATAAATGCGTTCTGCGTGGGCTTGCCACGCTCGATGAAGTGCAGCGCTACCTGGTTTTCATAGGCCCACTGATCCACCACGCGGCTGGTGAACTCGGTTCCATAGCACCTCGGGAACGAGGCTGTCTTGGCTAATGGGCGGAGTGGACAAGCATGGCTGGAGGGAGCGAAGCGACCGGAAGCCATGCTTGTGGGTCATGGTCAGCCGAAAGTCTCCTGTACTGTGAGTGTGTTCAGCATTCACCAAAGGAGACAGACCGACCATGACCAAGCCGCAGAGTACGCCGGAAGCCGTTGTCTGGGTAGCCATTGATGTCGCGAAGGATCGCCACGAAGCCTTGATCGAAGCACCTGGCTGGAAGAGCCGGAAGAAGTTTCGTGTGCAGAACACAGCCGAGGAGTTTCGTGCGTTCGCCGATTTCCTCCACGGCCTTAGCTCCACAGTTCGAATTGGATTCGAGCCAACCGGCAACTACCATCGAGCGCTTGCCTACTTCCTGCATTCGGAAGGATTTCAGTTGGAGCTCATTTCCTCCCTGGCTTTGGCACGGACACGAGAAGCCATGCACAACTCCTGGGATAAGAACGATCCGAAAGATGCCCAAGTCATCTTGCATCTCCTAAAGGCCCGACTGACCCAGCACTATCATGACCCCATCGTTCACAACCTGAATGATCTCCAGGAGCTCTCGAAAACCCATCACCACGTCTCTTTGGAAAAAACCCGAACTCAGCATCGGCTGCTGACCCACTACCTGCCGCTCTACTTCCCGGAGATCGCCCGCTACCACTCTTCTTCTCGCTCGGAATGGTTGTGGAAGTTGCTCATCGAGTTCCCGACGCCTCGAAGCATAACCCGTCTCTCCAGAGACGAGTTCGTTCGGAAGGCGTGGAACTTGGTTGGCCGCAAGGTCGCTAAAGAGCGCATTTTGACTGATATTTATCTCACCGCGGAGTCTTCTGTGGGCCTCCCTGCCGAAGAGAACTCCGAGGCCGTGGCCATGCTTCGATTCGTACTGCCCCAGCTCCTTACGCTGTGCCAGTTGCGAGACACGATCGAAAAGCGGGCTGACGAACTCCTTTCCAACAACGAGGACTACCAGAGACTACGACGCATTCCAGGGATCGGGCCGATCTCGGCTTTGACGATCCTCGCCGAAGCGGGAGATCTGCGACGGTTTTCTCATCACCGGCAGTTCCTGAAGTTCTGTGGATTCGATCTCGCCACCGAACAGTCGGGACAGTTCCGTGGTCTCTCACGACTTTCGAAGCGGGGCAACGCGCGACTCCGTGCTGTCTTTTGGATGGCCGCCAGCGTTGCTGTACGCATGCGCGAAAACAGTTTCCGGGCTAAGTTCGAGCGCTACATGCGAAGTGATCCAGGCAGTGCAGACCGTAAGCGCAAGGCTTACGTCGCTGTCGCTGCCAAGATCGCCCGTGTGACCTATGCGCTCATCCGGTCCGGAGCCGATTACCGCTGCTTCCATGAAGTAGCGGTGCCAAGTGGAAGAACCCGTTCTGCACGGGCCGTTGAGGCGATTCCGACCTCGTAGATAATGTGCGGGTCTTCCACTTGGAAGGGACTTCGTTTTAAGTACAGAGAAGGCCGCCGAGATTCAGCGGACCTTGTGTCGCTATGGTGGAGTGCCATTCCTGTTGTTGGTGGAAGCCACTTGGGTTTAGACTTCAACCGCGCCTGAGACCAGGCGCACAGGAGATCTTCGTCCTGACCTCATTCTTAGCACTCCGCAGTTAGTACGTTGTCTACCTGGATCGCAGCCGGTGTGCCACGTCGCTCCCGCAGCGACTCCAGTATCCGCACCACGCGCAGACCCGGTAACGAGGTGTCCGGTTCGATCCGCAGTGCCTCTCGCGTGTAGCCATCCATCAGATTCAGCGTTCGGAATTTCCGACCGCCGGCCATTTGGTCATGCGTGTAGTCCATCGTCCACATTTCATTCGCACGCGTCGGAAGTGCCAACGGCACTCGCGCTTCAGCCCGAAATCGCTTGCGCCTCTTACGCTGCATCGCCAGCCCTTCCTCCCGATAGAGTCGGTAGACCCGCTTGTGATTGATCAACCACCGCAGCGTTCCGTCCGCGGCCTTCTCCCGGCGCAGGAAAATATACAGACGCCGATAGCCGAAGCGCGGACGCTCGGTCGCCAACTCCCGCAGCCGAGCCCGCAACGCACCTTCGTTCCGTTCCTTCCGCTGGTACCGCCAGCTCCCGCGGTGCATCCCGATCAGCCCACAGGCGCGTCGCTCGCTCAGCCCTGCTTGTTCCCGCACGACACGCACCGCTTCTCGCTTCGCCCGCGGGCCTACCACTTTTTTGCCAGCACCACCTTCAGCGCGTCCAGGTCCAGCGCCTGCTGCGCCACGATCCTCTTCAGCCGACCGTTCTCTTCCTCCAACTGACGCAGCCGCCGGGTCTCGCTCACTTCCAAGCCCCCGTACTTCGCCTTCCAGTGGTAGAACGTAGCTTCACTGATGCCGATTCGCCGGCAGAGGTCCTTCATGGGAACTCCCGCCTCCGCCTCCTTCAACACCCCCACGATCTGCTCTTCACTAAAACGGCTTCCTTTCATGGCGCTTCTCCTCTCGTGGTCTTATACCCGGAGAAGCTGAGTTTTGCCTGGACTAAATTTCGGGGAGCAGGTCATCTTCAGTGCCGACCAGACCGACCCTAAGCTGGCTCGGTGCAGTTGTCGTGCCCAAATCCAGAGGTCCGTATCGCATCATCCCGTAGCGGATATCGACGTGAGTGCCACCGTTGCCGAACTCAAGCTCCGGTTCTTGGAAAAAAGACAAATTCACAGATCTTCTCCGTCCTCATCGGGAAGCGAGAACTGTTGAGCAAAACGTGCCGCGTCGCGGGCCAGCCCCGGCTCCTAGGACAGCCATGCCCGGTCAACAATTCCAACGCCGCAGGTGAACGACAAGAGGTCGCCGAATATCAAGGGAGGCGGATCGCCGCGGAACAATCCCGCCCTGGGTCGCAGATAGTAGGCCCAGAAAAGGACCGAACTGAGCACAGCTCGATTCCCTTCTATACGCTTGATACCCTTCAGGCGGTCCTCATGGAATCGATCCAACGTAAACCCATCGCTGGTGAACCGGTACGTTGGTGTGATTTCGAGGTACCATCGCCCCGCAAGCAGTCGAAAGTGGCCCCGAAATGCTAGGTGCCGGAACCATTCGAACTCCCGCCCGTCCATGCTTTTCGAGGAGAACTGCGAAACGACAGTGATTTTGCTTCGCCGCCTGACCGACTGATACGAAACCTGGTGCGGCGGTCCGGGAATGGCATAGCATTCTTCTTGAGGCCAAAAACGAGCGTCTTCGTCGAGCTGAGCCCTTAGCGTTCGATTCAAGAGCTGAACGAAAATACGCTGTTGTTGCGGATCGCTTGATTCTGACCAGTCGGCTGAGGAGAATTCCTCCAGTGTTCCGAGGTCGCAAATCGACGACCATGGCGCTTTGCCAAGGTCGTGGAAGGTAAAAATCTTCTTTTCCCACAATATCCAGCCTGCATCCACTTCGCCGCCAACGCTTCGAAGCGAGGCCCATACTTCACGCGGGTGTCGGCAGTCGGTTCCGGCAACGTAAAGGTTGGGTGGATAGGCCTCCAGCGGCAGCAGATTCGCGATGAGAGTCTCGACCCGGCGAGATGGGGCTAGGTAGAGGCCCGATGTCGGCGCGGCAACCGCGACAAGCTGACCAAAGCTGTCGCGGGTGAATTCATGTTTCGACTTGTCGAATTTGACGTGTGCTGGACCGGTGTGCCCCCAATCCTTGAAATACTCCTTTATAGAAATCCAGTAGGCGGTGTTCCAGTTCCCGGACGAGACGACCAGGATGATTGGTGTATTTCCATTGAGCCAGTATTCGAGGTCACTTGGGTCACACCAGTAGTCGAAGGTTCTCTCAGAACTGTTGGCGATAGCGCTGACGACTTTGCTCTGAACCGCGACGGTCAGGCCGAGTGGCTCGTGGGAATTTGGATCAAAAAGTTCAATGTAGCCATCAATCCCTATTTCGTTTGGGCCACTCGGTGTCCATCGAGAGCCCATTTCCAGCACTATCCGCTCAATAGCGTTGACCCCGCGCTGTCCGGTTAGCCCCTGGACCGAAATAGTCTTGCGGCGTGGCCTCTTCCGGCTGTGACGGGGAGTCATCGCGCATTTGCCCCATTCTGAATCAACGATCTTGGATCGATACTGTCCTTCATGCGGATACTTGAATATACCCTGAATCAGCAATTAACGATGATGCCTTAGGGTGATGAAAGGAACGGCGAGATGCCTCGGGGGAGCCTTCACGAGAATCGTATCGAGGGGCACCTGCGAATGCGCGAGCGCGGAAGATGACGCGCTGAAGGCCGCGGCGCTACGTTTAAACCTGAATTCAAGACGGCCCGCCTTCCCGATACAAAGCATCGGGACGCGAACGGCGCGGAAGGCGGCCGCTACGGGTGCAACACGAAGAGAGATTCTTCGGCCGCGAAGATCGCGGCCTCAGAATGACGACGTGATGTGCATGGCCGGCGAAGATGCCGGGCTGCCCTTCGGCTACGCTCCCTTCGAGGCTCCCTTCGCCACTTCATTCGAGGCTCAGGGTGAACAGGGTAGAAAGAACCCGGCGATACGCCCAAACCTAGAGTCGAAGACTTTCCGAGCGGTGGTATATTGCCGTCGAGGGTTGCCGATGGCTAACGACATTCCGGAAGATCTCCAGGAAAAGGCCGCGATCATGCGGGAGTTCGGACGGCTTCGCGCCGCCGGACAACCAGTTCCCGCCGAGTTACAGGCGAAGCACGTCAAGGCTACGAACGATCGCTACACCACGGGTCCGGAGCCGGGCGAGCGCGTACCAGATTTCCGCCTTCCAGACCAGGACGGCGTTCCGCGGTCTGTCGCAAATCTCGCCGGTCCCAACGGCCTGCTCCTTGTTTTTCATCGAAGCGCCGACTGGTGACAATACTGCCGATCCCAACTGGTCGAGTTGGAGCAATCGCGCCCGATGATTGAAAGGGAGGGTCTGCGCATCGCCGCGGTCAGCTACGATTCCCAGGAAACCCTCCACCACTTCGCGGAGAAATACGAGATCCGGTTCCCGCTTTTGTCCGATCGGGATAGCGCCGTCATCCGGAGCTTTGGCATCTTGAACACCAACATTGCTCCCGACCTGCGCGCATATGGCGTTCCTCATCCCGTGGAGTACCTGATCGCCCCGGACGGGCGGGTGATCCGCAAGTACTTTGTGCCGAACTACCAGCATCGGGTCACAGCGTCGTCTGTCGCTCTTCGAGAATTCGGAGCGGTAGGTGAGGAGGCCCGGGCCGTCACCCTGCGAAGCGGCGCGGTTACCATAGAAGTGGGACTTTCCACCGAAAAAGCGTTCGCGGGCCAGGAAATCAGCTTCTTTGCGAAATTCGCGCTCGAGCCCGGATGGCACGTCTACGGTGCTCCGCTGCCCGAGGGTTACACCACCACGTCAGTCACGTTCGACGGTCCAAACATTGTCCGTCAGTCCTTCGAGCTTCCGCCGGCCGCGCCGATGCGGATGGAATTCCTTGGGGAGACCGTTCCGGTGTACAGCGGCTCATTCCAAGGCTTAGGTTCAGTGCTGCTGAGGTTTCCGCTCGAAGCGGGGAAGATCCTGCTATCCGGTTGCGTCCGTTTTCAGCAATGCGGCGACACCATCTGTGAGGCGCCCGAGACGATTCCGTTCGAGTTGCCACTGACTCTGCAACCGTTCATGGTCGCAATACGGAGCAAATGATCTTCCTTCCTCGTGCCAGCCGCACGCCGGCGAGATGCCGGGCCCACCCTTCGGCTACGCTCCCTTCGGTATCGGGACGCGAACGGCGCGGAAGGCGGCCGCTACGAATGCGACACCGAAGAGGGATTCTTCGACCGCGAAGATCGCGGCCTCAGAATGACGACGTAAAGGTGCATGGCCCGCAAAGATGGCGGGCTACCCTTCGTGCCTCAGGGCAAGAAGGACCCGGCGCTACGTCTAGACCTAGATTCAAAAGCCCCCCCTCACAGATCGAGGGTAGGGTACCCGAAACACAGTTCAGGATGAGTCGGTTTCCAGAGATCTGGTAGAATTCGCGGAATGAAGAGACGAACATTGCTGATGACGGCCCCGTTGGCGGCGCTGGCGCCCTTTGAGATAGCAGAAGCGATGAAATCGGCGTTCGTTTCAGTTGTGCATGAGAGTTTGGCAAAGGGGGAGAGAGCGCAAGGTGGCGCGATGGGAGGATCAACCGTGGTGTATGAATTGCGGATTTATCACGTGGTCCCCGGAAAGATGGAGAGCCTGGTAGCCCGCTTCCGGGACCACACGATGAAGCTCTTCGCAAACCATGGAATCAAGAGTGTTGCGTATTGGACTGCGCTGGACGAACCGGTGAAAAGCAGCACCTTCTTTTATATCCTGGAGCATCCGAGCCGGGAAGCGGCGGCAGCGAACTGGAAGGCCTTCCAGGACGATCCCGAGTGGAAGAGCGTGAAGGCGAAATCGGAAGAGAATGGGAACTTGGTGGAGAAGATTGACTCGACGTTTTTGACACTGACGGATTTTTCGCCGCAGTTGGGGTAACTCCGCTTCCCCCGGGACATCGCAAAGAGGGATTCTTCGGCCGCGAAGATGCCGGGCTACCCTTCGTGCCTCAGGGCAAGAAGAACCGGGCGCTACGTCTAAACCTAATTCAAAAGAAAGCTGGCCCGCCTGAAAGGTGGCCGCTACGACTGCGACACGAAAGACGCTGGCGGCTACTCCCAGCCGGTCTTCAAGCGTACGGCTCACGCCCTATTCGATTCTCCGGGCCGCGGAACTTGCGCACGAAGCCGGCGTGCCAGCGGGACAGCTTGCCGTTCTTCCCGGGCTCGGTCCGGAGACGGGTGGCGCGCTTGTGAAGCATCCGCTCGTGAACTACGTGTCTTTCACTGGTTCGACGCTCACCGGCAAACAGGTGATGATCGACGCGGCGAACACCGGATTGAAGCCGGTCTGCCTCGAGCTTGGCGGCAAGAGTCCACAGCTTGTGTTTCGCGACGCGCCGAGCCTCGATCGGGTCGCGGACATGGTTGCCGGGAGCATCTGTTTCAACGCCGGCCAGGTTTGTTTCGCGGGAACGCGCCTCGTAGCGGACGAGAAGATCAGCGACGAACTGACGGAAAAAATCGCCCAGCGGCTGAAGAATCCGAAGTCCGGCCCCACTTGGGACACGCAGACAACGCTCGCTCCGATCATCTCGGAAAAACAGGGTGCTCGCATCGCCGGCATTCTGAAGGACGCCGAGAAAACGGGCGCCGAAATCGTAATGGGCGGCGAGCGGGAGGCGACCGGCAACGGCGGCGTCTTTTTCAAACCCACGATTTTGCGCAACGCGAAGCCGGAGAATGCCGCGATCATCAACGAGGTGTTCGGCCCGGTTTTGGCGGTGCAAAGCTTCAGCGACATCGAGGAAGGGATCGCTCTCGCGGATCACCCGATCTACGGGCTCGCCGGCGCAGTGCACACAAGCGACATCAACAAGGCCCTGCTGGCCGCAAAGTCGATTCCTGCGGGCACCGTGTGGGTGAATACATACGCCGAACTTTCGCTGAATGCTCCGTTCGGTGGGTACAAACAGTCGGGCTTCGGTCGCGATTATGGGATGGCGGGCCTGGCGAAGTACATGAATACCAAGACAATCTGCATTCGCCTGAATTGAAGACTGCTTCGGCGGCCAAAGGCCCCACCCTCACAAACCGAGGGTGGGGCACCCGCAAAACATACTTCACCTTCGCGCTACGCTACTGCTCCCAGCCGGTCTTGGAGTTGTACGGCATCAGGGTTCCCATGGCTTCGATCTCGTGGATCTTGCCGCCACTGACTTTGAAAATGTGCGCGGCCGGGAGGTCGAACGGCTTGAAGTTCATATCCACATGGTCGACGCCGGGCACGCCCACAATCTTCACTACCTTTTCGTCCATCGGCTGGCGAAACTGCGAAAGACCGAAAACCAGACCGGTTTCGGGGTCGGCGATTTCCACGCGCCGCGGCTCGATCGCCTTGATGTAGCTCATCACCTTCGTATCCAGTTGCGCCGAGCAGCCCATGGCGCCCATCGTTCCGAAGCCGGGCTTGTCCGGCGGAGGATTGCCGGTGGTCTGCATGCCATTTTCATGGCGAAGGCAGTCGTCGGCGAACGGCGCTTCCTTTCCAACGCCGTCGACAAGGGCGTCGTAATACGAGAGGCCGATTTTCAGCATCTCAGCTCGAGGGACTCGTTCCGCGGGCGGGACCGTGGCCAGCAGGCCGGGCCGCGGTGTCTCCAGATTGGCGAGACTTCTCGCGCTGAGGTTGCGCGCGATCAGGTGCTCGGCTTCCGTGATCTGCCCGTTCACAATCTTCAGGCGCAGGCCCAGCATGATGGGCTTGTCGTTCTCCTGCATGATGCCGATGAATCCAACTTCTTCGGAAACCGGGTCAGGCACATAAATCTTGAAGGTTGTCGGCACGGCGGATGCCGTCTTCCACAGCCCGTCGCCGGGCTTCATGGGAACCGTGTTTTCCACGAACTTCACACTCGGCGAAAAATGCACCTGCGAGGGATCGTGGGCGACCACGGCGGCCAGATAAGTATCCACGGTGCCTTTCAAGCAGGCGCGGTCACATTGCGCGGGGCTGGCTTGCAGTTGCTGGCCGACCGCCAAGACACCGCTCGAGACGAGCAGAATTGCAATCGCCGTATGTAGAGTTTTCATCGCGTTCCCCTTGGGTTTGCCGCGCATTCAAGGCAGCCACTCCGAAACAAAACGCCACAGTATATACATCATCGGGGCTGCCAGAGCTAAAGCTATTGACGCCGGAAGATTCCCGAGCTACATACTCTGCGGCAACAACACTTTCGCATGAAGCTTTGATATTCTCTAACCATGGGAGCAGGTGCGCATGTCCTTTGAGAAAAGAATACTCGGCGCCGCGGCGCTGGCTTTGGTAGTGGCGTTGCTTTCTTCAGTCGCCGCCGCCCAGCAGCAAGAGCCAAAGCGCCCGCCACCGGTGCCAGGGTTTCCGATCGGGCCCTCCGGGCGCGTCACGACGTTCACGGCTGACCCCAGCACGATTCAGCCGGGCCGGTTTGCCACTCTCACGTGGGCCGCGGTGAACTCAGACGACACTTCCATCGATCAGTGCGTGGGCGTTGTAGCCACTCGCGGCAACATGCAAGTCTCGCCGAAGGCGACGACCACCTATACATTCACCGCCGGGGGGCGCGGCGGTGGCGACAAGAAATCGGTGACCGTAACCGTCGTAGGGACGACTCCGATTTCGCCCGCCGACGGCAATAAGGGCTGCGTCGCCGAAAAGGACTTGCCCATACCCCAGATGGATGGCCACCCGGACCTTTCCGGCGTTTACATCGGCGGTTTCGGCATCACCAACCGGGCGAATCCGACGTTGAAGCCCGGCGCCGAAAGCTTCAAGATTGTTCCCAAGGAAGACGACCTCGGCCAGGGAGTGCTGTGCGTCCCGCCGGGAGTGCCCGCGGCCACCATGCAGCCTTACCCGATGCAGATCGTCGAGAAGCCCGGACTCGTGGTGATTCTCTACGAGGCCTATCACATCTTCCGCGTGATTCCCACCGACGGGCGTCCTCATCCGGCGGATCTCGATCCCACGTGGATGGGCAACTCGGTGGGTCACTGGGAAGGCGACACCTTGGTTGTGGACGTAACCGGCTTCAATGACAAGACGGAGATCGCCGGTTTCCATCACACGACGGCCTATCATGTGGTCGAGCGCTACCGACGTCCCCGTTATGACTACATCCAGTATGAAGCTACTGTCGAAGATCCGAACGTGTTTGCGGCGCCCTGGAAATACGGCGGAACCCTGAAACTCCATTCGGAGTGGGAGATTCAGGAGTACGTTTGCGAAGAGAACAACCAGCATTATGAGGAATTGTTGAATAAGAAGTAGCTTGGAGTCGTTGCACCAGATTCGCGGGCCCGTGGAGAGGCCTCACTCGGGGGAATGTCAATGAAAACGAAGTCTGCCATCTTGCTTGCCTGTCTCTTGCTTGCGTGCGCCGCGCCGGCGTTCGCGCACCACTCGGTGTCGATGTACGACATGGCGCATCCGACGACGGTTAACGGCGTGGTGACGAAGCTCGAGTGGACGAATCCTCACGGGTACATCTACGTGGATGTAAAGAACGCAGCGGGAGAGATCGAGCACTGGGCCATCGAGATCGACAGTCCGAATTTTCTGAAGCACAACGGCTGGACGAGCACCACGGTGAAACCCGGCGACACGATCACCTGCACCGGCGGCCGCGCCAAGAGCGGGGCGCTGACCATGCGTTGCACGATCGTCAAGCTCTCGGACGGCTCGGAACTCAGGTCGTAGAGCCGCATGTCCATCTTCCACTTTTGCCAGTGGCTCGAAGCCACGGCGATGGGATCGGCAATCCGCGATTCGAGCTGGCTCTTTCCGGCGATCGAGTCCATCCACATTCTCGGGATCACCATCCTGGTTGGCTCAACGGGACTTTTCGATCTGCGCGTGCTCGGCCGCGGTTTTCTGAGGGGCCAGCCGGCCTCGAAGGTCTGGCAACAAGTCATGCCGTGGGTCTGGGGCAGCTTTTCTGTAATGTTTATCACCGGAGTGCTGATGTTTTCCTCCGAAGCAACGAGGTGCTACCAGAGCTGGTTTTTCCGGCTCAAGCTGGGGCTGCTCTTGCTCGCCGGGCTGAACGCGTTCATCTTTCAGTTCGGAACCTATCGCCAGATCGCCAATTGGGACGAGGCCACGGTGGCGCCGGCGGCCGCCCGGGTCACGGCCTGGATCTCCTTGCTGCTCTGGGTTTTTATCGTATTTGCCGGGCGCGGAATAGCGTACTATTAGCGCGGTTCGGGGGGACCGCCGTATGCGCTTCTGCCATTGGCTCTCGCAGACCTGGCTTATCGCCTGGATCACCAATTCGGTCGTGATGTCCACGCTCGTCGAGTTGACGCACTATTTCAGCCTTTTCCTGCTCGTAGGATCGATCGTCATCGTCGATTTGCGCATCATGGGTCTCGCGGCGCGGCGTCGCAACGCTACCCAACTGGCTGGCGATCTGTTTCCCCTGATGTGGACGGGCCTGGTGTTGAATTTCCTCTCCGGGTTCTTGCTCTTTGCGGGTGACGCTGCGACTTTTTGGGTCAACTGGGTGTTCCACATCAAGCTGACCGTCGTTTTGGTCGCGGTGATATTCGGGATCATCGTTCAGTGGAATGTGCCGCGCTGGGATCGGCCGTCGGGCATACCGATCGGGGCAAAGGTGCTGGCTTTCGTCTCGCTGGTTTTGTGGATCGGGTCGATTCTTGCGGCGGTCGAAGTTCCGGCTCTAACGAGCGTAGGGTAGCCGCAGCAAGCGAATGGGAGGGCGGGCGGAATGTATCATCTCTTGGTTTCCTTCTGCGACTGGCTGCAAAACACCAACTGGGCCTTGAACGTCGCCGGCTCCACGTGGGCCTATCCCTACGTTCAGATGATCCATTTTACGGGCTTGTCGTTGTGGGTCGGCACGAACCTCGCCCTCGATCTGAGCCTGCTGGGCGTGGGACGCAAGCGCATGACGCCCGCCGAACTTTCGGATGCGCTATTTGCCTGGAATTGGATCGGGCTCGGCATCGCAGTGACCGGGGGATTCATGCTGTTCGCCACGGCGGCCTCGTCGTTCATCGTCAACCCCGCCTTCCAACTCAAACTCGGAGTACTTCTGCCCCTCGGACTCATCCTCCATATCATCGTCCAAAGCAAAGCGCGCACGTGGGGTCAGACGACCACAACGCCCGCCGTGGCGAAACTTGCTGGTTTCACCGAAATGTTGCTGTGGTTATCTGTCGCCACCGCGGCCGTGTCCATCCCCATTTTTGAACACATTGGGTGAGCTGTGAGGTTCTTCCTCCGCCGTTTTGCGGTTGGCTTCGCTGTCTCTCTTATCCTCGTGGGCTGCGGCGCCAAGAAGGAGTCGAGCGAGAACGGTCAGGCCGCCGCGCCTACTGCGACCGTTGATCTCACGACCGCCGCGACGATCACCGGTACGGTCACTCTCGACGGCGTGCCGCCGGTGCCGCGAAAGATCATCATGACCGCCGGGCCCGACTGCGCCAAGCTGCACTCCTCGCCTCTCACGTACCCCGAAGTCGTCACCGGCGACCATGGCGCGCTCGCCAACGTCCTCGTCTACGTGAAATCCGGTCTCGGCAATTATCGCTTCGACGTTCCCGCCACGCCCGCCGCGCTCGATCAGGTGGGCTGCATGTACGAACCCCACGTCCTTGGCCTGATGGCTGGACAAGCCCTTGAGATCAAGAACACCGATCCTCTTATCCACAACGTCCACCCTGTCCCGCACAACAGTCGCGGATGGAACAAGTCGCAGCCGGTCGGTTCTGCTCCTATCGAGGCGTCTTTCGAGCATCCTGAATTCGCCATGCCCGTCCTCTGCAATGTTCACCCGTGGATGCGCGCCTTTCTTTTTGTCTTCCCCAATCCCTATTTCGACGTCACCTCGACGGCGGGAACATTCGAGCTGAAAAACATTCCGCCCGGCACGTATACGGTCGAGGCCTGGCAGGAGAAATACGGCATCCAGGAACAGACGGTCACGCTTGGGCCCAAAGAATCGAAATCCCTGGCATTCACCTTCAAATCCTCACCCTGAGCTGTCTCTGGGCGGAACTTTTTAGCTCTGCGGCGATTGCCTAGCTTTATGAATTCCTTATGGATCGCTTACACCTCGCTTACTGCTGGAGCGCTAACGTATGTGTCACCGCACGCAACGGTTCGAAGCGGCGTCCGTCGTGCTTTGAGGCGGCCGCACAGTTGCAAGACGGTTCTTATGATTGGCTCCCCCCACCCCGGCGACCGGGTCGGTCCTTACCGGATCGACAGCCTCGTGACGAGCGGCGGCATGGCCTCCGTCTTCCGAGGCACGGATACGCGCACCGACCACCCGGTCGCCATAAAAATCCCCCATCCGCAGATGGAGGCCGACGTTCTGTTTTTCGACCGCTTTCATCGCGAAGCGGACATTGGCAGGAGGCTCGATCATCCCGGCGTTGTGAAAGTGCTGCCCGACCCAGAGTCCGGGCGTGTCTGCATGATCATGGAGTGGGTCGAAGGACGTCCCCTGCGCGAAATCCTCGACGAGGAAAAGAGACTCTCGCCGGAGAGGGCGGGCCGCATTGTGCTGCGCGTCTGCGATGCGCTCGGCTACATTCACGGTCATGGCGTCGTTCACCGCGACCTCAAGCCGGACAACATCATGGTCGATGGAGATGATCGCATCAAGCTCATCGACTTCGGAATCGCGGGGCAAGCGGGAGTGCGGCGCCTCACGTTCGCGAAATTCACGAAGGCCATGGGCACGCCCGACTACGTCTCGCCGGAACAGGTGAACGGGAAACGCGGCGACGCCCGAAGCGACATCTACTCCCTCGGGGCGATTCTGTACGAGATGCTGACGGGCGAGGTGCCGTTTCAAGCGGCCAACCCGCTGACAGCGTTGAACCAGCGCCTGCATGCGGCACCCCCTTCGCCGCGCGACATCGATCCGGAGATTTCGCCCCAGATGGAGGAAATCATCCATCGCGCGCTGGAGCGCGAACCGGAGCACCGCTATGCGACCGCGCACGAGCTCGCCTGGGATCTCGAGCATCCCGACCAGATCGGAGTGGATGAGCGGCGTGAATGGAGGAATGCCAGAACTTCGCGCGTTCTGTCGAAGCGTTTCAATTGGTCCTACGTCGCGTTGGCGCTGATCCCCATCGTCATCTTCGCGTTGCTTCTGCTCTTCGCTCACCAGCAGTAATTGCTCTTCTCCGATCCCTGCCAGCCGCCCTGTTGGCTACGGTTATGGCTGCTTGGTGCGCTCGCGGACCATGAGGATGGGCTTGGGGACGGACCCGTTGGGAGAGTACGGCTGGCCGTCGATGAGCTGCGTGAGTTCGCCCTCCTGCGCATTCTTAGGCACGAACTTCCATTCCGTCGAGGGGGCGTACTGATCTTTCTGGATGGCCACAAAATAGAGGGCGCCGGATTTAATGCGGACGTTGAGCAGGGGGCCGTCGCCGAAATCCTTGTGCGTGTCGTCGTTGAGGTTTCCGTCTTTGTCGCGGCCGATATCGAAATTGTTCAGCGTGCCGGCAACGCTGCCCCTGTCTTCCCTAACGACGAGGATCGCAAAGACTTCTCCCTTGAGGCTCGCCTTCCACGTGCCCAGGAACGGCTTGATATCAGGCAGGGTTTCCTTGGTCTGTTGTCCGGCGCTTGGCCGGCGAGGGTCGACGGCGCGGATACGCCGAGGCAGGCGAATGCGACGAGCAATGAAGTGCCGAGGAGCAGACGCTGCGGCCCTGCGTCGGTTAGCTGTCCAATTTCGGTTGGCAAGTTTCATCGTCTTCCTCCCAACTTTCTTCCAACGGAGCGCTACGATCCTGCCGAAGAGTGGCGGATGAACGAGGAATTTTACCACCGACGGCGAGGCAGATTCCCGTCGAAGAGAGGTCGGGTACTGGTCAGTCTGTAGCGTTTCTGGGCCGGAAGCACTTGTCCGGTAATCCGCGTTATCGGGACTTGTCCGGGTTGTTGGAGGTGGCGATACAATCGATTGCATGTTAGCCGTTTCAAGGGATGCTCTGCATCAAGCAAAAATCGATGTTTTTGACGTTCCTAATGTCCACCTATTTGCATGGTATCGGAAGGTTATAGAAAACCGCAAAGCGAAGCTCGATGCTTGGATCGTGATAACTCGCAGGCAACTGTTCGAATGGCGACGAGTTCCGGATTGCAGCCGCCGCCGCTTTATCGAGTGGATCACTTCCTGAAGTTCTTTCAATCCATGGCTCGTTGGGGGGTATTTTACCATCCTGTTGAATGTGAAAGCGGAGTACGACTATTCCTTTCCTTCCCTTCAAAGCCTCCTCTGGTATTACCGCGTACCAATTGCGCTTCACAACTGGCAAGAAGCGGTTTACGTATGGACGAAAATCAACTCCCATCGTCGGCGTGAGTATCTCCCACTGCTGCGGCTTACTTGGAAAATCCTGAGTTGGCGGGGCCAGTTGCGCCTTGAATTGAAGAGTATTCAGTGTCTGGAAGAGATCATCCAATCGCTTGTGTTTCCCGGCATCCAACACAAATACGAGTGCATAGCCGTTCAGCACTGTAGAGGCATACGTCTGGTAGAGACTGATCCCATTGGGCGAATCCATACGTGCGTCCATTCGTGAAAAAACCTTGCCGCCGAGGGTAACGTTCATAGGTTCGTGAATGACCTGAAAGTTCGAATAGAGCCGAGCAAGTTCCATTTTGAGACCCAGCAAAATCTTTTCACCCGTATCCAGACCCGCGGAGCAGGACACATCACCGGCAAGGATCAAAATCTCCGGATTCACAGGAGCTGAAGCACCGATTGGATGCTGGAGTAAATGAAGTAATGGATGAGTTCCAATTGTTAGCGGGTCAAGAATGCCTTTCTCGCCAAGATCGCCCTTGTTCGCGGTCCCCCTACCGGACTCCCCAACGGACTCCTTGGTCCCATCGGTCTGAACGAACCAGCCGCTTGGAAATTCGAAAGTGAATTCGAAGAAATCGTTTGTGTACACATTGCCAGAAATCGAACCATCTTCAGGCTGGAGGATACCTGTCTCCGTTGCAACGGCGGCGTTGCCATTCGATTGCAGCACGAGGGCCGGAGAGGTTTGCTCGGTTTTCGTTCGTTGAGTCTGCTGTAGAAACGCCCAGCCAGCGGGAAGGAAGACCACAGTCAGTGCCGCGACCGTGGCTAATCCGATTGCGATTTTTCTTAGCACTGTCGTGCGGAACATTGCGGTTTCCTCATACGATAGACCACTAACTGTGTGAACGCCACAACTCGTGAACGGATTCCATTTTCCATCTGTTTATGGCCGGTCTCGTACTCCTCACTAACAAGCCGCTGCGGGACTCCAAGGCGATTAGATAGAAATCACGGCTCGACTCCCGATAAACGTGGTAATCGGAGAAGTGGCGCGACTCCAAACTGCCCCGATTACCAGCAGGGGCCAAACCTCGACGATCGTCACTTTTCTGGGAGCGAGTCTGCCCTACTAGACGCTCACGCTAGGCCGCATGGCCCCGGCGGACGAGTTCCAGAACGCGCGCGACGATCTCCCCGATGCGCACGGGGCGATAGAAGACCGTATCGACGGGCGGCAAGGGCACCGTCTCCGTGCGCGAAGCGACCAAAATCGTCGGGACGCGCTCGATTAATTTTACGATCGCGGGATCGCCCGTGATCTCGGAGCTGGCCTCGATCACCACGACCGCCGGCACGTCTCCGGCAGCGATGGCGGCGCCCGCCTCGCTGGCTGACTCCATGCCCAGTGCTTCCATGCCCCGCTCGCGAAGCTCGGCGCGGACGCCGGTGCGCAACGCCCAGTCGCGCGCAATCAGGAAGACAACTGGCATCTTGCCGCCGCAGTATAGCATCGGGATATAAGCCGCTTGCGGGGCCCGGGAGATGCGTTTCGCGGCACTCTGAAGGGGTTTGCGTAGGCAAGCCCGGAAAGGGTCTGTTACAATTTTTGCGATCTCGGAGCGGGCCGCGGCGTGCGGCCTATCATGGCCGAAAACAGCAGACGCAAAACAATCATTCTGGCGATCGCGGGCATCGCGGTGCTGGTTATCGCTGTGCTCGCGCTGCGCAAGAAGGCTCCGCTCGTCTACGTGGTGGACGTGGCGCGCGAGGACCTCAGCGCGACGGTCACGAGCAATGGCAAAGTCGAGCCGATTGCTCCGGCCGTGGCGCACGCCGAGTTTGCGACCTTCGTCGCCAAAGTAAACGCCGTCGAAGGACAGGCGGTGCGCCGCGGGCAGGTAATCCTGACGCTCGACGCGGCGGATATCCGGTCGCAACTCGCGCAGGCGCGCGGCGATCTGCTTGCCGCACAGACAGAACTGCGAAACGCTCGGGCGGGCGGACCCCCGGACCAAGTGGCGCAGCTAGAGGGCGATTTGCAGGCCGCGCGTGTGCAGGTCGCGAACCTCGAACGCACCGGCAAGGCGTTGGAAGAACTGGTCGCCAAGCAGGCCGCCACCCCGGACGAACTCGCTCAAAATCAGGCCAGCCTCGCCAAGGCGCACGCGAATCTTCAGGCGCTCGAAGCCAGGAAAGAGGACTTGTCGCAGCGGTCCGCGGCGATCGTCGAAAGCGCCGGGCTGCGCGTCAGCCAGGAACAGGAACAGGTGCAGTCGCTCGAAGGAAAAGCGCGCTCGGCGACGGTGACGGCCCCTCTGGATGGAACGCTCTATTCCTTGCCCGTGAATGCGGGCGACTACGTGAAGGTCGGCGACACGCTCGCGGAGATGGCCGACCTGCGGCAGGTGCGCGTGCGCGCCTTCGTGGACGAGCCGGATCTCGGGGCGCTCGAGCCGAAGCAGAACGTCGAAGTGACGTGGGACGCGAAGCCGGGCCGCATCTGGACGGGCCAGACCGAACAGGTGCCCAAACAAGTCGTGCCCCGCGGGATGCGCAGCGTGGGCGAGGTGCTTTGCTCGATCGACAATGCGAAGCTCGAGCTGATCCCGAACGTCAATGTGGAAGTGCGCATTTTGGTTCGCGAGCGGCACGCAGTGGTCGTCGTCCCGCGCGAGGCGGTTCACGAAGACGGCGAACAGCATTACGTTTTCCTGCTGGTGGGCGACAAACTCCGCCGCCGCATCATCTCCATAGGTATAGGCAGCGCCTCGAAGTATGAGGTCACATCGGGGCTGGCGGTAGGCGACCGTGTCGCGCTCCAGCGAGAGCAGCAGCTTCGGGACGGCATGGAAATCCGGCCGTTGGAGGCAGATTGAGATTGCGGCATAGATGTACTCGAGCTTCACTCACGGTGGTTCTTTGCGTGGCGGCGATCTCGTCGTGCGCTGTCCCGCGGGCCGCGGCCCTGCCGGATACGCCCGGTGCGATCCAGACGGCGCAGCAGCAGTTCAATGGCGGGAACTACGCGGGGGCGATCTCCACGCTGCAACCGATCGTTTCCCAGAATCCGTCGAACGCCGAGGCCTACTATTGGCTGGGACGCAGCTACTACGAGCTGCGGGATTTCGACAACGCCATCGCCGACGCCGAAAAATCGGTCGCGCTCGACGCAACCAATTCCCTCTATCACCAGTGGCTCGGCCGCGCGTACGGCGAGAAGGCGGATATCGACCGGAGTTTTTCTCTCGCGAAGAAAGTGAAGAAAGAGTTTCAGGCGGCGGTCAACCTGAACCCCTCCAACATCGCCGCGCGGCGCGACCTCGAGGAGTATTGTCTTGATGCCCCGTGGATCGCGGGTGGCAGCAAGGATGAGGCGCTCCAGCAGGTGAACGCGATCGTGGCGCTCGATCTGGTCGAAGGTCACCTCGCGCGCGCCGCATATTACCGCGAAGGTCCGAAGAACAACGAAGACGCCGAGAGCGAGTACCACCTGGTGCTCGCCGCCCGTCCGAAGAACCTCGAAGCGTATTTCGAAGTCGCCGACTTTTTCGAAGCCCAGAACAAGCCGACCGATATGGGCGCGGCGATCCAGGCGGCCGCCCAGGTAAGTCCAAATGATCCGCGCCTGGCGTTCTATCGCGGCGTGGAAGACGTCGTCTCGAACCAGAATCTACCGGCCGCGGAACAGGACTTGAAGTCGTACCTCGCCAGCACGCCGGAGCGCAGCGATTGGCCGGGGCACGCTTCCGCGCGAATATGGCTGGGAAAGCTCTACGAGGCGGAAGGCAAGCGCCCCGAGGCGGCAGAGCAGTATCGCGCGGCGCTGCAATTGGAGCCGAGGCAAAAGGAAGCGCGCACGCGGCTCGAAAAGCTCGAAAAAGGCTCGCAGTAGGAGCGCTGGGAGCCGCAATCGCCCGGCTCTCACTCGTTTCCCGGCTCGCGGTCTCGGATTGAAACGGCACCTTCCATGGCAAACGTGAGAAACACACCGGCTTTCTGGGGCGAGATATTTCAGCTCGCCATGCAGGCGTTGCGCGCCAATAAGATGCGCTCGATGCTGACCATGCTGGGCGTCGTCATCGGGAGCGCTTCGATCGTTCTGGTGGTGACGGTCGCTCTTGCGGGGAATCGTTATATTGTCGCCCAGATCGAAGGCGTCGGCGCCAATCTCGTGTATGCCAACACCGTCAATTCCGATGAGCCGGGCTCCTTGAATCTCGCGGACCAGATCGCGCCGGCCGACCTCGAGGCCGTGCGGGAGGGGCTCCCGACGATGGTTGAAGAGGTCGCCGGGACCAACCTTCTCTCTCTGACGATGGACGTGGACGGCCGGGAGCGCTTGATCAATTTGGTCGGCGTAACCGAGGATTTCGAGAAAATCCGCAACCTTCAGGTTGTTCGCGGGCGCTATTTCGACCAGGACGATCTCAATTCCCGAGCCAAGGTTTGTCTGCTCACACAGGAACTCGCCCGGCGCATGTTCTCCTACGACAGCCCGGTCGGCCGGAACGTCCGGGTCGGCGAGCTTCATTTCACCGTAATCGGCGTTTTCCGCGAGCGCGTGGCGACGCTCGGCCAGACCGAGATCACGCGGGAATCGGTGGTCGTGCCGTTTCCCCTCATCCGGGACTACACCGGGAGCGATTACTTTAAGACGCTCTACGCGCGCGCGGACGGTCCTGAAGACGTTCCAGTCGTGACGCGGCAAATCCAGGAGATTCTTCAGGACCGGCATCGTCCCGGCGCGCACTATCGCGTCCAGAACCTGACCGGCATTCTCGAAACGGCCCGAAACATAGCGCTGGCGCTCACCGTCGTCTTGATCTTGATCGCGCTGATCGCCCTGACGATTGGCGGCATCGGCATCATGAATATCATGCTGGTCACCGTCACCGAGCGGACCCGGGAGATTGGAATCCGCAGGGCCATTGGCGCTTCGCGGGACGCGATTCGCTATCAGTTCCTGATGGAAGCCATGGCGATCAGCGGGACGGGGGCGCTGGCCGGCATTTTCATCGCGATCTTGATTCCGGCGCTGCTCAATATTCTGATTCGCTTCTTGCCGGATTTGGGCGACGTTAGAGTTCCGCTATCGTGGATCTCGGTGGCGGTGGCGTTCGTAGTATCCTGCTCGACGGGCCTGATTTTCGGATACTTGCCGGCGAACCGCGCAGCCGGACTTCAACCCAGGGAAGCGCTTCACCATGAATAATCCCATGAACAGCACGAACGCGAGAAGCGGTGGGCTTTCCGCCCTTGCGGTGATTCTGGGGCTTTCCTTCGCGGCGCCTGCGCGCGCGCAGGATTCCGGCAAGCTGACGATGCACCAGGCGATCACTCTTGCCTTGCAGAACAGCCGCGATCTCAAGCTGGCGCGCGTGCAATACAGCGTCGCCCTCGCTGAAACCGGAGTGGACCGCGCCGCGTTTCGTCCGAACATCTACACGGGCGCCGGGGCAGCTTACACGTACGGTTTTCCGTCTCTGCCCGGCGGTCAGGCGCCCTCCGTCTTTCAATTGGACTACGAGCAGACTCTTTTCGATCCGTTACTGAAGGGGCAGCAGCATGCGGCCGAAGAGCGGGCGAAGAATCAAAAGCTCGAAATGGACCGCGTACGCGACGATGTAATCGTCCGCGCGGCAGCGGCCTATCTGGAGCTCGCCAACGTGCAGCATTCGCTCCAACTGCTTAGAAGCGAACAAGCCAGCGCCGAGAAGATACAGGAAGTCGTACGCGAGCGTGTTGCCGCGAACCAGGAGCTTTCCATCGAAATCACGCGAAGCGATCTGGCGGCGGCGCGGGTCCTGGAAAGGATCGTGAAACTCGAGGACCGCGAGGAAGCGCTTTCGGCCCAGATTCGGGATATGACGGGCATCCCGGACGCCCAGCGGGTCGAAGTCGAGCAGGAGCAACCGTCGTTCGTCACCGATCAACAGGCAGGCGAGATGGTGAGCCTGGCCCTGCAAAACGACCGCAGCGTCGCAGAAGCCGAAAACGAGCGTACGGCGCGCCAGGACATCCTTCGGGGCGCCCACCTGAGCTATTTTCCGACGATCGACCTGGTTGGGCAGTACAGCGTACTCAGTAAATTCAACAACTACTCCGACTTCTACAAGAAATTCGAGCGCAACAACGTCAACGTGGGCCTGCAAATCACCATTCCGCTATTCGCCGCGAAGACCTCGGCAAATGTCACGCTGGCTAAGAGTCAATTGGACGCCGCAGAGCTGACGCTTGGCAACAAGCGCCAGGAGCTCCGCCTCGATGTCCAGGAAAAGGCCCGCAGCGTCCGCGAGCTTGACGCTACCCGCGAGGTTGCTCGCCTCGACTTGCAGCTCGCCCAGCAAACGCTGCAACTGACGCAGGCCAGGTTCGACCAGGGGCGCGCCACGCTCCAAGAGATCGAGCAGGCGCGCCTCGACGAAAGCGACAAATGGGTGGCCTTCCTGGACGCCGATTTCGCCCGCCAGCGGGCCCAGTTGACGCTCCTCCAGGCGACGGGGCAATTGGCCCAGGTTTTCCAATAGGATGCATCGAAAAACGTTGGCTTTGGCCCAACACCGGAATACAGTAGAATGACTGTTCGGTGCCCGTCTGTCCGTAACTCTGAGGGGGACATAGTAGATGCCGTCGGTAATGAAAACGCTGTTTCTGAACCCGCCGAGCTTTGAGAAGTTTGACGGCGGCGCAGGCTCCCGCTGGCCTGCCACCCGCGAGATCGAATCGTACTGGTATCCAGTATGGCTTTCCTATCCTGCCGGGATGCTGCCCGGCAGCCGCCTTCTCGACGGCCCTCCGCACCACATAACGCCCGCGGAGGTGATTCGCACCGCACAGGATTACGAGTTCGTGGTGCTCTTCACGTCGACGGTGGGCTTCCTGAGCGATCTGCGCATGGCCCGCGCGATGAAAGACCAGAAGCCCGACCTGAAGATTGCCTTCGTAGGTCCCCACGTGCAGATCAAGCCGGCCGAAAGCCTGCTTGCGAGTCCGGATCTCGACTTCGTCGTGCGCGGTGAATTCGATCACGCCGTCGTGGAATACGCGCAGGGCAAGCCCCTCGAAGAGATCGCGAACGCCAGCTACATCGTCGACGGCAAAGTGATTCACAATCCGTCGCGTCCGCCCCTGCAAACAGAAGAGCTCGACGCGCTCCCGTTTGCCACCGACGTCTATGAGGACAACGTCCAGATCGAGAAATACAACGTGCCGTTTCTGCTGCATCCGTTCATTTCGTTCTACACCGCTCGCGGATGTCCGGCGCTGTGTACGTTCTGCCTGTGGCCGCAGACGCTTTCCGGCCATGCCTGGCGCACCCGGTCGGTCGAAAACGTGGCCCGCGAATTCCGGCAGGCGCACAAGATGTTCCCGCAGGCCAAGGAATTCTTCTTCGACGACGATACGTTCAATATTCGCAAAGACCGCGTGGTTGCTCTCTGCAAGGAATTCAAGCCCGTTGGTTTCCAATGGTCCTGCACGGCGCGCGTCCACGGCGACTACGAGACCCTGAAGGCCATGGCTGACTCCGGCTGCCGCCTGCTGATCGTGGGCTTTGAATCCGGCGACGCGCAAATCCTGAAGAACATCAAGAAGGGCCAGACCCTCGAGATGGGGCGCAACTTCGTCAAGAACTGCAAGAAGGTAGGCATTCGCGTTCACGGCGATTTCATCATTGGCCTTCCCGGCGAAAGCAAGGAAACCATCGAGAAGACGATTCAGTTTGCCAAGGAACTCGACTGCGAAACGATTCAGGTTTCGATGGCCCACGCCTACCCCGGCACCGAGCTTTACGAAAAGGGCCAGCGCGAAGGCTTCCTCGCCGGCGAAGCGATCACCGACGACGGCGGGCACCAGCTTCCGCACCTCGAGTACCCCGGTCTCTCCAAGGAATACATGGTCGAGTCCGTCAACCGCTTCTACGACAGCTATTATTTCCGGCCGAAAGTCGCCTGGCGCATCGTTCGCGACGCGCTCTGGGATGGCCACGAGCGCAAGCGCCTCTACCACGAAGCCGTGGACTTCATGAAGCTGCGCGCGGACCGGATCAAAGTGGCGCGAGCTCGCCAGGGAGTGAATAAAAAGGCTCTCGTCAGCGTCCCGCCCATGCCGCCGATCGACACCAGTTCCGGAGTAGGTGAGTCGCAAGGCGCATGACGTCTTCGCAGGGCCTGCACCTCAAGACGATCATCCTGATTTTCATCATGGTCACCGTGGCTCCGCTCGGAGACACTTTCCTCGGCAAGGGAATGAAGATCGTCGGCCGAATGAAAGGCTGGGCGCCGGCCGATCTCTTTCACTTCTTCTTCCGCTCATTCACTACCGGCACAGTCTGGCTCGGCATCGAACTGCTGCTTGTTTATTTCGTAGCCTATATTCTGGTGCTTTCCTGGGCGGACTACAGTTACGTCCAGCCCGCCTCTTCCGCCTCGTATGTCTTGATTGCCGTTCTCGCGCATTTTCTTCTGCACGAAACCATCTCGCTCACACGCTGGGCCGGCGTCGTGACGATCTGCTCCGGCGTCTTCGTCGTGGGCCACACGCATCCGCAAACCCCGGAGCATCATTCGTGGTGACCCAGGCGGTTTTCTACATTTTGATCGTCTTCGTCGGCACCGGCGGCGAGCTTTGCGTCTCGCGCGCCATGAAGACCATCGGCGAAGTGACGGATTTCCGGCCGCACGCCATCGCCCGCGTGGTGGGGCGCTCTCTCGCGCTGCCCCGGATGTGGGTGGGCATTGCGCTGATGGCCGTGGCCTTCTTCGCGCTGCTGGGAATGCTGTCGCTCGCCAAGGTCAGCTTCGTCTTTCCGTCCACGGCTCTCAGCTACGCAGTGGGTGCGCTCGGAGGTAAGCTCTTCCTCCGCGAGCGCGTCACGCCCCAGCGGTGGTTCGGCGTCCTGCTCGTGTGCCTCGGCGTGGTACTGGTGTTCATCGGCAAGGGATAGCGGATAAGGATAGGCCGGAGGGTTGAAGTATGACCGGCTGGACCGCGATTCGCGACGCGCTCCTTGTGTTGGCAGCCGCGCCCTTCGTCTACTACCTGGTCGCCATCGTCGCCGCCGGAAGGTTCTTCCGCAAGGCGTCTTCCGATTCCGGGAACGCTCCCTCGGATTTCACTCCGCCTGTCAGCATCCTGAAACCCATTCGCGGCCTCGACCGCGAGACGTACGAAGACTACGCGAGCTTTTGCCGGCAGGATTATCCCGAGTTCGAAATCCTTTTTTGCGTGACGGACGAGTCCGAGCCTGCCATTCCCGTCATCCGGAAGCTGATGGCCGATTTCCCCGTCTCCGATTCTCCGAAAAGGACGATTCGCCTGCTGATTGGCTCCGATCAGATCGGCATGAGCGACAAGGTCAACAAGCTGTGCCGCATGGTTCGCGAGGCGCGGCACGACATTTTGATCGTCAGCGATAGCGACGTGCGCGTCGAGCCGGGCTTTTTGCGATGCGGTCGTTGCGCCGTTCCGCGATCCGAAAGTCGGCGGTGTCACGTGCCTCTATCGCGGCTTGACGGACGGCTCGTTCGCCGCCGATCTGGAAGCCCTGGGTAACAGCAGCGACTTCGCCCCCGGAGTTCTCGTCGCGTGGCTCGGGGGACGGCGAAGCCTCAACTTCATGCTCGGCGCCGTGATGGCGACCACGAAAAAGCGTCTCGCCGAAATCGGCGGCTTCGAATCGCTCGCCGACTATCTGTGTGACGACTACGAGCTGGGCAATCGCATCGCGGCACGCGGCTATCGCGTCGAGCTGAGCCGATTTCCCATCGCCATCGATTACCCGCGGCAGACGCTCGCCGAAGCCTTCCGCCATCAACTTCGCTGGAACCTGGCGATTCGTTACTCGCGGCCGTGGGGCCACGTCGGCCTGATCTTCACTCATGGCCTCGTCTGGTTCTTGGCAGCCGTGTGTCTCGCGCGCTCGTGGCCGGTAGCTGAGGGATTCGCGGTTGCCTACGCTTTGCTCCGCGGCGATGTGGCGCTTTCGGTCGGCGCGCGGGGAATGGGAGACGCCCTGGTTAGGCGCAAACCGTGGTTGCTGCCTTTGCGCGATGCCTTCGCGTTTCTCGTCTGGCTCGCCAGCTTCTTCCCGCAGCGCATCCACTGGCGCGACCAGCAGTTCCACGTCCGCGAGAAGCGCTTGGTTGCGATTCCGCCGCGCCGTTCGTAACGCGGCCGAAATGCCGATGGGCCGCTCACCCGGTTGACGAAATTTCTCTACGCCAGTACAGTAGATGCAGGTCGCGTCTGCGGCCTTTTTTGTTGTCTCCCATCGGCTGGGAGGTCGTACAATTGGCAGTACATCAGATTCTGGATCTGATTATCCTGGTTCGAGTCCAGGCCTCCCAGCCAGCCTTTCCGGCAATTTGACGGTCCGCTCCGCAACCCACGCGATGCTTGGAAGCCTTGACACTCCGCCTTCACAGAGGTAGTTTCGCCCCACAATCCGGGCTCGATGGACTTCCCGATTGAGGAGAGACTGAAAATGATGAAGCCTGTGATACTGGCAAGCGCTCTGCTCGCCGCGTTATGCGCGTCCGGCACGCTTCTTACTGCGTACGCGCAGGCCGCTCCGCCGGCCGCGACGGACGACAAAGCGGATATCGAAGCGCTCGAGCAACGCTTCAACGACGCATTCAACGGCAAGGACCTCCATGGGATCATGGCGTGCTACGCGCCAGGGAAGAACCTGTTCGTCTTCGACGCAATACCTCCGCGCGAATATCCGAGCTGGGACGCTTACAAGAGGGATTGGGAAGGTCTGTTCTCCGCCTATCCTGGCCCGATTTCCAATGCGATTTCGGAGCAGAGCATCACGGTCGTCGGGCCAATCGCCTACGGACACAACATTGAGACTGCCCATTTCACGGCGAAAGACGGCTCCCAGACGACCGCCGTCGTTCGTGTCACGGACGTCTACCGCAAGATCAACGGAAAGTGGCTGATCGTGCAGGAACACGTTTCGTTCCCGGTGGACATGGCGACCGGCAAGGCGGACATGATGTCCAAGCCGTAGCCCGGCGATTTGGCACCCAGCGCGACGGACCGGGTCTCGAAACTTTCTCGCTTGAAGCGCCGTGAGAGTATGATATCGGCGTTCGGCGCCCTTGTCTGCCGTGGCAGGCCCTACCTGGAAGAAGTTGGAGGAGGCCGGTATGAAGAAATTCCTCACCATTCTCGGAATCGTCGTCGTCGTGCTGATTCTCATCGCTGTCATTCTGCCGTTGGTCATCGACGTCAACCGGTTCAAGCCGACTCTCGAGACCGATCTGACGAGCGCGCTCGGCCGCAAAGTCGAGATCGGGAACATCGGGCTTTCGATCCTTTCCGGCAGTGTGAAGGTGGACAACCTCGTGATTGCGGACGATCCCGCGTTCAGTCATTCGCCTTTCCTGCAAGCGAAGCAACTGAAAGCCGGCGTGGCATTGATGCCGCTGATCTTTTCGAAGAAGCTTGAAGTGAGCTCGTTCACAGTGACTGATCCGCAGGTCTCGCTCCTCCACTCTTCTTCGGGCAAGTGGAACTTTTCGAGCCTCGGCCAGGCCGCACCGAAGGCCCCGGCGAACGGCGGAGGAGCGGCGCCTGCGGACATCTCCGTCGCGGAGCTGAAAATTGTAAACGGCACGATCGTCGTGGGCAGAATCGGCCCGGGCGGCAAAACCCAGACCTATCAGGACGTGAACCTCGAAGCGTCCGACCTTTCGTACACTTCGCAGTTTCCGTTCAAGTTCTCGGCCAAGACGCCCGGCGACGGCTCCGTGAAAATAGAAGGGAAGGCCGGCCCGGTCGATGCGAGCGACGCTTCGCTCACGCCTCTCAGCGCGACGATCAACGTCGAGCATCTCGATATCGCCTCCACGGGGTTCGTTGACGCGTCATCGGGCCTCGCTGGGCTGATCGACTTCACGGGCGCCCTTGCGTCCGACGGCCACGAGATGACCTCCAAAGGCACCGTAAAGGCGAACAAGATCAAAGTCGTCGCGGGCGGCGCGCCCTCGACCGTGCCGGTGGACGTCGATTACGACACCGCTTACGATTTGGCGAAGCAGACAGGCAGCCTGAAACAGGGCGACGTCCACATCGGAAAAGCCCTGGCGCATCTCACCGGAACCTACGATACGACGGGCGCCACGGCTCGCGTGGAAATGAAGCTGAACGGTCAGGCCATGCCCGTCGCGGACCTCGAAGGCATTCTGCCGGCCGCCGGCGTCACGCTGCCCTCGGGAGCCTCCCTTACAGCCGGCAGCCTCGATCTGACCCTCGCCATCAGCGGCCCGGTGGACAAGCTCGTGATCGCCGGGCCGGTGAATCTTTCGAACGGCAAGCTCTCGGGCTTCAACCTGAAATCGAAGCTCGGCGCGCTCGGTCCGTTCGCCGGACTTGGTGGAGGAGGTAGCGGCTCCGATACCGAAATCCAGAAGCTGAGCGCGAATCTGCACGTCGATCCCAGCGGGACGCAGGCCAACGATTTGGATGTGGTCGTTCCGTCGATCGGAACGGTCACTGGAACCGCAAACGTCAGCGCCAGCCAGAAACTCGATTGCAAAATGTCCGCGAAACTCGCGGGAGGCATCGGCGTCATGACCTCGGCCCTCGGCTCGCTCGGCGGCAGCAAGAATTCGCAGGGCGGCGGCATTCCTTTTACGATTACCGGCACGACTTCGAGCCCCATATTCCTGCCGGACGTCAAGGGAATGGCCGGCAGCATGGCGAAGGGCATCGGCGGGGATGCGACCGGCGCTGCCGGCGGCGCCGCGGGCGCGGCGAAGAGCGCTCTCGGCGGCCTCTTCGGCAAGAAGAAAAATCAGTAGCGGATCCGGATCCGTCGCCGAAGGCTAAGCGCTCTTCGTGAGTGCGTCTTCGGCGCCGCCGAATAGATTCGCGCATCGCGCGCACCACCGCGCCGGTCATGATGACGATCAGCGCGAGCGCCGCCAGCGACATTGCAGCGGCCGTATACGCGTGCCGCGTCACGAACCACATCAGGAACACCACCGCCGCATCCTCGCTCAAGCTGAGCGCGATATTCGAGAAAGGCTCGGGCGAATGCGCCACGGCTGCCCGGGCTGCCGTCTTGCCGCCGTGCGCGGCAAGCGCGATGGCGGCCCCAAGCAGCGTGGCGACGAGCCGCTCCCACTCCGGCAGTTGCGCCGTTGCGGCGTAGGTCAGCAGCGCAGCGACCGGGACGCGCACGAACGTGTGCATCGCATTCCAGAGCAGGTCGAAGAGCGGAATTTTGTCGCCGATGAATTCGACAAGGAAGAGCGCGCCGCTGACCGCAATCACGACCCAGTTTTCGACCGGATGCAGCGAAGGCGGCAGCGCAAGGAGTTCGGCGCGGCCCAGCAGCCCGAGCATCGCCACCGTGGCGTAGACGTTTAGCCCCGCCGAAAAGCACACTACGATAAGGAGCGCAGTAAGCTCCGTGCCGGTCGGGACCGGAGGCAGAATCGAAGAGAAGGGCATCGTCCTTGAAGATACGATGCCCGGAGGCTTTGCGCTACTGGACGTTGAGCGTCAAATTGGGAATGCTCTGCGTGACGCCGTTGATCGTCACCATGACGCTAATGGAATATTGCCCCGTCGGCGTGCCCGGATTCTGTGGAGGGGTGGTACCACCACCGCCGCCGCACCCGACGCTCACCGCAAGCAGGACAAAAGCCGTGAACACCAGTGCGAAGCTCCAGCGCCGCTGCTTCCGGCCGAGCCTCCTGAGCAACAGGGACATCCAGAGCAGGCAGGCAAGTACGATCGCGGTGGTTATCGTCCGCCAGCCAGGAGTATTGGGCCGATTGTGTGACGCGGGAAGCACGGTCGAGGGCGCGGTCGTCAGGAACGTGACCATGGCCATGGCGGTGCCGTTCGTCGCAATGGTAATCGAGGCGCCGGAGCTGCACGTTGTTTCCGAAGGCATGCCCGAGCAGGCTGGAGTAACCGTAGCCGGCCCTCCGCTGCTGAATCCGTTCTGCGCCGTAAACGTCAACGTTGTCGATCCCATGGCGCCGGGCGCGCTGACGGGGATCGTCGTGGGATTCGCCGAAATCGTGAACGTCGGCGCTGGATTGACGGTCTCCGTGATAGCTGCGGAAGTAGAGCCGCTGTAATTCGCGTCGCCGCTATAACCTGCCACTACCAACTGCGTGTTGACCGGAAGCGCGGTGGTCGCGATCTGCGCTTGCCCGTTTGACAAAGTTACCGGGCTACCGACGGGGTTATCGCTGCCCTGGGCGCTGAGCGCGGAGTAAAACTGCACCGTGCCGGTAAGGGCGGGACCACCGGACTGCACGGCGGCAACGGTCGCCGTCAGCGTAACGCTTGTTCCCTGCGAAATGCTGGGATTCGACGTCATCACCGTTGTGGTCGAGGCAACCAGGTTCACGGTTTCCGTCAAGCTGTTGAAGGCGGATACGTAATCCGTGTCGCCGCTATACTGCGCGCTGATCGTGAGAGTCCCGCCGGGCAGAGTGGCCGTTGTGATCTGCGCCTGGCCGCTCGCCAGCTGTACGGTGCCGATGCTGTTGCCATTCTCCGTAAACACGACTGAGCCTGTCGGCCCCGGCCCGCCCGATAGCGTAGGTGTTACATGCGCCGTGAACGTGACGCTTGAACCGTGATTGATCGTGAGATTGGTAGAGCTGATGGTAACGTTTGTCGGAATCTGAACATTGATGACGACCGGTGAAGAGGTGGAGGCCGCGTAGTTACCGTCGCCGTTGTATTGGGCCGTGACGCTGTCGGCGCCGAGTGGCAATTGCGACGTATTGATAGTCGCTTGAGCCTGCGGAGTGCCGCTGCCGGTCGAACCCGTGCCGGACACGGTCACGGGGCTGCCCAACTGGGTCGCGCTCGAAAAGAAAGTGATCTGCCCCGTCGGGTTCTGGCCGAAACCGGTGCTGGAAACCGCGGCCCCGATGTTGACGGCTGACCCGAAGGTGACAAAGGACGAAAAGCTGTTCACTGCGGTAGTCGTCGGCGCCTTCGTAACCGTGATCGTGTCGGTTCCGTTGCTTGCGTTAAAACTGTTGTCGCCGGGGTACGTTACCTTCAACACGTCCGTGCCGCCGGGCAGCTCGACGGTTTGATCCTCCGCATAGCCTTGGATATTCAATTGGTACGTGCCGGCGTCAAGCGGAGCGCTGTTATTCGTCACCGTCACACTTCCCGTGGGACATCCCGATTGCCCCGGCGCGTTCTGCGCGCAGGTGTCGCCCGATTGGCTCGTGACGTTGATTCGCAACAGTTCAACGGCGCCGTACTGCGCTGTCGTGGCATTGGGGTTCGTCTGTATGCCGGTTGACGGGTCGAAAAGCTCGAGGGCGAAGCTGGACTGGCTCGCTTCCGGGTTTACCGTCACGTTCACGGGGGTAGAATCGCTGGCCTTGAATGTGCCATCGCCCGGATATCGTGCGATGACCGAGTAATTCTGTCCGCCGGGAAGCAAATTCGTATTCGAGGTGACCGATCCGCTCGTCAACGCGAAGCTTTGCACGCCTTGCTGGGTCACTTCCGGAGGTGCGCTTGGCGGCGCCGTATTCGCTACCAGCGATACATTTCCACTGGGCGTCCCGGGAGCGCCGGTGACTCCGATGTTGACGCTCACGGACTGACCGTGAGTAATGGTGACTGGGCTTCCGGAATTGAGCGTGAGAGAGGTCGTGCTCGACTTTAGCGTACCTTCGAAAGTCGTCCACTTGCTAACCAGGTTCGCTGCGTTGACCGAGCCGAGACCGGTCGCCAGATCGTAGCCGGCAGTTGTAGCGTACCCGGAGAGCACGCCGATCGAATCGCTCCGGTTCGAAATGGTGCAGCCCGTGCTGCCGGCCTCGCCATCGGCGATCGTGCACGGCATTGCAATCGTCGAGCCGCTGGGCACATCGTAGAAGACGCAGGTGCTCGCCGGTGACGCGGCCGACGTGCAACTCGCGCCCGTTTGCGCGGCGAGCTTGTACAGGATGTAATTCGCGTTGCCTTGCCGCGATACTGTCGCCTGATTCACGAGAGCCATGATCGCCGCGAAGGCGGGCGAGGATGCCGAGGTCCCACCGAGCCCGATGGCGTCGGATACCGGAGCGTACGGGTCGCACGAGGGCGCGCCTGGGGGAACGCCGGGGAAATCAGCCTCGCAGATCAGGTAGAAACTGGAGTTGAATCCGCTGCTGGCGAAGAGCGAGACGTCCGGGACGTCGCGCTTGCCATCATTGGGCGTCAAAGCCGTTTGCCACGATGGCTTCGCGTAGCCTCCGCCGCAGCTCGTCTCGTTCTCACCGTCTGACGTCGTGCAGCCGCTCTTTCCCCCGCTTCCGCCCACCACCTCCACCAGTCCGTCCGCTTGTACGTTGGCGTTGTTGCACGCCTGCTCCGCAGTGGAAACGCCGAAGAAGCTGAAAATTTCCTGGTTGGTGCAGGAGTCGTTCCACGTCATTTCAGTTATATAGCCCTTGGCGGAAGCCACGGTCGGCGTATCGCTCGGTGTCGTGTTCCAAAACTGACTGAAGTTGTTTATATCGTTGAAGTCCGTGCCGCCAACCGAAACGTTATATGGCGTGGATGTGAAACCGCTCACGGCCAGCCCAAAAACCGCCGCGCCGGCGCCGCGGTCGCAGCCGGCCGAGCCGCCGTCTCCCGAGGAAACTGTGACGGTAATGCCCTGTGCCGCCGCCTGCTGCCACACCTGGTTGTAGAAAGTGTTTCCGCTCGTTCCGATGAAGAACTCGCACAAGCCGAAGCTCTCGTTCAGAACCGGGGCCAGATTGTTATCAACGGCGTACTGCGCGGAGAGATCGGCTCCGAGACTGATCTCGGTGGATTGCGAGATCACAAGATCGATCGTTGCGTTCGGCGCCACAGCGCCGGCCCACTGCACGTCCAGATCCGCTTCGGTTTCAGCTCCCCCGGGATCGAATCCCGGATCGGGGCCGTTCAGTATGATGTTGAGCTTCGGCGCGGGAAGGCCAAAGAGGCTCCGGAAACTCGACACGTCCTGCGTATTGATGTCGCTTTGGGACACAACCGCGATCGAGATGCCATCCCCGTTGAATTGGCTCGCGGGCGCCGGGCTCAGGAGCAGGTTCGGAACGTCATAGATCTTGGCGAAGTCGGCCGGAGCGACCGCGAAATTGCAAAACGGTTGGGCGGTTGGGTTGCACGGATTGGGAAATGTAAACTGCGTGCCGGCCGGTTTCACGGCCCCGGTGGCCTTTGTCCGCGAGAAAACTCCCACCACCTCGTGCATCTGCTGCCGGGGAAAGTTGTAGAGCGTGTCGACGCCGGCGACGACTAGGGCAAGCGCCGTCGGGATTTGCGGGTCGCTCGAGTTGGCCCAATGGTCTTCGTTGTTGACGGTGTAGCGGTGAATCTCGGTGTGAAAGGCGTCGCGGATCTGGCCGGCGGTGCCCGTGAAAATTCGATCACCGTGCGGCCGTTCGAAACCCCGTTCACCTGAAAGCCGTGCGATTGCAGCCACGACGTGATCGTCTGAATATCCTGATCGGCCGGGCCGAATTGCTGCCCGAACTGTTGGGGCGTGAGCCACATGTGATAGTTGGGCGAGGATTTGTCCTGTTGCTGCTCAAGGAGCGCGTCGAGCGCGGTTTCCTGTGCGGCGCTGCGTTTCAGCACCAGCAACATGCGCCGCATCGGCTGCGAGGCTGCCGCCGCCCCGCGGTCGAACTGGGGCCGAGCCAGTGGATGCGTGTTGCCTTTGAGAGTCGTCAGGTTGGCTTCGTCGATGGCCGCCGTGATGCGCGGCTGCACGTTGCTCGTTTGCGCGGGCGTCAACGACGGAAGCAGGAAAAGGATTGCCGCAGCCAGCAGAATGCCGCGAGATCCGGTGGACAAGTTTCGCATGGTCGCCTCTGGGTGGCTAACCAGCCCCAAGTGATCGCCTTTTCGCCCCCGGCAGGGAGGAATTTTGGGCACGGCCGGAGGCGGAATCGAGCAAATCGACGTGCGGGGAATATTGCCGATGGCGGCATGGGCGGTCAAGGGCAATTTTCAAGTAATTCTAGAGCATCTGGCGGAGGACGTACTGGAGGATGCCACCGTGCTGGTAGTACGATACCTCGAACGGAGTGTCCACCCGCGCGACGGCCGTGAAGTTCTTCTCTTTGCCGGACTTATCGCGCGCGCGGATTTTGATTTTCTTTCGCGGCTCGAAATTCTGGGCGAGTCCCTCGAAATCGTAGATTTCAAGGCCGGTCAAGCCGAGCGACTTGGGGTTTTCTCCGGGCAGGAATTCGAGCGGCAGCACGCCCATGCCGACGAGGTTGCTGCGGTGAATGCGCTCGAAGCTTTCGGCCAGCACGACGCGGACGCCGAGCAGAATGGTTCCCTTGGCGGCCCAGTCGCGCGATGACCCGGAGCCGTATTCCTTCCCGGCGATCACGACGAGCGGCACGCCCTCTTCGCGGTACTTCATGGCTGCGTCGTAAATCGTCATCTGTTCGTCGCCGGGCTGATGGACCGTCCAGCCGCCTTCGGTGCCGGGCGCGAGCTGATTGCGCAGGCGGATGTTGGCGAACGTCCCGCGCATCATCACTTCGTGGTTGCCGCGGCGCGCGCCGTAGGAGTTGAAGTCCTTCGGCTGGACGCCGTGCGCGATCAGATATTTTCCCGCCGGGCCGTCCGGCTGGATCGAGCCGGCCGGAGAGATGTGGTCGGTGGTGATGCTGTCGCCGAGGACGGCCAGCACGCGCAGGCCGCGCAGGTCGGAAATCGCGCCGGGCTTCACCTTCATGCCCTCGAAGTACGGCGGATTCTTGATGTAGGTCGATTTGTCGTCCCAGGCGTAGAGATCGCCTTCGGGAACGGGCAGCGCGCGCCAGTGCTCGTCTCCGGTGAAGACGTCCGCGTATTCCTTGCGGAACATTTCGCTCGAAACGGAGCTGCGCATCGCCGATTCCACTTCCTGCGGCGTGGGCCAGATATCGCGCAAATAGACGGCTTGGCCGGACTTGTCCTTGCCGATCGGCTCTTCGACGATATCGAAATCCATGCGGCCCGCGAGCGCGTAGGCCACCACGAGCGGCGGCGAGGCGAGATAGTTCGCGCGGCAGAGCGGATTGATGCGGCCTTCGAAATTGCGATTGCCGCTGAGGACGGAAACGGCGACGAGATTATGGTCCTTGATGGCCTTGCCGATCGATTCGGCAAGTGGGCCGCTGTTGCCGATGCAGGTGGTGCAGCCGTAGCCGACCAGATTGAAGCGCAGCTCGTTGAGATAGGGCCACAGGCCGGCCTTTTCGATGTAGTCGGTGACGACTTTCGAGCCGGGCGCGAAGCTCGTCTTCACCCAGGGCTTCACGTGCAAGCCGCGCTCGACGGCCTTCTTGGCGAGCAGGCCGGCGCCGAGCATCAGCGACGGATTCGAGGTGTTCGTGCAACTGGTGATAGCCGCGATCACGACGGAGCCGTCGGCCAGCTCGAATTTGTCGCCGTTGCTTTGCACGCTGGCGTGCTTCGGAGGTCCGGTAAGCGATTTCTCGAAGGCCGACTTTCGCCTGCGTGAGCGGCACGCTGTCCTGCGGGCGCTTGGGGCCGGCCATCGTGGGCACGACACTTGCGAGGTCGAGTTCGAGCGTATCCGAGAAGATCGGGTCGGGCGTCTGGTCCGTGCGGAAGAGATCCTGCTCTTTTGTGTAGGCTTCGACGAGCTTGACCTGGTCTTCGCCGCGAGCGGTGAAGCGGAGATAGGCGAGCGTCTCCGCGTCGACGGGGAAGAAGCCCATCGTCGCGCCGTATTCGGGCGCCATGTTGGCGATCGTGGCGCGGTCGGGAAGCGTGAGGCTCGAAAGCCCCGTGCCGTAGAACTCGACGAATTTTCCGACGACGCCTTTCTTGCGCAGCATCTGCGTGACCGTCAAGACGAGGTCCGTGGCCGTGGCGCCCCCGGGCAGGCGGCCATGGAGCTTAAAGCCGACCACCGCCGGAATCAGCATCGAAAGCGGCTGGCCCAGCATGGCGGCCTCGGCTTCAATCCCGCCGACGCCCCAGCCGAAAACGCCGAGGCCGTTGACCATGGTGGTGTGCGAGTCGGTGCCGACGAGCGTATCCGGGAACGCGAAGCGCTTGCCGTCCTGCGTTTCGCTGAAGACGACGCGCGCGAGGTATTCGAGATTCACCTGATGGCAGATGCCCGTGTCGGGCGGGACGACTTTGAAGTTGCGAAGACTCTTTTGGCCCCAGCGGAGGAAGGCGTAGCGCTCGATATTGCGCTGCATTTCGAGGTCGGCGTTGAAGGCGAAAGCGCCCGGCGCGCCGAATTTGTCGACCTGGACCGAGTGGTCGATCACGAGTTCGGCCGGGAGCAGCGGATTGATTTTCTTCGGGTCGCCGCCGAGATTGCGAATGGCGTCGCGCATCGCGGCGAGATCGACGACGGCCGGAACGCCCGTGAAATCCTGGAGCAGGACGCGGGCGGGCATGAAGGAGACTTCTCTTTCCGAAGCGCCCGAGGCGGACGTGGGGTCCCAGGAGGCCAGCGCGCGAATGTCGTCCGCGTGAACGAAGCGGTCGTCTTCATGGCGCAGAAGATTTTCGAGCAGAACCTTTAGCGAGAACGGTAGCCGGGCGACGTTGCCGATCCTCGCGGACGCGAGCGCGTGCAGCCGGTAGATTTCAAACGAGTCGTTGCCGACGCGCAGAGTGGCGCGGGTCGAGAAAGAATTTTTCGAGGCAACAGTCATACGAGTGCGAATTCTCCTTTACCCGAACACACCATTCTAGCGCATGCACCTCCTCTCATCTTTGTTTTTCCGTTGTCATCCCGAGCGCAGCGGAATCTCTCTTTGCCCTTAGTGCTTGGGGGGGACGTAGCCTTCGGGGAGCTTGGCGCCGTCGCCGAAGAAGAATTGCTCCATCTGCTCTTCCATGATTTTCAGGGAGTTGGGATCGAGCGGATTGAGGCGGAACTCGTTCAAGAGCATCTTCGAGTGGTTGATCCACATGGCCCAGGCTTCCTTCGAGACATTGTCGTAGATGCGCTTGCCGATTTCGCCCTTCCACGGCGGGCGGTCGAGGCCGGGCAGCTCGCGTCCGAGTTTGACGCACTTCACCATGCGCACGGTTTGCGCGCCCTGTTGTTTCTCATCGGCCATTTGAGAGATGCCTCCCGTGAAATTTCCCTGAAGGTCCAAGATACTGCAAGCGGAGCGGAAAATCCAAGGACTGAAAAGCAGATCCCTCACCACCATCCGCAAGAAACGCGGCTGGGTTCGGGATGACATCGGCGGAGCGTTGTCAGCGCGCGTCAAAGCGGGTAGAGAGGCGCTTGGGTGCGATGTTGAGCCAGGCGGCGGCAAGCGCGCGGCGCAGCGAAGACTCTCTTGGCCGCGCGGAGGTGGACGATCGTGGCGCCGCGAAGCCCCCAGGCTCCTTTCGCCGGCGCGAAGACCTTCGGTTCGGCTTCGATGAAGAAGACCTGTTGTTTTGGCGGGAGCTTGACCATGCCCCAGCCTTTGCCGGGATAGTCGAGGGTGGCGAAAATCTTGCCGCCCACGCGAAAATCGGGATGGTCCATGTGGGCGCTCTCGGTGGCTTCGGGGAAGCTGAGAGCGATGCGGCGAAAATCGCTGGCGGTCACGGTCGTATCTCCGCTCTTGAAACACGCCTATCCTAGGGCCGACAATGGGCGGTCCGCAATCGCGAAAAAAAGGGAGAAGAGTGCAACACGTGAGGCTGGGGAATACGGGGTTGAGGGTGTCGAGGTTGTGCCTCGGCACGATGACGTTCGGCTATCAGTGCGACGAAGCGACATCCGCGGCCATTCTGGATCGCGCGGCCGGCGCCGGGATCACATTCCTCGACAGCTCGGACGTCTATCCGCTAGGCGGCGGGCTCGAAAGGGCGGGGCGCACCGAAGAGATTATCGGGCGATGGATGCGCGGTAGGCGGCACGATTGGGTGATCGCGACGAAGTGCTTCGGCGCGACGGGGCCGCAGCCGTTCCACGCCGGCAACAATCGCCGCCACATTTTCGATGCGATCGACGCATCGCTGCGGAGACTCGGCACGGACTACATCGATCTCTACCAGCTTCACGGGTTCGATCCGCAGGTGACGGTGGATGAAACGCTCGGGGCGCTCGACGATCTGGTCCATGCGGGCAAGGTACGCTACATCGGCTGCTCGAACCATCTTGCGTATCAGGTGGCGCGCGCGCTCGGCCGCAGCGACGTGCGCGGGCTGGCGCGCTTCGTTTCGGTGCAGCCGCGCTACAACCTGCTCTATCGCGAGATCGAGCGCGAGCTTTTGCCCCTGTGCGCCGAGGAGGGTGTCGGCGTGATTCCGTACAACCCGATCGCAGGCGGATTGCTCGCCGGCAAACACGACCGAACGAAGCCGCCGAGCGAGGGCACTCGCTTTGCGATTGGCGGGCGGGTCGGCGCGATCTATCACGACCGCTATTGGAACGACCGCATCTTTGACGCAGTGGACGCTCTGAAGCAAGTCGCGAGCGAGGCCGGAATCGCGCTGCCGACGCTGGCCACGGCGTGGGTGCTGGCGAATCCGGCGGTTACAAGCCCGATTATCGGCGCAAGCCGCCCGGAGCAACTCGATGCGACAGTCGCGGCGCTGGACGTGAAGCTGGATGCGGCGCTGCTTGGGAAACTGAACGAGATGACGCAGCAGTTTCGGTAGGGCCGGTCGCCACCAAAAACTGGGCGCAGCGAGCAGCGCCCCTACAGATCCTTCGATTCCAATCGCCGCGAGGAGGCTGAACGTTGATCGTGCTGCCGCCGGGAATTTCGAGCCGGGATTTCGAGAGGGCGCTGAAGAGATTTTGCCGGCGCGATCGGCGACGAGTGGGTGGTGCGCGGCGGGGAGAAGCTCGCGGAGTATCGCGACCCGTTCGCGTTTGCGTCGGCGGGCGCGACGGAGTTCGCAAGCGCTGCGGCGGTCAAGCCTTCCTCTGTGGAAGAAATCCAGGCGATTCTGAAAATCGCAAACCAGCACAAAATTCCGCTGTGGACGATTTCGCGCGGCAAAAACCTCGGCTATGGCGGGCCGGCGCCGAGAGTGTCCGGCTCGGTGACACTCGATCTGGGGCGGATAAACAAGATCATCGAAGTCAACGACGAGCTGTGCTACGCGGTGGTCGAGCCGGGCGTGACGTTCTTCGATCTGTACGAATACATCCGCGAGCGAAAGCTGAAGGTCTGGATTTCCGTGCCGGCGCTGGGATGGGGCAGCGTGATCGGAAACGCGCTGGACCGCGGCATCGGTTACACGCCCTACGGCGATCACGCGGAGGAAATTTGTGGAATGGAAGTGGTGCTCGCGAATGGCGAGGTGATCCGCACGGGTATGGGAGCGCTGAGCCGGGGAAAGACCTGGCACGCGTTCAAGCCCGGATACGGACCGTCGGTGGACGGACTGTTCATGCAGTCGAATATGGGTGTGGTGACGAAGGCGGGCGTGTGGCTGATGCCCGAGCCGGATTTTTTCGTGCCGTGCGACGTGCGGTTCGAGCGCGAGGGTGACCTCGAGCAGATCGTGGATATCACCGCGCGCCTGCGCCGCGAGGGCATCATCCAGAACACGGCGGTGCTGAGCAACGCGGTGCGGCTGATCTCGCGCAGGGGAGCGCGGAGCAAGTGGTACGCCGGCGAGGGAGCCGCGCCACCGGATGTGGTGAAAAAGGCGCTGGGCGAGAGCGGGCTCGGAGCGTGGAATCTAACGTTTGCCATTTATGGCCCGGAAGAGCTGGCCGACGCGCGCCTGAAGGTCGCGCAGAACGCATACGCGGCGATTCCCGGCGCGCAGCTTTCGAGCAAGAAGTGGGATGTGAAAGCGCAGAAGCCGGGCCCGCTGACGGCGTCGATGGGTCCCGACAGCGTGCAGGCCGGGATTCCGTCGCTCATTGCGCTGGAGGTTCTGAAATTTCGTGGGGAGGACGGAGGGCACATCGGATTTTCACCGGTCGTTGCGCCCAGCGGCAAAGAAGCGGTGAAGCTGGCGAACCTCGTGGGCACGCGCTGCCACGAGCATGGATTCGACTATTACGGCGGGTTTTCGTTCGGCGCGCGGCATCTCTATTCGGTGATGATGATTCTCTACGACAAGCAGAGCGCACAGCACAAAGTGCAGGCCCACCGCCTGTGCGAGAGGCTGGTCGTCGAAGCCGGACAGATGGGATTTGGGGAGTATCGCGCGCACGTGGCGTACATGGACCTGATCGGCGAGCAATATGACTTCAACGATCACGGGCTGCGGCGTTTTGTCGAGACGCTGAAGGATGCGGTCGATCCGAACGGGATACTCTCACCCGGCAAGCAAGGCATTTGGCCGCGCGCGATGCGGCACGAGCGAAAGCCGGCCTAAGGCAGGTCGGTCGTTCTCCCCTAAAGTGTCACTTCACTACATCAGTGATCCTGGCTGCGGCGCCAAGCGTAATAGTCCTCGAGAACCTTCAGCTTGTCCAAGTTGGGATACGGGATCGCCTTCGATGGATCGTTGAGGTTCATCGCCTGCTGGTCGGCATTGGTGAACGCCGGCCAAGCGGGCAGGCCCGTTCCATTCGGATCGCCGGTCTTTGCGAAATTGACCCAGTAAGAAGACATCTGATCCGAGACGGCCTTGTCCGCGTCGCTGGGCGACTGATTCGCAGCGAAGTTGCCAAAGACGTAGGCGATTTCTCCACCATGTGAGGCGCCCCAACTCTTGAACTGCGGCAAATCAGGATAGGGCGGCCTGTGGCTGAAGTAATACACGTAAACTTTGCTCTTGCCGGTGCGGGACTGAAGATGGGCCCAGGCCCACGTGTGCCAAGCGAAGGTCGTGTCCCGCGCAAGGTCGCGAGCCGAGCGAAGAGCCTGCGCATCCGTGCCTGTGGGATAGACCGAGAAGATTTTGTCCGCGTACTCGCCGTAACCGGCCTTCACGCTCGCTTCGTAAGCAGCAGCGGTGGTGGTGGGAACGAAGAGCGCGCCTTCGTCGGAGTTCGTTCCCACCAGAATAGGCGTGTCGTTGTATTTACCCGCCTCGTAGAGTTTGTACTCGTCGTCGGGGAGGACGTAGCCGTCGAAATCAGGCCACGGGCCGCCGCCCAGGCCGGGAGTGACATTCTTCTGAATGGCCTCGGCGGAAAGCTTTCGTGCGTCTGCGACGGACGACACGCCGAGTTTCGAAAGAAAGGCAGCGCCATTCTTTTCTGCCGTGCCAAGCGACAACATTTGTTCTCCGCCTTCGTTCGTGCGGCGAGCGGGCCCGAAGTTTCCGCCGCTTTCCGAGATGACTCCCTGGAACAGCCCTTTTGCCAGGGGAGAAGCGGCCAGCATGCTGACGGAAAGTCCTCCGGCGGATTCGCCGAAGATGGTCACGCGATGCGGGTCGCCGCCAAACGCGGCGATATTGCGCTTCACCCACTGCAGCCCGGCAATCTGGTCGAGCAGACCGTAGTTCCCGGAGTGGCCGCCCTGCTCGGCGGTAAGTTCGGGGTGGGCGAGAAAGCCAAACTGGCCGACGCGATACGCCACGCTGACGAGAACCACGCCTTTTTTCGCAAAGTTTGCGCCATCATAGGTTGCGAGCGAGGTGGCACCGATGGTGAAGCCGCCGCCATAGATCCACACCATCACAGGGAGCCGGTCCTTGGGCGTTCTTGCGGGTGTCCAGATGTTCAGGTAGAGGCAGTCTTCGTCGACCGGATAGCTAGTCAGGCCAAGGGCCGGCATCACGATGGGAGTCTGCATGCACGCGGGAGCGAACTTGTCGGCCTGCTTCACACCCGTCCACGCCGCCGGTGGTTGAGGCGCACGCCAGCGCAAATCGCCCAAGGGCGGCGCGGCGAAAGGAATGCCTTTGTAGATTGTGAGGCCACCTTCGACCGTTCCTTGTACGAGGCCGGACTGCGTGCGGACGGGTTTGGGAGTCTGGCACGGCGCCGTCGAAGCGAGCGCCAGCGCGGCCGCTAAGACGAGCGCGGCAAATCCCAAAATTCTCATTTTCATATTTTGATTGTCCTTCCCGCCGCCCTCTTTTTCCAGGACGCGGCACATTCCCCCAAAAGCCGGGCCGCATTCTACATCGAACGCCCTGAACCCGAGCCCTCCGGTTCAAGTTATCTAGGCGGGCTTGATCGCGAGTTCCGGCGGGCGCTTGCGCGGAGTTCTTTGGCCATGGCCGGGAAAGCGCGCGAGGACGGGGCCGTCCCAGAGCCGAATGATGCGCTCTTTGAAGAGCCATCGCCCGCGAGCTTTGACGATTTTGTCTTCGTAGTAGCCGGTGAAGCGGAGTACGTAAGGCGGCTCGCCCCGGCACTCCGTGACGAAGACGAATGAGCGCGCGGAGCAGTGGCGGCTGGTGCCTTTGACGACCAACTGGCTGATATGGTGCTGGCGGCCCGGAAAATTCGGCACGGATCGGAAATGCTCGCCGAGTCCGCGGATTCCTGCGGCGCCTTCCCAGCGATCCGGCTTCTCGAACACTTCCTCGATGACGACGGCGTCAGGCGTGAAGCAAGCAACGAGCGAGTCCACGTCGCCGGTGTCGAGAGCCCAGGCGTAGGCTGCCATCAGGTCGTTGATGGCGAGGCGATCGGCGATGGTGAGCGACTTCGCTTTCGGCACAGGAACTCCTCAAGCTTCAGAGCCTGCACGACCACATGCTGCGATAAAAGCAGCGCAAAGGTAAGCGCTTCGCGCCGATCTGTTATGTCGGGGCTTCCCGATCAAATCCATCGGGACGCAAAAGGCGCGAAAGCTCCTACCCCCTAAAATCGTGGCGCGATGTCAGTAGCCGACGGTGAAGCGTTCGCGATGATGCTTGGGGTGCTCGAGTTCGTCGATCATCGCGACGGCGTAGTCCTGGAGCGAGATGTGGCTCTTGCCCTTCGCGTCGTAGAGCACGTGATCCTTGCCCAGGCGAAACTTGCCTGTCCGCTGGCCCGGCACGATCATCACGGAAGGCGCAAGAAATACCCAGTCGAGACCCGGCTCCTTCTTCAGCAGGTAGTAAAGCTCGCGGGTGCCGCGGATACCGGGTTTGAAAGCCTCGAAAGCAGCGGGGAAGTCGGGCGAATCGAGGAACTCGATGCCGGCGGGTGTCTTCAGGCTGGCCGCGCCCCCAACCGCGAGAAATCGCTTGGTACCGGATTTCTTGGTGGCGGCGATGATCGCGCGGTGCCCGCGGACGTGCCGGTGGAAGACTTCGGGGCCGGGAGTGCCGCGCTTGGGATTGAAGGAGCTGATCACCACGTCGTGGCCGCGCAGGATGCGCGCAAGCTCGTCCCGGTGCAGGACATTCGTGCCCTTGACGGTCAGATTTCGGTGCGGGGTCAGGCGTCGGGGATGGCGAACAATCGCCGTCACCTTATGGCCGCGCCGCAGCGCCTCCACCAGAATTTTCGATCCGACGAACCCTGTTGCCCCGATCAACGCAACCTTCATGCCGCTGCCTCCCAATAGATTTTGACTACCGTTGACAGAATGAAAGATCGGAGGGACTTTATCACATCGCTGGCCGAGACAATTCATCGAGGTGAGAGATCCCGTGACCCATAGCCGACCGTTTGGTTCTCAAGCGTCGATACTTACGGAGCCGAGGCTGGAGTTTGCTTTCGAGGTGCGCCTGCATTTCACGCGCGTGCAGACCATCGCGCACATGCCGATGGGCGCCGACCGCGGCGGCGTCTACCTGGACAGCGGGGAGTTCCAAGGGCCGCGGCTGCGCGGCAAAGCGGTTCCCAATAGCGGCGGCGACTATGCCCTGTTCCGCCCGGACGGCACGGTTTCGTTCGACGCGCGGTACATGCTGCAAGAGGACGACGGAACATTGATCCTGCTGATGAATCGGGGCTACCTCTGGGGCTATAAGGACGACACCATGAAGCGGCTGCGAGAGATGGTCTTCTCGGGCGGCCCACCTGTGGACCCCGCGGAATACTACCTACGCGCCTTTCCGACGTTCGAGGTCGAAACCGGCAAGCACGACTGGCTCACGCGGCACGTTTTCATCGGCATCGGGGAGAGGAAGACGGACGGAAACCTGATCCGCTACTACGCGCTGCTGTAAGCTGCCGTTTCTTATCGATCTCTCGAATGGCTCGCATTGATTAATTTCTTGTTACAGTCGACGCAAATGCCGCCCAGCGGCGCTAAAATCGATTTCGGCGTCGCGAAGCGTTTGCACGGATATGGTAGTCTGAGTCGATTCCGATCGCGATCCGGCCAGGAGGCCGAAAATGAGCAGCTCTGCAATCGAAGCCGCCCCATCAGTTAAAACGGACGGCTATTTCTGCGAGGTTCCGTCGTCGCCGGTCGCGGTGGTGATGTTCGGCGCCTCGGGCGACCTGGCGAAGCGAAAGTTGCTGCCGGCGCTCTACGATCTCGCAATTCACTCGTGTCTGGGCCCGCGGTTTCGGCTGCTCGGGTTCGCGCGCACAGAGATGACCGATGAGAAATTCCGTTCCGGCACCGACGAGGCACTGCCGCAGAAGGGAGGCGATGGGGCGCGGCGGAACTTCCTGAAGCAGCTCGAATACTTCACCGGAAATTACGACGATCCTGAGTCTTACAAGCGTCTGGCGAAGAAGCTCGATGAAATCGACAGCGAGGCGGATCTTGGCGGGAATCGGCTCTATTATCTTTCCACGCCGCCGGACGTCTATCCGCACGTCATCGAGCAGCTCGGAAAAGCGGGTCTCGCAAAGCCCAAGTCGAAGGATTCGTGGACGCGCATCATCATCGAGAAGCCCTTCGGCCACGACGGCGCCTCGGCGCGCGACCTGAACGAAAAAGTCCTTCGCGTGTTCGACGAATCGCAGGTCTACCGCATCGACCACTACCTCGGCAAGGAAACGGTGCAGAACCTGCTGGTCTTCCGGTTCGGCAACGGCATTTTCGAGCCGCTGTGGAATCGGAACTACATCGATCACGTGCAGATTACGGCGGCCGAATCGCTGGGCGTGGAGCGGCGCGCCGCTTTTTACGAATCGGCGGGCGCGCTGCGCGACATGATTCAGAGCCACGTGCTGCAACTGACGTCGATCGTGGCCATGGAAGCGCCGGCGACCTTTGACGCCACGCCGGTTCGCAACGAGAAGATCAAAATCTTGCAGTCCATCCGGCCGTTCACCCCCGCGACGGTCGCGCAATCGATCGTGCGCGGGCAATATGGGCCGGGCAAAGTGGCGGGAAAGGATGTCCCGGGATACCGGCAGGAGCCGGGCGTGAAGCCCGACTCGGCGACGGAGACTTTCGTGGCGCTGAAACTCCTGGTGGACAACTGGCGCTGGAGCGGCGTGCCGTTTTTTCTGCGCACCGGTAAGCGCCTGGCGCGCCCCGGCACCGAAATCGCCATCCAGTTCAAGAAAGCGCCCCACATGGTTTTCCAAGGCAGCGACGTCGAGCCGAATTCGCTGGTCATGAATATTCAGCCGGACGAAGGGATTTCGCTTTCGTTCGGCGCCAAGGCGCCCGGGTCGCAAATGCAGATTCGTCCGGTGACCATGGATTTCCAGTACAAGCAGGCGTTCGCGTCGGGCTCGCGCGAGGCTTACGCCACCCTGATCAACGATTGCATCCGCGGCGACGCGACCCTATTCGATCGCGCCGACAGCGTCGAGGCCGCCTGGGGGCTGGTCGATCCGATCCTCGATGCGTGGCGGACCGCGGCGCCGTCCTTCCCGAACTATCCGGCTGGGAGCGCGGGGCCGGAGGCGGCGCAGATCCTGACGGCTTCCGAAGGCCGGAGTTGGCGGCCGCTATAGCGCTGTGCGAACCGCGTCTTACCCGATTTGCGGCGGCGGCGGAAGCCTCGCCATTCCAAGATTATTGATGAAGCGGCTCTTGGCTTGTCGCGCTGGAAGCGTTTTTCGAGCTTGCGGCCGCGCGTTCCGGAGGAGCGGATGATACTGGCAGGCGATATCGGCGGAACGAAGACGAACCTGGGACTGTTCGACGCGCAGCAGGGAAACCTTTCCAAAGTTACCGACAAGCGCTATGCGAGCCGCGATCATGCGGGGCTCGAAGAGATCGTGAAAGATTTTCTGAGCGTGACCGGCGCGAAGGTGACTGCGGCTTCGTTCGGAATCGCCGGCCCGGTGGTGGACTACCGCGTGCATGCCGGGAATCTTCCCTGGATTATCGACGGCGCGACAATGGCCAAGCTGCTGGGACTCGAGCGCGTCCGCCTGATGAACGATCTTGAAGCAGCCGGGTACGGAATTGCCGTCATGCAGCCGGGCGATCTCGAAATCCTCTCCGCCGGCGTCCCCGCTCCGCGGACGCATCGCGCGGTGATTGCGGCGGGAACCGGGTTGGGCGAAGCCGTTCTCTTCTGGGACGGCTCGAAGCACGTACCCATGGCTACCGAGGCCGGTCACGCCGATTTCGCGCCGCACACGGACCAGCACGCCGAGTTGTGGAAGTTCGTGAAATCCCGCAACGAGTTTGCGAGCGCGGAACTCATCCTGTCCGGACGAGGATTCCGGACGGTGCACGAGTTCCTGGATCCCTCGGTGCGCCATCCGGGGTTCGACGATTCGAGCGTCGATGTCGCGCCAGCAATCACGCGCATGGGGCTTGACGGCAGCTGCCCGGTTTGCGTGGCCACGCTCGATTTGTGGGTCGAGATCTACGGCTCGGAAGCGGGGAACCTTGCGGTTCGGAGCGTCGCGCGCGGGGGAATCTACGTCGCCGGGGGAATCGCCGTGAAAATTCTTCCGAAGCTCAAGGACGGGCGATTCGTCGCGGCGGCCAGACACAAAGAAAAGATGCAGGATTTCCTCGCGCAGGTTCCCATTCACGTCGTGCTGGACGAAGAATGCCCGCTCAAGGGCGCAGCGTACGCGGCCTGGAAGGGCCTGTAATTCCTCAAGTCTCGCCTCGTAATTCAGTGCTAGCAGTCCTAGTAGCAGTCCTGGTACGTAACTGAAATCACCGCACCCACGGTTTTGCACACAAGTGAGCTTGGATTTCGCTTCGCATGCCGAACGACTCCGTTTTTCCACGGATGGGTTCTGTAGTAAACCATTGAATTCACAGCAGATAAGTATGAAACGTTGGTGGGGCCGCATCTGGCAGAGAGATTGCCAAAATCATTGCGCGTTACGGAAAATGCTTGCAGCATGAAAGGCTGGAACACATGAAAAGGTTTATTGGTCTCGCAATCTTGACCCTAGGACTCGCCCTATCCGCCAACGCTCAATCCAGGGGCGGCGGCACTGCGGGCCCGACGAACGGTGGCGGCAACGGCGGTGGTGGTGGCGGCGGAGCGATCGGTGGCGCCGGCTTCTCGACGCTTCCCAACCATCCGGCGGCCACTTTCGCGGCAACCGCAGTCAGCGGGACGGATGCCGAATTCGTTCCGTCGACGTTCCTTCCGTTTGAGAGCGCGGTGGCTGCGGGAAAGGCGGCACTGGATGCCGAGCATGCCTCGGTGGCTCAGGTGGCTGAAGCGAACAGCCGCGCGCCGAAAGCAAAGGCGAAATTCGCCCTTATCGAGGACGCTACCGGCAATGCGGTGATCGCAACACCCCGATAATCCGCGGGCAAATCACCGGCCGCAAGACACGACGGCCATCCGGCGGGGTGGAAGACGCCGGATGGCCGTTTGAATACTATGCAGCGCGGCTCCCTCGCGCGGGGGCCGGAAGAGTTACCACTTGGCGTTCATGCTGCTGAACGTGTAGATGAAGCCCACCTCCAGAATGGGTTGAGTTTCCTCGAATTTGCTGCCGCCCTTTAGGAAGAGGGGGCGGTTCGCGTAATCTTCGCGGAACTCAAATCGCGTCTGGAACTGGTCCGTCAGGTTGTAGGCGAAGGTGGCAGTACCTTCCCCGACGTGAGTGTTGACGAAAGGAACCGCGAAGCGCGAATCCCTGCGGATCGGAGAAGTACTCGTAGCGGGCCGCGAAATAGGCCTTGGCGTTAAAGGTGTACTTCGCATAGGGTGCGATACCCCACCAATCCACCGCCGGGGAATTAGCCGGTGCTGACGGGTACGCCGTTCCCGAACTTGTCGCCGTAGCCGTAGTCGCCGTTGAGCGCAAACGCCCACTTGGCGTTCGGCGTATAGCCGATGACGGCGTCTTCAAGCTGACGCCAGTTATCGTTCGGGTTGCCGACGTAGCCGGTTCCGAGCGCGATATCGTCCTGGGGACCTGCCAGGTAGTTCTCGGTCACGGCCCAATACTTGTTCGGAGTCCACGCCAAGCTGACGCCGTACGTCTTGCCGGTATTTGGCTCCTGGCTGTTGTTCCAGCCGTTGACCACGTAGCCCGTGATGCTCCACTTCGGATTGAAGGTGTACTTGGCGTTGATGCCGAAATGGAAGTAGGGAATCGCGTAGTAGAAGAGAATGCTGCGCGAGTAGTTCCAGTTTCCGTTGGTTTCGATCACCTCGTTGCCGGCCGGCGTAACGAACTTGCCGACGGTGATCGTCAAGCCCTTGCCGATGGGAGCGATGTAGTCGATGTACGCTTCCTTCAGCGCGATGTTATTCGCGTCGGTCAGGTTATTGAACGTCCCAGTCGCCGGACTGCCGTTGATAGCCGCCGCCGCCTGCCCATAGATGATCCCGACGTGGTAGCCGGCTCTGCCGGTTCCGCCGGCCGTGGCATCGGCGGCCTTGTCGGCAACCAACTCAATCGCGTTCAGGCTGAATTGGTTCGTGTTGTTGTCGAAAAATTGGCCGGTATTGCCACCGAAACCAGAGGTGCCACCGGTACCCAAGACAGTGGGTTGGTTAAAGTTGAAAGCATAGTAGGTATCGACGAAACCGCTCAACGTCACCGGCCCCAGCAATCCAGCGAGGTTGACCTTCGCTGGCGCGTCATCCGGCTTTGGCGCACTTACCGGCTGCGCCAAGGCCGCTGCCTTCATGCTCGCAGCTTCGCTCTCCTTCAACGCGGCGAGCTCGTCCTGCAAAGCCCCTATTTGCTTTTCAAGATCCGCGAGGCGCTGTAGCGTCTCCGAAGACGCCGCTGAAGTAGCCGAGCTGGAAGCTGGCTGAGCTGCTGCCGCCGAGGCGGAAGCCGGCTGGGCCGCGGCCGAATCGGATGGCTTATCTTCCGCCGCCCTCGATACTGGCGCCCAAGCGACCGCAAAACTTACGGCCAATATAGCCGTGGCTATCGTGGAAAAACACTTCAACACAGGTTTCATATGCAAACCTTCCCTCCCTACCGCGCTCATCTTGAGTGCAAGAACTCGCGACGGTGAAAGACAAACTACAGATGATCGCGTGAATGGTCCAACTCATTAAATCTATGGGTTAAATCAAAATATCTGAATAAGACTCTTATACAATCCTTATGCAGTAATTGCTGAAACGAGAGAGATGGGGGAAACGGCTGTTTTCAAGGACTTCGAACGCCTTCCCTTGGGGCCGGGAACGCCCGTTAGTGCTTTTCCACGTGTGCGAAGAGAAAGAGGAGCCCGAAGACCACGACGGGGATCATGACCAGCATGATGTAGAAGAGGATCCTCCTCACCCACGGCGTGCGGCGCGTTTTCCAGTCCCGCAGCTCGGCGCGGTCAGCCACGCCGACCTGATCGAGGTGCTCGAGGTCCCAGGCCATTTCACGGGCGGTTGCGTAGCGGTTCTTGGGATCGCGCTCCAGGGCCCGGTAGATCACCTCCTGCAACTGGGGCGAAATGGAGGGATCAATCTCCCGCGGCGGCACGGGATTGTTGAGTAGCCGATCGTTCATGATGGCGAATGGATTGGGGCCCTGAAAAGGGGGCTTGCCGGTGAGCATTTCGTAGAGCATGACGCCGAGCGCGTAGACGTCGCTGCGGCCGTCGCCCCGCTTTCCCTTGACCTGCTCGGGCGAGATGTACTCGGGCGTGCCCATGATTTGGGAGAACTTGGCGAAGGTCAAGCGCCGCGACCCTTCCTTGCCGGCGATGCCGAAATCGATCAGTTTCACGTTGTCATTTTCATCGACCATAATGTTCTCCGGCTTCAGGTCGCGGTGAACGACGCCGTGGCTGTGAATGTATTCGAGCGCGTGGCAGATGCCGATCACGATACGCACGGCGCGCTCCGGCGGCAGTTTCTTTTGTTCCGCCATGATCTGACGCAGCAGGCGGCCATCGACCCATTCCATCACCATGTACATCTGGCTGCGGTCGTCGTCGGAGAAAACCTTCATCACGCCGGGGTGATCGAGGGCCGCGCCGATTTCCTGCTCGCGCTTGAAGCGGTCGTAGAGGACGGGATCGCTCTCCATTTCGGGGTGGGGTACCTTGATGGCGACCGCGCGGCCGGTGCGGAGATCCGTCGCGCGGAAAATGGACGCCATTCCGCTGCGGGCCGCAACGCTATCAAGGCGGTAGTGATCGATTTGTTCGCCGGGGTGTACGGAAAACCTCGCGAGAGCGCGTCAGGCAAGAAACGTCGGAGCGCCGGGACTAGCGGAGCCGATAGGGCCGCCCCCGGTACATGCCGACGCGTTCGACGCCTCGAACACGGATCAGTTGCAGGCTGATATTATCACTGCCGTCTCGCTGATTGGCAATATCCACGAGCCTCTGTGCCGCCGCGTGCAAATCGCCATCATTGCCCGCCACCGCGGCCATCTCCGAGCCGGATACCGAGCCGTGCAGCCCGTCGGAGCACAGCAGAAGGACATCTCCGCCAAACACCTGATGTTCACTGACGTCCACGTTCACGAAGAGTTCCGCTCCCAGCGAACGGCTGAGCAGATGGCGCGCTTCCGAGCTGGACGCCTCGGATGCGGAAATGATCCCGAGACGCACCTGTTCGTTGACGACCGTATGATCTCGCGTGAGTAGAGCGGCTTCGCCGCGACGTATCAGATAGCAGCGTGAGTCGCCCACGTGAGCCACGGCGGCGCGGTCGTACCGCAGGGCGCAAGCGACGAGCGTTGTGGCCATGCGCGAACTGCCGGCGGTGGTCGCGTGTCCGGCGTTGATGACTCGGGCGTTTGCACTCTTGATGAGGCGTTCGAGCAGCGCCGTGTGGGATGTGCCCGCCGGCGCGCCGCGAAAGCCCTCGAGCAGACTCTCGACGGCGGTGTGGGAAGCGACCTCGCCGAGGTCGTGGCCGCCGACCCCGTCGGCGACCGCGAAAAGCCAGCCGTGGCTGCGTGTCAGTTCCGGCGTAGCGGGCTGCACGAAACCGAGATAGTCCTCGTTCCCCAGGCGGACGCGCCCGAGATCGGAGAGCTGTGCGAACTCCACATCCATCGAAATCGGCTGCCCAACGGGTGATCGGGCCACAGCAGCGGCGGCTCCGGAGGCCGATACGTGAAGACCTCTATACATTAGAACTCATCCCCCAACAAAGAACAAAGGGCCTCGCCAAAGACAAAGGGGCGGGCCGAAGCCCGCCCCTTTGCTCTGATTGCCTTTCGCGGGTCACATCGTCGTACGAGCTGTGACCAGCGTTGTTTTCCCTTGTTTCTTGCTATTCATCACGAAATAGATGCCTCCGTAGATGGCCCAGACGGCTGCAATGCCCAAGGCCAGGAACGGCTCCATCTTTGTGCCATAACCCATGAACGGCAGGATGAGGTATGCGCCCATGCACACCAGATTTGCGGCTACCCCGAACAACGGGATGAGCATGTGCTTAAGGAAGCTGAAGTTCGGATGCCCCTGGTAGCAAAAGATGCAGGTTACGCAGCTTAGCATGTACAGCAGGAACGTCCCGAAGTTCGAAGCCAGGGTAATCGTGAGCAGGCTGTTGGGCATCTTCGCCATCGTGTCATGAGACACGTAGCCGAAGCTTGACCAGAACCCATGGGGCAAGGCTTGGATCGTGGCGTCCGGCAGGGCGCCTGCATCGCCGAACAGCATCAGCAGCGCGAGGCATCCGAAAACCGCCGAAATCACTGCCAAGGTCCAGATGGCCCTATGGGGGCTCAGGTTCTTGTCGTGCAACATGCCGAAGTGTTCTGGCACTTCGCTATCCCTGCCCATGGCATAGGTTACGCGCGCTCCCGTGTTCATGCAGGAGAGCGTGGTACCGATCAAGGCCAGGAATACGGTGACGGCCTCAATCAGCATGAAAGTGCGGCCGTGCCCGGCGCCGAATACCGCATCGCCGACCATGACCATCAGGTCGCCGATGGGCGCCGCCGAGCCAGTCGCGCTTTGCATCGTGTAACCGCTACTTAAGACGTACAGCGTGGCAAAATACTCGAACAGGTAGCAGAAACAGCCCTGGATGAGCAGCGACGTGATGACGGCGATGGGGACGTCGCGCTTGGCGTTCTTGGCTTCGCCGCCCAGCGACGTGACCGATTCGAATCCGACCAGGATCAGGATGGCGACCGTGGCTTGAACGAACATCCAGGCGAATTTATGGACGCCGATCACCGAACCCGCACTCGGATGGGCCAGGAAGTTCCCGCTCGAATCATACGGTGTGTAATCGACGTGATACGGCACGGGCGCGCCGGATGCGTCCTTCTTGCATACCGGAACCATGTTCGCATCGCGCGTGATCACGTCGGTAGCCGTGCCATTGACAGTCTGGCTTGTGGTCGCGAACTCGCAGTTGTAGGCATCGCTCGTTGTCGAATCCCACTGCCAGGCCACGCTGCCCGGAGGGTGACCGATGCGGTAGTGGATTGCCATGATGGAAAACACGAGAAGAGCGGTTATCTGGATGATGTTGATGGCCAAGCTGACTGCCGTGGACCCCGTAACCCCTCGGTGTGCGATATAGGACACGCCAAACGAAAACACGATCGCAACAGCCATCATAAACATGGGGCCAGGGTTCGACGCGCTCATGAAGTTCGGGTACAGAGTGCCTACGATGTAACCGCAAAAGACTCCCGTGACGGCGACCATCACCCCCGGGTAGATCCAGTAGTAGAGATGGGATCCCCAGCCGACGATGAACTTCATCAGGCGGGCGTATTTCCAGGCTTTCTCGTGATTCAAAAACGACTGCTCGGCGAAGTAATACGAACTCCCGGTGCCCGGATACAGCTTCGCCATTTCCGCGTATGAAACCGCGGTCGCCAGACACAGCGCAGTTGCGAAGAGGATGCCAATCCACATCGACGGTCCTGTGGCGCCCTCAGTCGCTTGGGGTGCAAAGGTGAGCCAAAGGAATGCCCCGGGTGCGATGAGCGCCATCGCGTTCACCGTCAACCCGGTCAAGCCTAAGGTAGCCTTCATCTCACCCGTGGTTTTCTCGGCCATGTAGACTCTCCTTGTAAGGATGGAACAACCAAAAGCTTTGAGGCCGGGAGATTATACGGAAGTATCGGTCCAGTAAAATGCAACGTTTTGATGGCAGAGATAGACGTTTCAAATGGCCTGCTCGTAGTACCAGAAAACCCCCTGAGGAAAACCGGCTTGGCGCATGGAAGTTCCACAGGCCAACGCCCTTGCATCAGCGTTCCTCCCTGCTAGTATGTTCGGTGACTTTCTGTCTTGGAATGCCGTCTAGAAATGACTGAGAAACGACAATTTAGGGCTATCAAGGGCACCCGCGACATCCTGCCGCCGGATTCCGCGCTGTGGAACTGGTTCGAGCAGACCGCGCGCGAGGTCTTCGAGTCCTACGGCTTCCGCGATATTCGCTTGCCGATTTTCGAGGAGACGGACCTGTTCGCTCGCTCCATCGGCGAGGACACCGACATTGTTGCAAAGGAGATGTTCACCTTTAGGACCGGGGAGTCTGAACTGCGCGACATCCAGGCTATCCGCAAGGAAATGGCAGTGCCGACGCTGCGACCCCCAGGCGTTTTCCAGAGCGCGTCAGAGTTTGTTTCGGCGATCGATCAAGCTTCGAAAGTGTCCCTGCGGCCGGAGGCGACGGCGAGCGTCGCGCGGGCGTACATCGAGCACGGGATGCACACACTGCCGGGCGACGTGAAGCTGTATTACGTCGGGCCGATGTTTCGCCGCGAGCGGCCGCAAAAGGGACGCTACCGCCAGTTCTATCAGGTCGGCGCGGAAGTCCTCGGGCAATCCGACGCGCCCGCGATCGACGCGGAAGTCCTCGAAATGCTGGTCGTTTTCTTCAAGCGCGTGGGCTTGACGCAGACGACGCTCTACGTCAATTCCATCGGCTGCAAGGACTGCCGCCCGAAGTATGTCGAGCAGCTCCGGCAGGAGCTGCTGAAGGTAAAAGACAAGCTCGGCCCGGACAGCCAGCGCCGCATCGATACCAATCCGCTGCGCGTGCTCGATTCGAAGCTGCCCGAAGAGCAGCCGATCATCGAGAAGCTGCCGCGCATCTCCGATCATCTGTGCGCCGACTGCCGCGAGCATTTCGCCAAGCTGAAAGACGAACTGAAGCTGCGCGGCATCGCATACGAGGAGAACTGGCGGCTCGTCCGCGGCCTCGACTACTACACGCGCACGACCTTCGAAGTCACGGCCGCCGGCCTCGGCTCGCAGAACGCCGTCTGCGGCGGCGGGCGCTACGACGGCCTGGTCGAGCTTCTCGGCGGGCCTCCGACGAAGGGCATCGGCTTCGCCATCGGCACCGACCGGGCCATTTTGTCGATCCAGGAAGGCGGCAAGCTGCCGCACCTGCCGGGCCTGGCGGTTTTCGTCGCGTGGATGGGGAGTGAAGGCGTATCCCACGGCCGTGGCCATCGCGCGAAAGCTGCGCGAGCGCGGCCTCGCGGTCGAATTGCCGCCCGAGGAGATGAAATTCAAGAAGTCGCTGGGCCTCGCGGACAAGCTCGGCGCGCGCTACGCGCTCATCATCGGCGAGGACGAGGTCGCGTCCGGCACCTACACTCTGAAGCGGCTGGCGGACGCAGAGCAGAGGAAGCTATCGGAGAGTGAATTGCTCGAATGTCTCGAATCTGAACGCAGAGGCTCCAGTGCTTGACACGCTTGGGAAATTTGAAGCGGACACACTACTGCGGCGCGTTGCGCGCGTCGGACGCGGACACCAGCGTCGTCCTGATGGGCTGGGTCCACCGGCGGCGCGACCTCGGCCAGCTCATCTTCATCGACCTGCGCGACCGCGCCGGACTCGCGCAGATCGTGTTCAACAAGGAACAGAACTCCGAGGCGCACGCAAAGGCCGAGGAGCTGCGCTCGGAGTTCGTCGTGGCGGTCGAGGGCCGCGTCGTCCGGCGGCAGAAAGCCAATCCGGACATCCCGACGGGCGAAGTCGAGGTGATGGCCACGCGCCTGCACATCCTGAACAACTCCAAGACGCCGCCGTTTCAGATCGAGGAAGAGGTGACGGCGAGCGAAGAGACGCGCCTGCGCTACCGCTACCTCGACCTGCGCCGCCCGCGCCTGCATCGCAATATCGAGCTGCGGCACCGCGTAGTCCTTGAGATTCGCAAGGCGCTCGACGAACTCGGCTTCTTCGAAATTGAAACTCCCATCCTCACGCGCTCGACGCCCGAAGGCGCGCGCGATTGCCTGGTCCCGAGCCGCATCCATCACGGGCAGTTCTACGCGCTGCCGCAATCGCCGCAGATTTTCAAGCAGATCCTGATGATCTCCAATATGGATCGCTACTTCCAGATCTGCCGGTGCTTCCGCGACGAAGATTTCCGCGCCGACCGCCAGCTCGAGTTCACGCAGCTCGACCTCGAGATGTCGTTCCCGCGCCAGCAGGACGTTTTCGACGTGATCGAGCGCGTGATGGAGCGCGCCTGTGCCGTCGTCGGCGTCGAGGCGAAGCGGCCATTCCGCCACCTCGATTACAAGGAAGCGCTGCGGCGCTACGGCTCGGACAAGCCCGACCTGCGCTTCGGCATGGAGCTGTACAATGCGACGCAGATCTTCGAGCCGGCCCGCGCCGTGCTGCATTTCGAGGGCAACGTGCAGGCGGTGGTCGCGCCGGGCGCTGCTTCGTGGTCGCGCAAGCAGCTCGACGAACTCGCCGAATTCGCGAAGTCGGCCGGCGCGCGCGGCGTCTACACGGTGAAAGTGACGGCGGAGGGAATTTCGTCGCCGCTCGAAAAGAATCTCGGCGCGGACGGGCTGAAAAAGCTGGCCGAGGCCGTCGGCGCGAAGCCGGGCGATTTGATCGTCGCGGCGGCGGCGAAGGACCAGATTCCGCACACGGACACGTCGCTCCACGTCGCGGGGCAGATTCGCCTCCATCTCGGCGACAAGCTGAACCTGATCGACCGCAGCAAATGGGAGTTCGCGTGGATCACCGGCTTCGCGCTCTTCGAGTGGAGCGAGACCGAGAAACGCTGGGTGAGCGCGCAGCACCCGTTCACGGGAATCTACGAAGAAGACCTCGACAAGCTCGAAACCGCGCCGTGGGAGTGCCGCTCGAAGGGCTACGATCTGGTGCTCAACGGCAACGAGCTGGGCTCCGGCAGCATTCGAATCCACCGCCAGGACGTGCAAGCGCGGATGTTCAAGGCGCTGGGCCTGACTGACGAGCAGGCGCGCCAGCGCTTCGGCTTCTTCCTCGACGCGCTCACCTACGGCACTCCCCCGCACGGCGGCATCGCCCTCGGGATCGACCGCGTGGTCATGCTGCTGGCCGGCGAAAAGTCGATTCGCGACGTCATCGCCTTCCCCAAAACCACCGCAGCGGTAGATTTGATGGCCGAGTCGCCGTCAGCGGTCGATATTGCGCAGCTGGATGAGTTGGGTATCGCGATCAAGGAGCCACCAAAATAAGGCTATGTCGCGGATACGCATACTTCCGGAGAACGTCGCGAACAAGATCGCCGCGGGCGAGGTGGTCGAGCGGCCAGCGTCGGTGGTGAAGGAGCTGCTCGAAAACGCGCTCGACGCAGGCGCGCGCTCGATCCGCGTCGAGGTCGAATCGGGCGGCAAGCGCATGATCCGCGTGATCGACGACGGCTCGGGGATGAACCACGACGACGCGCTGCTCGCCTTCGAGCGCCACGCCACGTCGAAGCTGCGCACCGCGGACGATCTGCTCTCGATTGCCACGCTGGGCTTTCGCGGCGAAGCGCTGCCCACAATCGCGGCGATCTCCCGGCTGCTGCTCGAAACCCGCACTCCGGAAGACGAGCAGGGAACTCGCATCGAGTTCGCGGGCGGAAAGCTCCTCGGAGTGAAACCGGCGGGCGTGCCCTCCGGGACGTCGATCAGCGTCGCCGATATTTTCTACTGCGTGCCCGCGCGGCGAAAATTCCTGAAATCGGAGACGACCGAGCTCGGGCATATCGCCTCGCTCGTCACGCACTACGCGCTCGCGCATCCCGAAGTGCAGTTTGTCCTGAAAACGCCGTCGCAGACGATCCTCGATTGCGCGCCGGTCGAAAAGCTTGCCGACCGCGTCTACCAGCTTTTCGGCCGCCAGGCGCTCGAAGAGCTGGTCGAGATTCCGCCGAACGAAGGACCGGTGCGGTCCGCGATCACGGAGCCGACGCTCGAAGAGGACGAGCAGGCGGCCACGCTGCGCGTGAGCGGGTTCGCATCGCGGCCCGAAGTGCAGCGCACGAACCGCAACGGAATCTACGTTTTCGTAAACCGGCGGCTGGTGCGCGACCGCTTGCTGCTCCACGCCATCGGCGAGGCCTACCGCAACATCATGCCGCCGGGCGCGTTCCCGGTCGTGCTCTTGTTCCTCGACCTCCCGTATCAGGAAGTCGATGTGAACGTCCACCCGGCGAAGATCGAGGTGCGCTTCCGCCATCCACAGTTCGTTCACGACTTCACGCGCGATGCGCTGCGTCACGCGCTTTCGATCGCGCGGCCGATTCCGGGTTTCCCGGCGGCGCGCGCGGCGGCAGCGGGCGCCGCTCCGGGCGAGGCGGGCGGACGCGCTGGGCCGGGCAGCATGCGGGGTTATGCGCCGATGCCGGATGCGAGCGCCTTTCCGGGCCCGCCGCGGGCGGAGATTCCCACGTCGCTCGCTTCGGGCGCGTCCGTTGCCGAAGACTTCGAACTTTCCGGCGCGCCCGATCGGCCGATGGCGCAGCGGCTGGGATTTGACACGAACGCGGCGATGAATTTCCCGCTTGCGCCGCCGTCAGGGCCGCCAGCCCCCGCGGCCGCGCCCGCTGAAGCCTCGCGCGAAGACGGACCGGGAGCGCTGCCGAGCGCCGAAGACATCATCGACCTGAAGCCGCTCGGGCAGGTGAATGCGAGCTTCATCATCGCGGTGAACGGCGAGGGGCTTTGGATCATCGACCAGCACGTGGCGCACGAGCGCGTGCTTTTCGAGCAGCATCTGCGCGCGCGACGCGAGGGGAATCTTGGCGGCCAGCGCCTGTTGATGCCGATCGTGGTGGAACTGAATCCGCGGCAGCTCGCGATCTTCGAGCAGATCGGCGATGAGCTGCGCGCCAACGGATTCGAGGCCGATCTGATGGGCGCGCGGAGCGTGGCCATCCAGGCGGCGCCGGCGGGAATCGCGAGCGGCGACGCGGAAAAGCTGCTGTTCGAAATCCTCGACGGCATCGCCCGCGAGAATCAGGCCATCTCGATCGATTCGCTGCAATCGAAGATCGCCGCTTCCACATCGTGCCACGCCGCGATCAAAGTGAACACGCCGCTCGATAAGACCAAAATGGAATGGCTGCTCGGCGAGCTCGCGAAGACCGAGTACCCGATGAGCTGCCCGCACGGCCGGCCGGTCGTGCTGCGCTATTCCGTGCGCGAAATCGAGCGCGCATTTAAGCGGATTTGACCAAGAAGCTCATCATCGCGATTGACGGGCCCGTGGGCTCGGGGAAGAGCACGCTCGCGCGGCGCGTCGCCGAGCTGATGGGTTACGTCTACGTCGATACGGGCGCGATGTACCGCTCGGTCGCGCTCAAGGCTCTGCGGCGCGGCATCTCTTTCGATGCCAAAGCGCTGGACGCCGGCGAGGAACTGGCCGCGCTCGCGGGCGACACACGCATCGACTTGCGCGCGCAGGGCGGGACGCAGCAGGTGTTTCTCGATGGCGAAGACGTGACGGCGGCGATCCGCACGCCGGAGGTGGCGCAGGCTGCTTCGAAGGTCGCGGTCGTGCCGGGCGTGCGCAAGGTGCTGGTGGCCGAGCAGCGCCGCGCGGGCGAACAGGGCGGCGTCGTGATGGAGGGGCGCGACATCGGCAGCGTCGTCTTCCCCGACGCTCAGCTGAAGATTTTCCTGACGGCCTCGCCCGAGGTCCGGGCGGAGCGCCGCTGGCGCGAGCACGAGCAGAAAGGCGACGCCATCGACCTGCCGCGCACGCTCGAAGAAATCCACGAGCGCGACCGGCGCGACAGCGAACGCAGCTCGTCGCCGCTCGTGCGCGCGAAGGACGCCGTCGTCGTGGACAGCACGGCGATGGAGCCGGAGGAAGTCGCGCGGCTCGTGGTGATGCTGGCGCGCGAACAGAAGCCTGCGTCCTCCTCGACCGGGCGGGGGTGATTCCTTGAAGCCATTCTCAAAAGCGAGCGTCAAGACGGCAATTCTGGCCGGAAGCCTGATTTTCGCCGTCTCCATCGTCGCGCCGTGTACTCCGGCTCAGACGGCTGCCGCCGCAGCTGCGAAGGGAACTCCCGCAACCGCCACGCGGCAACTGCGCGAGTTTTTCGCCAAAGATTGGGCGTACTGGATGCACGAGTATCCCGAGGAAGCGACGAGCACCGGCTATCCCGGCCAGAACGGCCGCTGGACGGATTCATCGCCCGCCGCCATCGAGCGGCGCAACCAGCATCTCACGGGGAGCCTGAAACAACTCAAGGCGATTCCCCGCGCCGAGCTGCCTCCCGATGAGCGGTTGAATTACGACTTGTATCAAGAGGCCATCCAGATCGCGATCGACGGGCTCCGGTTTCACGGCGATGCGTTTCCGATTCCGGGCGTGGTACCGGGCAACGTCTATAGTCCGGACGATCAGATGTCCGGAATACTTCACGGTATCCCGGACACCATCGCCCTCATGCCCACCGTGCGCACGGGCGACTACGAGGACATCCTGTCGCGGTTGGACGCCATTCCCGCCGTCATCGACCAAGAAATCGGGCTCATGCGCAACGGCATGGCCCATGGATGGGTTCCTCCGAAGATCACCATGCGCGACGTGCCGAAGCAGGCCGAGAGTCAGATCGTTTCCGATCCGCTGACGAGTCCGCTGTTGAGCGCGTTCAAATCGTATCCCGCGACGTTTACGTCGGAACAAAAGGAAGAGTTCACCCGCAAGGCCGTCGCGGCCTATACCGGCAGAGTCGCGCCCGCCTTTCAGAAGTTCCGCGATTTCCTGGTGAGCGCCTACATTCCTGCCTGCCGCGAGACGATATCGGTCGCATCCCTTCCGGAGGGTTCCGATTACTACAAATACCGGATCCGCTGGCACACCACCACCGACCTGACCCCGGAGCAGATTCACCAGATCGGGTTGGACCTGGTGAAGCAGATTCGCGCCGAGATGGATCAGGTGATCCGGCAGACCGGCTTTCAGGGCAGCTTCGCGGACTTCATCAAGTTCATCAACGGCGATGCGCGATTCCAGTATTCGAGCAAGGAAGACATGCTCATGCACTACCGCGACATCGCGAAGCGCGCCGATCCGCAGCTCGAACTAATGTTCGGCAAGCTGCCGCGGCTGCCCTACGGCGTGAAGGCCATCCCGGATGCCATCGCGCCTTCGGAAACGGACGCGTATTACCAGCCGGGATCGCCGGCTGCCGCGCGCCCCGGCTACCTGTACGTGAATACCTACAATCTCGCGTCCCGACCCAGTTGGGAAGCGGAAGACACGTTTCTGCATGAAGGCGTTCCCGGACATCACCTCCAGATTTCGCTGGCTCGGGAAATGACGGGCGTGCCGGATTTCCGCAAGCAGCTCGGCTACACCGCGTACGTGGAGGGCTGGGCGCTCTACGCGGAGACTCTCGGGAGTGAAATGGGCTTCTACACCGATCCTTACCAGAAATTCGGATTTCTGAGCGGCGAGATGTGGCGCGCGGTCCGCTTGGTGGTCGACACGGGAATTCATTCGATGGGTTGGAGTCGCGACCAAGCGATCCAGTACTTCGAGGAAAACACAGGCCAGCCCGAGCAGGGTTCCGTGGCCGAAATCGATCGCTACATCGTCTGGCCCGGCCAGGCGCTCGGATACATGATCGGCCGTCTCAAGATTCAGGAACTGCGCCACTTGGCCGAACAAGAGCTCGGCGACCGATTCGACATTCGCGCCTTCCACGATGTCGTCGTCGGCCAGGCCGCGCTCCCGCTCGATCTGCTCGAAACGCGCACGAAAGAGTGGATCGCGGACCAGAGGACGAAGCATCCTGCGCCCTGATCAGCCGAAAAACGCAAGTTCGCGACGTGCAAGGGAAAAACATCTGTGCCATAGTCTTGCAGGCCGCGCTGCTGAGGGGCGGGGTTCGACTATGACGTTGGACGAAGCACGCGAACGGGTAATTGACGGCCTGAATTACGCTGCGTATCACGAAACCGATTATTCCCTGTATGACGCGGACAAGAACCGCCTTTTCGGATCAAGCCACTACAATTCCGGCCATAGTGTCGCCCAACCGAGTCCGTGGCCTAAGAGAGATTTCGAAGAGAAAATGGCCACGCTCCTGATCTGGGCCAATGTACTCAACAGAGCCGATCCCAAGTTCAGCGAGGCGCAGCAGCTTATCGAAAACGAGGACTCCGCACTCGGGCGGATTATTCGGCGAACGAAAACGCCCGGCTGGAAGCCAATGGGCTACTCGCAGTTGATAACAGACTGAGAGACTACGCGGGGCTCGACATCGAAGCGAGGAATTCCGCGTTGTTCTTGGTTTTCGAGAGGCGGCCCAGCAGAAGCTCCATCGCTTCCACGGTCGAAAGAGGGCTCAGCACCTTGCGCAGCACCCAGATGCGGTTCAGCTCGTCGGCCGGCAGAAGCAACTCGTCCTTGCGGGTTCCCGAGCGGTTGATATCGATCGTGGGGAACACGCGCTTGTCGACCAGCCGGCGATCGAGGTTGATTTCCATGTTGCCGGTGCCCTTGAACTCCTCGAAGATCACGTCGTCCATGCGGCTGCCCGTGTCGATCAGGGCCGTGGCCATGATGGTGAGCGAGCCGCCCTCCTCGATATTTCGCGCGGCGGCGAAAAAGCGGCGCGGCCGCTGCAAGGCGTTGGCGTCGATACCGCCGGAGAGGACTTTGCCCGAAGGCGGCGTGACCGCGTTGTAGGCGCGGCCGAGCCGCGTCAGCGAGTCGAGCAGGATCACGACGTCGCGCTTGTGCTCGACGAGGCGCTTGGCCTTTTCGAGCACCATCTCCGCCACCTGAATGTGGCGCTGCGGCGGTTCGTCGAACGTCGAGCTGATCACCTCGCCCTTTACCGTGCGCTGCATGTCCGTGACTTCTTCCGGCCGCTCGTCGATCAGCAGCACGATGAGGGCGATTTCCGGGTGGTTTGCCGTGACGGAATTCGCGATCGATTGCAGCATCATCGTCTTGCCGGTGCGGGGCGGCGCGACGATCAAGCCGCGCTGGCCCTTGCCGACGGGGCAGAGCATGTCGAGCACGCGCCCGGTAAGGTTCTCCTTGGTCGTTTCCAGGCGAATGCGCTCCTGCGGATAGAGCGGCGTCAGGTTGTCGAAGAAGATTTTATTGCGCGCGACTTCCGGGTCTTCGAAGTTGACCGCTTCCACCTTGATCAGCGCGAAATAGCGCTCGCCGTCCTTCGGCGGGCGGACCTGGCCGGAAACGGTGTCGCCGGTGCGCAAGTCGAATTTCCGAATCTGCGACGGCGACACGTAGATGTCGTCCGGTCCGGGCAGATAGTTGTATTCCGGCGCGCGCAGGAAGCCGAAGCCGTCCGGGAGGCATTCCAGAACGCCCTCGGAGAAGATGAGGCCGTTCTTTTCCGTCTGGGCGCGCAGGATCTGAAAAATCAGCTCCTGCTTGCGCATGCCAGAGGCGCCGGGAATATTCAGTTCCTTGGCGATCTTCGCCAGATCGGTGATGTTTCTGTCTTTCAGTTCTGCAAGGCTAACGCTCATGGAGTTCTTTCCTTCTTAAGCCTGATTTCTCAGGCGTGATCGTGGTTTGAAAAATTGATCCGGGGCGGGCGCGTTCGATTGAGGCACTCTATCCCAGATTTCGCAACGGGCTAGGTTGCAGAAAGTCCTTACACTCCGGTCGCGGGCCGAACCTGCTGGCCAGGATTCACCAGGTCCAAGCAGACTGTGGGGTGACCGAAGGAAATCAATTGGTCAGTTCTTTGTCCTGCGCGACATCCGTGCCGAACTTGGGCTCGACTTCGGTAACCGGGGGATGCCCGGCCACCGGCAGCGGCTTTTCGAGCGCGATCTGCAGGACTTCGTCCATCGATTCGACGAAGTGAATGGACATCTGCGCCTGGATCTCCGGCGGAATGTCCGCCAGGTCCTTCTCGTTGTCCTTCGGTAAAATCACGGTGCGCAGGCCCAGGCGGTGCGCCGCCAGCAACTTTTCCTTCACGCCGCCGATCGGAAGCACCTTGCCGCGAAGTGTGATCTCGCCGGTCATGGCCACGTCGCAGCGGACCGGGATGCGCGTCAGCGCGCTCACGATCGACGTGCACATCGTGATGCCGGCCGACGGGCCGTCCTTCGGGATGGCGCCCTCGGGCACGTGCACGTGGATATCGATATGGCGGTAGAAGTCCTTCGGCAGGCCGAAGAGATGGCTGCGCGACCGCACGTAGCTCATGCCCGCCTGCGCCGATTCCTGCATCACGTCGCCGAGCTTTCCCGTGAGCGTCAGCCGGCCCCGTCCTTGCATCAGGGTCGATTCGGTTGAGAGCACCTGCCCGCCGACCTCGGTCCAGGCCAGTCCGGTGGTGTGGCCGATCTCGTTCTTCTTTTCGGCGAAGAAATCACGGTACTTAAGGATGCCCAGGTAATCGTTGACGTTCGAAGCCGTGACGTCGACGGTGTAATTCTTGCCATTTTCCACGACTTTACGCGCCACTTTGCGGCAAATATTGGCAATTTCGCGGTCGAGATTGCGGACGCCCGCTTCGTGCGTGTAGTGGCGGATAATGTGCGTGACGACCTCGTCCGTGAACTTCACGTTGTCTTTCGTCAAACCGGTTGCCTCAAGCTGGCGGTGGACCAGAAACCGCTGCGCGATTTGGTGCTTCTCCTGCTCGGTATAGCCGGGCAGCCGCAGAACTTCCATGCGGTCCTGCAATGGCTGCGGAATCGTGTGCAGCACGTTCGCGGTGCAGATGAACATCACCTTCGAAAGGTCGTACTCGACATCGAGATAGTGATCGGTGAAGGAATGGTTCAGCTCCGGATCGAGCACTTCCATCAGCGCCGCCGACGGGTCGCCGCGGAAATCCATGGACATCTTGTCGACCTCGTCCAGGACGAACACGGGATTCACGGTGCCCGCCTTGCGCATCATCTGGATGATCTGGCCGGGCAGGGCGCCGATGTACGTGCGCCGGTGGCCGCGAATTTCGGCTTCGTCGCGCACCCCGCCGAGCGACACGCGGACGAATTTCCTTCCGGTGGCGCGCCCGATCGACATCGCGAGCGAAGTCTTACCCACTCCCGGAGGTCCGAGGAAGCAGAGAATCGAGCCTTTCGGGTTCTTCACGAGCTGGCGAACGGCCAGGTATTCCAGGATGCGCTCTTTGATCTTCTCGAGACCGTAATGGTCCTCGGTCAGAATTTCTTCCGCGCGCTTGATATCGCGGATTTCCTTGGAGCGCTTCTTCCACGGCACCGCGAGCAGCCAGTCCAGGTAGTTCCGCGAGACGGTCGATTCCGCCGACATCGGCGGCATCATTTCGAGCCGCTTCAATTCCTGCTGAGCCTTCTCCATCGGACCTTCGGGCATGCCGGAGGTCTCGATCTTCTTCTTGAGCTGTTCGATCTCGTTGGCTTCGCCTCGCCCAAGTTCCTTCTGGATGGCCTTGAGCTTTTCGTTGAGGTAGTACTCTTTCTGCGCGCGCTCCATCTGCCGCTTGACGCGCGTGTTGATCGAGCGGTCGACGTTGAGCTTTTCGATTTCGACGTCCAGAATGTCGGCGATGCGGTTCAGGCGCTCGATGGGCTCGAAAATCTCGAGCAGCTCCTGCTTTTCTTCCACGGGAATCTGGAGGTTCGCGGCAATCGCGTCGGAGAGCTTTCCGGGGTCCTCGACTCGCACGGCGGCGATCATCGTGTCGTAGTTCAGGCTTTGCGAGAGCTTGACGTACTGCTCGAAGAGATTCGTGACGCGCTCGGAAGCCTGCTGGGTCTGCGGACCGGGCTCGGTTTTCACCGGAACGAGGCGAATCGAGGCTCGGAAGAACCCTTCCTCGCTCGTCACCTGCACCAGCTTCGCGCGCTCCGTGCCCTCGACCAGGACCTTGATATTGCCGTCCGGCAGCTTCACGCTCTGGACGATATTCGCGAGCGTCCCGACCTGATAGATCTCTTCGGGCTTGGGATCGTCCACCGAGGCATCGTGCTGGGTGACGAGGAAGATCTTCTTGTCGCCGGCCAGCGCTTCTTCGAGCGCCCGGACCGACGCTTCGCGCCCCACGATGAACGGGTGCATCATCTCCGGGAAGATGACCATATCCCGCACCGGCATCATCGGCACGCGCTTCACTTCGAGTTTTTCCTTGTTGAACATTTACCTTCTTAGTCTCTTTAGATGCCGCCCGTCGAAGAAAGATTTCTCGCTTCGCTCACAACGCTGAATTTTCTTGGAGCGACGAGAGGGCCTCTGAAGAACCGGAACGATCAGCCGGCCTTTTCGAGCAGGCTCCAGTTGATCTCGCGGCCCTTGACCATGTCCGCCGTAACGACAAAATCGCGAAGTTTACGCTGCGCCGGCAGGTGGTACATCATTTCCAGCATCAAGTCTTCCAGGATCATGCGCAGACCGCGCGCCCCGACTTTGCGCTGAAGGGCCAGCTCGGCGACCGTCTCAAGAGCGTCGTCCGTGAATCGCAGGCGTACGTTTTCGAATTCGAAGAGTCTCTGATATTGACGCACCAGGGCGTTTTTCGGTTCCGTCAGGATGCGCACCAGCGCGCCCTTGTCGAGATCGCTCAGCACGCCCACCACCGGCAACCGGCCGACGAACTCCGGGATCAGCCCGTAGCGGATCAGATCGGTGGGCTGCGCCTGCTCGAGCACCTCGATGTTGCGGCGCGAGGCCGTGGTCGCCTGCGCATCCGCATGAAACCCGAGCGATTTCTGCCCCACGCGGCGCTCGATAATCTTTTCCAGTCCCACGAAGGCCCCGCCGCAGATGAACAGGATGTTCGTCGTATCGACCGGCGTGAACTCCTGGTGCGGATGCTTGCGCCCGCCCTGGGGCGGAACGTTGGCGACCGTGCCTTCCAAAATCTTCAGCAGCGCCTGCTGCACGCCCTCGCCCGAAACGTCCCGGGTAATCGAGGGGTTTTCGTCCTTCTTCGAAATCTTGTCGATCTCGTCGATGTATATGATGCCTTGCTGGGCCTTTTGGACGTCCCCATCGGCGGCCTGCAAGAGCTTCAAGATGATGTTTTCGACGTCTTCGCCGACGTAGCCCGCTTCCGTAAGCGTGGTGGCATCGACGATGGCGAACGGCACATCCAGCATCCGCGAGAGCGTTTGGGCCAGCAGCGTCTTCCCGGTCCCGGTCGGCCCGATCAACAGGATGTTCGACTTGGTCAGTTCCACGTCGCCCGGCTGGCGGTTCAGGAAAATCCGCTTGTAGTGGTTGTAGACCGCCACGGCCAGCTTCTTCTTGGTCTTGTCCTGGCCGATCACGTACCCGTCGAGAAACGCCTTGATCTCGGGCGGGCGCGGCAGGCGGCGGTTCGTGGGACTCGATTGCTCGCGCTTCTCGTCTTCGAGAATCTGCTGGCAGACGCCCACGCACTCGTTGCAGATGTACGAGCGCGGATACTCGGATGGAGAGCTGATGAGCTTCTCCACCTGCTCCTGCGTCTTATGGCAGAAGGAACAACGCAACGGCTCTTCTGGGGTGAACCGTTTCACCGATGGCGCCCCCTCACCTCGAAACCCGACCCGCCAAGAATCTGGCTCCCATTGTAAAACGGAAGCCTCTCTCCGCGCCGGAATTCATCGCCCCCGCTACTAACCCTTTGGAACGGCATTAGCGATGTTTCGTAATGATTTCGTCGACGATGCCGTAAGCCTTCGCCTGTTCGGCCGTCATGATGAAATCGCGCTCCACGTCTTTTTCGATCTTCTCCACCGGCTGGCCGGTGTGGAACGCGAGCAGCTTGTTGAGCGACGTCCGGGTGCGGATGATTTCCTTCGCGTGAATGTCGATGTCGGTGGCCTGGCCGGAAAGGCCGGACATCCACGGCTGGTGGATCAGGACGCGCGAATTCGGCAGGGCGTAGCGCTTCTTGGGCGTGCCCGACACCAGCAGCAGAGCGGCGATCGAAGCGGACTGGCCGATGCAATAGGTGACCACGTCGGGGCGCACGAACTGCATGGTGTCGTAAATGGCCATTCCCGCCGAAATCGACCCGCCCGGCGAGTTGATATACACCGAGATGTCCTTCTCGGGATCCTCGGATTCCAGGAATAGCAGCTGCGCGGTCACCAGGTTGGCCACATGATCGTCAATCGGCGTCCCGATGAAGATGATGTGGTCCTTGAGAAGCCGCGAATAGATATCGTAGGCGCGTTCGCCCCGGTTGGTCTGCTCGACCACCATGGGAACGAGCGTTGTGGCACGCGGACTCGCGTCGTCGTTTTGTCTCATCTGGATTAGTTTTGCGCGCTGAGGAAACCCAAACCGAAGCTACTTTTCACTTTTGGCTGTCTTCTCGATTCGGGCCGTGCGGTAGAGCCAATCGATCGTTTTCTCGTTTCTCAACTTCGATTTGATGCTACCGAGCGCACCTTGCTTTGTCAAGCGAGCGCGCAGCGCGGTTGCCGATTCGCCACTGTGTTCGGCGAGATGCGCGATCTCTTTTTCGACGTCCTCGTCGGTCGCGTCGATGTTCTCGGCGGTCGCGATCTTGTCGAGCAGCAGTTCGGCTTTCACGTCGTCGACCGCGCGTTCGCGCTGGCGCCGCCGGAGCGATACCCAGTCGACATCCACCGCGCGCGGGTCCACGCCCTGCGCCGCGAGCGACCGCACCACGCGCTCGAGCCGCGTATCCATTTGCGCTTCGATCAGCGCTTCGGGCACGGGGAACTCATGCTGCTTCACGACCTCCGCAAGAATTTTCTCGCGGGCCTGCGCCGTTTGCTGCTGTTCCTTCGCCGCATCCAGGTTCTCGCGGATTTTCTTGCGCAGCTCGTCGAGCGTCGCGACGCCGCCCGCTTCGGGACCTTGTCCTCCCGCCGCGTCCTTGGCGAATTCGTCGTTCAGCTCGGGCAGCTTCTTTTCCTTGATGCCCTGCACCTCGACGGAGTAGTTGTACGTCTTTCCCCGCGAGCTTCGCGTCGGGATAATCGTCCGGATATTTGGCTTCGAACTGGCGCGTTTCGCCCGGCTTCGCGCCGCGCAGATTCTCGGTGAAGCTTCCGAGCGTCTCTTCCGCGCCGAGGTGGCACATGATGTTGTCCGCCTGCACGGGATCGCCGCCGCCGGCCGGCGTGCCGATCAGCTTGATGAGCGCGTAATCGCCGTCCTGCGCGGGGCGTCCCTCGACCGGAACGAACGTCGCGGCGCGCTCGCGCACCTCTTCGAGCGCCTTCTCCACCTGGGCGTCGCCGATCTCGATCTCGTCCACCTGCACCTGGATGCTCTTGTAGTCGCCCAGCTCGAATTCGGGCAGAACTTCGAAGACCGCGCGAAAGCGCAGCGGCTCGCCTTCCTTGAACTCGACCTTGTCCACCTCGGGGCGCGTCACCGGGACGAGCTTCTTCTCGTCGAGCGCCTTCTCGAGGTACTCCGGCACGAGCGACTGCACCACCTCGCCCTGGATGTCCTCGGCGAAACGGCGGCGCACCAGCGTCACGGGCGCTTTGCCGGGCCGGAATCCGGGGATGCGGGCGATCCGGGCGATGTCCCGCGCGACTTTTTCCGTCGCTTTCTGGACGTTCTCAGCCGGAATTTCCAGCTCGATTTCGCGCTTGCAGGTTGTTTCAGTCATGAAAAAGTTCTCTGAGGGACGTGCGCCCGGCAAAACCCCGTCTCAATCCGCCTGTCGCCTGTTCGCAATCCGATAGGGAGGAGGGGGAAGAACGGCCAGCCAAGAACGCTACCGAAAGCAAAGTATAGGGAATCCGCCTGCGCGCGTCAACCGCGGGAGGGGCTTGTCAGCGTTCGGTGGGCGTAAGCGCAGTGCGTTCGGCACGCGGATCGGATTCGCTCTGCACCGAAGGTGTCGCGAGTTCCGAGCGGTTGCGGCCACCGTTTTTCGCGCGATAGAGCGCCTCGTCCGCGAGGCGCAAGAGATCCCGTGCATCGGTGCGCTTGGGGTCGGCACTCACGGCAACGCCGAGGCTCACGGTGACGTTTACCTCACCCGATGGCATCCGCACCGGCTGGGATTCGACGATCCGGCGAATCCTTTCGGCCAACGCCATCGCCCCCGGACCATCGACAGCCGGGACAACGACCAGGAACTCTTCGCCTCCGTAGCGCCCGATGACGTCATAGGCGCGTATGCACGCCTTCATTCGCTCGACGACGGCCTTCAGAACATCGTCCCCGCAGAGATGTCCGTGGGTGTCGTTGATGTTCTTGAAGTGGTCGATGTCCACGAGAACGACTCCAAAGGGCTGGGCCTCGCGCACCTGGCGAGCCGCTTCCCTGTTCAGCGCTTCCATCACCATGGCGCGATTGGGGATGCCCGTGAGTCCATCGTGTGTGGCCCGGAAACGCAATTCTTCGCGCGCGGAGATCAGATCGTCCTGGAGATTCAAAATGCGCTCGCCGACACGAATGCGCGCGCGCAGCTCGGCCGCGTCGAAGGGTTTCGTGAGGTAGTCGTCGGCGCCCAGTTCAAGCCCGCGCAGCAGATCCTGTTTCTCGCTGCGCGCAGTCAGCAACAGAACGTAGACGTACGGACGGTCCGGGCGTTCACGAATCCGCTGGCAGACCTGGACGCCTTCGAGCCCGGGCATCATCCAATCCAGCACGGCCAGGCGCGGCGAGTTGTCGCCTTCGAGAACAGCCAGGGCCGCTGCTCCGTCGGTGACCACGGTCACGTCGTACCCCCACTTCACGAGGAACGTATTGAGAATGCGGCGGGAGACGGGATCGTCCTCGGCAATCAGCACGCTCTTTTTCGGTTTGTCGTTTTCGATCACTTGTGCTATCTACCCGCTTTGGAGGCCGCGTTCGTTGCTTCGCCCGGCGATTCCCGCTTTGAAATGGACGTCATGCGCGACTTAGAGAGTCCAGCTCCACAAACAGCCGTTCGATTTCCGTCTGAAGCGCGGCGCATTGCTTGCTGGCCGCGGCGAGATTTCCGCCGCTGGCCAGACTCTCGATTTCCGAAGCCGCCTGCGAGACGGCAACGGCGCCGACGTTCGAGGATGATCCCTTCAGAGTGTGAGCCCCGCGTTCCACGCGTTTTGCGTCCTGGAGGACGAGAGCACGACGGATCTCTCCCATGAGTCCAGGGCACTCGTTCCGGAAGACTTCGACCAACTCGTCGAAGAGACTGCGGTCTCCGTCCAGGCGCTCGAGGGTGGCCGCCAAATCGACGGCGGGTCCGGCGGAGTTCGGCGAAGATGAAGGCTGGAGCACGACCTCGGAATCGGCTTTATGGCTGCCGATGCGGTCGAGCGCCGCCAGCAGTTCCGCGGTTCGAATTGGTTTCGTCAAGTAGTCGTCCATTCCGGAAGCGAGGCACTTTTCTTCGTCGCCCTTCATCGCGTGAGCCGTCATCGCCACGATCGGGATGTGCCCGCCGCTCTCTCTCTCCCGTTCGCGAATGGCTCGCGTCGCCTCCCAACCGTTCATCTCGGGCATCTGGATGTCCATCAAAATGAGGTCGTAGCTATCCTTGTCAAGGGCCTCCAGCGCCTTCTTACCGTTGGCGGCCACGACCACCGTGTGTCCGCACTTTTCGAGCAGGCGAAGGGCGACCAGTTGATTGACCGCGTTGTCTTCGGCGAGCAGGATGCGCAGCCGGTTGCGGCTTTCTCGCAGCGAATGACGCGTAACAAGCGCGGGCCGCGTCTCGTTCCGCGGCCGCGTTCCCAGGGCCGTCAAAATGGCGTCCAGCAATTCCGCCTGCCGCACCGGTTTGGTCAAGTAGGCCGCTACACCCAGTTCGCGGCATCGCAACGCGTCCCCGCGCTGGCCCGCGGAGCTGAGCATCATCACCGTGGCCGTTTCCCAGTCCGGGTGCCGTTTGATGTATTCAGCGAGCGCGAATCCGTCCACGTCGGGCATCTGCGCGTCGAGGAGTATGAGGGGAAAGTCTCTTCCCAGACCCTTGGCCTCGCTCAGGATGGTCATCGCATTTGCGGCGCTGTCGGCGACGGTCGGCACCATATGCCAGTTGGCGAGCAGCTTGACCAGGATTTGACGATTGGTCGCGTTGTCGTCGACGACGAGGACTCCCATGTCGCGCAGCGTGCTGGGATCCCGGGGAATGATCTTTCGCACCGGCGACTTTTGCATCTTGAAGTGGGATGTGAAATGAAATCGGCTGCCTTTACCCAATTCGCTGTCCACCCAGATTCTGCCGCCCATCAGTTGCACGAGACGCGACGAAATCGTCAGCCCCAGGCCCGTGCCGCCGTATTTTCGAGTCATCGAACCGTCGGCCTGGCTGAACGCCTCGAAAATCGACGCCTGCTTGTCGTGCGGGATGCCGATGCCCGTGTCGGCAACCGTGAAGAGCAGGCGCACATCTTCGGCGCGCGCGTCGTTTCGAACGGAGAGAACCACCTCGCCGCTCTCGGTGAATTTGATGGCGTTGCCCACGAGATTGATGATGATCTGCCTCAAGCGCCCGGGATCTCCCGCCAGCGCATCGGGGACGTCCGGCTCTATCTGAAACGCCAGCTCCAGTCCCTTCTGGTGGGCGCGAAGGCTCAACGTCTTCATCGTTTCGCCGATACAGTCGCTCAGGTTGAAATCGATGGTCTCGATGTCCAGTTTTCCCGCCTCGATTTTCGAGTAGTCCAGGATGTCGTTGATGAGCGACAGCAGGGAATCCGCGGAGACCTTCGCCAAATTCAGGTATTCGCGCTGGTCCGCGTCCAGGTCCGTATCGAGAACGAGTTCTGTCATACCCATGATTCCGTTCATCGGCGTGCGGATTTCGTGGCTCATGTTCGCCAGGAACTCGCTCTTGGCGCGGCTGGCGGCTTCGGCTTCCTCTTTTGCGCGCAGGAGCGCTTCTTCCGCGCGCCGGCGCTCGGTGATGTCCTGATAGAGCAGCACGGCGCCCGTTGGCGCTCCTTCGGGACCAAGCGGCACCGAGTAGGCTTCCACGTCCACAAGGCTTCCGTCGCTTCGCCGGCGCCGCGTCACGATATGGGTGGTTTTCCCTCCCCGACTCTTTGCGCGGTTCACGCCTATCTCCGCGCGAAGCTCCGGAGTTCGCAAGCAATTCGAGCAAAGGCCGCCCGAGGATCTCTTCCTGGCGGTGCCAAACAGATGTTCGAACGCCGGATTGCACATCTTGCATGGCATCGTCGGCGCCAATCGCGACGATGGCCACGAGGGGAGTTCTCGATGAGAGAGTTCAGAAAAGCGTTTCTGCTCCTCCAGCTCCCGTTCCGCCTGCTTGCGCTCCGCGACCTCTTTTTGCAGCTCGAGGGTGCGTTCATCCACGCGTGCTTCCAGGATGACGCGCCGGAGGCGCGAAGCCAGCCAGCACGCGGTTGCGAACGACGCCACAATGACGATCGAGGCGATCTCGCCGAAGTGGGTCAACCGCTCGTACAGTTGTCCCTGGCTGGGTTGGAAGTAAAAATCGAATACCCCGAAGACGCCGCAGCCCGCCAGAACCGCCGCACCACAGGTCACGAAAACCAGACGCGTGAGTCTTTGCCGGATCGAGAGGTCGCTATGCGTGCCCATTTCCGCCCTTGTCCTCGTCGGAGCCGCCACGCAATGCGGCGTCCTCGGATGACCCCATATAACCACGTAGCTACTTCGTAATTAGGTTAGAGCAAGAAGATTCGGGTGACTCGGCAAAAGGCAGCCAGTGTGCTCGATGAGGCATGGCGTTGCGTTCCGTCCTGTGAATGAACGCCAGGCGGTCGCTGTAGCGCGGCGCAGGCGTTCAAGTTACGAGGGCAGTCGCCGGGGACTGGCTGCTGGTAAGCTCGTAGATGCGCGCCTCGAGGAAAACCTGGAAGAGGTCGGAATCCAGATCCCGATCGCGGACGCACATGTCCAAAATGTCCAGCGCTCGCTCGACCGAAACGGCTTTCTTGTACGGCCGGTCGGCGGCGGAAAGTGCGTCGAAGATATCGCAGATGGACATCATCTTGGCCTGCACGGGGATTTCGTCGCCGCGAAGCCGGTTTGGATAGCCGTTGCCGTTGATTTTCTCGTGATGCGCCCGCGCGATCCAGGGAATGTACTTGATCTCCGGAGTCCAGGGAATCTGAATCAGGAAATTGAAGCTGTGCGTCACATGAGACTCGATCTGCCGCCGCTCGTCGTCGTTGAGCGAGCCTTGAGGAATGGATAGCGAAGAAACCTCGTCCGGCGTAAGCAGTGGGCATTCGCGGCCCCTGGGGTCTCGATACGTTTTGCGGGCGACGTCGATCAGCTTCTCGAACGATCCTCCCCTCAGGACCCTGGGTTCGTTGAGTTCCAGAATGAAACGAAGGGATTCGTCCAGTTCAGCGCGTTTGCGCCGCAATTCCTCGTCAATCCGCGCGAGTTCTCCGCGCGTTGCCTGAGGTCCGTGAGCCAGCACGGCGTCGAGCTTCTTTTGCGCGCACTCCGCTTCCATCTCCTTGCGCACGTAGTCGAAGCGGTGGTGCAGGACCGTGATTTCCGACGGATGAAGCTTCTTCGCCTTGATCAGCACTTCCTCGCGCACGGCGACCTTGCCGAAATCATGTAGCAGCGCGGCGTAGCGGATTTCCTTGAGCTGTTCGGCGGTGAAGCGCGTCTGCGCGTAGGGGCCTCGTGCGGCGCGGTTGATCGCTTCCGCAAGCCCCAGAGTCATGGTGGCCACGCGCGTCGAATGTCCCGAGGTGGTCGGGTCGCGTTGCTCGATGGCGGTTACCGACGCCCTCACGAATCCTTCGAACAGCACCTCGATGTCGTGGTAGAGCCGGCTGTTCTCGTATGCGACCGCCGCCTGGGAGGCCAGCGATTCCGCAAGATGCGCGGATCGCGGCGAAAACGGCTGCACCTCGCGTTCAAAATCTTCCGGAGTCAATAACCGCGCCTCCCAGTTGCGTTTGCAATTGAGAAGCTGCACCACGCCGGTTACTTCGCCGCGCGGGTTCTTCATCGGCAGGGTGAGGGCCGAGCGCGTCCGGTAGCCCGTTTCCTGGTCGAAACGCGGATTGAACCGGTAGGGCCTGTCGGCCGGAATGGCGTAGACGTCATCCAGGGCGACGACCTCTCCGTGCAGCGCCGTATAGCCGGCCATGGAATCTTCCGCGAGGGGCATCGTGCCTTCGGCGAAGGGAAACTGCCGGCTGGCATTTTGTGTGAACTTGAAACGCAGCCGCCCTTCGCGTTCCCCGGAAGGGCTGTCGTTGATCTCCGAGCTTTCCACGAGGTACAGCGAGCCGGCGTCGGCGTTCGTGATTTCGCGCGCCTTGGACAAGATCATTTCAAGGAGCGTGCCAATGTCGCGCGTGGAAGAAAGCGCGATTCCGATGCGATTGAGTTCGTCCCGCTCGCGGTCGGCTCGCGCGAGGTCTTCGCGCGGATCTCGCTCGCTCTGTGAAATTTCCGGTTTCCCAAGCATGAGTGAACTCACAAAACTATAAGCCGGGCGGGATTACATCACGACTAATTTTTCCGACGGCGCTGCGGGAGGGTAAATACTTTGCCTGCAAATAACCTCAGCTGCATCTTCTGGGGATTCAGAGTGCGGAAGAAGGGACTCGAACCCCTACGGCCTTTCGGCCACCAGCTCCTAAGGCTGGCGCGTCTGCCAATTCCGCCACTTCCGCGCGGAGGAGCCAGTATACCATCGCCTCTCTTGGCCCCAGCGGCCGGAGGATCGCGACGGCGCTCAATTGCGCTTGCCGAGGGGGCGGCGTTTTGCTAGGCTTCGCCGCCAAAGCACCTCGAAGGCACCGGCTCAAGGGGGGAACATGGCACACTGCACGAAATGCGGAGCTGCTCTTGCGGATAACGCGGGCTTTTGTGGTTCTTGCGGCGCATCGCAGGTGGCCGCATCGAGCCCGGCTCAAAGCCTCGGTTCGACGGCGGCGCAGTCGGGGCTGTCTGAAAATGTCGCCGGCCTGCTCTGCTACGTCCTCGGATGGATCACGGGCCTGATCTTCTTCTTCATCGACAAGCGCCCCTTCGTGCGGTTTCACGCTTCCCAGTCGATCGTCGTGTTCGGCGGCCTGCACATCATCAATATCGTCCTTGCCGGCATTTTCGGGATGAGCCTCATGATGGGTGGTTTCGGCGGGTTCTCGGCCGGCCTGATGCTTTACTGGCTTGTTGGTCTCGTCGGCTTCGTTCTCTGGATACTCCTGATGATCAAGGCGTATCAGAACGAGCGATTCCGCGTGCCGGTCGCGGCCGACCTCGCCGAAAAGATTTTCGGCAAAGCGTAGTCGGTCCTCGCATTTTCTCTCCAGATAGCGGGTCGTTGTGTCCCGAACTGCGCCGACGCGGACACGTCTGCCGGGGCCGCGCTTGCCTTCGGCCAGTGCGCGGCGTAGGATGAAGTTCTGGCGTTTGCCGCACACACCCTCCTGTAATGCTTCAAGCGTGAGCCGGAGCGGGGCAGATGCGATTCGTGTGATTGCGGAGTGGCGGAAGTGGCGGACAGCGTTCGAACGAAGGCGATTGCAGTGGTCGGGGCCCAGTGGGGCGACGAAGGAAAGGGCAAGGTCGTCGATTACCTGGCCTCGTCTTTCGACTATACCGCGCGCTACGCCGGCGGCCACAACGCCGGCCACACCGTCATCTTCAACGGTCACCGCTACGTCCTGCAACTCGTTCCCAGCGGCATTTTGCGGCCGGACAAGAAGGCCGTCATCGGTCCCGGCGCCGTCGTCGATCCCGCCGCGCTCGTCTCCGAGCTCGAAAATCTCAGGAAGTCCGGCGTCGAGGTTCGCGGCCGCCTCTTCCTCAGCAACCGCGCGCACCTGATTTTTCCGTATCACCGCGAAATGGACAAAGCCGCGGAAGCTGCGCGAGGCGCGGCGAAGATCGGCACCACGTCTCGCGGCATCGGCCCGGCCTACGAAGACAAGATGGCGCGGCGCGGGATTCGCGTCTGCGATCTGCTCGAGCCCGAATGCTTCCGCGCGAAACTCGAGCGCGTGATCGTCGAAAAGGACGCGATCAGCGGCGCGGCCTACGGCCATCCGCTCGAGACCGCCGGCCTCGTGGATCAATACCTCGAAATCGCGGCGCACATTCGCGGCTTGGTCGCGGACACCGCCGTTCTGCTCAACCGCGCTCTCGACCGCGGCGACACCGTGCTCTTCGAGGGTGCGCAGGGCACGATGCTCGACATCGATCACGGGACGTATCCCTACGTAACCTCGTCGAACGCGATTTCGGGCGGCGCCATGACGGGCCTCGGCGTCGCTCCCACGCGCGTCACCGGAGTCGTCGGCGTCACCAAGGCGTATACCACGCGCGTCGGCAGCGGTCCGTTTCCCACGGAAATGCCTGACCTCGACGCCGAGGCGGTCCGCGCGCGTGGCAACGAATTCGGCGCGGTGACGGGGCGGCCCCGCCGCTGCGGTTGGCTCGACCTCGCGGTCCTGCGTTACGCGAAAATGATCAACGGCATCGATTCCCTCGTGGTGACCAAGCTCGACGTCTTCGACGCGCAGCCCGAAATCAAAGTCTGCACCGGCTATCGCTACAAGGGCGAGCGAATCACGGAAATGCCGCCGGAAGCCGAGACGCTCGCGCACGTCGAGCCGGAGTACCTCACGCTGCCGGGCTGGAAGAAGCCCACGCCCGGCATTCGCGACGTCAGGGAACTCCCCGCCGCCGCGCGCGATTATCTGAATTTCATCTCCGACCAGCTCCAGGTCGAAATCGGAATGATCTCCACCGGCCCCGAGCGCGACGCCACGATCGTCCCCCAAGGAACGAAGCTCGCCTCGTGGCTCTAGAATCCCCGGTCGGTCTTCGGGCCAGGTTGTACCCGAAGCAGTTGTGAGATAGCCTTCTATCCGGCCATGATTTCCTTCGAAGCGGCGCGCGAAAAGGTGATCGAGATTCTCACCGCGCGCGCACCTGCGCCTGAAGTCGAGACGCTCGATCTCACCGCCGAGCCCGCGCGAGCGCTCGGCCGCATTCTCACCGAGGAGATCCTTGCCGATCGCAACTACCCGCCGTTCAATCGCTCGATTCGCGACGGCTTTGCCATTCGCGCGGCGGACGCGGCCGAACCCGGCGCGCGCCTGCGCCTCATCGGCGAAAGCCGCGCCGGAGTGGCGTTCGACGGCAAGGTGGGAGCGGGCGAATGCGTGCGCATCCTGACGGGCGCGCCCGTGCCGCGCGGCGCGAACGCCGTCGTGATGGACGAGCACACGCGCACCGAGGGCGACGTGATCGTCCTCGAACAAGCCGTGCGGCCGGGACAGCACTACGTTTTGGCCGGCGCCGAGGCCCGCGTCGGAGAGGTCGTCATCCAGCCAGGCACGCGGCTCAGCTACGCCGAGCTTGCCTTGGCCGCCGAAGTCGGGCACGGCTGCCTGAAGGTTTCGCGCCGCCCGCGCGTGGCGATCGTCTCTACGGGAGATGAGCTTGTCTCCGTCGGCGATCCGGTGGGACCCTACCAGATTCGCAATAGCAACAGCATCTCGCTGGCCGCGCAGGTGGCCATGGCGGGCGGCGAGCCGGTTGCGTCCGGCAAGGCGCCGGACGACACCGCGCAACTCCGCGCGCGAATCGAACAATCCCTCGATTCGTGGGACATGCTCGTCCTGAGCGGCGGTGTGTCCGTCGGCAAGTACGATCTAGTCGAACAGGTTTTGCGCGATCTCGGCGCCGAATTTTTCTTCGACGCGGTGGCGATCCGCCCGGGCAAGCCCGCGGTTTTCGGATGGTGTCGCGGAAAGCCGGTCTTCGGCTTGCCGGGGAATCCAGTTTCGACGATGGTTACGTGCGATCTGTTCGTCGTGCCCGCGATCGAAATATTGAGCGGATGCCGCCGGGCCCGTCCACTGCCGTTTTTCAAGGCCATACTCGCGCACCCCGTGGACGAGAAGGGAGGCATGGCGCACTTCCTTCCCGCCTGCCTCACCTGGGCGCGCGGCGAATCGATGGTCGAAGTTCTGCTGTGGGAAGGCTCGGGGGATATCGGCGCCGTCGTGCGCGCGAACTGCTTTCTCCTCGTCCACGAGTCGAGGCTGCACCTCGAAGCCGGCGAAACGGTGGACGTGCTGCCCCGCCGCGGCAAACTTTAACTTTTTCTCACGCTGCGTATCGGCCAGGCGGGCTTACAGTCAATCCTGTAGCGGCGATTTTTCGGCCTCCACCCCACAAAACAAGTGGTACCCTACTGCCGGAGGACGCCATGAAAAAACTGATTGGTCTTCTCGCGGCATTCTTGATTGCCTTCGCCATCCCGGCTTTCGCGCAAAAGAAAGGCGGCCACCCTGAAGTCGGTGGCGGCCATATTCCCGCTCACGGACCGGCTGCTTTTCATGGGACGCCGCCGGCCGCTGCCACCGCGCCCAACCGTAACTACAGCGAGAAGGCGGGGCATCCCAACGCGCCTCACGTAGACGTCAAAGGCAACCGCTGGGTGGGCCACGACACCGGGCCCAATGATCCCCACTACCATCTCGATAAGGTCTGGGAACATGGGCATTTTCCGGGTGGCATTGGACGAGGCCATGTCTGGCGGATCGTGGGAGGCGGCCCGAGCCGCTTCTGGTTTGGCGGGTTCTACTTTAGCGTCGCCCCGTACGATGTCGGCTTCTGCAACGACTGGCTGTGGGATTCCGATCAGATCGTGATTTACGACGACCCGGACCACGTCGGCTGGTATCTGGCTTATAACGTCCGGCTGGGCACTTACGTTCACATCATGTATCTCGGAAACCAGTAGGCGTCCGCTCGTGGTTTTTTCAGGAGCCGCACCGCCGAAGCGAGGTTTCGGGCTTCGATAAACGCAGGGGGGAATCTATGCGTGCTTTTCGGATGTCGCGCCGCTACTGGCTCGGGTTGGCGATTCTGATGCTGTTTTCGCTCGGCTCGGCCAGGGCCATCGATCTCGACTCAACGGCCGTTACCTATAAGCTGCCGAACCAGATTACCTGGACCGGCGATCCAAGCGTCGCGGAGACCGCCGTCCTGCAAGGCGATCCAACGAAGCCGGGCCTCTACATCGAGCTTGTGAAGTGGCATCCGCATCACATGAGCCACCCGCACTTTCATCCCAACGACCGCTACATCACCGTTCTCTCGGGAACCTGGTGGGTGGGCACCGGTACGAAGTACGATCCGGATCACACGGTCCCCATGCCGCCCGGCAGCTACGTTACGGACCTGGCGAAGGGGATTCATTACGACGGCGCGAAAGATGAAGATGCCGTTATCGAGATCGTCGGTGAGGGACCCGCGACTATGACCCCTGCCGAAGTGAAATGACGGCCGGCAGGTCCGGCAGGCCTTGACACAGCCTCTCGTAGGCTGTATCTAGTGCGCATGAAAACACGCCTGATGCTTCTCTCATCGCTCGCGATATTGTTGTTCTGCGGCCCTGCGATCGCTCAAGAACCGGTCATTGGCGTCACGGGCGCCGAAGCGGATGCCCTTTTCACCAGTTCCAATCCGCAGTTGAACGTCAACAAGCAGGCCGCCTATCACATCATGAAGGACCTGCTGGAGGCGAATCACTGGGAGCTGGCCGACAAGTGGCTGACGCCCGCCTACCACCAGCACAACCCCAACGTCGCCTCGGGTCGCGACGGCGTCGTGAAATTCTTCATGTCTTTCCGCAAGCCGAGCGACGTCCCGGAGCATCTTACGAAGACCAAGATCGTCGCGGTCGTCGCGGAAGGCGATCTGGTGATCGTCGTCACGCCCCGCGAGTTTAAGGACCCGCGCGATCCGTCGAAAATGTACTCAACCTCGTGGTTTGACATGTGGCGGTTCAAGGACGGCAAGGCCGACGAGCACTGGGACGGCGCCACGATCAACCCGCCTCCGCCCCCGAAAACCAACTAATCGATTGAACCAGCGGCGCGCGAACGGCGAATCAGGCCGATTGCCGCCGCCGGTTGGCCCAGATCAGCAGCGCGACGCCCACCGCAAACGCAATTCCGCCGTAGACTGACCACCGGGTTTGCCCGTTCATGAAGCTCTGGCCCGGGAACATGTTCATTCCCTGCAAAAACCATATCCCGCCGAACAACACTAGTACCGCGCCCACGATATTCCACACGATTTTCATATTCCCCCCTGGAATGAGTTGCCTCGAGGCCCGTTGGCGCGCAGCCTACTGCGCCCTGGGTGTGAAGTCAATCAAGCTTGCCCTGAGAAAGTCCACAAGCCCGGACGCTTGCACTGTGTCTTGCCTTGTGGCAGCGTGGACGCGAGAGAGGGGTCGATGAAGCGGCTTTCGCACTACGACAAAGCGGGCCGCGTGCGCATGGTGGACGTCACGGCGAAGCCGACAACGTCGCGCACGGCGGTCGCGCACGCTTTCGTTCGCATGAAGCGAGCGACGATTGCGAGTGTGCGTCGCTTGAAATCGCCGAAAGGGAACCCCCTCGAGATCGCGCGCATCGCCGGAATCACGGCCGCCAAGCGCACCTCGGAGCTGATTCCGCTTTGTCACCCCCTCGCGTTGACTCACGTGGATGTGCGGGCGAAGCTATGCCAGAATGGAATCGAGATCACGTCGGAGGCGACGGCGACCGGCCCCACCGGGGTGGAGATGGAAGCGCTCGTGGGCGCTTCGGTTGCGGCGCTGACGGTCTATGACATGTGCAAAGCGCTAGAGCGCGGGATGGAGATCACGAAGTTGTATCTCGTGAAGAAGTCCGGCGGGCGAAGCGGGACCTACGTGCGTACGGGCGCCCATTCCAACAAAGGCGCGGGCAAGAGCTGAGGGCCATGGCGGCGATGAAGGATGTCAAAGTCCTGGTCGTGGACGACAACACGCTGATCCTCGACCTGCTGATGAAGGGCCTCGGGCCTCATTGCGAAGCCTGCGCGGCCGCCGACGGCGCCGACGCGCTGCTGAAAATCGTGGACGATCCGCCGGACCTGATCGTCTGCGACTACCGCATGACGGGTCTCGACGGCCGCCAGCTCTACGAAAAGCTGCGCGCGCGCCAGCAGACCAAGCACATCCCGTTCATTTTCCTCGCCAGCCGCGGCGATATCGAAGAGAAACTCCGGCCGATTGTTGAGGGCGCCGAGGAATTCGTCGTCAAGCCGTTTTTCCTGAACGAAATGGTGCGGCGAACGAAAAAAGTGATCGACCGCCTGCACCTGGAAAAACTGCAGAAACGCGCCGTCCGCCCGGGCGTGATTCAGGGGCGCCTCGAAGAAATGAGCATCCTCGACTTGATGCAGTCGCTCGAAATGGGACAGAAGTCGTGCCAGCTTACGATTCGACACGGCGACGATACCTGCGAGCTGTTTTTCTCCTCCGGGCAGTGCGCCGATGCGCGGTTCGGCTCCTTCGAAGGTGAAGCGGCCGTCTTTGAAGTGGTGCGCTGGCCGGCCGGCGATTTCGAGATCGACTTCAACGCCACGTCGGCGCGCTCCACCATTTCCCGCACCACCACCGGCCTGCTGATGGAAGCGCTGCGCCTGATGGACGAAGGGCTGCGCGACGGCTCCGGCGATGGCGAAGGCGTCGAAGCTCACAAGAGCTAGCCCCGCCGCGAACATCCTATGCGCGTCTCCGTTCTCACAATCAGCGATTCCGTCGCCGCAGGAAAAGCGGAGGACCGCTCCGGCCCGTCGGTCATCGCGCGATGCCGCGAGCTCGGCTGGACGATCGCGTCATCCGATGTGCGCGCTGACGATCGCGCCGCCATCGAGGCGTTTCTCAAGCAGACCGCGGACTCGAACAGCGTGGACGCGATCCTGACGACCGGCGGGACTGGACTCGGCCCGCGCGACGTCACGCCCGAAGCAACGGAGGCCGTCGTCGAGCGGCTGATTCCCGGATTTCCCGAGCAGATGCGCGCTGCGGGAATGCAGAAGACTCGCAGAGCGATCCTTTCGCGCGCAACGGCCGGAATCCGCGGCACCACCATCATCATTAATCTGCCCGGCAGCCCGCGCGGAGCCGTCGAATCGCTCGACGCCATCGCCGATCTGCTTCCCCACGCCGTCGACATTCTTCACGGCGCCCGGCACGACCCCGCCTGACGGGTGCAAATCCGGCTCGTTCTGCGCTACACTCCCACCCGGTTTGGGAAATTTCCACTGCCATCCATCCATCACTCGGAGCAAAGGGGAACTCGGATGAGTCCAAAGCGCAAAGCAGGGGCGGCCAAAGGGAAGGCCAAGGCGAAGAAGAAATCCTACCGGCGAATCGCCACGGAAGAAGCATTCTCGATCCCGGAACAGATGGATGCTCAGCGCCAGCTCGTGGCCGAGACCCAGGAATACGATCCCGATCTGTTTCTGTGGAGAATCCAGACCGATCCCAGCGGTCCCGTCCACAACAAGCTGATCGACCTGTACGACCTGCGCCTGCGCACGATGGACGAATATGACGTGGACATGCACGTACTCGGGCTCACCTCGACCGGCGTGCAGATGATGGACCCGGACAAGGGCACCGCCGTCGCAACGATCGCGAATGACCGCTTGCAGGAGGCCGTGCGGAAGTATCCCGACCGCTTTGCCGGCCTCGGGACTTTCGCGCCGCAGGATCCCGCGCGCGCCGTGAAAGAAATCGAGCGCGTGATGACCAAGCTCAAGCTCAACGGGCTCATCATCAACTCGCACACGAACGGCGAATACCTGAGCGAACGCAAGTACTGGCCGATTCTCGAGGCCATCGAAGGCCTGAACGCGCCGCTCTACATTCATCCGCGCTCGCCGATTCCGCTGATGGCCAAGGCCTACCGCACGGATCATCTCGAGCACGCCATCTGGGGCTACGCCGCGGAGACGGGACTCCACGGTCTGCGGCTGATCACGGGCGCCGTCTTCGACCAGTTTCCGAAGCTTCAGATCGTTCTCGGGCACATGGGCGAAGGCATTCCCTACTGGTTCTATCGCCTGGATTTCATGCACGGTCGAGTGCGCATTGGTTTCGACCGGCCGAAGCTGAAACTGACTCCGAGCGAGTACTTCAAGCGGAATTTCTACATCACCACGAGCGGCATGAACTGGGAGCCGACGCTGAAGTACTGCATCGAAGTGATGGGCGCCGACCGGATCATGTGGGCCATCGACTATCCGTATCAGGATCATCCGGACGCCGTCGAATTCATGGACGCGGCCCGCATTTCGGAGAAGGACAAGCACAAGATTTACCACGAGAACGCCGAGCGCGTTTTCAAAATCAAGAAAGCCTAGGAACCGCCGGGCCGATGTCTTCACAAAATCCCGAGCCTCCCAAACGCCAGAACGATTTCCTGCGGCAGTACGCCATGGTGATCGAACTCCCGGTCGCCATGATCGGATGGATCATCGTCTGCGGTGGAGCGGGCTATTTTCTCGACCGCTGGCTGCACACTTCGCCCGCCTTGATGCTGGTCGGCGGGGCGTTGGGATTCGCAGGCGGGATGTGGGGTCTAATCAGGCGATTGTCGCGCGGCGAGCGGAAACAGGGCGGCGGCCGTGGCGGATGACGCCTATTACGCAGCCGCCGAGCGGCGCATCGAGTACATCACACTGGGACTCGGCGCCGCGGGCACCATATGCGCGGCGGTCGTTTGGAATACCCATGCCGGGGCCGGGGTGGCGACCGGCGCGATTCTCGCGTGGCTCAACTATCGCTGGCTGAAGCTTGGCGTGGGCGCGCTCGCGCGGCTCTCGAAGTCGCAGCAAGGCGCGGAAAAGGTTTACGTGCCGCGCAGTGTTTACTTCAAGTTCATTGGGCGCTACGTTTTGCTCATCGTCGCGGCGTATGTTATCCTGACGCGTTTCGGAGTGCCTGTTGCGAGCCTTTTGGCGGGATTTGGCGCGGTAGTTGTCGCGGCGCTCGTGGAAGTGGTCGCGCAGCTGTTCCGGATTCCGCACGCGAATTCCTGAAAGAGAAGAATGGAAAAGCCGATCTGGGTCGCGGTGATCGTGAACCGGCTGCTGGGAAAGCCCGCGGCGGCGCTGCTGGCCGCGCTCCATATTCCGGTTGCGAATACCGATTACCCGATTTCCACCGCCGTTTCGATGGAGCTGCTGGTATTCGTGGTCGCCGTGCTGTTTTTCCTGTGGCTCAGGTCGCGCCTTTCGGTCGATCGCCCAGGAGCGACGCAGCAGGTGATGGAAATGGTGCTGACGAACCCGATGGGCGTGGGAATTCGGGACCTGATCCACGACAACATTCATCATGGCGGCGAGCAGTACCTGCCGCTGATCGGATCGATCGGGATCTTCATCCTTTTCTGCAACCTGATCAACGTGATTCCCACGCTCGATGCGCCGACGGCGACCGTCACCGTCCCGCTGGGCTGCGCCATCATCGTTTTCGTCTATTACAACTTCGCCGGAATCGCCAAGCGAGGCCTCGGCGGGCACGGCAAGCATTTCCTCGGGCCGATACCAGTGATGGCGCCGTTGATGCTGCCGATCGAGCTTTTCAGCCATTCCTTCCGGTTGCTTTCGCTCACCGTTCGTCTCTGGGTCAACATGCTGGTCAGCGAGATGCTCTATGTGATCTTCCTGGGGATGATGATGTCCATTTATATAGCGCTCACCAAGCTGGGCGCGGCCGGGCACGCGGCGGCGGTTTTCCCGCTGATGATTCCATTGATTTTCATCATGCTGCACATCGCGGTGGCGATTTTGCAGGCGTTCGTGTTTACGATTCTTCCCATCATTTACGTGGCGGGCGCGGTCGAAGAGCACTAATCCGGCATCAAGGCTGCTGCTTCAGTGTGAGGCCACCGTCCCCCAGGGCGGATGGCAACCACCTCCTGGCGGCGATTTCATAAAGGAGAACACGATGAGAAAGTACGGGTTGTTTCTGATGGCGGTCATCGCCGTTAGCCTGTTCGCTCCTGCGGCATTTGCGCAGGGCGGCGGCGAAGCAGCGGGATCGGTCACCAACTGGGTCGCGCTTGCAGCGGGCTTTTCGATGGCGATCGCGTCCGCGGGCGGCGCGCTCGGCCAGGGGATTGCCACGGCACATGCCTGCGAAGGGCTGGCCCGCAATCCTGGAGCAGAGGCGGCGATTCGCTTCGCGCTGATTCTGGGTCTCGTGCTGATCGAGTCGATGGCGCTCTACACATTCGCCATCATCTTCCTGAAGGTCAAGTAGGTTCCAGCAAAGTCTGCGAGGTTCGGGCCCGGGGACGCGAATCCCCGGGCCTTTTTGTTTGTCCACAGGGAGGCATTCTTCGCCCGCCGCGGCGGGTTTGGAACGGCGGCGAAGTGAGTTTTGTGTCTAGTGCAGCGGAAGAGACTCGGCGGCGGCCTTGGCGAACTCAAGAACGCGGCCCGGCAAGATGCCGAGATAGAGCGTTCCGGCGGCTGCAAGGAACAAAGCGAATTCGAGAGCAGGCGGGACAGTCGTCGGCGTGTAGTCCTTCGACGCCGGCCAGAAATACATGGCGATGATCACGCGCAAATAATAGTAGGCGCCGATGATGCTGTTGATCGCCGCAATCACCACGAGCCAGACGATCCAGGTGCCGTGAGAAACGCCGTGGGCGTCGAGGGCCGCCTGAAACGCGAAGAATTTTCCGAGGAAACCGGCGGTGGCGGGAAGCCCCAGCAGCGAGAACAGAAACAGCGAGAAGCACGCGGCCAGAACGGGCTGTCTCGTGCCGAGGCCCGCGTAGTCCTGAATGGAAAGCCTCCGCTCGCCCTGCTGGCCCAGGTGCGCGAGGACCAGAAACGCGCCGACCTTCATCAGCACGTAAGCGGCGAGATAGAAGAGCACGGCGGAGATTCCGAGATAGCTTGCGGCGATGAACGCCACGAGGATATAGCCGGCGTGCGCGATCGAGGAGTACGCCAGCATGCGCTTCACGTTGACCTGCACGAGCGCCGCGAGGTTGCCGATGAACATCGTCAGCACGGCGGATACCCAGATCATCCAGAACCAGGTGTCGGCCGCCGTTCCGAACCCAACGTAGAAAATGCGGAGCATGAGCGCGAACGTGGCCGCCTTCGGAGCCGAGGCCAGCAGCGCCGTCACCGGTGTGGGCGCCCCTTCGTAGACGTCCGGCGCGTAAATCTGGAAGGGCGCCACCACCACCTTGAATCCCAGTCCCACGAAAATCAGTCCAAGTCCGAGAATGGAAAGCACCGGAAGTTTCTCGCTGCTTATAAGAAAGGCCTGGATGGCGTCGATCTTGGTGCTCCCGGTCGCGCCGTACACCATGGCGATGCCGTAGAGGAAGAACGCCGTGGCGAAGGAGCCGAGCAGGAAATATTTCATCGACGCTTCGTTCGACGGGAGCGCGCGGCGCCGGAATCCGGCGAGCACGTAGGTCGAGATCGAACTCATTTCCAGGCCGATAAACGCGGTCACCAGCTCGTTCGCCCCGGCGAGGATGCCCATGCCCGCCGTCGCGAACAGCACGAGCGCGTAGTACTCGCCGCGCTGGATGCCTTCCGTGTCCAGATAGTCGAGCGAACCGAGAATCGCGAGGGCCGCCGCGGCGATCACCACCACGTGAACGAAAACGCTGAACGCGTCGGCGCTGATCAGATCGTCATAGGCGGAGCCCGCGTGGTTCGCCGGGAAATAAACCGCGCCAGCGCGACCACAGCGCCGACGAACCCCAGCCACCCGAGCACGCGCTTGTGCGCCGCGCCGACAAACGGGTCAACGAACATGATCAGGATGCCGAAGGCGCACAGCACGACTTCCGGGGCCAGCCGGCCGAGATTCGCGTACTGCTCGTGAGGGAATTGAATCACCGCAGCTCCTGCTTCCCCGCGAGCGGCGCGGCCGGGGCGGCGGAATTCACCGCGGTTCGCCTCGGCGCGTGCGATCCCACGCAACAGATGATCGCGGAACGCGAAGACGCGTTTCGAACCGTCGGCGCCTGTGTCTGCTCCAGAATGTTGTCGACGGAGGCTTCCATCCGCCGCGTGAACAGCGGCGAAGCGACGCCCATGAAGAGGATGGCGAGCGCCACGGTCACCAGGATCACGCGCTCGCGGCGGGAAGCGTCCGGCAGCGCGCGATTCTTTTCGACCGTCACTTCACCCAGCGCCACGCGCTGGTAAGCCCACAACAGATAGATCGCGGAAAGCACGGCGCCGCTCGTGGCCCAGGCGGCCCAGGCGTGATTCGTCTGGAACGTGCCGATCAGGATCAGGAATTCGCCGATGAAACCGTTCAACGGCGGCAGCGCAAGCGAAGAGAGCGCGATGAACAGGAAGAACGACATCAGCACGGGCATCGGCGTCGCCAGGCCGCCGTATTCCTTGATCTCGTGCGTATGGCGGCGGTCGTAGAGCATGCCGACGCCGAGGAAGAGCGCGCCGGTCGAGACGCCGTGGTTCAGCATCTGGTAGATCGCGCCCTGGATCGCGGTCGTGTTGAACGCGAAGATTCCCAGAACCACAAAGCCGAGGTGGCTCACGGACGTGTACGCCACCAGGCGCTTCAAATCCGTTTGCACCGTGGCCACCAGCGCGCCGTAAACGATGCCGATGATCGCGAGGACGGCGATCGGAGTGGCCATGCGGTGCGCCGCTTCCGGGAAGAGCGGCAGGCAGAAGCGCAGGATGCCGTACGTCCCGAGCTTCAGCATCACGCCGGCGAGTATCACGGAGCCGGCCGTGGGCGCTTCGGTGTGCGCGTCGGGAAGCCAGGTGTGCAGCGGGAAGAGCGGCACCTTGATCGCGAACGCGAGGAAGAACGCGCCGAAGAGCAACAGCTCCGTGCGCGGCGCGAGCACGATCTGGCCCTGCTGTATCAGAGCCTGTATTTCCGGGAAGTCGAACGTGCCGGCTTCGTTGTAGAGCCACAGGATCGCGACCAGCATCAGGATCGAGCCGAACATCGTGTACAGGATGAATTTCACCGCGGCGTAAATCCGGCGCTCGTGGCCCCACATGCCGATCATGAAGTACATCGGAATCAGCGTCATTTCCCAGAAAACGAAGAAGAGGAAGAGATCGAGCGAAACGAAGACGCCGATCATGGCCGTCTCGATCACCAGCAGGCAAACGAAAAAGCCTTTCACGTTTTCGCGGATCGACTCCCACGAGCAGAGGATGGCCAGCGGCGTCAGGAACGTCGTCAGCAGAACGAGAAACAGGCTGATGCCGTCGACACCGATGTGGTAGTGGATCGTCTGGCCGATCCATTCGTGGGATTCCTGGAATTGATACGCGGCGTTGCCCGATTCGAAGCGCAGCAGAAAGAGCGAAAGTATGAATTCGGCGATCGAGGCGGCCAGCGCGATGCGGCGAATCCATTTGTGATCGTCCGAGCGGAGCACGAGCAGCGCCGCCACGCTCAGCAGCGGCAGGAACGTGATAACCGTCAGCAGGTGAGGCTGTGTGCCCACGCTAGTGCATCCCTAGAACCACGAGTAACACCGTGAAAACCACGGCGCCGATAATGACCCACGCGGCGTAGCTGCGCGTATTGCCGGATTGCAGCTTGCGCGCTTGACCGCCCGACCCGCGCGCCACGCCCGCCACGCCGTTTACGGTGCCGTCGATCAAGCCTTCGTCGACGACGTGCCAGAGCACATTGGTCGAAATCCAGAGCAGCGGCCGGACGATCAGCGCGGCGTAGATTTCGTCGACGTAGTATTTGTTCAAGAGCAGCGTGTAGAGGGCGTGCAGGCTCTGCGCGAGGCGTTTCGGCGCGTCCGTATTCTTGATGTAGAACCACCAGGCAACGAGCAATCCGAGAACGGCCACGATCACGGGCCAGCCAGTCAGCGCGTGCAATAGAATCATCGCGGGACTTGCGGCAGGCTCGGCAATCAGGACCGCCGGCTCCGCAACAGGCGGCGCGTACGCCGAAAACACCGGCGCAAGGAACTTCTCGAAGTAATCGACTCCACCGACGAGTTTCGGCGCGGCGAACCAGCCTCCGAAGATCGAGAAAAACGCCAGAATCATCAGCGGGACAGTCATGTTTTTCGGCGATTCGTGGACGTGCACGTGATGCTCGTCGTAGCGCGGCGCGCCGAAGAACGTGAGGAACACGAGGCGGAACATGTAGAACGACGTGAGGCCCGCGCCCGCGATGCCCAGTAGCCAGAGGACCAGGTTCGCGTTCGGCCCGGACTTCGCGGCCTCGAGGATTTCGTCCTTGCTGAAGAATCCGGCAAAGCCGGGAATGCCCGCGATCGCGAGCGTGGCGATCAGCATCGTCCAGTAGGTGACGGGAATCTTCGTGCGCAGGCCGCCCATCTTCATCATGTCCTGCTCGCCGCCCATCGCGTGGATCACGCTGCCCGCGGCAAGGAAGAGCAGGCCCTTGAAAAACGCGTGCGTCATCAGGTGAAAGATGCCGGCCGCGTACGAGCCCACGCCGCACGCCAGGAACATGTAGCCGAGCTGCGAAACGGTCGAGTAGGCGAGGACCTTCTTGATGTCCTTCTGGACCAGGCCGATGGTGGCCGAATAGAACGCCGTGACCGCGCCCACGATCGCGACGACCAGCATGGCCACCGGCGCGCGCGAGAAAAGCGGATTCATGCGCGCCACCATGTAGACGCCGGCGGTGACCATCGTCGCGGCGTGGATCAGCGCGCTGACGGGCGTCGGGCCTTCCATCGCATCGGGCAGCCAGACGTAGAGCGGCAATTGCGCCGACTTGCCGATGGCGCCGGCGAAGAGCAGCAGGCAGATTGCCGTCAGAACGCCGGTCTGCGCTTCGATCGGCATGCCCGAAGCCTGCTTGAAAATGTCGCCGAAATTCACCGAGCCGAACGTCGCAAACACGAGCAGGATTCCGACGGTGAAGCCCATGTCGCCGATGCGCGTGACGATGAAGGCCTTCTTACCCGCGTCCGCCGCGGACTTCTTCAGGAACCAGAAGCCGATCAGCAGGTAGCTGCACAGGCCGACGCCCTCCCACCCCACGAACATCACGATGAGGTTCGCGGCCATCACCAGCGTCAGCATGAAGAACATGAACAGATTGAGATAGGAAAAGAAGCGGTAGTAGCCGCCCTCGTGCGCCATGTAGCCCGTGGAATAAATGTGGATGAGCATGCCGACAAACGAGACCACCAGCATCATGACGACGGTGAGCTGATCGACTTGCAGCGAGAAATCGACGCGGAACGGCCCGGCGATTATCCAGGTGAAGTAGTTTCCGACGAAAGGAATCTGGCTCGGCGCGAGGTTGCAGAATTCGCGGACCAGCTCCGCCACGGCGAGAAAGGCAAGCGACACGGAGCCGACCGCGACCGAGTTCACGACCGGCTGCGGCCAGCGCTTGCCGAATAGTCCATTGATCGCGGCGCCCGCGAGCGGGAGCGCGAGAATGATCCAGAGATGGTCGAGTATGAACATTAGAGCTTGAGCAGGTTCACGCGCTCGACGTTGAGCGATTCCCGATTCCGGGCGAGCGTGATGACGATCGCGAGACCCACCGCCGCTTCGGCTGCCGCCACCACGATCACGAAAAACACGAACACCAGCCCGTCGAGCTGGTTGTGCGCCCGCGCGAACGCCACGAACGCGAGATTCACGGCGTTGAGCATCAGCTCGATGGACATGAAAATCGTGATCACGTTGCGCTTGAACACGAACGCCACCACGCCCAATCCGAACAGGATCGCGCTCAGCACCAGATAATAGGAGACCGGGACGCTCACTCTTCTTTCCTCGCCAGAACCAGAGCGCCCAGGATCGCGATCAAAATCAGGATCGAGGTCGCTTCAAACGGAAACAGGTACGGCCTGAAAAGCTGCTTCGAAAGCTCGACGGTCGAAAAAGCCTCGGTGGACGCTTCGGTGCCGATCGCGGAGCCGGCGGGCGAGTGCGCCAGCCAGTGGCCGATCCACAGCAGCAGAGCGAACCCAGCCGCCACGCCGGCGTACGCGATCTTGCTGAAATTGGTGCGCTCTTCGGCGCCCGCATTCAGCAGCATGATGACGAAAACGAACAGCACCATGATCGCGCCGGCGTAGACGATGATCTGCACCGCCGCGATGAAAGGCGCTCCGAGAAGCAGGTACAGCACCGCGAGCGACATCATCACCAGGACCAGCGCCAGCGCGCTGTGAATCGGCTCGCGCGCCAGAATCAGTATCACCGCGCCGGCGATGGCGAACAGCGCGCAGACGAAAAACAAGATGAACGGAACGCTCATCCGTGCCTCAGCAAGGGCAGGATAATCACGAAGGCCGTAATCACCAGATTCGCGAGCGAAACCGGCAGCAGCAGCTTCCAGCCGAACGACATCAACTGGTCGTAGCGAAAACGCGGCAGCGTGGCGCGCATCCAGATGTAGAAGAACAGCAACGCGAGCACCTTCGCCGTGAACCAGAACGGGCCCTGAATTATGGGCTGGACCACCGGAACCAGGCAGATCGCTCCGCCTCCGAGGCACAGAAGCGTTACCACGGCGAGTTGGAGGCGCGCGATCCCCTTCATGGTCGCGACCGTGTCCCACGCGCAGTAAGCGCCGAGGGCCAGAAGCCCGGCTCCGGGCACGTAGAGCTGCCATGTCCAGCTATCCGGAAAAGGCGAGAGCCACCCACCGAAGAAAAGAATCGTCGCGAGGCAGGAGACCGTGATCATGTTCGCGTATTCGGCCATGAAGAACATCGCGAACTTGAAACTCGAGTACTCAGTATGAAATCCGGCGACGAGCTCGGTTTCGGCTTCGGGCAGATCGAACGGGACGCGGTTCGTCTCCGCGATGGCGGCGGTGATGTAGCAGAGGAAGCCGATGATCTGCGGCACCACGTGCCAGCGGGGAATGAAGTGCAGCCAGTAACCTCGTTGGCCTTCGATGATCCCGTTGAAATTGAGGGTGCCGGCCAAGAGCAGCACGCCCACCACCGAAATCGTGAGCGAAACTTCGTAGCTGATCATCTGCGCCGAGCTGCGCAGACCGCCGAGCAGGGAGTACTTGCTGTTCGACGACCACCCGGCCAGCGCCACGCCGTAGACCCCGATCGAAGTGATGGCGAAGAGAAACAGCAGACCGATGTCCACGTTCGACACGATGAAAACCGATTGGCCGAGCACCTGGACGTCCGGCGGGCCAAAGGGAATCAGAGCGATCGCCGTCAGCCCGAGCGAGAGCGCAAGGAAAGGCGCAAGGACGTAGAGCAGCCGGTCGGCGATCGGCGGCGTGACGTCTTCCTTGAACAGGAACTTCACGCCATCCGCGAGCGGCTGGAGCAATCCGTGTGCGCCGACGTAATAGGGTCCCCATCGCGACTGGATGTGCGCGATGAGTTTCCGCTCCGCCCAGGTGAGATAGGCCAGCGCCGTCATCACGATGAACAGCAGGACGGCAACCTTGACTAGCGATACCACCAGGACTGGGTGCTGGGAGATGAACTCCACGGCGTCTCGTTTGCCTCGTTTGTGGAAGTGAGCCTGGAACAATAGCGGCCCAGGGTGCCGCTCGTAAACAAATAATCGTGTGAAGAAAAGATCGCGCCCGCGGGTGCGTCGTAGGACGGTTCCGCGGCTTTGCAACTTGCCGTCGCCTGTTCCGAGCCGCCGCCCAGCAGAGCCGGCTGCGAAAGATCGTAGCCGGTGACGTGCTGGCGAATCTCGTCGAACGCGGCCTCTGCCGTCCGCAGCCGGATCGGTGATCCCAGTCCCAGCATCCCCAACTGGTGCGAAAGAATCCGCAGCAGGTCGAAGTCGCTGCGCGGCCCCTGCGGGTCGATCGCGCGATGGGTCAACTGGACTTCGCCGGCGGTATTCGTGAGCGTGCCGTCCTTTTCGTATGTCGATGCCGCGGGCAGCACCACATCCGCGCGCTGCGCCGTTTCCGTCAGGAACATGTCGTGCACCACCAGCAGTTCCAGCCCGGCGAGACGGTCGGGCTGCGCCACGCCGAACGTCTTCAGCGGATTCGCGCCGACCACATAGAGAGCTTTCAGCTTCCCGGCAGCCGCGGCTTCCATCATGGCGCGCGCCGTCAGGCCGGGCGCGGATGAGACCTCGCCGCCCCAGAGCTTGCCGAATCGCGCGCGCTCGGCTGCGTCCGAGAGCGGGGCATAACCCGGCAGGCGGTCGGGCAGGACACCCATGTCCGCCGCGCCGCGCGAATTCGAATAGTCGCCAAGCGCCATGAATTTTGTCTTGCCGCCGAATCGTGCGCTCAGCGAAACAAGATCGCGGATCGCGGCGCCCTGAATATCCGCGCCGAACAGGACGACGACGTCATTTTCGGCTTCGAGCGCGGCCTTGAGCTGCACCAGCGCTTCGGTGGTCTTTGCGTCGAACTGCCCCTTCTCGGTCGCGAGCCAGTGAACGGCTGGGCGCTCGCCGCCCGCGGGAACTTCCACGGCAATCTTCGCCTGGCGATGAATCTTGCTCGGGCGGCCATTGATCGCGTAGAGCCGCGTGCCGTGATGCCGCACGCCGGTGCGAATCTGCCACGCGACGAGCGGATTCTGCTGCGTCACGTCGTTGCCGATCAGCAGAACGGCGCTCGCGTTGTAGACGTCCGCCATCGTCGCGAGCGAATCCTTCGCCCTGGGGCCGAGCGCGGCCGCGAGGCCGGCGTAGTCGGCGGTGCGGTGATGATCGAGATTGTTCGTCCCCAGCGTGACGCGCGCGAAGCGGTTCAGCAGATAGTTTTCTTCGTTGGTCGTATGGTTCGAACCGATCACGCCGATTGCGGCGGGGCCGTGCGCCTCGTGCACTTGTTTCAGCCGCCGCGCGACTTCCTCGAGAGCGTCTTCCCAGCTCGCGGGTTCGAGCTTTCCGTTGCGGCGGACCAGCGGCTGGCGGATGCGCTCCGCGTGCGACGTGAAATCGAATCCGAAGCGGCCCTTGGCGCAGAGAAACTCGCCGTTGACGCCGGAATGGTCGCGGTTATTCGCGCGCAGAATTTCGTTGTTGCGCACGCTGAGCGTGGTCTTGCAGCCGTTCGAACAGTGCGCGCAGGGACTGCCGACGTAGGTCATCTCCCACGGGCGCGTCTGGTAGCGGTACGTGCCGCTGGTGAGCGCACCGACGGGGCAGATATCGATGCACATCCCGCACTCTTCGCAGGCGAGCTCGCCGGGCTGATTGGGCAAAATCACGGACAGCACGCCGCGCGAGCCGACGCCGAGCGCCTTCACGTCCATGCCTTCGTCGCAGACGCGCACGCAGCGGAAGCACAGGATGCAGCGCGGCGCGTCGTAATAGACTAGCGGCGACCACTTTTCCTCGGGCTGGTGCAGCTTTTCTTCCGTGAAGCGCGTCTTGTCGAGGCCGTAGCGGAAGGTCATGTCCTGCAATTCGCATTCGCCGCCCTTGTCGCACACGGGGCAATCGAGCGGGTGATTCGAGAGCAGGAACTCGATCATGTCCTTGCGGGCTTTGTGGACCTGCTCGGTGCTGGTTTTCACCACCATGCCGTCGGTCGCAACGAGCGTGCACGCGGTTTGCAGCTTCGGCATCTTCTCGACTTCGACCAGGCACATCCGGCAGGCGGCCTGGAGCGAGAGCCCGGGGTAATAGCAGAACGAGGGCACTTCGATCCCTTGGCTCTTTGCCGCTTCGATCACCAGCGTGCCGGCGGAGGTGGTCACCTGCCGCCCGTCGATCGTGAACGCGATTTGTTTCGGTTCCGCCATGGTTCCTACTGCGCCGCCGCGAGCGCGTCCGCGGTCTTATACGCGCACTTCCCGTGAAGATGATCCTCAAATTCGTTCCGCCATTTCTTGACGATGCTGATGGTCGGCAGCGCCGCCGCGTCACCGAGCGGGCAGAACGTCCGCCCGAGCATATTCTTCGAAAGCTCGTCGATCAGCGGAATGTCTTCCTCGCGGCCGCCGCCCTCGTGGAAACGGTCGAGGATTTTCTGCAGCCAGGCGGTGCCTTCGCGGCAGGGAATGCACCACCCGCAGGACTCGTGCGCGTAGAAGTGCATGATCCGCCGCGCCACGTCGACCATGCAGGTGTCTTCGTCGAAGATCACCGTGCCGCCCGAGCCGAGCATGGATCCGATCTTCGCCACCGAATCGTAGTCCATCGCCACGTCGATTTCGTCGGCGGAAAGCAGCGGGCAGGAGGTGCCGCCCGGAATCACGGCTTTCAGCTTCTTGCCGCCGCGCATGCCGCCGGCAACTTCCTCGATCATGCGCCGCAGCGGGAAGCCTAGCGGAAGCTCGTAAATCCCGGGGCGATTGATGTGGCCCGAAATGGAATAGAGGCGCGTGCCGCCGTTCTTGGGAGTGCCGAGATTCGCGTACGCTTCGCCGCCCATGCGGATCACGGCGGGGACGGTACTGAGCGTCTCGACGTTGTTGATCACCGTGGGGCAGCCGTAGAGGCCGACGACGGCGGGGAACGGCGGCCGGATGCGCGGGTAGCCGCGCTTGCCTTCGAGCGATTCCATCAGCGCCGATTCTTCGCCGCACTCGTAAGCGCCAGCGCCCGTGTGCGTGCAAACCTCGAAATCGAATCCGCTGCCGAGGATGTTCTTGCCGAGATAGCCCTTGGCGTAGGCTTCGGCGAGCGCCGCGTCCAGGATGTTGAGGATGTAGCGATATTCGCCGCGAATGTAAATGTAGCCGCGATTCGCATTGACTGCGCGTCCCGCGATCACCATGCCTTCGATCAACTGGTGCGGGTCCATCTCCATCAGCGGGCGGTCCTTGCAGGTTCCCGGCTCGCTTTCGTCCGCGTTGGCCAGGATATATTTCGGCTTGCCGGTGTCCTTGGGAACGAAGCTCCACTTCATCCCGGCCGGAAAGCCTGCGCCGCCTCGCCCGCGCAGGTTCGACTTTTTCATTTCGTCGATGATTTGTTCGGGCGTCATCTGCTTCAGGGCCTTTTCGAGCGCCTGATAGCCCTCGTGCTTCATGTACACGTCGATCTTGTGCGAATTCAGTATGCCGAAACGCTTGCTGATGATCGGAACTTCTGCGGGAAGGCGCTTGTGCACCGAGCCGGACGTCACCGGCTCGGGCCCCGGCTGCTTGCCCTGCTCGAGCTGCTCGAAGAGCGTGTCTACTTTGTCTGGATCGAGGTTCTCGTAGAAGTCGTAGTTCACCTGCATGCATGGCGCGCCGGTGCATGCGCCCATGCATTCCACCTCCTCCAGCGAGAAGGTACCGCTCGGTGAGACCTCTTTGTTCCCGATGCCGAGACGCTTCTGGACGTGATGGTAGAGCTCGTTGCCGCCGCGCACCATGCAGGAAATGTTGGTGCAGACCTGAATGTGGTAACGCCCGGCTGGCTTGCGGCGCAGCATCGAGTAATACGCCAGCGTTTCCGTGACTTGAAGGATGTTGAGGTCGAGACGCTTGGCGATTTCCTCGAGTATCTCGTCGCCCAGGTAGCCCAATTCGTCCTGGGCGTAGAGCATCATGGGGATCAGCGCCGAGCGCTTCACCGGGTAGCGGGTGACGAGATCGTTGAATTTTGCTTCCAGTTGCGGTGAAAGTTGCATGATTCGTTTTTCGGTTGTCCCGAGCTAGTGTCGTTCTAGCGGTCCACTTCTCCCAGCACGATATCGGTTGTGCCGATGCAGGCCACCACGTCGGCGATCAGGCGGCCCACGCAAAGCTTCGGCAGAGATTGCAGATTCACGAACGACGGAGCGCGAAACTTCACGCGATATGGCTTGGCGGAGCCGTCGCTCACCATGAACACTCCCAATTCCCCGCGCGGCGACTCAATCGCCTGGTAGACTTCGCCCGGCGGCGGCGCGAAGCCCTCGGTGAAAATCTTGAAATGGTAGATGAGGCCTTCGATCGAGGTTTTCATCTCCTCGCGCGACGGCGGAATGATCCCCGGCGCCTCGGCGCGGAAGGGGCCTTCGGACGGAATCTTGTCCATCGCCTGGCGGATGATCTTCAGGCTTTCCCGAATTTCAGCCACGCGCACGATGTAACGCGCGTAACAATCGCCGCCCGTGTGCGTTTGCACGTCGAAATCGAATTCTTCGTAGCTCGAATACGGAAAAGCCTTGCGAATATCGTAGGCCACGCCGCTCGCGCGCAGCAGCGGGCCGGAAACGCCCATGGCGATGGCATCGGCGGCGCTGAGCATGCCCACGCCCTGCGTCCGGCCGAGCCAGATGCGATTTTGCGTCAGCAGGTCTTCGTATTCGTCCACATGGCCCGGCATGGATTCGACGACGCGCCGCACGCTGTCGAGCCAGTCCGGCGGCGGCTCGAGAGCGAGTCCGCCGATGCGGAAATAACTGGTCATCATCCGCTGGCCCGAGACGTACTCGTAAATCTTCATGATCTCTTCGCGCTCGCGGAAGCTATAGAGGAAAACGGACATTGCCCCGAGATCGATGGCGTGAGTCCCAAGCCACACCAGGTGCGAGGTGATCCGCGTCAGTTCAGTCAGCAGCACGCGGATGTACTGCGCGCGCTTGGGAACCTCAAGCCCGAGGATCTTTTCCGCGGCCAGACAGAAGCCCAGGTTGTTCGAGAGCGGTGCCAGGTAGTCGATACGGTCCGTCAGCGTGATGCACTGCGAGTAAGTCTTCGACTCGCAGGATTTTTCGATGCCGGTGTGCAGGTAGCCGATCACCGGGTCCGCCTTGAGCACGATTTCGCCGTCCAGCTCCAGAATCACCCGCAGCACTCCATGCGTGGACGGGTGCTGCGGCCCCATATTGAGAACCATGGGTTGAGCGGGGCCGGCCGGTGTCTCGATGCTGCTCGTCATGACTTGGCGATCCTCATGCAACTCAGCGATAACCCTCGACGGGATAGTCCTTCCGGAGCGGATAGCCCTCCCAATCGTCCGGCATCAGAATGCGGCGGAGATCGGGATGGCCCTCGAAACGAATGCCGAAGAGATCGAAATTCTCGCGTTCGTGCCAGTTGGCCGTCGGCCAGACGGCGACAATCGACGGCATCACCGCGTCATTTCCCGGCAGGCGCACCTTCACGCGCAGCCGCTTCAGCAGGTCGAGCGAAAGTAGCTGGTAATTGACCTCGAAGCGAGGCTCGAGAGGAAATCGGTCGACTACGGTAATGTCCGAAAGAAACGTGAAAGCGAGCAAAGGCTCGGATGCCAGGTACTCGGCGGCGCGCCGGAAGTGCTCGCGGGGAACCACCACCGTCGTTTCGCCTCTGAATTCAATCACTTCGGCGACGGCCTGCGCGTCCCATTCGCGGAGCTTGCTTACAACCGGATCCTTGTCATGTTCCTGCGGTTCCACTATCTATTAATCCGATTCCGGACGGGCTTCAGCGGTCCCAGTCGAGCGCGCCCTTTTTCCAGAGGAAGATATAGCCAACCAGCAGAATCATAATGTAGAGCAACATCTCCACAAAGCCAAAAACTTTCAGGTCGTGGTAGACGAGCGCCCATGGATACAGAAAGATGGCCTCGATATCGAACAGGATGAATACCAGGGCCACCATGTAGAAGTGCACCGAGAAGGGCTCGCGCGCGTCGCCCGTCGGCTGGATGCCGCATTCGTAGGGCTGATCTTTCTCGCGCGTGCGTTTGTGCCTTCCCACCAGCGTGGAAAGCGTGATCAGCAGGGCGGCGAGTCCCGCCGCTAGTATAAACATCAGCAAAAGCGGGCCGTAGCTATCGAGGTAGTTGCTGTTCATTTTCGACGCGCTGCTATAATAACTGCCGACCGTACATCGGTCAATCAACTCCCCGAAATCTTATCGGCCCTGCGAGACCATCGGGGATGGGAGAAAAGCCGTTCGATGAGTTCCGGGTTCAATACGGACGTGCGCGTCGGCGATCAGGTGTTCCACGTCCAGACGGAGGACCGCGGTCCGAGCCATCCCGTGATCGACACCACGGTCTACCAGAATGGACGAGTCCTGCACCGGCGTTCGTCGAATTACGAGCTATTCGCGGCCTCGCCTGAATTCAGCGCGGATGCGCTGCGCCAGCGCGTCGAGGACCAGCATCGCGTCGTGATCGAAGACCTTCGCGCCGGCCCGCTCGGGGCCGAAGTCGCTGCCGCCATCGGGAAGGCAAACCACGCGGGCGGGATTCAGGTGCAACTTCTCAACCCGGGCTCGTGGCTCTCGGCGGGGAATGTCTCGCTCGATTTGGAAATCCTGGGCCGGACCGATCGCCAGCCGCAACCGGGCGCCCAGGTCGAGGCCTCGATCGAGGGCGCTCTGCGAGACAGCCAACACGCGGGAACATGCGACGACCAGGGCCGCGTCCGAATACAGTTTCCTCTTCCGCAGCTCGGCAAGGGAGATCTGGCGCTCGTCATCTTCGCGCGAACGGAAGCCGGCAATGACGAGCTTCGGTTCACCATGCGCTCGCGGGCGAAAACACCGCCCGCCGAATCCGCCGCGAGCTCCTAGAAATGCCCGAAGAATGACCCAAGAAATGACTGTCACGATCAATGGGGAGCGCCGCGAAATCCCCGGTGGCCTGAACGTCGCCGCCATGCTCGAACACCTCGGCATGGCGGGCGACCGCGTCGCCCTCGAGCGCAATCTGGATATTCTGCCCCGCGCTCGCTGGCAGGAAACGCAGGTTCAATCGAACGACAGCTTCGAAATCGTGCACTTCGTCGGCGGCGGGTAAAAGCTTCCGGCTGATACTTTCGTCGCCGACCCTCCTATAGAATTGTCATTCCGAGGACCGAGCAGCTCGATTTCCGCGCCCTTCTGCCTCGCGTCGCGCGGAAATCGGGCGCTGTGGCGAGGTCCGAGGAATCTCGGCGCCGGAACGGCGGGAACCTCGCTTGCTGAATCCTACACTCCGGCCAAGATATGCCCCAGCTTGTCCTTCTTCGTCCGCAAATACGCCCGCGAATGACGGCTGGTACGCGGGCGGCACGGAATCAGCTTGATGACGCGAATGCCCGCGCGCTCGAGCTGCTCGACCTTGTCGGGATTATTGGAAAGCAGCCGCACGGACCGCACGCCCAGCGCCTTGAGAGCCGCCGCGGCGAAATCGTAGTCGCGCGAATCGGCGGCGAATCCGAGCTTTCGATTCGCTTCAACCGTGTCGAGCCCCTGATCCTGCAGTTCGTACGCCTTCAGCTTGTTGAGCAGGCCGATGCCCCGGCCCTCCTGCGGAAGATAGAGGACGATGCCGGAAGTATCCTTGGCGATTTCGCGCAGCGACATCTCGAGCTGCGCCCGGCAGTCGCATCGCTCGGACGTGAACACGTCGCCCGTCAGGCACTGCGAATGTACGCGCACCAGCGGCGCCTTCCCGGGGCGCAGCCGACCGTGCTGGATGGCCACCGCCTCTTCGCCCCGCCTGCCGCGGATTCCAGCGATGGTGAATCGTCCGAAACGCGTCGGCAGCGCCGCCTTCGCCACCACCCGTGCCTTCCCGGTTTGCTTTTTCCGCTTCATGCAAGCCGGTCATTATAGCAGGCTTGCTGAATTCGTCTGGGGACATCACTTCTCGCGGGCGGGTATTGAATCGCATCTTCGACCGCCGTCCGTTGATCTTGATTTTGGGGCCAAAGTACTAGCGGGGTGGGCCGACGGGAGTTGCATGACTCGCCGATTCCGGATCGGATCGATAGTCAGGTGGGTTGATTACTGCACAGACATCAAACAAAAAAATGAGGGCGACTCGGTGTGACCCGGGTCGCCCTCTTTCGATTGAGTCGCGAAGCTTTCGCTTCCCGATTCAACTTAGTCGGAGGCGGTTCGGTTTTACCCGGACCGCCTCCTGTAAATTGAGTCGTGAAGCTCCACTTAGTAGTTCAGCTCACGATCGCGACGCGGTGTTACCCCCGCCGCATCCTTGAGTGCACTGCAAAGCTTTGCGCTTCCGCTTGCGTCCAGCAGCAACTCGGTTTCACCCGCGTCGCCGTGAACTCAGCCGCGAAGCTGACTCCCCGATCCGACTCAACGAAACCGGCTCGGTGTTACCCTTACCGTCCCTTTGCATCGAACCGCGAAGCCTTTCTTCCCAATTCAACTCGTTCGAGACTGACTCAGTTTTACCCTCGCCGCCTCTTTGAATTGACTCGTGAAGTTTTTCTTCCCGATCAATCTGCCGCGCATACTAAGAGCAGCGAGAAATGTTGGCAAGAGTTATTTCACCAAAACGCTGTGGAAATTTGTGAATGCCTGTGCAAAAAATCGTCCGCAAAAAGCGGGGCGGACAAATTTCCAAGCACTACAGTCGTTGATCTCTGCGCACATATCCTGCCGCGTCTCTCATCGCGGGGAGGATGCCTCATTTGAAGTCGTATTCAACGGTGGCGCTTGCGATAATTTCCAGTTCATCGCTTTTCGTGGTGTACCAGCGGTACTTCAGACCCGCCAGCGGACTCGAACCCGACCGCGGTATGACGTTGCCGCCCAGGAAGCCGGACTGTACATTCCGCAGCCCGGTAATCTGAACTCCCGTTCCTGTAGCAACGTCCTGAGCCGCATCGCGTGCGCGGGAAATCGCCATTTGTAAGGCTTGGTGTTCGTATTGCGTGGGATCTTTGATGGTGAAGATAATCAGCGCTCCCGGCGCCCCGGAAAAAACGGGCCCAAACTGCGGGCCAGCATTGGCGGGAACCGCGCCCGCCTTGCGCAGCGCCTCAATCACCGCAGCCGACTTTTCCGTCAAACGCGCCACGTCGTTCAGGTCCGCGGCTTCGAACAGCACGTAAACGTATTGGGTCGCGTTGTAAGCCGCTATCTCAGACCGGCCCGGAAAACGAGGTTCCCCGGCTTCTCCAAATGTCACCGACGTAATCTGGTAGCCTTCGGGAGCAAACCCGAGGCCGGCGAGAGCTGACTCAGTGGCTTTGGCTTTTTGCGCGTTCTGCGCCACAGCCTCGTCGGCGATCGGCGAGGACGATTGGATGCTCATCACCAAAATCCCTAGGTCGGGCTTGGCATACGCTTCGCCGCTTCTGCTGACCCTGATGATGTGGCTTTGGACGCTCTGTGAATCCGCATTTTGCGCTTGAGCGTCCCGCGTTGCCCCTTGGGGTTGAGCATAAATTGACGGAAGCGCGAACAGGGGAAATGCCAGGATCGCCGCTAGAAGAACCAAGCTCATAAGTCCTTTCAGCCGAACGTGCCGGGAAGATAACATGGAATTTCCGATTCAGGCCCCTGTCTGGCGCATCGTACGCTTCTCCCCGCCCTCGGCGCAACGTAGGAGTCGCCGTCGGCTCGAGATTTATCGTACGTCCACTTCGATGCTATTGTCTTCGTGACGCGATGACGATACGGCCAAGCCTGAAAATGCTGTTTGACGATGCCGCTGACGACCTTCGCGGCCGAGTGATTGCCCTCTATGGCATTTTGCTGCTCTTCAATCTTGGCGCGTGGTTCTGGGCAGCCATTGCCTTCCATCGGTACCCTGTACTCCTGGGAACCGCTCTCCTCGCTTATAGCTTTGGGCTGCGCCACGCCGTCGACGCGGATCACATCGCGGCGATCGACAACGTGACGCGCAAGTTGATGCAGGACGGCAAGCGTCCGATTGCGATCGGCTTTATGTTTTCACTGGGGCATTCGACCATAGTTGTGCTCGGGGCGGCGGCAATCGCCGGGACGGCGCTTGCGCTGCAACATCGCCTGGATGGGGTCAGGAGCATCGGCGGCGTGATCGGCACGCTGGTGTCTGCATCGTTTTTGATTGCGATTGCGATTGTTAATCTGATCGTTCTGCGATCGATTTACCGGGCGTTCGTAAGGGTCCGTCGAGGTGAGCCCTACGTCGAGGAGGATTTCGACCTTCTGCTCGGAAATCGAGGCATTCTTTCCCGGTTATTTCGCCCGATGTTCAGGATGATTAAGCGCAGTTGGCATATGTATCCGCTGGGCCTTTTGTTTGGCCTCGGGTTTGACACAGCCACGGAAATAGGTCTGTTGGGCATTTCCGCGGCGGAAGCATCGAAGGGTTTGTCGTTTTGGGCCATATTGGTGTTTCCGGTCCTTTTTGCGGCGGGAATGTCGCTCATCGATACCACGGACAACATTTTAATGTTGGGGGCGTACGGTTGGGCGTTCATAAAACCGATTCGCAAACTGTACTACAACATGACGATCACATGTGTCTCGGTGATCGTTGCGCTCGTCGTGGGAGGGATCGAGGCACTTGGACTGTTGGCCGGGTACTTTCATTTCCAGGGCAGATTCTGGGAGGGAGTGGCAAAACTCAACGACAACTTCGGCACGCTCGGCTATTTCATTGTGGGACTGTTTGCAGTGAGTTGGATTGTGTCTATCGCCGTCTACAAATGGCGTCGATTCGACGATCTCGAAGTGGAGTCCTGAAAGGGATTTCCGTGGATCAATGGGCCGCACCACAAATTGACTTTGGTTCCCTCGGGCTGTACTTTTCCGGAATCCGGTTGTGTCAGTTGCAACGGAATAAATTGAGCGCGCCGGCATCTTTCGCGCGAGCATCCTGACCACTCGCGGCAGAGAACATGAAAGACAAGAGCCAATGACTCCCGAGCGTTGGCAACAAGTCAAGGAAGCGCTCGCGCGCGCCCTTGAACGCACGCCCGAAGAAAGGCGCGCCTATCTCGACCAGGCCTGCCGCGACGAACCTGACCTGCGCCGCGAAGTCGAATCGCTCGTCGCCGCGCACGAACAAGAGGGAAAAACTCTTGTGGACTACCCCGCCGCGCAAGTCGGCACGGCGCTACAAAGCGGGGCGAAGGTCGGGCCATACGAAATCCTCGCTCCCTTGGGCGCCGGCGGTATGGGCGTCGTCTATCAGGCGCGGGATACGAAACTCGGCCGGCCCCTCGCGCTCAAGCTCCTTCCCGAAGGAACGCTCGCGGATCAAACGGCTCGCACCCGCCTCCTCCGCGAAGCTCAGAATGCCTCGGCCCTGAATCACCCGAACATCGCAACAATTTATGCAGTGGGCGAGGACGCCGGCCAGATCTACATCGCCATGGAGCTAGTCGAGGGCCGGCCGCTCAACGCGATGCTGCAGCACGGCGGCCTGCCGATCGAAACCGTGGTCTCCTACGGACTCCAAATCTCCGCCGCACTGGCGCACGCGCACGAACGCGGCATCGTGCATCGCGATCTGAAACCCGCGAACGTGGTCATCACGGCCGGCGGGCACGTCAAGGTGCTCGATTTCGGATTGGCGAAACGCCTGAGCGTCGCGGAAATTGAAAGCGTCACTCTTTCGCAGAAGTCGCTCACAGGCGCGGGCGCGATTGTGGGCACGCTGCGGTACATGGCCCCCGAAACGCTGCGCGGAGAACCGGCTGATGCGCGCACCGACTTATGGGCTCTGGGCGTGGTGCTTTACGAAATGGCTGCGGGCGCTCCGCCGTTTCAGGGACGAACCGCCTACGAACTCAGCTCCGCGATTCTGCGCGAGCCTCCTGAGCCGCTCACGCAAAAAGTGCCCGTGAGTTTGCAGTCCATTATCCGGCGTTCTCTCGCGAAAGAGCGCGAGCAACGCTACCAGCGGGCGACGGAAGCACACGCCGCCCTGGAAGCCATTGGACCCGCTACGGGTGGGACACAACTTCCGCCCGCAAAGAACACGCGGCTAAAGTGGATCTCGCTCGGCGGTGGAGCGTGCGTTCTTCTTCTGCTCGTTGCCGGCGGCTTCGCACTGTTTCGCCACAAGGCGGTGACGCCGCCTGCTTCGTCGGGCGCGGACTGGGTTCAAATCACCGATTTCGCCGATTCCGCGGTCTCCCCGGCGCTTTCCCCGGACGGCCGCATGCTGACCTTCATCCGCGGCGAGGATACTTTCATCGGGCCGGGACAGGTGAGTGCGAAGGTTCTGCCCGACGGCGAACCCGTTCGGCTCACGAATGACGGCATGATGAAGATGAGTCCGCAGTTCGCTCCCGACGGATCGAACATCGCATACACGGCGAATGGGTTGGCCGCAGGGGGCGCATGGGACACGTGGGTCGTGCCCGTGCTCGGCGGTGAGCCTCGCTTGATGCTTCCCAACGCCGAGGGTTTGACGTGGATTGATGGCGAACACCTGTTGTTCTCCGAGATCAAAGAAGGGATCCACATGGCGGTCGTCACCGCAAATCAGGACCGTAGCGCGAGCCGCGACGTCTATGTGCCTCCGCGCGAGAGAGGCATGGCGCATCGCTCCGCACTCTCACCCGACCGGAAATGGGTATTGCTGGCCGAGATGGATAACGGTGGCTGGCTGCCTTGCAGACTTGTGCCCTTTGATGGCCGTAGTGCAGGCCAACGCGTTGGCCCGCAGAGTGGCGCATGCACCTACGTGGCGTGGTCGCCCGATGGAAAGTGGATGTACGTTAGCTCCGATGCCGGCGGCCGTTTCCACATCTGGCGGCAGCATTTTCCCGATGGGGAGCCCGAACAGGTAACCTCGGGTCCTACGGAAGAAGAAGGGATTGCTATGGCGCCCGACGGGCAGCTCGCTGATTACCTCGGTCGGGTTGCGAGAAAGCACGCTCTGGGTGCGCGATGCAAAGGGCGAGCGGCAAGTCTCTTCCGAGGGCTACGCCGACTATCCGCAGTTCTCGAGCGACGGCAAGAAACTGTACTACCTCGTTCAGCGCCACGGCGTTTCCGGCCGGTTCGTTAGCGGGGAGCTTTGGGCCGCGGACTTGGCGACCGATCGCAGCGAGAGGCTGCTGCCGGACATCCTGGTGTCGGGCTACGATGTTTCGCCGGACGGCACGCAGCTTGTGTTTTCCGTCATCGACAAGGAACGACACTCGTCCCTCTGGCTGGCTTCTCTCGACTTTCGTTTCGCTCCTCGGCGGATTTCGTCGTCGGCCAACAACGAGGACGAACCTCTGTGGGACGCAGCCGGCCAGATTTTCTTCCGCGCGGCCGAGGGAAGTTTGAACTACGTGTACCGCATGAACGGCGATGGCAGCCAGCGCGTAAAGATTCTCCCCGACCCGATGCTTGAACTTACCGCCGTGTCCCCGGATGGGCGATGGATCATCATCGGTCAGCCAAGAGGTCAGACCCCGACGGCGCAAGTGGTCGCCTATCCGGTGGATGGAGGGGCTCCGCTATCGGTTTGTGCCGTTTATTGCGGCTCGCGATGGATCGCCGACGGGAAGACGCTGACGATCACATTGGACACAATGGCAGGAACACGAACCCTCGTCGCACCCGTCCCACCGGCTAGAGGCCTTCCCCTTCTGCCACCCGAAGGAGTCGGGACGCTGGCGGACATGCAGGCTGTTCCAGGCTCGAAAGTCCTACCCGGGGCGATTCTCTCGGGGCCGAACCCTGGGCTCTCCGCTTCATTCCACCGGGACGTCCACCGTAATCTGTACAGGGTACCTCTGCAATAGCGCTCCGTCTGAATCTCTGATAGTTTGCATCCAATCTTTCGGTAAGCGCCCCGGAAATCGCCCTTGGTAAAATTCCAAGATAGGGACCATCTCGGCGCCAATGCTGAATCGCGGCCTTTTCGAGGGCTGCCACACGGGCGGGCGCTAAATCGATTTGGACCGCAAGGCGTGGAACGAGCAACGATCTCCGTTACGAAATTCACAAATCAGGTAGGCGCCGTAGTTGGAACTGGCCGGAGCGGATTTGTCTCCGTTGAATTCGGCCCCTTCGAGATCAACTTGCAAGTTTCCTGACTCAGACGAGATTACAACAATTTGTCCGTTTTAAATCTTGAATGACTCCCTGTAAGTCCTGCCGCACACCCGAGCGTGAGCTATGGATTTTCAAGGGCGTCCTTTCATTTCTCCATGAGTCCAACAGAGACATCGCTTCTTCTGCTGGTATGTTCATGATCCCCCTCTTGGCCGCGGTTCGATATCACATCCAAGCTACGCAGTCTGTCGGGTGTCCAACAATCATATCGGCTGAGCTTGCGATTTAGTGTCTGTTTCCCTGACGATCCCCACACCCCGGAATCCCTGATGGGTTGCATCAATCTTTCCGTAGACGCCCCTCGGATCGCCCTTGGTAAAATGGCCGGATGGGGGCCATGCCGGCGCCAATGGTGAATCGCGCCCTTTTTGAGGGCTACGACACGGGCAGTTTTTACGACGAGATGTTTTCTGCGCCCGGCGAGCCCCGTCCTCACTACGCCAAGCTGTTTCAGAAGCTTGCGGCGATGGCGCCCGGCCAGTTCGAGGAGCGCCGCAAGCTCGCGGACCTCTCGTTTCTGATCCAGGGAATCACCTTCACGGTATATAGCGACGGCCGCGGCACCGAGCGACTGTTCCCCTTCGACCTGATCCCTCGCATCCTGCCGCGTTCGGAATGGGAGCGCATCGACCGGGGGCTCTCGCAGCGCGTGATGGCGCTGAATCTTTTCCTGCAGGACGTGTACGGCCAGCAGCGCATCTTCACGGATCGCCGGATTCCGCGCTCGCTCGTCTATTCCTGCCCCCATTTCCGGCGCGAGGTGATCGGCGTGGAGGTCCCGCGCGGAATTCATACGCACATCTGCGGGATCGATCTGGTGCGCGACTCGAAAACCGGCGAATTCTGCGTGCTCGAAGACAACGTGCGCACGCCGAGCGGGATTTCCTACGTGCTCGAAAACCGCCTGGTCATGACCCGCACCTTCCCCGACGCGTTCCAGGCCTGCGAGGTCCTGCCGGTGAACCACTACCCCGCGGAGCTTTCGCGGATTCTGCGCAGCCTTTCGCCGCGCGGGGACGAAGACGCGCAGATCGTTCTCCTCACGCCCGGGATTTACAACAGCGCCTACTTCGAGCACAGCTTTCTCGCGCAGCAGATGGGAATCGAGCTGGTCGAGGGGCGCGATCTGATCGTGGACGGCGGAATCGTCTACATGAAGACGATTCGCGGGCTGCAGCGCGTGGACGTGATCTACCGCCGCGTGGACGACGAATTTCTGGACCCGCTGACGTTCCGCGCCGACTCCATCCTCGGCGTTCCCGGGCTGATGGGCGCCTACCGGGCGGGCAGCGTCGCGCTCGCGAACGCCGTCGGCAACGGCGTCGCGGACGACAAGGCCATCTACGCCTACGTTCCCGAGTTCATTCGCTACTACCTCGGCGAAGAGCCGGTCCTGAGGTCCGTTGAAACCTACATCTGCGCGAAACCGGACGACCTTGCGTACGTGCTCGCCCATCTCCCCGAGTTGGTCGTGAAGGCGGTCGGCGAATCGGGCGGCTACGGCATGTTGATCGGGCCCGCGTCGGACAGCAAGCGAATCGAACAGTTCCGCGAGCGCATCCGCGCGAATCCGCGCAACTACATCGCCCAGCCTGTCGTCTCGCTCTCGCGCGTGCCTTCCTACGATTCGGCCGAGGGTTGCGTGGCCGGCCGCCACGTCGATCTGCGTCCCTACTGCCTCTACGACGGCGAAAAGGTGACCATCGTACCCGGCGGGCTGACGCGCGTGGCGCTCCAGCGCGGTTCCCTGGTGGTCAATTCCTCGCAGGGCGGCGGTAGCAAGGACACTTGGGTACTCCGGGGAGAGGACTGACATGCTTTCGCGAATCGCGGAATCTCTCTTCTGGCTCGCGCGCTATATCGAGCGCGCCGAAGGCACCGCGCGCATCCTCGACGTGAACTACCACATGCTGCTCGAGCAGTCGCAGCAATCCTACCGTCTCCGCTGGGAGCCGCTGATCATCATGGCGGGCGAGGAGGACCGCTTCCGGAAGCTCTACACTGAGGTGAACGCGGAGAACGTCTTCGAATTCCTCGCCTTTCGCCAGGACAACCCCAGCTCCATCGTCCAGTGCATCTCGAAAGCGCGAGAAAACGCCCGCACCATCCGCGACCGCATTTCCCGCGAGATGTGGGAAGACATCAACGGGCTGTACTACACCGTGAGCCGGTTCATTCCCCAGGAAGAAATCGCCGCGGGCCCGCACCGCTTCTGCGACAAAATCAAATTCGGGGGGCACCGTTTTCACGGCGTCACGGACGCCACGTTGCCCCACGACGAGGGCTGGGAGTTTCTCCGCGTCGGCTGGGCGCTCGAGCGCGCGGAAATGACCGCGCGGCTGGTGGACGTGCAGTATCACAATCTGCTCGACGGGCCGCCCGCCGAGGACGCGCTGGACAATCACCAGTGGATGGCGGTGCTGAGATCGGTGGGCGCCTACGAGGCGTATCACCGCCAGTATCATCCCCCGATCGAGCCTGAGAAGGTGGCCGAGATGCTCATCCTGCATCACCAGCATCCGCATTCGATCCGCTTCAGCGCCACCGAGGTCCAGTCCGGCTTGCGCGCCGTCAGCGGCACGGGGCCGGGCTCCTACGCCAACGAAGCCGAACGGCTCATCGGCAAGGTCGTCGAGCGGCTGCGCTACGACCGGATCGGCGACATTTTCGATCAAGGCTTGCACGGGTATCTCAACGATCTGCTGAACATGTTCGGCTCGATCGGAGAAGATATCGCGCGAACCTACTTCTACTACGCGGTGGTGGCATGAATCGATATCGTCTGGTGCACACGACTGAATTTCTGTACGACGGACCGGTTTCCGAAAGCTACAACGAAGTCCGTCTCCGGCCCCTGCACGACGAGAGGCAAAGCTGTCTCTCGTTTCGTCTCATCACCGCTCCCAGTTCCCGCGGCACGTCTTACCGGGATGCCTTTGGCAACTGGGTGAACCATTTCAACGTGCTTCCCGAGCATCGCAGCCTGAGGGTCGAGGCGGAGTCCGTCGTGCTCGCGCACGAGACTTCGGAAGTTCCTCCCGATCCTTCGACGCTCGCCGAAATGGATGCGCGCAACGGTCAACTCGATGAAGAGCATTTCGATTTCGTCGCGCCGACCAGCTACGTGCCTCATCTCACCCCGCTCCGCAGCCTGATCGAAGAGGCCGAGCGTTTGAGCGATGGAACGGTCGAGGGATTTGCCCGCGCGGCCTCGGACCTGATTCATCAGCGTTTTCGCTACGTCAAGGGCGCGACCCACGTGCACTCTTCCATCGAGGATTCCCTCTCGATGGGCGCGGGCGTGTGCCAGGATTTCGCCCATCTGCTGCTCGGCATCGTGCGCATGCGCGGAATCCCCGGGCGCTACGTTTCCGGCTACTTGGTTCCCGGCAGCGCATGCTTCTGCCGGCGCGAAACAAGAAGAAGTCATCGGCGGGCAGGCGTCGCACGCGTGGGCGGAAGTGCTCATGCCAAAGAACGGTTGGACGGCGCTCGATCCGACGCTGGGCAAACCCGTGGGAATGCGGCATGTTCGCGTGGCTTACGGGCGCGACTACGGCGATGTCGCGCCGGTCCGAGGCGTGTACAAGGGCCACGCCGGGCAGAGCCTGGCCGTGGACGTCCGCGTCCGGCCGGCGCTGGATGATGAAGGCCGCGAAACACTTACGGAGACCGACGGCGCCGCCCGCCGCCACGGCTGCCGTGCTGGAGCGGCCGCAACAGCCCGCGCAACAGCAGCAACAACAGCAGCAATAACCGCAGAAAACGGGCGGCGACAGCAGCAGTAATGACGGCCAAAAACCGCGGCAACAACAGCATGGAGCATGACACTATTCCTGCCAGTTTTTGGCAGTTCCGGCGCACTTCCCTTTACATACCTGCCCGCTTTGGCTACTTTAGCTCGTAGATCTCCTGAACGGCGGTTTGCCGGCGAAAATGGGCGCACTCTTATCGGGAAAGGACCTGCTGTTCACACTGGTCCTGAAGGTCGGGTGGGCGGCGGCGCTCGCGGCGCTGCTGGTTCGCTTCCGATCCTTCCGCAAACTTGTTTTCACGGAAAATCGCGACTCCGACCAGAAGGTGATGTTGCTGCTTTTCCTGGTGCCGCCGCTGGCCATCGGCGTGATGCTGCGCCTGGTTGCCGGCTATCGCTTTTTCGACCTGAGTCTCGAGGGATCGTTCCTGATGGGCCTGATCGGCGGCCGGGTTGTGGGCCTGCTGGGCGGGTCGCTGATCAGCCTTCTGCCTTTCGGGTTTCACGAGTGGTTGTCGGCTCCGCTGGCCGCGCTGGTCGGATTGCTCGCGGGAGAGATCCGCGAGACGATCCCGGAAAAAGAAGACGTCTGGCATTTCGGACCGTTTCTCTTCCTCGGAATCCCGCAGTGGCTTTGGAACCTCGTCCGGTACCGCAAAGGCAACTGGGCCATGCTCCCGCTGTTTGCCTCCGCCGCGTTCGAAGTCGGTCAGATGGAGTTAGCCAACCACGTTCCCGCGCGCTGGCTCTTCTCGATTCATACGAACAATTTGGGGTACATGGCGCTCGTGGTTTTGTCGTCGACGATGTGCGTGGCCATCGCGGTGAAGATCTGGAACAACACGCGCATCGAGATGAACCTGGAGCAGAACCAGCAACTGCTGCTCAAGGCGCGCATGGATGCGCTGACCAGCCAGATCAATCCTCATTTCCTCTTCAACACGCTCAACACCGTCTCTTCGCTGATCCGTTTCGACCCGGACATGGCCCGCGGCGTGGTGCTGAAGCTTTCGAATATTTTGCGGCGCCTGCTGCGCAAGCACGAGACGTTCGTGCCGCTGCGCGAGGAGCTGGAGTTCATCGACGACTATCTGGACATCGAAGTGATTCGCTTCGGGCGCGACAACCTGCAAATCTTCAAAGAGGTGGACGAAGAAACGCTCGACGCGTTCATTCCCAGCATGCTGCTGCAACCCATCATCGAAAACGCGATCAAGCACGGACTGGCTCCGCGACTCGCCGGCGGCGAGATTCGCCTGCGCACGCAGCGCCGCGACGGCCGGCTATCCATCGAGATCGAGGACAACGGCCTGGGCATGTCCGAGGAGCGGCTTGCGGAGGTATACGGCGGAGGCATCGGGATCAGCAACGTCCACGAGCGTTTGCGGCTTCTTTACGGCGACCAGTTCGAAATGGATATCCGCAGCCGGGTAGGCGAAGGAACGCAGATCCGGATCGAGATTCCCGAGCTTGCCGCGGCCGAAACCGCGGCAAGCTGAGCAGGGCCGGGCTTTACTAGAAACTGTTTCATAAATGGCTTGCGGGCCGTGAACCCGCGTGCCTCAGGGGCTAAAGCCCCCTCCCTTTTGGGGCCTTTATGTCGGAGCTGAAGCTCCGACCCCCTAAGAAGCCCGTTTATGAGACAAGAGCTATCTCATAAATGGCTGCGGGCCGTGAGCGCGTGCGTTTCAGGGGCCAAAGAGTGCGTGTGAGAACAGCAAAATCGGAACTTCAGCGGCTAAAGCCGGTCTGATTTTGCAGATCTTATGTCGTGGCTGAAGCCACGACCCACAAAGATTGTCGAGTTCTCACGCAGACTCTAACTCCCCTCTTGGGGGCCTTTATGTCGGAGCGGAAGCTCCGACCCCCTAAGAACCATTACGAGACAAGTTCTAGCAAGCGCGAAGGAGGGTTTCTGGCAGCGTCGGCGATGAGCTGGTCCGAAACGTGGGGCCTGGCGATGGAAGCGCTGCGCGCCAACAAGGTGCGCGCCGCGCTGACCATGCTGGGCGTGGTGATCGGCAGCGCGTGCATCGTGCTGGTGGTGACGGTGACGCTCACCGGCAAGAAATATATCCGGGCGCAGATCGAGGCGGTGGGCTCGAACATCGTCTACGCCAACCTGGCGCAGACGAACGGGCAGACGGTGGCCCTCGCGGACCAGATCTCAATGAGCGACCTCGAGGCCGTGCGGCAGAACGTTCCCCAAGCCGCGCGAGTGGCCGGGACGAGCGACATTCAACTGACCGTGGTGGCGGACGGGAAAGCAGTGCCGGTGGCGCTGATCGGCGTGACGCAGGGATTCCAGCAAATCCGCAACCTGGTGATTTCGCGGGGCCGGTATTTCGACGACAGCGATTTTTCGGCGGTGAGCAAGGTGTGCCTGGTGTCCGAACATCTGGCGCAGACGGCCCTGGCCGGGAATCCGGTGGGCCAGACGATCCACGTGGGCGAGCTGAGCTTTTCGGTGATCGGAGTGTTTCGCGAACGCATCGAGACTTTCGGCCAGTCGGAAATCCGGACCGATTCCGTGCTGGTGCCTTTTCCGCTGGTCCGGTACTACACGGGCGACGCGTTCATCGTGACGCTCTACGCGCAGGCGGACAACGCCGAGGACGTTCCAGTGGTCACCGAAGAAATCGCGCGAATCCTGCGGAGCCGGCACCGGTCCGACGCGGAATACGAGATACAGAACCTTTCGTCGATTCTGGAGACGTCGCGGCGCATCTCGCTGGCGATGACCATCGTGCTGCTGGTGATCGCCATGCTGGCGCTGCTGATCAGCGGCATCGGCATCATGAACATCATGCTGGTGAGCGTGACGGAGCGGACGCGCGAGATCGGAATCCGGAAGGCCATCGGCGCGCCGCAGAGGGACATTCTTTACCAGTTTCTGCTGGAAGCGATATTGATCAGCGGAATCGGCGCGCTGATCGGCATCGCGATGGCCGTGGCGATTCCATTTTCCGTGGAAGTTCTGGCGCAGTTTTTGCCGTTGCCGCCGGGAGTGAGCATTCCGATTTCGTGGCTTTCGGTGGCGCTGGCTTTTCTGGTGTCCTGCGCGACGGGCGTGCTTTTCGGTTATCTACCGGCGAAGACAGCCGCGCAGCTTCAGCCCGTGGAATCTCTGCGTCACGAATAGAAGCGCCGGGACGAAGGAGCAGGGAGCCATGACCACGCGCCAACGCAAGGTTCACACTCAACTCGGCCGAGCCGCAGTCCAGATCTTTGCCGCCAACGATCGCATGAACCAGATTCTTATCGAACGTCTTGACCCCACCGCCTGGAGAGCCAAACCGCCCGGCAAGGCCCGCACCATCGCGGCGATCTTCACGCACATGCACAACGTCCGCTCGAAGTGGGTCAGGCTTACGGCTCCGCACCTGAAGGTTCCACGACAGCTCGACCGCGCGCACTGCACGCCGCAGCAGGCCCGCGCGGGATTGGCCGAGAGCGCCGCTCGCTGCGCGGAGATGCTCGCTGAAGCGCTCGGCGGCGGCGGCCACGTCGAGAAGTTTCGCAGAGACGGCTGGGCTCGGCCCTGGCCGGTTGGCCCGGAAATGCTGTGCTACATGATTTCTCACGAAGCCCACCATCGCGGGCAGGTTTGTATGCTGGCGCATCAGCTCGGATTCCCGTTGCCGAACGACGGGAGGATCTGGAATTGGGAAAGGCTGTGGAAAGAGTGCGGGTCGTCCGGCGGCCCCGGCTACGATTCTTAAGAAATCGCTCAAGGGCACAGGCCGCCCAGGGTTGGGCTGCGATGGTGGAGACATCGAACCCAGCCGCCGAGGTTCTATTAAGCTGTGGGGGATTGTGATGAAGCCTTTGATCCTTGCTCTCTGTGTTGTGGCTCTCTGTGTTGCGTTTGCGTTTGGCGGTGTGAGCGCGCAGACGACTGGCTGGCAGCCGTCGCCGGGACATACGCAAGTGGCGATATGGCCGGGGACGCCGCCGGACGCGGCGGCGGTGGTGCCGGCGGGGCCGGAAACGGTGGAGGTGGCCAAGGGTCTGATCGCCGGGAAGCCGGTGACCGGCGTGGGCAACGTGTCGCGGCCGACGATGACGGTCTATGCGCCAAAGGAGAAGAATACGGGCGTTGCGGTGGTCGTGTTTCCTGGCGGGGGCTATATCGATCTGGCGATCGATCTGGAAGGCACGGAGGTCTGCGACTGGCTGACGTCGCGAGGGATTACGTGCGTGCTGTTGAAATATCGCGTGCCGGATTCGGGTCCGGCTTGGCATGACGATTGCCGGTGCAACATTCATCCGAAAGCACCCACGGCGTTGGAGGATGCGCAGAGGACGGTGGGGCTGGTGCGTTTTCACGCGGCGGAGTGGGGCGTGGATCCGCACAAGATCGGCGTGCTGGGATTTTCGGCGGGCGGGCACCTGGTGGCTGACATCAGCACGCATTTCGACAAGCGCGCTTATGCGGCGGTGGATGCGGCCGACAAAGTGAGCTGCCGTCCTGATTTTGCCGTGGCGATTTATCCGGGGCACATGCTGGAGAACACGACAAAGGAATGGGAGTTGAATCCGCTGATTCCCGTGACGCACGAGACGCCGCCGACGTTTTTGGTGCAGGCGGAGGATGACTACGTGGACAGTGTAAACCAATCGCTGGTTTATTACATTGCGCTGAAGAAGGCCGGGGTTCCCGTGGAAATGCATTTGTACGCGCAGGGCGGGCATGCGTTCGGGCTGCGGCGCACGAAGCTTCCGATAACGGGATGGCCTCAGTTGGTGGAGACGTGGCTGAGGACGATCGGAATGATTCCGGAGTGATTCGTATTTGAGTGCGCTTGGCAATGCGAGCGGACTTTGTGTATGCCGCGAAAGAAATCAAAACGGGATAATGCCGCGGAGAGATTAGCTGGTCTCTTGATCGAACATATGGAAGAGACGATGACGCCGTCGCAAGCGAAGACGATGCTTAAGGACCTCAAGACTTTTTCTCTAAAGCCCCAGCTTGTTGAGTCTCTGCGTCATGAATAGAGCCTTAGGCGCTCAGACTGCCAGACGAGGCGCTGGCGGCACGTCTCAGTAGCCAGTTGGACGGCTTGGGAACTCACGTCAAGGAAGTGCTCAAAGCCATACTTTCCTACGACGAGCCGATTCCCGTTCAACACATCAAAGTCGGCGACCTTCCTAGTAGCGATATAAGTAGCGCACTTGTTGTCTGCTCGAAAGAAGGGCTTGTACAAAGCAGAACGGAGGAGGGAGTGTGGATGGGTCACATTACGACCCATCAGACCTTCTATTGGATTCCCGAAGGCTACAGAAAACCTCTGAAGGTGTTGCTCCACAAAGGCGAGTAGATGGCAACTTGGAGTACCGGCAAGGCGAGGTTCGACTGTCCGAAATGCGGGGCGACCTACGAGTGCAACTACACCGACTACCCCGCTCCTGACGTGCCTCAAGATTTTAGGTGCGAGGTGTGTGGCGAGATCGTTCACTCTTGGAGGAGCACAAGGGACTATTCGCAATGGAGACTGGTCAAACCTAATACCCCATCGTCATAACTCCGATATGGAATCCCGAGTTAGAATGCCCACAGAGATGACCTGCCCCCCGTTTTTGGTCCAGTCATAACGAAGCTCCCAGGGTTTTTGGTTCCACTGCAAAGGTTGAAATAGGGCCGCCGTCGTCGCGGCTGGGGGAAAGTGGGAAACGCGGAGCGTTTTCCAAGGTGGCGAAGCCACCGTCTTTTCCACAGCCGTTGGCCGCGGCAAATTCTTCGGGCGTCCGGTACCCCAACGAGCTGTGCGGGCGCACCGTGTTGTAGTCCACCCGCCAGGACTCGATCACCTCCCGTGCGTGTCGGAGATCCACGAACCAGTTCTGGTTCAAGCATTCATCCCGGAACTTCCCGTTGAAGCTTTCGATGAATGCGTTCTGCGTGGGCTTGCCACGCTCGATGAAGTGCAGCGCTACCTGGTTTTGATAGGCCCACTGATCCACGACGCGGCTGGTGAACTCGGTTCCATTGTCTACCTGGATCGCAGCCGGTGTTCCACGTCGCTCCCGCAGCGACTCCAGTATCCGCACCACGCGCAGACCCGGTAGCGAGGTGTCCGGTTCGATCCGCAGTGCCTCTCGCGTGTAGCCATCCATCAGATTCAGCGTTCGGAATTTCCGCCCGCCGGCCATTTGGTCATGCGTGTAGTCCATCGTCCACATTTCATTCGCACGCGTCGGAAGTGCCAACGGCACTCGCGCTTCAGCCCGAAATCGCTTGCGCCTCTTACGCTGCATCGCCAGCCCTTCCTCCCGATAGAGTCGGTAGACCCGCTTGTGATTGACCAACCACCGCAGCGTTCCGTCCGCGGCCTTCTCCCGTCGCAGGAAAATATACAGACGCCGATAGCCGAAGCGCGGACGCTCGTCTGCCAACTCCCGCAGCCGAGCCCGCAACGCCGCTTCGTTCCGTTCCTTCCGCTGGTACCGCCAGCTCCCGCGGTGCATCCCGATCAGCCCACAGGCGCGTCGCTCGCTCAGCCCTGCTTGTTCCCGCACGACACGCACCGCTTCTCGCTTCGCCCGCGGGCCTACCACTTTTTTGCCAGCACCACCTTCAGCGCGTCCAGGTCCAGCGCCTGCTGCGCCACGATCCTCTTCAGCCGACCGTTCTCTTCCTCCAACTGACGCAGCCGCCGGGTCTCGCTCACTTCCAAGCCCCCGTACTTCGCCTTCCAGTGGTAGAACGTAGCTTCACTGATGCCGATTCGCCGGCAGAGGTCCTTCATGGGAACTCCCGCCTCCGCCTCCTTCAACACCCCCACGATCTGCTCTTCACTAAAACGGCTTCCTTTCATGGCGCTTCTCCTCTCGTGGTCTTATACCCGGAGAAGCTGAGTTTTGCCTGGACTAAATTTCGGGGAGCAGGTCAGAGACATGGGTATCTTCTTATCGCTTTCTAAATCCGCGACATCAATAGCACTCGATGTGTCGGAGATCGTCCTGTTGCTTTTTGGTGTGATGCTTGTTATCGGGCTTGTCGGGGAGTACGCAAAGTCAGAGAAATGGAAGAAGCGAGCAAGGATATTTGAATTGCTCGTGATTGTCGGAGTCGCCGGAGAGTTGTTCGCGGATGGCGGCGTGTTTCTATTTTCAGCGCACTTACAGACCATCTCTGATGTGGAAGTAGCGAGGCTACACAAAGAGGCCGGTGACGCCGAATTGCGTGCGGCACAATTGGAGCAAAGTTTAGCTGACCGGCACATCACCCTCGAACAACGCAAGAAGATGCTCGGGATACTCAGTGCTCGACCCGGAGCGAGAGTCTCCGTAACATTCGTAACTCCGGCTGAGCCGGACGCACAGGAATACTCCATAGAAGTCGGTGGGGTCTTCCACGATGCTAAATGGACAGTAGTGCCGTTTCCGTGGCTGATTTCGAACGATAAACCCATACATGGTTTCAGCGTGGAAATTAGGCAGAACGGTCCAGCTACGAAGCGCAAATTGACGGAACTCGCGGCACGACAGGCGTTGTCCGTTCTGGACGATAGGATATGGGTAACTTCCACCGGCAATGATCTGAACCAATTGAAGATCAACCTGCTTATCCTTGTAGGAAGCAAGTGAGTTTAACTCGGCTTCGCGCCGCACGCTTCGCATGTAGCTTGCTTCGCTCGATTCCCGACACGGCGTCGGCGCATCGAACCGTGCAATACTGAGCCAATGTACCCAGTCCTCTTAGCGGTGTTCCACTGGTTGCGAACACACGAACAATCTCTTGCCATCTGGCTCGAAGGAATCGCTCTCGTCGCAATCTTCGTGCTGGAATTGAAGGAATACAGGCGACAGGGGAGCGAACGGGAGGAACAACACAAAGAGTCTGTAGCTCAGATGGCGATTATGCAGAGCCAAGCCGACGCCCTCGTGAACAGCGAGCGAGCTTGGGTCACCCTTGAGGGAATCACGACCAATATGGTCGCCAAGGTAGACAACACCATCAACGTCGTGGTTGCGTTTAAGAACTACGGAAAGACTCCAGCTTGGATTGTGGAGTCTTCCCTTCGGTTTGTAATGGAACGCCCGCACCTCTTGGAACAACGAATTGCTTACGGAGAATCGGCGCTTCCCGCAATCCGTCCACTGCCTCCGGGGCAACCATTTACCCTCATTCGACATTTGGAGCCAGCGGCCACTTTGGGGGGCAAGGACTGGGATTTAGTGCTGAACGGCGAAGTCAGCTTCTTTTTGTATGGATTCGTTAAATACCGAGACTCCCTGTCTGGACCGGACTCTAAACTTCGGGAAACTTCGATTTGCTTCGAGTATCGCCTGACCCCGGCCCGAGTAATCGTCAACCCAAATTCTGGAGACTGGCTTATTGCAGGCCCACGTAAGGCAAACGATTACACCTAATAGGGTCCGCCGATCTTCACGCCGCACGCTTCGGCTTCACGGGCGTGTTCCATTCGTCCTTGATGCGGCGGACCTTTCGTGCGAGCGACGCGATCCTGTCGAGGATTTTGCCGCAGTGGTCGAGCAGCGTCCCGACGCCAGCGGCGACGGCGATCAGGTACAGGAGGGGATGCTGTTCCGATCTCGTGGCTTTCGGTGGCGCTGGCCTTTATAGTATCGGGGACGGGTGTAACGGTTTCGTGTCTCTCGCGGTCAGGAGCGTCGCAATTTGTGCGGTATCGCCGGTTTCACGCATAAGAACTGGTCTCCCGATGTTCAGCGGATTGAAGAAGCGGTTGCGACGCTGATTCATCGCGGGCCGGACCAGCAGGGCGTGTTCCGGTCGAATATTTGTTCGATGGGCGCGACGCGCCTGAAGATCATCGACCTCGCTTCCGGCGACCAACCGATCCAGGCGGACGACGGCAACACGACGATCGTCTTCAACGGCGAGATTTACAATCACCTGGAACTGCGCGCCGAACTGGAAAAGCTCGGCCACCGATTTCATTCCCGTTCGGACACCGAAACGGTGCTGCACGCCTTCATGGAGTGGGACAAAGGCTGTTTTTCGCGGCTGCGCGGAATGTTCGCAGTAGCGCTCTGGACCGAATCGAGCCGACGCCTGGTGCTGGCCCGCGACCGCATGGGAATCAAGCCGCTTTATTTCACGCGACGCGACCAGGACATCTTTTTCGGGTCCGAGCTGAAAGCCATCCTGATCCATCCGGAAATCGATCGCCGGTTGAGCATGGCCGGGCTGGATTGTTACCTGGCGCTGAACTACGTCCCGTGCCCGTGGACGCTGGTGGACGGCATCGACAAGCTTCCGCCGGGGCACTGGCTGGAATGGCGCGACGGCGAGGTGACGTCCGGGGCGTACTGGCGGCTGCGGTACGGCCCGTCACGCGATATCACGCTCGATTCCGCCAAAGAGGAACTCGACGGCTTGCTGGCGCAGTCGGTACGCGAGCATCTTCTTTCCGACGTGCCGCTGGGAGTGTGGCTGAGCGGAGGAATGGACTCGTCCACGGTGCTGCACTACGCGGCGCGCGCATCGAGCTCGCGGCTGAAAACGCTTTCGATTTCCTTCCTCGGGAGGAACTTCGACGAGACCGCCTACATCCGCCAGGTGGCGGAGAAGTACGGAACGGATCACGAGGAGTTCGACCTCAATCCCGGCGAAAATCTTGCGAGCGCGATCGAGCAATTCGCCTATTACAACGACGAGCCCGATGCCGATGCCGGGGCGCTGCCGCTCTGGTTTCTTTCGAAGATGACGAAAACCAAAGTGACCGTGGCGCTGAGCGGCGAGGGCGGCGATGAGATCTTCGGCGGCTACCTGACGTATCGCGCGAACCGCTTCGCGGGGGTCGTCCGGCCGCTGCCGCGGGCGGCGATACGGCTGGGCCTCGCGGCGGCGCGGTTGTGGCCCGTGTCGGACGACAAGATCAGCCTCGAGTACATGGCCAAGCGCTTTCTCGAGGGCTGCCTGATGCCGCCCGAGCGGGCGCATGTGTATTGGAACGGGACGTTTTCCGACGCGGGCAAAGCGGGCCTGGTCAACGCGCCGCTGCCGGGCGCGCTGGACCACATTCTCGGCGGGTTGAGCCCGAAATTGGAGGGCGGAGACGGCGTGTCGCCCTATCTGTGGTTCGATCAGAAATATTATCTGCCGGACGACATCCTGATGAAGGTGGACCGGATGAGCATGGCGCACGCCGTGGAGGCGCGGCCGCCGCTGCTGGATCATCGCATTGTGGAATTCATGGCTGCGGTGCCGGCTTCGTTCAAGGTGCGCGGCTCGCGCCTGAAATTTCTGCTGAAGGAACTGATGAAGGACAAGCTGCCGGCGGCGGTCCTGAGCCGCAAGAAGGCCGGGCTCGACATCCCCACGCATGAATGGCTGCGCGGGCCGCTGCGGCCGCTGATGCTCGACGCGCTGGGGAGCGGCGCGGCCGAGCATGCCGGGCTGTTCAATGCCAGCGCGATCGATGCGTGCGTGAACGCGCATCTCAAGCGGCGCGCCAATCTCGGCTATCACCTTTGGGGATTGATGATTCTATTTTTGTGGATGAGGAAATGGCGGATCCAGACGGCGTCGATTTCCGCACCGAAACAACCGGTGACGGAAAACGTTCTCACCTCTATGTAGTCCTGCTGCTGTTTGCGGCAGCGGTGTACCTCGGTTGCATCGTCTCTCCTCCATCGCTGATGGACGATTCGGACGCCGTGCAGGCGCAGATCGCGCGGAACATGCTGGTTTCGGGCGATTGGGTGACCGCGCGGCTGGACGGCATCGCGTTCCTCGAGAAACCGCCGCTGGTGTACTGGACGATCGCGAGTACTTACAAGAATTTTTGGCGTCCACGATTGGGCGGCGCGAATTCCTTTTGCGCTTTCGGCGATCGGGCTTTGCTGGCTCACGGCCGCGTTTGGAATGTGGGCGTTTGGAAAACGCGCGGGATTCTACGCCGGTTTGTGCATGGCCACGTGCGTGGGCATTTTTCTCTTCACGCGCGTTCTGATTCCCGACGTGATGCAGACGTTCACGGTGGCGCTGGCACTATGGGCGTTTCTGAGAGCGATCGATGAAGAGGAGGCGCACCCGCGGTTCTGGTCGATCGTTTTCGCTGTCAGCCTGGGGACGGGGCTCTTGTTGAAGAGCTTGATCGGCGTGGTTTTCCCCGTGGCCGCCGCCGTGATCTTTCTTTTGCTTCACGCGGCAGTTATTCTCCGCGCGAATCTGGAAGCGGCTGCACGTTTTCAGCGGGGCGTTGATCGTGATTCTGATTGCGGCGCCCTGGCATGTGCTGGCCACGCTGCGCAATCCACCGTATTTCGCATTTACGCTGCACAGCGTCCCCGGGCAATATCACGGGTTTCTCTGGTTCTTTTTCATCAACGAGCAATTGCTGCGGTTCCTGAACCTGCGCTACCCGCGCGACTACAACACGGTGCCGCGCGTCTGGTTCTGGCTGCTGCATCTGGTGTGGCTGTTTCCCTGGAGCGTGTATCTGCCCGCGATCGCGAAGCTTTCTTTCAAGCCGGCCGACCGCGCCGGGCGCACTCGTCTGCTGGCGCTTTGCTGGCTGGGCTTCGTGCTGGTCTTTTTCACGTTTTCGACCACGCAGGAGTATTACTCGATGCCCGCCTACCCGGCGTTCGCGCTGCTGCTGGGTTCGGCGATGGCGATGGGGGGCGATTGGGTTCGCCGGGGCACGCGCGTGCTCTCGGTGACCGCGGGGATCGCGGCGGTGGCTATTTTCGCGATTATCTTCCACGTTCACGGACTTCCGACGCCCGGAGATATTTCCGACGCGCTCAGCCGGCATCCCAAGGCGTACACGCTGTCGCTCGGCCACATGGAGGACCTCACGCTCGACTCGTTCGCGTACCTGCGAATTCCGCTCGCCGTGGCCGGGGTCGCTCTTCTGATCGGCGCTTTCGGGTGTCTGCGAGCGACGGGCCGGCGCGCGTTTCTGGCGGCGGCGCTGATGATGGTGGTGTTTTTCCATGCGGCGCGGCTGGCGATGGTCATCTTCGATCCCTATCTTTCGTCGCGCCCGCTGGCGAAGGAGTTGATGGAAGCGCCGGCGGGGAAAATGATCACCCAGGGCTTTTACTACCAGTTTTCGTCGGTGTTTTTCTATACGAACCGCACGGGGCTGCTATTGTCCGACCGCCGGGCCAACCTGGAGTACGGGTCGTTCGCTCCCGGCGCGCCGCAGGTATTCATCGACAATGCGCAATTCAAGGAGCTATGGCTCGCGCCGGACCGCTGCTATCTGCTCACCTTCCAATCCGATCTGCCGCGATACGAGGCGCTCGTGGGATCGCCGCAACTTCAAAGCGTGATGGTGAGCGGCGGCAAGGCGCTGCTGACGAACCACCCGTTGACAAGTTTCTCGCAGGCGCGCGGTCTCGCTTCCTCGTCACCGGATTGATGTACTACAATGGGCGGCATGAGTTCCGAGGGGAATCCGCTGTCCTACTCCGTCGTTGTGCCGTTCTACAACGAACAGGAAAACGTCGCGCAGCTCTACGTCAAGATCATTGAGGTGATGGACGCGCTGGGCGAGCCTTACGAGATCGTGTTCGTGGACGACGGCAGCAAGGACGGCACCTTCCGCTTGCTCATCGGAAATCGCGGGCGACGACGAGCGCGTGGTGGTGGTGCGGCTGCGGCGCAATTTCGGACAGACAGCCGCGCTCAAGGCCGGCTTCGACCATTCCGAAGGCGAGGTCATCATCTCGATGGATGGCGACCTGCAGCACGACCCCGCGGAGATTCCGCGGTTCACCGAGAAGATTCGGGAAGGCTACGACATCGTGAGCGGCTGGCGCGTGGAGCGAACCGACCACTGGCTGTCGCGCCAACTGCCCGAGCCACGTGGCGAACTGGATGATGGCCAAGCTTTCGCGCGTGGACCTGCACGATTTCGGCACGACGTTCAAAGCGTACCGGCGCGAAATTCTTGCCGAGATTCACCTCTACGGCGAGCTGCATCGCTTTATTCCGGCGCTGGCGAGTTGGGCAGGCGCGTCGGTGGCGGAAGTGCCGATTACCAATATTCCGCGCAAGAGCGGCAAATCGAACTACGGCATTTCGCGCACGATCCGCGTGTTCCTCGATCTGGTGAGCGTGAAGTTTCTGCTGGACTACTCGACGCGGCCGCTGCAACTTTTCGGTCTGGCGGGGCTGCTGTGCCTCGGCGGCGGCGCGGGAATCGGGCTATGGATTTTCGCGCGCAAAGCAATGCTCAACGAAGGCCTGCTGGCCAACCACGGCCCGCTGATCTTGCTGGGCATGGCCCTGATCATGGGCGGCATCCAGTTCATCGCCATCGGCCTGATCGGCGAGCTGCTGGCCCGCACGTACTACGAATCGCAGAACAAGCCCGTCTACACCGTGCGGCAGTTTGTGGGCCGCGGCCGCGCGGAAGCGAAAGCGGGACGCACCGAGCCTCCTCGAGCCGCCGGCGCGGCGGGCCGGTAGCGGCGTCCGTCAATCGCCAGACCGCTGGAAAACAGAGAACTCCATCCCGTCCGAGATATTCAGAGTAGAAGACGCGAATCCGTTGGTACCCGACTGCACGTATTCGATGAAGGGCGCAACCTGCCGCTCGAATGAGTGGATGTTGTCCGAGAGGACCACCGCGCCGGTCCTCAACTTCGGTTTCAAGAGCTTGAGAACCGGAAGGTACAAGTCCTTGCGGCCGTCGAGAAACACGAGGTCGACCGGGGCTTCGACCGCGCGGAGGGTTTCGAGGGCATCGCCCGGAAGTATCTTGGCGATGTCAGACAGTCCGGCAGCTTGCAGGTTCCTGGCTGCTTCCGCGCACTTGTGCGGCTCCATCTCGGAGCCGATTACTTGCGCCGCGGCGCCGGGATTCGAATCCCGATTGTCCCGCACGGCCGTCGCAAGATAGATGGTCGAAATTCCGAACGACGATCCGAATTCGACGACGCGCCTCGCCTGAATCGCGCGCCGATCAGGTAGAGCAGCGCTCCGCGCTCTTCGGTGACCGCGCTATAGACATCGCGAAACATCGGATGCTGGCCGGAACCTTGCTTGAGGCGGTCGCGGAGCGAAGCCCAGAGATAGCGCGGAATGCGAGGCGCGAGGCGCCACTTGTCCGCGCGCGAGGCTTCGTGCAGGCGCGCAAGCAGCGCCTCAATTTCAGGGTGCTGGAATGGAAACCGCGATGTCATAGGGGGCTGCCGAGCCCGCGGGTGTGCGCCAGTTTGCGCCGCTGCATGCTCGGCGGGTTCAGCCGCACCGCGCTCGGAGGCGAGCGCTCAATCGTTGTACCCGAGCTCGAGGTTCTGCTTGAAAGGGCGCTCTTCGCCTTCAATCGTCTTGATGCGCGAAGAGGTGCGCACGGGCGGATCGAAAATGTACGGCCCGGCTTCGATGCGCTCCGGCTCCGGCAATTTCTTATTGATGTATTCGATGCCGCTGAAATCCTTGAACCCGAGCTTGTGAACCTTCCAGCGGCGCAGGCGCATCGGGGCGTCCTCTTCCCAGGTGGCCCAGAACCAGCGCTCGAAAATCTTCTTAAAAAAAGGCTCGAAGAGCTTGAAGAAGGGGTGCGTGTCGATCCGGTAGGTCACCGTCACGGAGCAGCGGTCGTTGGGCAAGTCCTTGAAATCCGCTTCCATCTGGAGCATGAAACCGATGGAATCCTTGTGGAAGCTTTTCATCACGTTGCCGTCCATGTACTGAAAACCGATACCGGACGTGTAGAAGGGCAACAGCGGCATGCGCTTGCTGCGGTACACAAGAGACCAGTTGCCTTTTTCGGCCAGAATTCTGGTTTTGTTGTAAAGCTTGTAATGCGTGCCGACGAGATGCTCGTGGTCGTAGTAGTTCCACATGACCACTTCCTTCGGGCAATCCATTTCGGCCTGGAACTGAGCGGTCAAAGTGACAGGTTTCATAGTCGAGATTCACCCGAGCAGATCAACATAGATTTTGCCGTCCACGATCTTTAGCGTGTATTGCCGAAGCGGGAGACCGGGGTGGGTTAGGCACGAGCCGTCCTTGCAGGAATATTTCCAGTTGTGCCAGAGGCAAACGAACACGCCGTCTTTCGCCTTGTGATAACCCACGGGACCGCCAAAGTGGCGGCAGATATTGCTGAGAGCCTTCGTTTCGCCTTCGTATTCATACAAAAGAATATCGTGGTCATCGACCCAGCGCGTCAACTGACCGGTCTTCTTGAGTTCCTCGACGGACGCGAGGTATCGATACGCGACTTCTCGCCCCGCTTCCTGGACCGTGATTACGCTGGTTTCCGCCATTATCGGTAACGTACTTGTATAGCTCGACTTCCTAATCGCGTCAATGGGCGCGATCCGGGGTCCTGTCCAAATTTGAAATCGAAAGGATGGCTGCGAATCTGACAGACCGCTTGGGGACGCTGGACGACTTTCTCTCGGCAATTAACTAGTGGTATAAGTTTGCTCATGCGTTTTGTTCTAGCTGTATTTGTTCTGTGTTGTTCAATCGCAGCGCAATCATCAAACCATCCAATTCCAAGTGGCGGGGAACCCAGTCAGGAACCACAAAACAACACCAAAGACAGCCCCCAAGCAGCTGAGACCTATGAGACATCGCCCAAACCAATCGTACTTACCACCATCGAAAACGATGCCGCCAAAGACGGCAAGAGCAAACCCACCGAAATAACCAACAAAAATATCAAAAAAGCGACGATCGATTGGTGGTTGGTTGCCTTCACCGGAATTTTGGCTTTCGTAGCTGCTTTGCAATTCTTCGCGCTGCTTTGGCAAGTCTTGACTACGAGAAGTCTTGCTGTAAGACAACTCCGAGCCTATGTTCTTCCGCACCCTTGCTCAAATTAGCCGCATGGGTACGCGCGATGCGTTTCAAATAAAAGTCGAAATTACGGAATTGCGCGCCAATCGTGCAAGCGAGCGCTTACAACTGTACAGGCGGCTACTGTGGATGCCACGATCGGGCCCATAGGAGATAACTGCGAAGCCGATATAAATGTCCCGCCGTTACAGCAGAAAGCTGATGCACGGGCGACTTGGGGCCAAAATCAAATATTGAGCTGTGGGTTCTCTCAAGTGTCAGAACCGTTTCTCGTGCAATTCGGCTCGTCTCCATTGGCTGGACTTGCGGACGTACACGGCGCATACGAAAATTACGTGCGAAGTGTATCATTTTCCTTCGAAGGATAGACACACTATACCGGACATGTAAGACAAAAAATTATAGAAAAAAATTTTAAATAAATGAATGAATAATGCTATGGTCTAATGTTGAAATTAGCACGCCTTGGCAATCATTTCGCTGGAACTGAGCGTCGACAAACAGGTATCATAGTCGAGATTTTTCGAGAAAAAGAGAGTTTAAGCAAGATCTTAGTGATTGCAAGCTAGACCTGCTGAGTCAGGCACGAGCAATCCTGACGAAGAATCCAGCTTACAATTCAAACGACACGCCTACTTTCATTGTATAACCCGAGGTAGAACTGGCTGCCGAGGTTGCCGACGCCAGGATTCGATACGATTCGTACAAAAGAATCTGAAGGTGAAGGTCACACGAGTTACTGGCCTGATTCCGCATGTTATTCGACACAAAGCGAAGTATTTTGAGAGGGGACGTTTTGCGAATTGTTCCGAAGGCAATGAGGCCAATTAGACCAAGAGCAATTCTCCGTAAAAATTGAACACGTTTCGTTTCCAAACCCCGATTTATTTGTGTTCCGCTCACGTATTGGGACTTCAAATTAAGACAACACCCGATCCGGCGGCAACTCAGGAATTTCGATGGCAAGAAGCCGCTTGCGCGGCTTCTCCTCCCGGGAGTAAAAGGTGACCATCGGAAAGGATCGAATCGGCCCCTTCTTGCGCGAGATCCCAGCGGAAGAGAGCGACGCAACATCAGGACTGCCGAGAGCCGGGACGGCCCGGCCGGCGCTGTGGCTGGTTGTCCGGCTGGGAGTCGGCATCGGGCTGATCGCGTACCTGGTCTGGGCTCGCGTTATCGATCTTCGCGCTCTCTCGAAACTGATCACGGCGTGGCCCATCAGCCTCGCGGCGCTGGCATTGATGTTTCTGGACATCGCGCTGATGGCGGCGCGGCTTTCGATGCTTTTCCGGCCGCAAGGTCTGCGCCTCTCGTTTCGCAACTCCCTGGAGCTGACGCTGGTGGGCTCCTTCTTCGCCACGTTTCTGCCGGGAGCGGCGGGCGGAGATGTGGCCAAGCTCTTCTACGCCGCGAAGGAAAACAAGGGACGCCGGGCCGAAATCGTCACGGTGGTGATCTTCGACCGCGCCATCGGCCTGTTCTCACTGTTGCTCCTGCCGCTGCTTTTTACTCCCCTGTTTCCGCGAACTGATTCGGGCGGTGACGGTCTTCCGCGTTCTCTTGATTACCGCTGCTGCTCTCGCTCTAGTCATGCTGGCCGGGCTGTCGGTCTGTTTGTACCGCCCGATGCTGGTGAACCGGCTGGCGCGATGGGGTTCCCGGTTTCTGCCGGGGGAAAAACTGGCGGAACGAAGCGCGGGAACGATCGCCGGGTATCGTGGCAGCCCCGGGGTCCTCGCGGCGGCGCTGGGGCTCTCATTATTGGCCAATCTTTCGCTCATCGCCGTTACGTCCCTCGCGATTCTGGCGCTGCATCCGGGCAGCATGTCGATGAAACTGTGTCTCGTGGTCCCGCTCGGCGATCTCGCGAACAACTTGCCGCTCACTCCCGGCGGTCTGGGGGTAGGGGAGTCAGCCTACAACGTGCTTTTCAAGATGGCGGGCCTGGAGGGAGGCGCCGAGGCGCTATTGTGCTGGCGAATTTGGAGGGCTGCGGTGGGATTGATCGGCTTGATTCTGTACCTGCGCGGTCCGGGGCGCACCGTGTACGACGCCGAAGGCGCGGCGGGGAAGGGCGTCACAAGCTAAAGTCTTTCCATCGCGCCGAGTTCTGCGATTTCCCTTATCGGTTCGATTCAAGAACAAGAGGCTTGTCTCTTGAGCATTACGTACGTCCAAAAGGCGCTTGCGCTGGGCCGAGTGACGGGGCAAACTTGTGGGCACCCGTTCGAATCGAATGCGCAGTGTGCATGGCCGAGGAGGGTCGATGAGGATTGCCGTGCTGGGTGGAGATGGCTACTGCGGTTGGGCGACGGCGCTGTATCTGTCGCAGAAGGGCCACTCCGTTGCTATCGTCGACAGCTTTATCCGCCGCCAGTGGGATTTCGAGCTTGGCGTGCAGACGCTGACGCCGATCCGCGCGCTCCCCGAGCGCCTGCGAGCCTGGAACGAGCACACCGGCAAGACGATCGACCTGCTGATCGGCGATGTGACCGACTACGAGTTTCTCTCCTCGGCGATCAAGGAATTCGAGCCCGAAGCCGTGGTCCACTTTGCCGAGCAGCGCTCGGCGCCGTATTCGATGATCGACCGCAAGCACGCCGCCTTCACGCAGGTGAACAACGTGGTCGGCACGCTGAATCTGTTGTTTGCCCTGCGCGAATTCGCGCCCGATTGTCATCTGGTGAAGCTCGGGACGATGGGCGAATACGGCACGCCCAATATCGACATCGAAGAGGGCTACATCGAAATCGAGCACAACGGCCGCAAGGACGTGCTCCCCTATCCCAAGCAGCCCGGCTCCTTCTACCACCTCTCAAAGGTGCACGACAGCCACAACATCATGTTCTGCTGCAAGGTGTGGAAGCTGCGGGCCACGGATTTGAACCAGGGCGTGGTCTACGGCACGGTGACGGACGAAACCGCAATCGACGAAGCGCTCATCAATCGATTTGATTACGACGAAGTCTTCGGCACGGTGCTCAACCGTTTCTGCGTGGAGGCTGCGGTGGGGCACCCGCTGACGGTTTACGGCAAGGGCGGCCAGACGCGCGGTTTCCTCGATATTCGAGACACGGTCCGCTGCGTCGAGATCGCCTGTACGCACCCGGCCGCGCCGGGCGAATTCCGCGTGTTCAACCAGTTCACCGAGCAGTTTTCCGTGCTCGATCTGGCGCGGATGGTCCAGGCCGCCGGGAAGAAGATGGGACTCAAAGTCGAAATCGACCACATTCCCGACCCGCGCGTGGAAGCCGAGGCCCACTACTACAACGCGAAGAACTCCAAGCTGGTCGACCTGGGTTTACAGCCGCATAACCTCTCCGATTCGCTGCTCGATTCGCTGCTGAACATCGCCATCGAGTACCGCGACAAGATCGACGCTTCGCTCTTCATGCCGCAGGTCAACTGGCGGAACGCGCGCAACGACCGTCATCGCCAGCTTGGCGCGACGACTCCTTCGGTGACGGAAACGAGCAGGTAAGAGGGCCGAGTCCTCAGGGGTAAAACCCCTGAGCGGTGAGCGCCTTATTGTCGGAGCTAAAGCTCCGACCCCCTAAAAACCGTGCAGCGAACTTCTGCCTCGATGCAATAACTAACCCTTCGCGATTCTCTCGGAGACGAGGCGGGCCGCCTTCACGGCGCTCACGACTTTCCCCGAAAAAATGTGCAGCTCGCGCGGCGCGGGCTCCTGGATGTAGAGCGTTCTGCGGTCCTGCGCCGGATTGTTTTCGACCACGCGGATGGTGAACCGCGACCCGATATAGACCGCGTCCTTCGACGCCGGCACGGCGAGCGCGGAGTCTTTTCGCATGGCGTCAAAGCGGCTGAACGCGATCGGCTCGAATTTCGGCCCGTTCAGGAGCTTGGCGTATTGCTCGGGAATCGGTTCCCACGGATCGGTGGTCGTCCAGTGATTCGTGTTTTTCGCCGAGCCGAAGAGCGATCGCGGCGAGCTGCCGTAGGGATCGAACGCGGTGAAGGGTCCATCCACGACGACCAACGATATCCCGCGCAGTTGCGGCGGCAGCTCGATCAGAATTTTCTCGGCCACATCATATCTGCCAATCTTGAAAACACCCCGGCTCGGCCCCAGTCCGTAGGTCGCCCAGACCACGAAATCGTAGTCGGGGCGCATCTCCGGCGTGAAGGCGCGCTGCTCGAAAGGGATGCCGAGCGATTGAATGCGGGACGTGACCACATCTCGCAATACATCCGGATCGTAGATCTGCTCGTCCACCTCGTAGCACTTGTCGATGAAACTGAAGTCCATCCATTCGGGGCGGCACGGATTGCAGACGAGGTGGTACTGCGCCATCACCTTCTCGAACAATTCGGGAGGCGTCTGCGACCCTTCATGCGGGATCGCGTAATAGTGGCGGCTGTTGCGGACAATCGCGGGCGCAAACGCTTCCATGAACTCCGCGCGCGCTTCGAGCGTCTCGGCGATCGTTTCCGGGCTGCGCGGATAGTGGTAGCCGGAGTGAATGCGGTACTGGTTGATGATGGACGCGGCTTGCAGAATGCCGAGCGGATCGAACAGGCGCACCTGGTGGCCCTGCTCCGCGAGGCGGATCGCAACGTTCGTTCCGTAAATCCCGGCGCCGGCGACGGCGACTCTTCGCGCTCATGATCCTCTCGCCGCGGGAGCGCGCGTGGCGGCCACGAGCCGTCCTTCGCGAAGGAAGTAATCGACGCCGCGCCAGCGGATCGTTCTGCGCCCAAAGCTCGCGATCCACATCACGAACGCCATCGCGTCCCACAGGGGAATCAGCGGCATCTTCTTCCACAGGCCCTTCTGTTTCATTCCCCACACGCCGATCGTCCAGGTGATCGCGACCCGGCACGCGGCGTAGCCGCCGAGATACGCGATCGCCACGGCCGCCGTCGGATGCGTTGCGACGGCCACGAGCGCCCACGGCAATCCCCACGTGAAAATCAAACCCAGATGACCCCAGGGCCGCATCAGGCGCTGCACCGTCATCCAGCGCGTGCGCTTGTGCAGCAGATCGCTCATCGTGGTGAAATCAGCCACCGACTGCACGATGTAGGGCAGCAGCTTCACCTCGAATCCCTGCTCCGCGACCAGCCGCCCGGCGTAGACGTCGTCCGCCGGCCGGTCCTCAAGCACTGGATAGCCGCCGTAGGCCTGAACCGCCTTGCGCGTGGTGAGGATCGATTGCCCGAAGGTGACCTTCAGATCGTTCAATTGCCAAGCGACCATCACCGGCGCGAAAAAGTCCGAGATCATTCCGATCGACTGCAGTTCCTGCACCAGGTTGGTTTCCTTCGTCGAGACGTACAGGCAGGTCGCCGCGCCGACCTTGGGATCGCGAAACGGCGATGCGACCGCGCGCAGATAGTCCGGCCGCACGCGGACGTCGCCATCCGTGATCACGAACAGGTCGTACTTCGCCTCGGCGGTCAGGCGCGTGAGCCGCCCGACTTTGTCGTTGATGGCATTGCGGCCGGAGCCAAAGAGCAGGCGAATCTGGCGCTCGGGAAAATCGCGGATCAGTTTTTCGAGGATGGGAAGAGCGGGATCGTCCGGATCGACGCAGAAGACGATTTCGTACTCGGGATAATCCTGGCGGCAGAAGCTGGCGTAGTTCTCGTAGGCGTCTTCGTCGAGCCCCTTGATCGGCTTCAGGCAGCTTATGGGCGGCAGAAAGTCGTTGTTCGCGCCGCTTTCCCGCCGCGAAACGGTGAAAAACCGCGCGGTGCTGTAAAGGGCGAGCAGATAATAGATGAACGGGATCGCAGCGATGCCGAGAACGATGTGACCAACGGTCAAAATCTTGCTACCTCCCGCACGTCAACTTAAGCGATTTCCACGGTGCAAAAGTGAGGGACGCTCTTTTTCTCAACGAACCACCCGGCAGGATTGAAGCTGATCTGAATATTTTCGGTCGCGGAAAAGGGTCGCAACCGCTGCACGCGGCAAAAGTCTAGCATGAAACGATTCAATACCGTCGCTGCCAGCAGCGGCGGATAGTGTTCCAATTCGGTCAGACAAGGCAGACTGTCCTCAGGCGCTAAAGCCAAAATCAATCTTGGCTGCGTTTGTCGGAGCTGAAGCACCGACTCCCTAAACACGTGCTGATCAGCCCGGAGGCGTCAACGTCCGGCGGATGGCTTCTCCCAGCGGCACTTTCGGCGCCCAACCTGTCTCCTTGCGGATTCGCCGCGTGTCATACCAGCGGTCTTGCAGCGCGCGCTTCACTTGGCGCGGCGGAGGGCCGGTGAGCGGCGCTGCCAGCAGCACCGGCCAGCCGGGCAGGAAGAGAGTCCGCGTCCTATCGGCGTCTCTTTTCGCCGCGTGGTATTGACCCAGCGTGAGATTCTCGTCATCGACGACGATATACTGCCGCGGCTTCCCGTCCTTCAGGCCGGCAACCAGTTGAACCGCGTCGATCAGATTTTCGATATAGCTCAACGGGATGCGGTGATCACGATTTCCAAAAACGAAGTCCGTCTTGCCGAGGCGGAATGCCAGCAGCCCCGCCGGAAGCGGTCTTCCGGGGCCGTACACCACGCCGGGCCGAGGGATGGCGACGGGTAGCCCGGTTTTTTCCGCAAACGAGACGGCGAGCCGATCGGACGCGATCTTCGATTGCGAATAGAGGTCCCGTTTCTCCGGCACGTCATCATACGGAGTATCCTCGTTGATCGGTTCGCCCTCTCGCGCGAGGCCGTACACGGCGATCGAGCTTATGCATACCACGCGGCCAACACCCGCGCGAAGACACGCCTGGAGAACCCGCTCCGTGCCTCGCACGTTCGTTTCGAAGAATTCGGCTCGTGTGCCGGGAGGGTCGATTTTGGCGGCGGTGTGGTACACAACTTCCGCCTCTCGCACGGCTCGCTCGATCGCTTCTGGGTCGCGCAAATCGCCACGCACGACTTCCACTCCGCGCGCTTCGAGTTCATCGGCGCGCTGCGACGGCCGCGCGAGTACCCGCACCTGCGCGCCCTCGGCGAGCAGACGACGCACCAGCGCTCCGCCGATGAATCCTGTTCCGCCTGTTACGCAAACGCGCATTTCTCTCGATTCGTGGTTCGCTCGGTCATCATTCAGGCAGGCGCGCACTCCCGCGGCCGTCAGAGTGTAACAACGTTGACGCCGATTTCGTACGGCACCTACTTTTCTCAGAGAGTCTAAATTCGCATGAAGGAGGACCAGACTTTCCTCGGGGGCTTCCCGATACAGACCATCGGGACGCATAAACCGCGAAAGCCCCCGCCTTGGGAGGCTTCTATGTCGGAGCTAAAGCTCCGACCCCCTAAAAAGCAGCGGCTGATGCGGGTTCCAGACGAAATTGGGACACTACGCTCTTGCGCAGCTCACAAGCCAGTTTCGTCTCGCGTGGGAAAGCATGTAGGATAGCGAGGATGATTCTTCGGCCGCTCGGAACTCTATTCCTGCTCGTTCCTTTCATGGCAATCGCGGCGCAAGCGTGCACTTGTTCTCAGGCTGCGCCGGGAAAGTGCCCTGGCTTGCAGGAGGGCGATGTGGTGTTCGCAGGCACGGTCACGGCCATCGAAGATATCTCCTACGTCGCGCCGAAGACCGATTCCTCCGGCCCTCCCGTGGACATTATCGCTTCGCGCCTGACCCGCTATCATTTCCACATCGACGAAAAATTTGCCGGGCCTGATGGCGCCGAAATGGACATTTTTTCGGGCGGCGACGACGGCGACTGCGGCTATCGCTTCAAGCAGGGCGAACAGTACGTCGTCTTCGCGCAGCAGGAGGCTGAGGGCCGCCTCTTCGCCACCATTTGCAGCGGCACGCGGCCGGTGAGCGAGGCTCGTGCGCTGATCCCGCAATTGCGGGCGATGCGCGACGGCACGCGCGTGGCCTCCGTATTCGGCGTCCTGCGCAGCGCCGACCCGCCGTTCCTCGCGCCGCCCGACGATCCCGACGACCCGCTCCCGAATATCTCGCTCAAGCTTCGCTCGCGCTACGATCGTTTCGAGGCGGGCACGGACGCGAGCGGTATCTACTCGTTCTACGACGTGCACGCCGGCGAGTACCGCTTCACCGCCAATTTGCCCCCGCGCACCGAGCTGACCCGGAAGGGGCTCACGGGCGGGCTGCCGCCGTTCAAGATTCCCGACGGAGCGTGCTACGAATACGACGTGGTCGCGCTGCCAACCGGCCACATTCGCGGGAGCGTCCTTGGCTCGAACGGCAAGCCGCTGGGGCTGGCCTCGGTGGAGCTCTATCGCGCCGCCACGTACGCCGACTCGCGCCCAGGTTTGTGGGCCTTTCAGGGCGACGAGGGCGTTTTCAATTTCGACCACATCGGCCCGGGGGACTACGTCCTCGTCTTCAACCGGCTGAACCGCATGGATCCGAACGCCCCTTATCCGCGTTCATTTTATCCCGGCGCCACAGACGCGAGCGACGCCGAGCCGATTCACCTCGAGGCCGGCCAGCAGCTTACGAAGGTCAATATCCGGTTGACGGAAGGCTTTCCGACGCGCCAGGTTCGTGTGCGCCTGAAGTGGCAGGGCAGCAAGCCGCCGGGAAGCGTGACGGTGATGGCCAAGGCGGACCAGGGCCAGAATCCCGCCGCGCGAAAGATCGCCGACGGACTGTACCAGTTCACGCTGCTCGAATCCGCCGGCTACACGATTTCCGCCTGGGAAGACCTCGCGCCCCAGCGCGCCGCATCGAGCAAGAATCCGGATTGCGCGCCACCTTCACGCATCGACGCTTCGCCCGTCGCGGTCTCGGACTCCGATCCCGACGCAAAAGAAGTGACGCTGGTTTTCTCCAGTCCCGCTTGCGTGGAGCAACAGCGTGACGTTGTTCCCAGTCCATAACAATCACTTTCTGACAATCTGGTTTTGTCGTGCTAGCCTGATTTAGTCATGAACGCGAAGCAGTTTTCGCTGCGCCCGCACCCGCACCTCTACGAGATCAACGCGTGGGCCTGGCTTGAGAAACTTTCCGCGCGCCTGGGCCGTGTGGTCAAGCTCGACGATGTTCCGGACACGGAATGGGACGCCATTGCACAGCGCGGCTTCGATATCGTCTGGCTCATGGGCGTATGGCGGCACAGTGCGGAGGCGCGCCGCATCGAGCTTGCCGACCCCGCGAACCGTCCACTGTTTGATGGCGTCTTGCCGGGCTGGACGCCCGAAGACGTGATCGGCTCGGACTACTCCATCGCGCAATACGCTCCCGATCCTCGCCTCGGCACGTGGGATTCGCTCGACCGCGTCCGCGACAAGCTGCGCGCGCGAGGCGTGGCGCTGTTTCTCGACTTCGTCGGGAATCATACGGCGCTCGATCATCCGTGGACGCCCGAGCACCCGGAATTCTACGTGCAAGGCACCGCCGAGGATTTTCAGAACGAGCCCTCCAGCTTTCGCCGCGTCGAGACTCCCAAGGGACCCGCGTTCCTCGCGCTGGGCAAGGACCCGTATTTCCCGCCGTGGGACGACGTCGCGCAATTGAATCATTTTTTGCCGCAGATGCGCGCGGCGCTGCTGGCGGACCTTCGCGAGATCGCAGCTCATTGCGACGGCGTGCGTTGCGATATGGCCATGCTCCAATTGAACGACATTTTCGGAAAGGTCTGGAACCATCTCCTGCGGGGCGCCCAGCCGCTGAAAACCGAGTTTTGGGCGGACGCTCACGCTGCCGTGCCCGGCCTCATTCTTCTCGCCGAAGCTTACTGGGGCACGGAGCAGCGACTGCTCGATCTCGGCTTTTCCTTTGTTTACGACAAAGGCCTGTACGACGCCGTGCGCTACGAGAGGGTTTCGGAGATTCACGCGCGGCTGACCGGGTCCATCGATTATCAGCGACATCTGGCGCGTTTCCTCGAGAATCACGACGAGGATCGATGCGCCGCGGCTTTCGGTTCCGAGCGCCGCGTCTCAGCTGGGACGCTGATGGGGACTTTGCCCGGAATGCGCTTCTATCAGGAAGGAGAAATCGACGGGGCCAGGATTCGGCTTCCGGTCGCGCTGCGCAAGGCGGCGGAGGAGCCGCCCGATCCGGCCAGCGTAGCATTCTTTGAAAGGATTCTCCGAATTACGGAGCAGCGCGTCTTCCACGAGGGCATCTGGAACCTCTTGGCTGTGGACCCGGAGGGCGATGGAACGTCCGGGAATCTGGTGGCCTACGAGTGGCGGCTCGAAGGGGCATGGAAGTTGATTGTGGTGAACCTGGTCGGCGCCGCTTCGCAGGGGCGCATCCGCTTCGCCGATCGCGCGCTGCCCGCAGAAAAATACGTCTTCCGCGACGAACTGGACGATGCCCGCTACCCTCGAAGCGGCGATGAACTTCGCCGGCTGGGACTTTTCGTCCGCCGCGATGGTTTTCAGGCTCATCTCTTCGACGTCTCATCCGTGTGAAGAGGCGATGCGCCCCCAAACTCTGATCCTTCGCCACGACGGATCGCGGCCGTGCGGCGCGCGTTGCGGCGTTTCTGCTATCCTTTTCGCCGTGCGTAACCTTTTTCGGGTTTTTGTTCTGGCCGCGGGCGTTTCGGGGTTTCTTGGGTTGCAGGCTGCGGCCCAACTGGCCACGCCACAAGAGGCGCCGCCCGCCGAGCCCGCTCCGCAGCAGCCGGCGCCTGCGCCACAAGAGCCTTCGCCGCCACCCGCGCCCACCGGCCCGGTCATCGTCCTCGATCCAGCTCACGGCGGCACGGACACGGGCGCGCGCGGCGAAGGCGGCATGGTCGAAAAAGACATCGTGCTCGAGATCGCACGGACGGTGCGCGCGGAACTCGAACGCCAGGGCTTTCGCGTGGTGGTGACGCGCAACGACGATTCGAATCCGTCGTATGACGACCGCGCAGCAGTCGCCAACGGCTATCGCGACGCCATCTTCATCAGCCTGCATGTGTCCTCGACCGGGACCGTAGGCGCGGTGCGCGTCTACTACGATCAGTTTGATACTCGCGTTCCGCCCGCGGTCGTCGCCGCGAGCGCGAAACCACAAAGCCAGCCGCCTCAAATGGCCGGCTTGACGGCCTGGGAAGATGCCCAGCGTCCTTACGCAGGTGCGAGCCATCATCTCGCCGATCTGATGCAGATTGAGGTCGCGGAACATTTTCCGGGCTCGCCGGACACGTCCGCCGGCGTTGCCGTTCGGGCGCTGCGTTCGGTGGCCGGGCCCGCCGTTGCGATCGAACTTTCGAGCGTGGCCGCCCCGAGTCTGGAGTCGTTGACGGGCACGGCAGGGCCACTCGCCGGCGCGATTGCACGAGCCATTACGGCGTCCCGCGCCAGCTCCAGCGGAGCGAGATGATGGCGCGCAAGTGGAAGATCGCGATCGGAATTCTCGCCGTCGCCGTGCTGATCGGTTTGATCAGCCTGCGCAGCCTGCACCGGCGCATGGTGCGTTCGGCGGAAACGCAAGCCGCCGAGGAACGGGCGCGGCACGAGGTGCTGGCGGCGCCGATCTCGACGCCGACCGACGTGATCTCGAAAGCGAAGATTTTCTGGGCGGCAGGGCCGGATCAGATCGCTCCCGTGGAAATCGAGTTGCCGCTCTCGGCCGATCCCGTGCAGCGTTCGAGGCAATTGCTGCACGCGCTCATCGCAAGTCCTCCCACGCCCGGCCAGGGCACGATTCCGGCCGACACGGAGCTGCTGGCCTTCTACATTCTTCCGGATGGCACGGCGGTCGGGGATTTCTCCGACGCGCTCTCCACCGAGACGCCCTCCGGAATCTTGAGCGAAGAGATCGCCGTGAATTCGATCGCGCGCACGCTTGCGAGCAACGTGCCGGGCCTCCGCCGGCTGAAGATTCTGATTCACGGCCAGGAGGTGGAAACTCTCGCGGGCAACGTCGATCTGACGGGCTTTTTCGATTTGAATGCGGCGACACAGCAAGCGAGCACGGGAGCGCACTAGCAAGCGGCACTTGTTGACACATCTCGTGCCGGTCGGCAAACTGGCTGACCGAGAGAAGCGGCCGGGAGAAGGAGACGGTTCTTGCGAACAGACGGACGCGCGCCCGACGATCTGCGGGCGGTGAAAATCACGCCGGATTTCATTTCCAGCGCCGAAGGCAGCGTGCTGATCGAGGCGGGGCAGACACGCGTGATCGTGACCGCGACGGTGGACGACGGCGTGCCGTCGTTTCTGAAAGGCCAGGGCAAGGGTTGGGTTACCGGCGAATACGGCATGCTGCCGCGTTCGACGGAAGAACGCACGCCGCGCGAAGCCGCGCGCGGGCGGCAGTCCGGCCGCACTCTCGAGATCCAGCGGATGATCGGGCGGACGCTGCGGGCCGCGACCGACTTGAAAGCGTTGGGCGACCGAACCGTGTGGCTCGATTGCGACGTGATTCAGGCGGATGGCGGGACGCGAACGGCCTCGGTGACCGGCGCGTTCGTGGCCCTCGCGCTGGCGCTGGAACGAATGGTGTCCGCGGGGATGCTACGCTCGGTGCCGCTGATCGATTCGGTGGCGGCGACGAGCGTGGGGATCGTGGGCGACGAACTGTTTCTCGATCTAACGTACGAAGAAGACTCCCGCGCACAGGTGGACATGAACGTGGTGATGACGGGCACCGGCCAGTTTGTGGAGGTGCAGGCGAGCGCCGAGGGGCGTCCGTATACCGGCCAGGAGTTGCAGGATCTGCTCGAGCTGGCCGCCGGAGGCATCGGCCAGATCACCCAAATGCAGCAGCAACTGCTGCACATGAACTTGCGTGGACGTTCACGGTAGCGCCATCGAAGGCAGGCACGCGCCCATTCGAATCTTCCTCGCATCGTCGAATCCAGGCAAACTGCGCGAGTATCGGGAACTCGCCCGAGGCTCGGCCCTGGAGCTCGACCTGCTTCCGAATTTCCGCGAGCTTCCTTCGTTTGAAGAGTCCGCGCCGACATTCGCGGAAAACGGAGCCGGGAAGGCGCTGCACTACAGCCAGTTCTCGGACGAGATTATTCTCGCGGACGACTCCGGTATCGCCGTGGCGGCGCTTGGCGGAGCGCCCGGCGTTCATTCCGCGCGCTATGCAGGGCCGAACGCGACGGATGCCGATTGCGTTCGTAAGTTGTTGCGCGCGATGGAAGGGAAAACCGGAGACGAACGGCGCGCGCGATTCGTTTGCGTTACGGCCGTCGCGCGGCGGGGCCGGGCTCTCGCAGTGGTTTCCGATTTCGTCGAAGGGATTCTCACGCACGAGCCTCGCGGAGCAAACGGTTTCGGCTACGATCCCGTGTTTCTGCTTCCCGACCTCGGACGCACGGCGGCGGAAATATCGCCGGAGGAAAAAAACTTGCGCAGCCATCGCGGCAAGGCGTTCCGGAAGGTCCGCGATCTGCTGGCCACTCCAAATTCCTAGATACTTTCGCAGGCGCTCCCGCATCCAATCCCAGGCGACGAAATCGCTTGCTCCAAACACCGGACCGGGGGTACAAAAGACGCCCCTGCCTCAGAGGTGACTCATGGCGACCTCCCAAACAGCGCCTACCCTTCACCCCAAACTGCTTTCCCGCTTGCAGGATGCGCGCGACAGGACGGACGCGCTATTCACACTGCTGCGGCCGAACTCGTTCTACGACCGGCCGATTTCAGAGCGCCACCGGCTGATCTTTTATCTCGGACACCTCGAGGCGTTCGACTGGAACCTGCTGAGCGGGGCGCTCGATCTCGCCCCGCACGATCCAGAGTTCGACAAGCTCTTCGCCTTCGGAATCGATCCGGTCGGAGGCGGGTTGCCGACGGACGAACCCAGCGACTGGCCCAGTATCGAGCAGGTCGAGGAATACAATCGGCTCGGGCGGCAGCGGTTGGATGACAGACTCCACAGTTTCCAGGCCCTGCGTTCTCCGGTATCGGCGCTCACCGATGGAACGCTGCTACATGTCGCTATCGAACACCGCTTGATGCATGCCGAGACGCTGGCGTATCTGCTGCACAACCTGCCGGTCGAGAGAAAAATTTGTCCGGGCGTGGCGGTTCCCGATCCCAGACCGGCACCGAGACAGCGCCGGGTGAGGATTCCCGCCGGGACTGCCACGCTCGGGCAGTCGCGCAACAGCGGTGCATTCGGCTGGGACAACGAGTTCGAGGCGCAGGAAATCGAGGTGCCGAGTTTTTCGATCGACGTCTTCCCGGTTACGAACGGCGAATACCTGAAGTTCGTTCATGCGGGCGGATACGAAGACGCGAAACACTGGAAGGCCGAGGACTGGGAGTGGAGGCAGCGCGAGCGGATCGAACATCCGCAATTCTGGGTACGGCGTTCGGGTTCTCCCGCAGCGGACCCGGATACGCAATGGGAATATCGAGCCATGTTTGGAGCGATTCCGCTTCCGCTTTCGTGGCCCGTCTACGTGAGTCACGCGGAGGCTTCCGCTTTCGCTCGCTGGGCCGGGCGGAAGTTGCCGACCGAAGCGCAGTGGCACCGGGCGGCGTATGGCGCGCCAGATGGAACGGAGCGCGCGTACCCGTGGGGCGACAATTCGCCCGGCGAAGCGCATGGCAATTTCCATCACCAACGGTGGGACGCCGCTCCGGTGGACGCGCACTCCGCGGGGGCGAGCGGCTTCGGCGTGTTCGATCTCCTCGGCAACGGATGGGAATGGACATCGAGCGTCTTCGGCCCCTTGCCGGGATTCGAGCCCTTTTCGTTTTACCCCGGCTATTCGGCCAATTTCTTTGACGGGAAACACTTCGTGATGAAGGGCGGATCGGCGCGGACGGACGCGTGTATGCAGCGCCGGGCGTTCCGCAACTGGTTTCAGCCCCACTATCCGTATGTGTACGCGACCTTCCGTTGCGTGGAGGAGTAACCCATGGCGTCTGCTCCGCGAATGGCAACACCGGTCCTTGCAACGCAAGCGCTGGCCGAATTCTCGTCCGACGTCGTGGTCGGATTGAGCCAGCCGGGACAAAAGGAGCTCCCTTCGAAGTATCTGTACGATGAGGTGGGTTCGGCGCTGTTCGACGTGATTTGCGTTTTGCCGGAGTACGGGCTGAGCAGGGCGGGGATGCGACTGGTCGAACACCACGCGGCGGATATCATAGAGCGAGTGCCCGGTCCGGTGGTGGTGGCGGAGTTGGGCAGCGGAAGCGGCCAGAAGACACGCTGGCTGCTGGAGGCTCTGGCGCGGCGGCAGCGCGTGAACTACTACCCGATCGATATTTCCAGCAGTGCGCTTTTCCGGTGCCAGCAGGAACTGGGACAGATCGACATGGTGAGCATCGTGGGGTTCGAGCGAGCTTATCTCGACGGCCTTCAGGAAGTGGCCGCGCGGCGCCGCGAAGGCGAGCGGCTTCTGGTTCTTTTCCTCGGCAGCACGATTGGGAATTTCGACCGCCCGGCCGGAGACCAGTTTCTGCGCGAGGTGCGCTCGGCTCTGCGCGAAGGCGACGCTCTCCTGCTCGCGACCGATCTTGAAAAGCCGGTCTCCATGCTGACGCTTGCGTATGACGATCCGGCGGGCGTGACGGCTGCGTTCAACAAGAACCTGCTCGCGCGAATCAATCGGGAGCTGGACGGAGACTTCGATCTGACGAATTTCGAGCACGTGGTGCGATACGACCAGGCAGAGCGGCGCATCGAGATGCACCTGCGTTCGAAGATCTGGCAGCGCGTCACGATCCGGAAAGCGGGCTTCCGGTTTTATCTGCGCGATGGAGAGACCATCTGGACGGAGAGCTCGCACAAGTATGAGCCCGAGGAAGTGGTTCAAATGGGCGAGCGCTCCGGCTACCGCTGCGCGGGGCAGTGGTTCGATTCGGAATGGCCGTTCGCGCAGAATCTGTTTTTTGCCGTGTAGATGCGGTTGGAGGACGACGATGGCGAAAGCTATATGGAACGGCGCGGTTCTCGCGGAGAGCGATCGCACCGTGGCTGTAGAGGGGAACCAATACTTCCCGCGAAATTCCGTGCATACCGAATACCTTCGCCCGAGCGAGACGCACACCGTTTGCCCCTGGAAGGGAACCGCCAGCTACAACGACGTCGAAGTGAACGGCCAGCGGAACGCCGACGCTGCATGGTTTTACCCCGATCCCAAACCCGCCGCCGCGCAGATCAAGGACTACATCGCATTCTGGAAGGGCGTGCGCGTCGAGCCGTAAGACCGCGCGTGGTATAGTTCTCCGCTTCATGGCCGGGAAGAAACCCAAGAAATCAGCGAAGAGCGGCCCGCGCCGCGGTCCGGCGAGGCGGGGAACCGATCCGGCGCGCGTCCGAGCGATCCTGAAGGGACTCGACGAAGCGTATCCGGCCGCGACGTGCGCGCTGAAACATGAGGACGCGTTTCAACTGCTGATCTCGACGATTCTTTCCGCGCAGTGCACGGACGTGCGCGTGAACATCGTCACCGCGACGCTCTTTCCGAAGTATCCAAGCGCCAAGGCCTTCGCATACGCGACCCCGAGCGAACTCGAACAGGACATCCGCCCGACGGGCTTTTTCCGCAACAAAACCAAATCCATCATGGGGGCGAGCAAGAAAATCCTCGAGGAATTTCGCGGCGAGGTGCCGAAGACGATGGAGGAATTGCTAACGCTGCCGGGCGTGGCGCGAAAGACGGCGAACGTCGTGCTGGGCACGGCGTTTGGAATCGCCTCCGGCGTAGTGGTGGACACCCACGTGCAGCGACTCTCCGAGCGGCTCGACCTAACCAAAAACACCGACCCGAAGAAAATCGAACAGGACCTGATGCAGGTGATTCCTCGGGACCGGTGGATTCTTTTCTCGCACCAACTGATCTGGCACGGCCGACGCGTTTGCCAGGCCCGCAAGCCGAAATGCATCGAGTGCAATCTCGAACGGCTCTGCTACTCGAAAGACAAAACGAACTGAAGAGGTCGGATTCTGAATCTTTGCTGACTGGCGTCAACTGACAACATGTAATGACTTAAGCAGAGCGCTCGCGCCATTCCAGAGGATTTGCACGCCGATGCACACCAGCAGGAAAGAAGAGAGCCTCAGAATTACGTTCATTCCCGTGGCGCCGAGCACCGCCGCGATTCGGTCCGCGAAGCCGTAGCAGAGGTAGATGCTTACCGCGATGATCGCCGAGCCAATCACCGCCGCGAGAATCGCAAACAGGTTCCCTCCGAGGTGGTGCGGTTCATTTGCTCCGAGTGTGATCGCAGTTGCGATAGAGCCCGGGCCCACGGTCAGCGGCAGCGTCAACGGGTAAAACGCGCTGCTCAGGATATCCGTGTTGCTGACGCCTCGCCGGACCGCGTGTCGGTCATGCTGGTCGTCCTTCTCGTCGTCCTTTTGTTTCAGTATCGCCCAGCCTGTCGAAATAACGATCAGCCCGCCACCAACCTGCACCACGGGAAGCGAAATTCCGAAAAATGCCAGCACGTGCGTTCCGATCGCGAACGACGCCACCAGCAATATGAAACTGTTCATGGAGATGCGGCGGGCCAGGATTTTCCGCGAATTCCTGGTATATTCGCGCGTCAGCGCCAAGAAGATGGGACTGCCTCCGATCGGATTGACGATCGGAAAGAGCGCGCTCACGATCAGAGTGATGGTCTTGACGGCTTCAGTCACGTCCGTGCCCCCGTCACCGCCGAGTCATGCGCATTGCGCGCGGGACAACGCATGAGAGTAGCAGGAAAGCCGGAGCGAACTGAAGAGTTACCCCCTGCCACAAATTTCCGCGAAAAACGGCCGCGGCATGATACACTGCCTTTGCGCTTAATACCGCGGTTGTGTAGTGCGGCTCCTCCGGTGAAGTACTCGATCTGAGACACCCGCCCTTCAGTTTCCTCCGAAGTCTTCAGCGTAATTTCAACCATACTGGCAGCGAACGTTCGGCGCGCCCGCAAGATGTGTGCGCCGCGATCGCTCCGGCCAGATAGAAGGCAAGACCAAGATGAACAGTTTTTCAGAATTACCGATTTCCGTTTACACGAAGAAGAGGCTGTCGCTCGCCCACTTCTCGATACCTACACCGGTGCAGGCAGCGACGATTCCGCAAGCGCTCGAAGGCAAAGATGTGCTCGCGACGGCTCAGACCGGAACCGGCAAGACGCTGGCGTTCCTGATTCCAGTGATGGAGCAGATGCTCGAGCGAAATACGCCGGGAGTCTCCACGCTGGTGCTCGTTCCCACGCGCGAACTGGCCATGCAGGTTGTGGATCAATACAACGCGCTAAAAGGCGAGCAGCTTTCACCAGCGGCACTGGTGGTGGGAGGCCTATCCGAAGGCGCGCAACTCAGCGCCCTGCGAAAAGGCGCGCGGCTGGTAGTCGCCACACCGGGACGATTGGAAGATTTTCTCGATCGCAAGCTGATCCATTTCCGCGGGCTGCGATTGCTCATCCTGGATGAGGCCGATCGCATGCTGGACATGGGATTTCTTCCGGCCATTCGCAGGATCGCGGCCGTGCTCCCCAAAGAGCGACAGACGATGTGTTTTTCCGCAACACTGGAAAGCTCGGTCGCGCACCTGGTGCACGACTATATGAGAAAGCCGGTGCGGCTCGAATTCGGATCCATACTGAAGCCCTCGGAGAATGTGCGAATCCAGGCGTTTGAGGTGGCCTCCGACCGCAAACAGGACCTGCTGCAGCGGTTGCTGTCCAGCGAGTCCGGCCGTTGTCTCGTTTTCGCGCGCACGAAGCGCGGAGCCGAGCGGCTGGCCATGAGCTTGAGCCGCGAAGGGTTCGCCGCAGCCACGATCCACGGGGGCCGCTCGCAATCCCAACGGACCGCCGCGCTCGCCGGATTTCAACAGGGGCGGTATCGTGTGCTGGTCGCCACCGACCTGGCGTCCCGCGGCATTCACGTCCAGGACATCGCGCACGTGATCAACTACGATCTGCCCGAGATTGCGGAGAACTTCATCCATCGGGTGGGGCGCACCGGGCGCGCGGGCAGTCGCGGCGTGGCCTCCACTCTCTTCGGAAGGGAGCAGCGCCTGGAAGTGGCGCAATTGGAGCGGACACTCGGCATTCTTATGGAAAGAATACCAGTGCAGGGGAGTCTGGCTGAAAAGCCGCATGCGAGGGTAGGTGGCGCTCGCCACACGGCAGAGGCACACCCGGCATCGGCCGGTCCGTCCCGAATCGCTCGCCTTCCGGGGGAGTTCCTGCAAGCACAGATGGGAAGTTAGCCATTCCTCTGCTCTGAGGGAATGGGGCGCTCTGCCCGTTGAAGAATACGTTTCGGCTGCCAGGCCGCGAGCACCGCGTCTTCAGCGGCTGGCAGCGGGAATGCCGACAGGCTCGGACTGCACTACGGAGTGATGCATGCTCGCTATCCTCCAGCGTCCGTCGGACTTCCTGCACATCGCCATACCTCGCTCGTGCAATCGCTCGCGTTGCGATTCGATCGTGAATTCGTACTCGTACCAGACGGCGTCGCCGATCGGGTGAAACGCGCTTTCGTGAATTTCGAGCACCGCCGCCGGCGTTTGATGAAAGTAGCGATCCCGGAAATAGCCGATCACTTTTTCCCGGCCATAAAACTCTTCATTCGCCGTGAAGAGCGCAATCTTCGGGTCCAAGCAATCCGCAAATGTGTCTTCGTCCGAGTCGTTGAAAGCCTTCGTGCATCGCTCCGTGTCCCGCTGCATCTCGGAAACCAGCTCGGCGTCGCGCTCCTCTTCTGCCGTGGTTACGTGCAGCAATTTGCGCTTCAGGTCAACGGTCGCCCCGATCTTTCCCAGCAGGTCCACGCCGAGGATCCCGTCGATTTTTTTTCCGCAGGCTTTCCCAATCGCAGAGAGATCGATGGCCGGCAATGTCAGTCGCATCAGCGTCGTTTGGCCCACCACCAAGTCCGCAATGGTGACTTCCTTCGCGCTCGTGGCCAGCGTGCCGCTCCACGAGGTCACCTCGATGTCGCGCGCCGGCCCCTGCGCGAACGACTCCAGGTTCAGCATGGAAGTTGCCGCCGTATCGACCAGGAACCAAGCCTCCCGGCCGGCTGCCGCGACTTGAATGACCGGAAGGGTGTCGCAGTGTTCGAGTGGAATCTCTTGGCCACATACCGCACTCGGTACAGCGATCACGGCAAAGAGAATTGCGAGCGGAAGCGGTAGCCGGAAAGGGCCACGGGTGCGCCTGCCGAGAGCGTTTCGCGTAACGAGCATCGAAGCGATCCATGCGCTGAACCGCCTGCGGTGTCCCATGGCCGAACCTCTGGAGGGGAAGCTTAGCATACAATACGAACGTTCGTGCTATTTAATTTTTCGTGTTACACTCCTTTCATGGCCAAGGCCGCCTTCTCCCCTCGCAAAAAGGCCTCGCCCCACCGGCAGGCTCGCGGTCTACGTACACGGGAAGCCATCCTCGCACGCGCCGTGGACATTGCCTCGGTCAACGGCCTCGAAGGACTCACCGTCGGCTCTCTCGCCACACAGTTAAAGATGAGCAAGAGCGGTCTCTTCGCCCATTTTGGCTCCAAAGAGGAGCTTCAGCTAGCGACCATCGAACTCGCGCGCCAGATTTTCATCAGGGAAGTCAGCTTGCCCGCGATCGCCGCACGCAAAGGGATGCCCCGCCTGTGGGGTTTTCTCGAGCGCTGGATGGATCTGGTCGAGAGGCAAGTTTTTGAAGGGGGGTGCTTCTTCAGCGCCGCCAGCTTCGAGTTTGACAGCCGCCGCGGCGCGGTGCGCGACCGTATCGCCGCCATCATGCACGAGTGGGTCGCCGCCATCACCCGCGCCGTCTATGAAGCGCAGAAGGCTGGGCACGTCGACCCCAAAGTCGATCCCACGCGCCTGGCATTTGAGATTCACGCCATCGTCATGGGTGCGCATTGGGCGTATCAGTTGCTGGATGACAAGCAGGCCTATCCGCGCGCACGCACGATTCTGCTCGAAAAATTGCGAAGCGTCAGCACGCCTGAATGCCCGCGCCTGCCGTAGGTGCTGGGCGGGTTACTCCAACGTCAAATCGCGCTCTTGCTTGCAAAGGCGCGCGAGCAATAGAATCGTGCGCGTCGATCAATCGAAAGGGGCCTGAAGACTCCGCAGCTCGCACGCTTGCAGACCCAGTCCGCCGACTCGACAGCTCTGTGTAAGGAGCCTTATGCGCAAGACTAAGCGGGGGATGATTCTCGCGGCCTTGTTATTTCTCGCTGCGGCCCTCATGTCGAGGTCTACGCATGCGCAGGTTGATTTGTCCGGGACATGGAGCCAGACCGCAGGCCCCGATAGCACGACCGATCCCTACATCGGCGACTACACCGGTTTGCCCATCAACGATGCGGAGCGCCTGCGCGCCGACAGTTGGACCGCGGAGAAATGGGACCAGGAGCAGCATCAATGCGAGCCGCACCCGGCCGACTACGCGGCGCGCGCGCCCGGCGGCATGCGCATCTGGCCGGAGTCAGACGCCGTCAGCCAGGCGGTCACGACGTGGCATGTTGCTTACTTCTTCCTCGAAAACCACCGAACGATCTACATGGACGGCCGGCCACATCCGCCCGAATACGCGGCCGAAATGTGGGAGGGATTTTCCACCGGCCAGTGGGAGGGCGACAAGCTGAAGGTGACGACGACCCACCTGAAAGAAGGATGGATTCGGCGGAACGGAGTCGCGCGCAGCGATAAGGCCACCGCCGTCGAGTATTTCATCCGCCACGGCGATTTCCTCACGATCGTCTCGATTGTGAAGGACCCTGTCTACCTGACGGAGCCGCTCGTCCGGACCGAACATTGGGTGTTGAATCCAGGTTACAACCTTGCGCCCTATACCTGCATACCGAAGCACGAAGTTGAGGAGCCTCGAAGCTGGGTGCCCCACCACCTGCCGGGAACCAACGAGTGGCTCGCGGAATTTGCGACGATGTTCGCGATTCCAGTCGAGGCGACTCGCGGGGGCGCGGAAACCATGTATCCGGAGTATCAGCAGAAGCTCGCTACGCTGCCACCCCCGCCACCCAAGCCTAAAGAAACCCCGGAGCCCAAGCGATGACGAGGGCTCAGAGTGTGTGGAGCCCGGCGCGCGCGGCGAGGGCGATTCTCGTGCTTACTACGATCATTTTTGTGGCGACTCCAGGACGCGTTCCTGCGGGGCAGGATCAGAATGAGGGCCAGCAGGGAGTTCACGTGCTGCACGTGCAGGGCCGCGTGTACATGCTGACCGGCGCTGGAGCAAACATCACAGTGCAAGTCGGCGATGACGCGGTGGTGATCGTGGATACCGGCTTGCCGCAGATGAGCGAGCAGGTTGTGGCGGCCATTCGGACGCTGTCGCCGAAGGCTATCGAATTCATCATTAATACCAGCGTGGACGAAGATCACACAGGCGGCAACGCGAACATTGCCAAGGCAGGCCATTTCAATTCCGGTCTCAATGGAGAGCCGGGGGACGCGTCGATTATTGCGCACCTGAACCTGCTCGACCGCATGGTTGCGCCGCCCAAAGCGGGCGAGACTCCCATCCCGCAGGACATGCGGCCCACGGACACGTACGACAACGACGACTGGGCGCTGTTCAACGATGAGGCCGTGACCCTGGAACATCCGCATGCGGCGCACACCGATGGCGACAGCATCGTCTTTTTCCGGCGCTCGGACGTGATCAGCGCGGGAGATATCTTCACTCCAGACCGCTATCCGATGATCGACCTGGCGGAGGGCGGCAGCATCAACGGGGAAATCGATGCGCTGAACCGCATACTCGATATCATGGTGCCGAAAGCGAACGAAGAGGGCGGGACATACGTGATTCCGGGGCACGGACGCCTGTGCGATCGCGCTGTGGTTACCGATTATCGCGACATGGTGACCATCGTTCGCGACCGAATCGAAGATCTGCTGAAAAAGGGGAAGACGCTCGAACAGGTGAAAGCGGCGAAGCCGACGCTCGACTACGACGGGATGTATGGCGCGAACGCCGGGCCTTGGACAACCGACATGTTCATCGGCGCCGTCTATCGCGATCTCAGCAACGCAAAGGATCAGCGGGGACAAAAACCTGCGCACGCAGGGGGTGGCCGATGACGAATGGGCGAGGCGTGCGTAACCGCGTGACATTGCTGGTGCGTGTCGCGTGCATTTTGTTTCTCATCATCGGCTTACTCAGCCGGCCCATCGCTGCGCAGGCAGGCGGTCCGGGGGCGCAGCGCGGGCCGGCTCCGACACCAAAGGCAGGGGCGCTGATTGATTTGACGGGATACTGGGTCTCCATCGTGGATGACGAGTGGCGGTGGCGGATGATTACGCCGGCAAAGGGCGACTATTCATTTCTCCCGCTCAATACAGAAGGGCGGCGGGTGGCAGGCATGTGGGATCCGGCGAAGGACGAAGCCGACGGGAATCAGTGCAAGGCCTACGGCGCCGCGGGAATCATGCGTTTACCGGAACGGTTACACATCACCTGGGCGGACGATAACACCCTGGAGATCGACACGGATGCCGGCACGCAGAAGCGCGTGCTTCATTTCGACGGCTCGAAATGGAATGGCGGGGAGCCTCAGTGGCAGGGAGATTCGGTAGCCTCGTGGGAAAAGCAGGCGCAAGCCCAGGGATTTGGATTTCCCGTTCCAGGCGGCCCGGTAAGAATCGGGAGCCTGAAGGTGGTGACGACGCACATGCGGCCGGGATATCTGCGCAAGAACGGCGTGCCATACAGCGGCAATGCGGTCCTGACGGAATATTTCGACCGCTTCGAACTGGATGGCGAACCTTACATGATCGTGACGGGGATCGTGGAAGACCTCCAATACCTGAACACGCGGTTCGTGACCACCGAGCAGTTCAAGCTTGAGCCGGACGGCTCGAAGTGGAATCCAACCGCGTGCAAAATCATTCCGCCACTCGCGCCGCCGGTTGGCGCGAATGCTCCCTAGCAAGTTCCGCGCGGACCCCGACCTTTCCATTGAGCCGCGATTTAGCGCAGTTGCCTAGTTCGCTTTCGGGGGTGCGGGCGGGTTGATCAGAGCGCCGTCCCAGTGCTCGTCGGCTTTGCCGCCCGCCATCCGCCACATGTCAAACCACGCCGTGGTGTATTTTTTCGACGGGTCTCGCGGATCGGGATACTCCCGCGGCCTCACGACGATCACATAATCACCTTCCGCCACCACCGCGACGATTACCGTCTTCATGTGTTCCGGAATCGGGGTCGGTTTGCGCGTGGCCGTGAAATACTTCACGACTCCGTCGAGCCCCGAGGCAACGTTGGGGTTGTGCTGAATGTAACGGGCGGTGATGTATTTGTCGGCCAGATCCCAGTGATTCGCCTCCAGGAGATCGCGCATGATGTGCAGAACCGCCTGCTTGTTGGCGTTCAGCGCCGGATCGGGACTGGTGAAGAGAGCTTCAGGGTTGGCGACGCCTACGACCGGTTCCTGAGCCATCGCAGGGACGCAGCCAAGCAATAGCGCGAGCGAAATCAACAGCACGATGCCTGTTTTCATGCGGGCTAAATACAATCTCCTTAGGGATGATGTCAAGTTCTTACTGCGGCTTTTCCTGCTTGTATTAGTGCGTTTCAAGTGTTAGTTACTATCGCGATCCGTGGCTGGACGAAGCGCAGGAGCCAAGCGCTTCAAACCATTGAGGGCGTGAACGGTGCCTGGCTACATCGGAGCAATCGATCAGGGAACCACAAGCACCCGCTTCATGGTGTTCGACAGGAGCGGAAAAGTTGTTTCCGCCGCGCAAGAAGAGCACGAGCAGATCTATCCCGAAGCGGGCTGGGTCGAGCACGATCCGGAAGAGATTTGGCGCCGGACGCAAGATGTAATCACCGCTGCAATGGAAGACGGAGGGCTCCGTCCAAACGATCTGGCTGCCATCGGGATCACCAATCAGCGAGAGACGACGATCGTGTGGAGCCGCGTGACCGGCAAACCGGTTTGCAATGCTTTGGTCTGGCAGGACACGCGCGTCGCGGATGCCGTTGCCGAGTTTTCAGTTGACGGCGGGCAAGACCGTTTCCGGGAGAAGACGGGACTCCCCCTCGCGACTTATTTCAGCGGCCTGAAGATACGCTGGATTCTCAACAACGTACCCGGAATGCGCGAACAGGCCGAAGCCGGCGAGGTGCTCTTCGGGAATGTGGACACGTATCTCCTCTGGAAGCTGACGGGAGGCCTTGACGGGGGCATCCACGTCACCGACGTGACCAACGCGAGCCGGACGCAGTTGCTCAATCTCGACACGCTCGCGTGGGACGACGAAATCCTGGGCGCCTACGGAATTCCCCGGAACATCCTCCCGCAGATTCGTTCCAGCAGCGAGGTGTACGGGTCCGCCCGACTCCCGGCGGTGAAGGACGTTCCGATCGCGGCAATCCTCGGCGATCAACAGGCGGCACTCTTCGGCCAGACCTGCTTTCAACCCGGTGAAGCCAAGAATACGTACGGCACCGGCTGCTTCCTTCTGATGAACACCGGCGCTCATCCGGTGCATTCGAGCCGGGGTTTGCTGACGACGGTTGCCTACAAACTCGGCAACCAGGCGGCCCAGTATGCGCTCGAGGGCAGTATCGCCATCACAGGCGCCCTGGTTCAATGGCTGCGCGACAACCTCGGTCTGATCGAGAAGAGCGCGGACATTGAGACACTGGCCCGATCCGTGCGGGACAACGGCGGCGTCTACTTCGTCCCAGCCTTCTCCGGTTTGTATGCGCCCTATTGGAAGACAAGCGCCCGCGGAGTGATCGCCGGCCTGACCCGCTATGCAAACAAGGGGCACCTGGCTCGAGCGGTCCTCGAAGCAACGGCTTTCCAGACTCGCGAAGTCGTCGAGGCAATGGCGATGGATTCGGGAATCCAGCTCGACGTGCTTCGCGTGGACGGCGGCATGATCGAAAACGATCTGTTGATGCAATTCCAGGCAGACATTCTGAACCGATCCGTGGTTCGACCGGCGATCAAGGAGACCACGGCGCTGGGAGCTTCCTACGCCGCGGGACTCGCAGTTGGTTTTTACAAGGATCTCGAGGAATTGGGCGCGCATTGGAGTGTTGGCCATACATGGGCGCCCCAGATGGAGGAAACAACAAGGGAAGAACTCTACCGGTCTTGGAAGAAGGCTGTCACCCGTTCATTCGACTGGACGGATGAGGTGCGCGCGGACGTCTTGGAATCCAAGACACACGCTGCCAAGGGGAGAACGTCATGAAAATGAAGGATGGCGAGGCGAAGGAATCCAGCGCGGGTTTCACCCTAGATCGACGATCGCTGCTGCGAGCCTCCGTGGTGGCGGGCGGGGCACTTGCCGCTCGATCTTTGTCTGGCGGTGGGACGTTCGCTGCTGCCGATAGCAATTCGCCCGTCGCTACGACCAAAACAGGAGCAGTTCGCGGGGCGGTCGAAGACGGGATCAACGTGTTCAAAGGCGTTCCCTACGGCGCGCCGCCAACAGGTTCACTTCGATTTATGCCGCCGGTGCCGCCCGCGCCATGGACTGGCGTGCGTGACGCTTTGCAGTTCGGCGACCAGTGTCCTCAAGTGCCTCCTCCGCCGACGCCGGAGTGGCGATCCTGGGCGAGACAGACCGGAGAGAGCGAAGACTGCCTAGTGTTGAACGTCTGGACGCCCGCGTTGCGCGACGGGCGCAAGCGGCCCGTCATGGTCTGGTTCCACGGTGGGGGCTACTCCGTCTTCAGCGGCTCCGCCGTGGTCTATGACGGCCCACGGCTCTGCAAGAAGGGCGATCTTGTTCTGGTGACTCTCAATCACCGCCTGAACGCGTTCGGGTATCTGTACCTCGGCGAGTTGGGCGGAGAAAAATTCGCCGACTCAGGAAACGCGGGCCAACTCGACCTCGTCCTGGCGCTTGAATGGGTGCGCGACAACATCAAGGAATTTGGCGGCGACCCGAACAACGTGACGATCTTCGGCGAATCCGGTGGTGGCGGAAAAGTCTCTGCAACATTAGCCATGCCGGCGGCGAAGGGGCTATTCCATCGAGCCGCCATTCAGAGCGGTCCAGGCCTGCAAGGGATCAAGCGCGAAGCAGCGACGAGGACGGCCAAGAATTTCATGGCTGCCCTGCAGCTCCAGCCCGATCAAGTCGAAGAACTCCAGAAGCTTCCCGTGTCAAAGCTGCTCGATGCCGTGAAGAATGTGACGCAAGGAATGCCCGTGGGGGGATTCGGGCCCGTGGTGGACGGACGCGCTCTGCCCCGAGACCCGTTCACGCCCGACGCGCCAGAGGTGTCCGCGGACGTGCCGATCATCGTCGGTTATAACAAGGATGAGACGACGATCCTGTTTCCGCTGCCGGGCGTCTTTTCGCTGGATTGGACGACGCTACCGCAGAAGCTGACACCCATCCTCGGCGAGAATACCGACAAAGTCATAGAGTTGTGCCGTCGCAAGTATCCGCAGGCGTCCGCCAGCGATCTGTATTTCCAGATCACCACCGAGCGCGGCATGGGGCTGGGCTCGATCACGCTGGCCGAGCGCAAGAGCGAGCAGGGCAGAGCGCCGGCATTTCTCTATCGGCTTGAGTGGGAGACTCCCATCGAGGGCGGCCGGTTGCGCACACCGCACGCGCTCGATCTGCCCATGGTCTTCGACAACGTCGCGAAGTCCGATTCGGTGATCGGCGACGGCGCCGTCGAGGCCCAGAAAGTGGCGGATGCCATGAGTTCGGCGTGGATCGCCTTCGCGCATACGGGCAAGCCGGACGCCAAGGGGTCGCCTCACTGGCCGCCCTACGATACGACGACTCGCCCGACGATGATCTTCAATGTGACGAGCAAGGTGGTGAACGATCCGGATTCGGAGATCCACAAGATTCTGCAGGGTGCGTGATCATGGAGGCGGCGCGTAAACCATGGTCACCCGCGATGACTTGAATTGACGTGGGCTGCTATCATGTTAGAGTAGTTCTCGTAATCTGCGGCGCACGCGCCGGCGCGTGCGTTATCAATTCAGGAGAGTGTCGAATCATGGCCCGTGTCCAGACCGCTCGAGACGAAGCGTCACCGGCGGGAAGCGTCAGGAATCGCGGCGACTTGCCCAAGCGCCGAGGTCCCGTTCTGATCAAGGAATCAGGGACCGACGGAATGCCCGGCCTTCGCGAGCGCAAGAAAGTGCGGCTGCGCCAGGAAATCATTAAGACCGCGGTTAAGCTGTTTCGCAAGCGCGGCTACGAGAACACGCGCATCGATGATATCGTCCAAATTCTCGAAATCAGCCAGCCGACCTTTTTCCGATATTTTCCGAGCAAGGATGCGGTTCTGCGCGAGGTGGGCAGGCGCGGGTTCACCTGCATCAAGGAGCATCTCGAAACCGAGCTCTCCAGCAAGACTTCGACTGCCGAGCGCCTTCGCCGGATGTATCAGGGCATGGCCCAGGAAGTAGAGTCGGACCGGCCGTTGTGGCGGGCGGTGGTGCTCTCGGGCGCGATGGATCCGGTGCGTTCGCCGGAGATGCGACGGCCGGAGGAAATTGCGGTCAGCTTGTTACGCGAGATTCTGGTCGAAGGGCAGAAGCGCGGAGAGATCACGCGCGCCTTCCCCGCCGTTCACCTTGCCGAGTTCATGGAAGGACTCTATACCACTGTCGTTCGCCATTGGGCGGTCAATCTTACGGGGCCTCACAGTTTGAGCGAGCGCGTCAGCAGCGCCGTCGAATTCTTCTTGCGCGGCGTTCAACCATAGAACGCGGCTGGCATCTCCATCCAATCGTCCGGCGGCGCCGAGATTTCCGAGGGTTTGCGAATGAGAGCCGCCGTCCTGCGTGAATTCAAGAAACCACTGGCAATCGAGGAAGTCGATCGGCCGAAGCCGGAAGCCGGGGAAGTCCTGATTGAGGTGGAAGCCTGCGGCGTATGCCATTCCGACTTGCATGTGGCGGACGGCGATTGGACGCAACTGGCAGGGATCGTCAAGAAGCCGCTGATTCTCGGACACGAAATTGCGGGGCGTGTCGTTGAGAGGGGCGCCGGAGTGCGCGATTTGCAGATAGGCGACCGCGTCGGGGTGCCGTGGCTTCACTGGAGCTGCGGCGATTGCGAATTCTGCCGCGAAGGCAACGAGAACCTCTGCGCGCGCCAGAAGATCACCGGTGTGATGGTGGATGGCGGCTACGCGGAATTCGTGAAGGCGCCGGCGAGTCACGCTCTGAGAATCCCTGATGGTCTTTCTTTTATCGAGGCTGCCCCTCTTTTCTGCGCGGGTGTCACGGTGTACCGGGCGCTCAAGCAAGCAAAGATTTCGCGCGGCCAGCGCCTCGCGATCTTCGGCATCGGAGGCCTGGGGCATATCGCCGTCCAGATCGGTAATGCGCTCGGCGCCGAAATCGTTGCGATCGACATTTCCGAGGAAAAGCTCGCCCTCGCGAAGTCGCTGGGAGCGGCCCACACGTTCCTTGCTTCTTCAACCGACGTAGCCAAGGGATTGCGTGACATGGGAGGCGTCCATGTGGCGCTGGTGACTTCGGCAGCGAAGGCAGCCTACGATACGGCTTTCCATTGCGTGCGGCGAAGCGGAACTCTTCTGATTGTCGGTTTGCCGGCCGAAAACATCTGCTTCACTCCAATCCTGATGGCCGCGCGCGAAATTCACATGCAAGCTTCCGCCGTGGGCACCCGCCAGGACGTGTCGGAGATGCTCGCGATGGCAGCGGCAGGGAAAGTTCGCTGCCAGATTGAAACGCGTCCGTTCGCCCAAGCCAACGAGGCTTTGGATCGATTGCGGCACGGCCGCGTTTCCGGCCGCATCGTGCTTACGTTCGACTGAAGCGTTCCCTCAAAAGAAGTATCCGCGCGCGTTGCAAGCCTGCCAGGAATGTGCTCCGCAACGACCCGTTCACAACGGCTGGTTCGCTGAGATCGGCAGAGGTCCGCGTAGAAGAATCCCTTTCTCCGGGCCGACCACGCTTTCACCTTGACGTTAGTCTCTCTAATGTGATATCCGCTATCACAATTTCGAGCGAGACCCCGGAATGGACGGGCGACCGGGTTGGGGGGAATGGAAGTTTTTCACCTTATCAACATCCGATCGATGGAGCAGAGGGTCTCGAGGCCTACTCACAAGCACGTTGACCATGTCTTGGATGACGAGGAGGACCTATGAAATCTACGTTGGTGACGAGCGCTTTGTTGTGGCTGGCGTGCTTGCTGTTCGTGAATCCTGCCGCTCATGCGCAGGGTGTGGGATCCTCCGGCAACATCACCGGAACGATAACCGATGCCTCGGGCGCGGTGGTGCCGAACGCGGCCGTCGTCGCCGTGGAAACGGCCAGGGGAACGCGATACGCGGCTAATAGCGACGAAACGGGGCAGTATCGGCTTACAGGGCTGTTGCCTGCCAACTACGACGTGACGGCGCAGGTCGCGGGTTTCGGAACGCAGCTGCAGAAGGGCGTGGTCGTCAACGTGGGAGCGACGGTCATCCTGGATTTCCACCTGAGTGTCGCAACGACAGCGCAGACAGTAGAAGTAACCGCTGCGCCGCCGGTGGTGGAAACGGAACGCGGCAGCCAAGCGAATACGCTCACGCAGGAATACATCGCTGATCTACCCATCGACCGCCGCGACTACCTTACTTTTACGCTCTTGCTGCCGGGCGTATCGAATTCCACCAGGCTCGCGGACGATCAGGATTTTCGCGTCAAGCAGACCCCCCAAAGCGGCCTCTCTTTCTACGGGAGCAATGGCCGGGGAAACAGCGTGACCGTGGACGGCGGCGAGGCTCTGGGCGATAGCGGCGGTGTCCGCACGACGGTAAGCCAGGACGCCGTGCAGGAGTTCCAGGTAAATCGGAGTAACTATACCGCGGAGCTAGGCGGGGCGAGCGGCGCGACCATCAACATTGTTACGAAGTCAGGGACGAACGACGTGCATGGGTCCCTCTTCGGTTTTTTCCGCAACGATGCCCTGGATGCGCGCGATCCGTTCGCATTCAGCCAGGCGCTCGCGCCGGGCGCGACGTTCGATCCTACGGTGGCCGACAGTGTCGGCACGCCCATCAAGAACTCTTTGAATCGCCAGCAATTCGGCGGAACCGTGGGTTTCCCCATCCAGAAAGACAAGACCTTCCTGTTCGTTGCTTTTGAAGGGTTGCGGCAGGATGCAGAGAATGCGGTTCCCCTGCTGACGAGCACGAGCATACTTCGTCCGACCGCAGCGCAGAATGCGATCATCACCGGGCTGGCCACGGCCCCGGGAGACCCGACCGTAACTTGCTTCACCGGCGTGAACGTAGATTCGGCCACTTGCGCAGCGTTACTCCAGGGCGCGCTGACGGTCAGTCAGCTCACGGGCCTATCGGTGGCTCAGGCCGCGCGGAATGGCTTCCTCGTGAACCAGCTTGAATCAAACGGCGGAGTGTTTCCTTACAACACACGCGAGTACCTGGCGTCCGGACGCCTCGATCACCGAATTAACGGCTCAAACCAGGTCTTTCTTTCGTATCGGTTCGGACACGATCTTGAGGAAAACCCCGACGTGCAATCTCTGACCGGCTTTTCGGCGGGCAGTTCGATCCATACCTATGACAACACCATTACAGGGGCTTGGTTCCACGAATTGAGCGCGAGGAATCAGAATGAATTGCGGCTGCAGTATGATTACAACAGCTTCAATGTGATTCCGAATGAACCGGGCGAAGTGGGCCTACAACTCCCTGGTTTCGCAAATAACCTTGGAACCAACATCTTCCTCCCGAACTTTACCATCCTGCGCCGCTCCGAGATCGCGGATAACTTCACGATGATCCGTGGCCACCACGAGATGAAGTTTGGCGTTTCCGAGCTGCTCCGAGGCAATCATTCGGAGTCCCACACGTTTTTCCCGGGCCGCTTTGTCTTTGGGTCACTGCCCGGAGGCCTGATAAGCCCGGAGCTCGCTAGCACCACCGTAAACCCCCTGCAGGCCGCCTCGTTTGGGCTGCCGCAGGTCTATCAACAGGGCTTCGGCGACGCGGATTACCCCGCGTATACTCGGCCGCTGACTGGGCTGTACTGGCAGGACTCGTGGAGGATTACGCCCAGTTTCACGCTGAACTTTGGGGTCCGTTACGAAATCGATTCGCAATACCAGCCGTTGAACACGTATTACGGCGACATCGGCCCGCGTATCGCTTTTGCGTGGGATCCGTTCAAGGACCACAAGACCGTGATCCGCGGCGGGTACGGGATTTTCTACGGCCCTATTGATTCCCAGATTCCGGCTGTGGATTTGAGTTTGGGAGTTTTGAACAAGAATTACAGCACGGTCGAGAACCAGCACAATTCCCAGCAGATTCCCAATCAGGTCAATAACGTGATCGGCACTTGCGGGCTTGGATTCCCCGGAATCCCCATTTTTCCCGGAACCGGGAGCAGCCCGTGCACGCGGTTCATCTCCATCTATGTAGATCCGATCACGGGGCTCGCGCCGCTTGCGCCGGGGCTTCCGACAGTGCAGGGCGCGGCGGCGGTTTTCCAAACCCTGTTTGGTCAGGGTTTGATCCAGTGCACGACCGCGGCTCCCGGGAATGCCGCTTGCATCACGCCGGCTGCACTGGCGCCATTCAACATCTTTGTCGGGAACAGCGGGCAACTTTCGCCGTTGCAAGTCCTCTTCAGTAATCCACAGAATTACAAGCCTCCCTATTCGCAGCAGGCGTCGATCGGAATCGAGCGCGAGATCGCGCCTGGGTTCTCCATCTCGTTGAGCGGGATCTACTCCCACACGCTCCGGATCCCCGTGGCGATCGACACGAATCTGCTGAAACCGCCGGCGCCCAGCACGGTCACCCTCGCCAATGGGAAGGTGGTTTCGTATAACAACTGGAATGGGTGTATCCCAGGCAACCCCACTTCGTGCCCCGCCGATCCGCTCGGCGGTACTGAGTTCCCGGGCGGTCTCTCCCCATGCGCGAATCCTTTCGCCTGCTTTGTGAATCCGCTGATTGTCCAGAATAACCAGTACACATCAGCAGCGTCCTCTCTCTACGAGGGCGGCATCCTGGAAGTCAAAAAGCGGTTCAGCAATCACTTCATGGTGTTCGGGAATTACACGTACAGCAAGGCGTTTGACACATCTACCGATTTCAACACCGACTACGGACCGCAAGATCCTACGAACCTGGGCCTGGATCGGGGTCTCTCTGAATTCGATCAGCGGAACAAGGTGGTGATCGCAGGGGTGTTCGACAGCCCGTGGAAGGAAAGCATCCTGTCGGGCTTCCAGCTCGCTCCGATTTTCACATACAACAGCGGACATCCTTTCAATCTGCTGGCTGGCGGAGAGGTGAATGGCGACAACCACACGACCAATGAACGCCCCATCGGAGCACCCCGCGACTCAGGTCTTGGCCCGAGTCTTATCGACTTCGACATGCGCCTGACCTGGCAGCACAAACTGGGCGAGAGAGTGAATCTGCAACTCACGGCGGAGGGATTCAACATCGCAAACCGGACAAACTTTGCCAGCGTGAACAACGAAGTCAGCCCGCTGTTCGGTTTTCAGCCCGGATTTACGACGTTTAACGTGCACGGGATTCGACCCGGCACACCTGTTCCGGGCGGGGGAACCGCTACGTCCAGCACGCCGCTCGCTTTCACATCTGATTTCCCGAAAAGAGAGTTTCAGCTTGGCGTGCGTATGAGTTTCTGAGGGACCGCAACCGAGAGGGAAACGAATGTCATCGCCCGTAGTGGGTGAGTTCATGGGCACACTTGTTCTGGTTCTGCTGGGCAATGGAGCGATCGCGGACATATCGCTCGGACGCTCGAAAGGGGAAGGCGGGGGATGGATGGCTGTCTCCGCCGGCTGGGCGTTCGCAGCCATGGCGGGGATCTTCACGGCTATCGCCTGCGGAAGCAAGGATGCATACATCAATCCGGCCGTGGCCCTGGGTATCGCTCTAGAAACCGGCAATTTCGCCAAACTCGGACCGTACATTGCGGCGGAAATGCTGGGAGCATTTGCCGGCTCGGTTCTCGTATGGGTTCATTTCTTGCCGCACTGGGCCGAAACGCCGGATCCGATGCGCAAACTGGGTGTCTTCTGCAGCCACCCGGCTTTTCCCCACAGAATAACCAACCTGGTCAGCGAAATTATCCCCACATTCCTGCTTGTGTTTATCGTGGGCTGCATCTTTTCGCGCGCCAATTTGGCAGGGGGAATGGCAGCCGGTTTGGCACCGTTCTTAATTGGCGCATTGGTCTGGGGACTCATCCTCTCGTTGGCCGGAACAACGGGCAGCAGCATGAATCCCGGCGCGTGATTTAGGTTCCCGGATCGCACACGCGATTCTTCCCATCGCCGGCAAGGGCGGCTCAGACTGGGCGTATGCGCCAATTTCAGTGATTGGCACGCTGATCGGCGGGGCGCTCGCCGGCTTGGCAATCCGATTTCTTCACATCTAGAGCAAAGACTCTGCGTATGGAAAGAATCGGGAGCATCGCCAATGGCGCAGGTTCAGACAGCGCGAGGCTTGGTGGATTCATCGCAGCTGGGCACAACGTTAATGCACGAGCACGTGTTTGTACTGGACCAGGAAATGCAGCACAACTACCCGGAGGAGTGGGGTAGCGAGGGAAAACGCGTTGCCGATGCCGTCGCGCGATTGAACGAGCTCAAGTCAAGAGGAGTCGATACGATTGTCGATCTTACCGTCATTGGGTTGGGTCGATACATTCCTCGAATCCTGCGCATTGCCGAACGAACGCGACTTCATATCATCGTCGCAAGCGGCATCTACACCTACCGGGACTTGCCGCTGTATTTTCACTTCCGCGGGCCTACTCCCCCGGAAGGGCCCGATCCGATCGAGGAGATGTTGCTCCGCGACATCATGGAAGGAATCGCGGATACGAAGGTCAGGGCGGGAATCCTCAAGTGTTGCACGGACGAACCCGGGGTTACGCCGGATGTCGAACGCATCCTCCGTGTGATTGCCCGAGTGCATCGCCGTACCGGTGTGCCCATCTCAACGCACACTCACGCAACACTTCGGAGGGGACTCGATCAGCAGCGAATCTTCCGCGAGGAGGGCGTTGACCTGTCGCGGGTGGTGATCGGGCATTCAGGAGACACGACCGACCTGGGTTATCTCGAAGAATTGGTTCGCAACGGGTCGTATATCGGAATGGACAGGTTTGGGATCGATACCATCCTTTCGTTCGAGGATCGGGTCAATACCGTTGCGGCGATGTGCGAGCGCGGGCATGCCAGCAGAATGGTGCTATCACACGACGCCGCGTGCTTTAACCACTGGCTGCCGGAGCGTTCGTTGCCGGCGATCCTTCCCCGGTGGCATTACCTGCACATACACAATGACGTGATACCCGCGCTGACGCGGAAGGGCGTTACCGAACAACACCTGCGGATGATGCTTATGGAAAATCCGCGACGAATTTTCGAGCAGCAGAGCACCTACTGAGTGAGATTTTTTGTGGACGCATCTGGCAGGGGGCGTTCTTGGTTGTGTTGGCGTGTCGGGACGCAACGCCCGGCATCTCGGAAACGTCCTTCAAAGGATTGACGTTAGTCGCTAACATATGATATGTACGCACGCAATAGTGCAACGCGAAACCAGTAGGATTGCTTCAACATGCAGGGGACCATCGGACCCCCAACCTGTGGTCCCGTGCATGCGTTCACTTCTTCTTGTCGATGCTCCCAAGAGGATCTACCTTGGATGGTCCGCAGGAACTGCAATGAAGAAAGCAGGCCATGAACGCAAGACAGCTGTTTGATCTCACAGGGCGCGTTGCCGTGGTCACCGGGGGTTCGATCGGGCTCGGACGGCAAATGGCGGAAGGTCTTGCGGAAATGGGCGCCAATCTCGTGCTTTGCGCCCGCAAGAAGGAGCCCTGCGAGCAGGCTGCCGAGGAATTGCAGGCACTCGGGGTAAGAACTCTTGCGCTTGGCTGTGATGTGAAGAATCCGTCGAGCGTTCAAGAGCTTGTGGATGCGACGATCTCGCAATTTGGGCGAATCGACATCCTGATAAACAACGCCGGCACATCCTGGGGGGCGCCGATTGAAGAGATGCGTCTCGAGCATTGGAACAAGGTGATGGAGACGAACCTGACCGGAACGTTTCTCTGCTGTCAAGCGGCCGGAAAATTCATGACCGCGCAGAAGCAGGGAGCGATCATCAATATCGCATCGACGGCCGGGCTCAGGGGCGCTCCGCCGGAATTTCAAGCGATCGGATATCACGCCAGCAAGGGCGGAGTCATCGCCTTCACAAAGGATCTGGCCCGCAAGTGGGCCATGCATAACATACGCGTGAATGCCATCGCGCCGGGGTGGTTCCCAACTCGCATGTCTGAAGTCGTGATCGAACGAAACAAGGGCAACCTTCTCAAGGGAATTCCGCTGGGCCGCTTCGGCAGTGACTATGACTTGAAGGGAGCCGCGGTTTTCCTGGCTTCCGATGCTTCCGCTTTTGTCACCGGAGATGTGCTGGTAGTGGATGGGGGACAGACAGCCTAGAACAGGCGACGGATGCCATGAACATTCCACTCACACCCGTGCGATTCTTGCGCTACGCCGAGCAACAGTACCCCGGCAAGACAGCCGTCGTGTGCGGACGCGAGCGGTTTACGTATTCACAATTTGCAGACCGTGTAGCCCGTCTGGCGGGTGCTCTGCGCGCAGTCGGGGTCAAGCCGGGTGACCGCGTCGCTTTCCTGAGCATGAATTGCCACAGGCTGCTCGAGGCATATTTCGGCGTTTTGGAGGCCGGCGCCGTTCTGCTTCCTCTGAATATCCGGCTCGGGGCCGATGAGCTGGCCTACATCCTGAATGACGCGGAGGCGACGACCCTGTTTCTGGAAAAAGAGTTCTCCAGCCTGGTGGATTCCTTCCGTCAGAAGCTTTCCACCGCGCCATCCTTCTTTTTGCTCACCGGCGAGCCGCAGGCAGACTGGCTCGGGCCGCAGAATTATGAAGATTTACTGGCCGCTGCCACGCCTTATCGCGCCGACATAACGGAATTCGACGAAAACGCCGTCGCCGAACTTTTCTATACCAGCGGAACCAGCGCCAATCCCAAGGGCGTGATGCTGACGCACCGAAACATCTATCTCCACGCCGTAAACACTTCTTTGGTCCACGAGGTGTCATCCGATACTGTCCATCTCCACACGATTCCTTTATTCCACGCCAACGGGTGGGGCGCTGCACATACGATCACGTTAAAGGGCGCCAAGCATGTGATGATTCCGCGTTTTGAGCCGGCGGAGATTTTCCGCCTGATCGAGCAGGAGCGTGTGCAAAGTCTCAGTGCCGTGCCCGCGATGGCCATCGCGTTGGTGAACTGCCCGGAGTTCCGGAAGTACGACTTGACCAGCTTGAAGTGGCTCAATCTCGGCGGCGCGGCGTCTTCACCGTCGTTAGTACAAGAGGTCGAGGAAAAGTTTGGGTGCGCGTGCTTCTCGGGGTACGGACTGACGGAAACCGCTCCCACGTTGTCCACCGCCAAAATGAAGGCGGGGCTTGGCTGGGAGGGGAAACAACGCTTTGTGGGTCAGGCGATGACTGGATACGCCATCCCCGGTTCGGAAATCCGCGTCGTAGATGCCGATGACAACGACGTGGCGCGAGACGGAAAAGCCGTGGGCGAAATCATCGCTCGCGGCGACGGCGTAATGGAGGGCTACTGGAAGCAGCCTGCGGCAACGGCGGATGCCATGCGAGGCGGGTGGTTTCATACCGGAGACATGGCAACGTGGAATCAAGAAGGGTACGTGCTCATCGTTGACCGTATGAAGGATACGATCGTCAGCGGAGGAGAAAACATTTCGTCGCTTGAGGTCGAAAAGAAGCTCCTCGCACACCCCGGCGTCCTCGAGGTCGCGGTCATCCCGGTGCCTGATGAAACATGGGGAGAGGTGCCGAAAGCCCTCGTGGTTTTGAAGCCCGGAGCACAAGCCAACGAAACGGAATTAGTGGAATTCTGCCGCTCAGGCCTGGCTCACTACAAATGTCCGCGATCGATTGAATTCCTCGACAGTTTACCCAAGACCGGCACGGGAAAGATCCTCAAGAGAGAGCTGCGCAAGAAATACTGGCAAGGACAAGAAACGATCCGGCCGGAAGCCGTCGCGCCGAGGCGAAAGAGCTCGCCTGTATAGCAAGTGGGGAACTGCCGAATGGGCAGAAACAAACGAGAAGCTGCGGCGGCCACAACAGAAGGAGTTGCTGAATGGATTTGAATCTGAGCGCTGAAGAAAGGCTGTTCCGCGACGAATTACGCGCGTGGCTGGAGGCAAACGTTCCCAAGGATTGGGCCGAGTGGCGGGAGAAACCGCTCGAGGAAGCTTTTGCCTATTTGAGAGCCTGGCAACGGAAGCTCGATCAAGGACGCTGGGCCGCCGTTTCGTGGCCAAAGGAGTACGGAGGCCGCGGCGCGACGCTGATGCAACAAGCCATCTTTTGGGAGGAAATGGCCCGCGCCCAGGCACCGCCGATGGCCAACGCCCTGGGTCTGGGACTGATCGGCCCTACGATCATCGCGTACGGCACGGAGGCGCAGAAGAAACGTTTCGTCCCCAAGATTCTCAGTGCTGAAGAAATCTGGTGTCAGGGTTTCTCCGAACCGAACGCCGGCTCCGACCTTGCGGGGCTGCAAACCGAGGCCCGCCTGGACGGAAACCACTACATCGTCAACGGTCAGAAGGTGTGGACCAGCTTCGGCACGGTCGGGGATTGGTGCGAGCTGGTTGTTCGCACGGATGCGAACGTCCCCAAGCACAAAGGATTGACGGTTCTATTGGTCGATATGAAGTCGCCGGGCGTCGAGGTCCGTCCACTGCGGCAAATGACGGGAGAGAGTGAATTCAGCGAGCTCTTTTTCCGCGATGTGCGCGTGCCGTCCGAAAACGTCCTCGGCAAGGTCAACGATGGCTGGAATGTGGCCGTCAGCACGCTGATGTACGAACGGGGGTCGTATGGCGCGCGTCTCCATCTCCTATTCAAACGAAACATCGACAGGCTGATCGGAATCTCCCGCACCTTTCAAAGGAACGGGCACGCGGCCGCCAGCGACCCGCTGATGCGCCAGAAGCTTGCGCAGTGTTACGCCGAGGTCGAAATCATGCGCTTGAATCAATTGCGCGCCTTCAGCCGGATCACTGCTACGGGCGTGCCCGGGCCGGAGGGGTCGATCTTGAAGATTTTCTGGAGCGAACTCAATCAGCGCGTCCAGCAGATCGCGCAAGAGTTGCTGGGCCCGTACGGCCAGCTCGCCGGCGGGGACAGTCGCGCGATCGACAATGGCATCTGGTCGTACGGTTATTTGCGAACCCGCGGGAACACGATCGAAGCAGGCACATCGGAAGTACAGCGCAACATCATCGGCCATTTCGTTCTCGGACTGCCGAGAAGTTACTAAGGGGAGACGATGGAATTCGGACTGAACGAGAGCCAGCAGCTTCTCAAGGACAATGCGCGTAAGTTCTTCGCGGGCGAGTGCCCGATGGCCGAAGTGCGCCGTATGATGGAAACCGATACCGCGTACGATGCAGCGTTGTGGGCCAAGATGGCGGAACAAGGTTACACGGGCATTATCTTCCCGGAGGAGTATGGCGGCGTCGGCCTGGGGATAGTCGAGCTCGTTCTCCTGATGGAGGAGGCCGGTCGAGCGCTCGTGCCCGGGCCGCTCTTCTCCACCGTCGCGCTGGCCGGCACTTTGATCGACGCGGTGGCAAACCCCGATCGGAAGGAGAAGTATCTCAGTCCAATCTGTGCGGGGGAGGCGCGCTCGACTGTCGCGATCCTCGAAGCCGGGGCGAGCTGGAACTTTGCGGATGTGCAAATCGCATCCGCGAACGGCAAGCTAACGGGAGAGAAACTCTTCGTGCCCGACGCCATGGTGGCGGACTGCATCATCGTCGTGGCTCGTGACGGTGTTTTCGCCATAGATGCAAAGGCGCCGGGTATCAATATCCAGCGGATGGAGGCGATGGATCTGACCCGCAAGTTGTATTCGGTGCGCTTTAGCGGCACACCCGCAGAAAAGCTTGGCAGTACGACAGGTCTGGCGCGAGCGCTCGATGTTGCCGCTGCGGCTTTGGCCGCAGAGATGGTGGGCGGAATGCAGCGCACGCTCGACGTGACGGTTGAATATGCAAAGACGCGGAAGCAGTTCGGCAAGCCGATCGGGATGTTCCAGGCGGTTCAACATCAGTGCGCGGACATGTACCTCGAGACGGAAAGTGCGCGGTCGGCAGTGTATTACGCGGCGTGGGCACTGGAAGAGAACGCGCCGGACGCGGCCGTTGCCGTGTCGATCGCAAAAATGTACGCAAGCGACGCCGCCCGCACGGTCGGCAATCGCGGCATCCAGGTCCACGGCGGCATGGGTTTCACGTGGGAGAACGATCTCCATCTCTATTACCGGCGCGCGAAGGCTTCCGAGACGGCTTTCGGCGATTCGACCTTTCACCGCGAGCGCATTGCCCGACTGGTGATTGATGCCGGCGCCGCTTCGGTCCAACGCGCATAGCCATTCAACGAGAGCCAGCCCATATCCCATGAGCGATCTTGTTCAACTCACGAAAGACGACGGCATCGCAATCATCACGATCAACAACCCGCCGGTGAACGCTCTGAGCCCCGGCGTCCCGGAGGGCATTTCCGAAGCGATCGACCAGATCGGTAAAGATGACGCCATTCGGGCGGCGGTAGTGATCGGAGGCGGGCGCACGTTCGTCGCCGGCGCGGATATCAAGGAATTCGGAAAGATCACCTCCGGTACGAGCAAGCGGGGCGCAGGACTGCTGCCGCTGCTGCTCCAAATCGAAGACTGCAAGAAGCCTGTGGTGATGGCGATTCACGGCACGGCGTTCGGCGGCGGCCTGGAGCTGGCGATGGCCGGTCATTACCGCGTGGCCGCACCCGGCGCGCAGGTGGGCCAGCCCGAAGTAAAACTTGGCATCATTCCTGGAGCGGGGGGGACGCAGCGTCTACCTCGGCTTGCAGGCGTGGTCAAGGCCGTCGAAATGTGTGCCGGCGGCAATTCGGTCAAGGCGGAAGAGGCACTGAGATTTGGCATCATCGACCGAATCATCGAGGGCGACCTGCTGGCCGGCGCCGTTCATTTTGCACGCGAGATTGCCGGAAAGCCCCCGCTGAGAACTCGCGAGCGCAAAGAAAAGCTTGGAACACCCGAGCAGAACGCTCCGATCTTCGCGGCCGCACGCGAAGCGGCGCGAAAAAGACAGCGCGGGATGATGGCGCCGCTCGCGGCCGTGGATGCAGTCGAAGCCGCCACGAGGCTGTCTTTCGAGGAAGGCTGCCAGGTAGAGCAGAAGCTGTTTTCCGAATGTCTGTATTCGGATCAATCCAAGGCTCTCATTCACGTCTTCTTTGGCGAGCGCGAAGTCGCGAAGATCCCGGATGTACCGAAGGAAACACCGATCATCCCGGTGAACAGCGTAGCCGTGGTCGGCGCCGGCACGATGGGCGGCGGCATCGCGATGGTGTTCGCCAACGCCGGCATTCCCGTGCTGCTCAGAGAGGCGGATCAAGCGGCGCTCGACCGCGGGCTGGCCAACATTCAGAAGAACTACGCGGCCTCCGCGAAGCGCGGGCGGTTCACACCGGAATACGTTGAGGAACGGCTGGGGTTGATTCGCCCGACGCTCACCTACGACGGCTTCGAGAAAGTCGATATGGTCGTCGAGGCTGTTTTCGAGGGCATGACGCTCAAGAAGCAAGTCTTCGCCGAGCTCGATCGCGTGTGCAAGCCCGGTGCCATCCTGGCCAGCAATACGTCGACCCTCAACATCGACGAAATCGCGTCCGCTACATCCCGGCCTGAATTTGTTATCGGCACCCATTTTTTCAGCCCCGCGAATGTGATGCGCCTGCTCGAAATCGTCCGCGGGAAGAAGACCGGCAAAGAAGTGCTGGCCACGTGCATGCAACTCTCGAAAAAACTCGGGAAGATCGGAGTGCTCGTGGGGAATTGCCGCGGCTTTGTCGGCAACCGCATGTTTCATCCCTACGTGCGCGAATCCGTCTTCCTCGTCGAGGAAGGCGCAAGCGTTGAGGCAGTGGACAAAGCCCTCTATGAATTCGGAATGGCCATGGGGCCTTTGGCCGTGGGAGACCTTGCGGGGCTCGATGTCGGCTGGCGCGTCCGGCAGGAGTATCGCCATTTGGAGAAACCGGGCATTCGTCGAGCGATGGCCGGGCGATCGCCTGTGCGAGCTTGGGCGCTATGGGCAGAAAACCGGCGCCGGCTGGTACAAGTACGACGAAAACCGGAACGCCACGTCCCGATCCCGAGGTCGCCGAACTGGTGCACAAATGGGCCGCCGCCGACCGGAATCCCGCAGCGTGAGATTCCCGCGGAGGAAATTGTCGATCGCTGCATCTACGCCCTTGTCAACGAAGGCGCACGCATCCTCGAAGAAGGCTATGCACTTCGCGCGGTCGACATCGACATCATCTACATCAATGGATATGGCTTTCCGGCGTACCGCGGCGGCCCGATGTGGTATGCCGACACCATTGGGCTCGATAGGGTCTACAGCCGGGTTTGCGATTTTCATCGGCAACACGGCGAGATCTGGGAACCGGCTCCGCTGTTAAAAGAGCTGGCCGCTCAAGGAAGGAACTTCGCGGATTTTAAGGCAGAGCGCGGCACTAACGCATAGCACCCCCGAAATTCAAACGCATAGCGTTCTCAACGGTTGATTTGTTCACTCGGAGAAGGCATGAGAGAAGCGGTCGTAGTCGCCAGTTCACGGACGGCCCTGGCGAAATCTTATCGCGGGTCTTTCAACTTGACGCGCCCTGACGAACTTGCCGCGCACTGCATCAAGGACGTCCTGCGCAAGGCCGACAAACTGGATCCCGGCGAAATCGAAGACGTGGTCCTGGGGTGCGCGCAGCCTCACGGTCCGCAGGGACAGAACATCGCCCGGGTCTCCGCGATGCTGGCCGGCCTGCCGACATCCGTGGCTGGCACGACGGTCAATCGGTTCTGTTCGTCCGGCTTGCAGGCGATCGCTTTGGCCGCGCATCAAGTTATCAACGAAGGTGTGGATGCGGCCATCGGCGGCGGCGTGGAGAGCATCAGCCTCACGCCGCGCGACTACAACCCCAATCCGGAGCTCCTCGAACGGTTGCCCGGGCTGTACATGGTCATGGGCGTCACGGCGGAGGTGGTGGCCAAGCGATACAAGGTTGGCCGCCGCGCGCAGGATGAATACGCTCTCCTGAGCCAGCAGCGCACTGCCCGCGCGCAGCGCGAGGGTTTCTTTGAAGGCGAAATCGCGCCGATGCGCGTGACGCGGGCCATCCTGGATAAAAAGACGGGCGAAGTGGCAGGGAAGGAAGACGTGTGCGTGGAACGCGACGAGTGCAACCGGCCGGACACCACACTCGAGGGGTTACTTGCGTTGAAACCGCATTTTGATCCGGACAGCGGCCAGGGTACCGTGACCGCCGGCAACTCCTCGCAGCTCTCCGATGGGGCGTCGGCCACGCTTCTGATGTCCCGCGCAGCGTGCCGACCAATTGGGGATCCCTTACGCCCTGGTTTTCCGCGGCTTCCAGGTTGCCGGCTGCGATCCGGACGAGATGGGCATCGGTCCGGTGTTCGCTGTTCCGAAGCTGCTGAAGCGTACCGGTGTGCGGATGGGCGAGATTGACCTGTGGGAACTGAACGAGGCATTCGCCGTCCAGGTTATCTATTGCCGCGACCGCCTGGGCATCGATCCCGACAAGCTAAACGTGAACGGTGGATCGATTTCGATAGGTCACCCGTACGGGATGACTGGCTCGCGGATGGTCGGGACAATCGCCAATGAAATGGCCCGCCGCAAAGCGCGCTACGGCGTCGTGACGATGTGCGTCGGTGGCGGCCAGGGCGCTGCCGCACTGTTCGAACGAGCGACGTGAGCCGCATTTTCCTGGTACGTCACGCGCAAGCTTCTTTCCTGGAGCCGGACTACGATAAGCTCTCTCCCACCGGCGAGACTCAGGCTCGCCTGCTCGGCGAGTACTGGGCATCGCGAAACATTGCGTTTGACCGCGTTTACTCAGGGCCGCGCGTCCGGCAAATCGATACGGCGGAGATCGTGGCCGGCGCTTTCCGACAACTGGGGGCTGCGTTTCCTGAGCGGGCTGTCATGCAGGAATTCGACGAATATCAGGGCGAGGATGTACTGAGGAAGAGTGTTCCGGAACTCCTCGAGACAGATGCGAGGATTCGCGACTTGTACCGCGCGTTTCAGAGCGCAGTCACGCCCGGAGAGAAACGCAAGGCTTTTCAGCCGATGTTCGAAGCCGTCGTTACCAAATGGGTCGACGGAGAAATCCCCCTGCGAGATGTAGAATCCTGGCCCGAATTCTGCGCCCGCGTGAATCGTGGGCTGTCGAAACTCACGTCCAGCAGAGTGCGAGGCGAGCGGGTGGTCATCTTCAGCTCGGGCGGGCCGATCGGCGTGGCCATGCAACGCGCTCTCAACCTTTCACCGCGAGACACGCTGCGTGTCACCTGGATGTCCCTGAACTGTTCTTACAGCGAGTTCCTGTGCTCTGGCGAGCGCTTCACACTGAGCGCGTTCAACGCGTTTCCGCACTTGGATGACCCCTCGTTGCTGACCTATCGGTAGGGCATCAGAACGGGAAGAGGACATGGCTGACTTTCGAGATCATCCCGGCGCCATCAGGCGCGGCGAAGAACTGGACTTGGCCAAACTCGAGCCTTTCTTGCGACGTTCCCTCCCTTCGAGCGCGGAATCCCTGGTTGTCGAGCAATTCCCCAGCGGCCATTCCAACCTGACCTACCTGCTGCGCCTCGGCGAGCGAGAGATGGTACTGCGGCGACCACCTTACGGCAGCAAGGTCAAGACGGCGCATGACATGGGCCGCGAGTACCGCGTGCTGTCAAAATTGCATTCCGCGTACCCCATGGCGCCGGAGGTTCTGCTGTATTGCGATGACGAGTCGATATTGGGCTCGCCCTTTTATCTGATGGAACGCATTCGAGGGATCATCATCCGCCGGGATCCACCCGCAGGTCTGCCGTTCACAGCCGAGGCGGCGCGGCGCGTCAGCGAATCGTTCGTTGACAACCTTTCCCGGCTCCATGGGCTGGACTACACAGCGATCGGCTTGGGCGCTCTCGGCAAGCCCGACGGGTATCTCGCGCGGCAGGTGAGCGGCTGGATTGAGCGCTACTACGGCTCGCAGACGCATGATCTGCCGGAAGTCGAGCGGATCGCTTCGTGGCTGAAGGATCACATGCCTGCAACGAGCGATGCCGCGTTGATCCACAATGACTACAAGTACGACAACGTGGTGCTGGATCCGGAAGATATCACCAGGATTGTTGGCGTGCTGGACTGGGAGATGAGCACGATCGGCGATCCGCTCACCGATCTGGGCACGACTCTGGCCTACTGGGTCGATCCGCACGATCCGGACGAATTGCAGAAAATTCGCTGGGGTCCTTCGACCCATGCGGGAAGCCTGACGCGAGCGCAACTCGTCGAGCGCTACGCGCGGGCCACCGGGCGCGACGTCTCCAACATGGCTTTCTATCTCGCGTTTGCCCGATTCAAGATCGCGGTAATTGTCCAGCAGATCTTTTGCCGCTATCACCAGGGCCTGACAAAGGACTCGCGCTTCGCCGCGATGCCGGACGTGGTCAAGGTCCTGTTGCGTGCTTCACTGCACTCGGCCGAAAGCGCCGCAATTTGACCAACTTTTGCATTACGAATGCCGCGCTGCCCGGTTCCCGGGAGCGTGCCTTCTCTCATTGGTAGTAGCGGACAATCCATTCCGCCACGCAATGAGGTTTCTCGCTGTTCTGACCCTCTACCGATATCCCGAAAACGGCCTCGATCGCGTCCGGAAGTTCCTTCACGGAATGGAGACTCACGCGGGCGCGAATCAGCGAATCGACGCGTACAGCGGACGGAAAGCGGACTCGATTCAGACCGTAGTTGATGCCCATCCGGACGCCGCTTCGAATCTGGATCGCCTGGCTCATGAAGTGGCTCACGAGCGATAGCGTCAGGAAGCCGTGCGCGATCGTCGTGCCGTAGGGCGATTCTCTTTGCGCACGTTCGCGGTCCAGATGAATCCATTGCCGGTCTTCGGTGGCTTCGGCAAACTGCCGAATGCGTTCCTGCGTCACCGTAAGCCAATCCGTCACGGCGATCTCGCGGCCAACGAAATCGTTCAGGGAACCCGGTGTCTCGACCATGAGTGGAGGCATAAAATCTCCTTCTTGAAAAGCCCAGGCGGAACGAGGGGACTTGGCGATCACTGCGGCGCGGAACGCGCCGGGGGTTTGGCCCACTTCTTGAGCTCATTCTTGGCGATCGATTCTATGTGGACTTCGTCGGGCCCGTCAGCCAGTCGGAGCGCCCGTACACCCGCCCAGGCTGCGGCGAGAAATGTATCTTGCGAGACGCCAGCGCCGCCGTGCGCTTGTATGGATCGATCCAGAACTCGCAGGGCCACATTGGGCGCGACCACCTTGATCATCGCGATTTCGGCGCGCGCCTCTTTGTTTCCGACCGTGTCCATCATGTAGGCAGCCTTGAGCGTGAGCAGGCGAGCTTGCTCGATCTCCATCCGCGAGATGGCGATATCCGCGCGAATCGTTCCTTGTTCGCCGAGCGGTTTACCGAAGGCCACGCGCGATTGCACCCGTTTGCACATCGTTTCGAGAGCGCGCTCGGCCACGCCGATGCACCGCATACAGTGATGGATTCGCCCCGGCCCTAGGCGCCCCTGCGCAATCTCAAATCCCCGCCCTTCGCCAAGCAGGATGTTTGAGACCGGCACACGGACGTTGTCAAACGTGACCTCGCCGTGACCGTGCGGCGCGTGGTCATAGCCGAAGACTTGAAGCAACCGCTCGATCTTCACTCCGCGCGCGTCCATCGGCACCAGAATCATCGACTGCTGCTTGTGAACCGGCGCCGAGGGATCCGTCTTGCCCATGAAAATAGCAATCTTGCAGCGCGGGTCGCCCGCGCCGGATGTCCACCACTTCCGGCCATTGATGACGTACTCGCCGCCGTCCCGAACGATACTCGCCTCGATATTCGTCGCATCCGATGACGCGACTCCGGGCTCAGTCATCGCGAAACACGAGCGGATTTCACCCGCGAGAAGCGGTTTAAGCCATTGCTCCCTTTGCTCCGGCGTGCCATAGCGCGCGAGTACCTCCATGTTGCCGGTGTCCGGCGCCGAGCAGTTGAAGACCTCGGGCGCCATGGCGCTCCGGCCCATGATCTCGCAGAGCGGGGCATACTCGAGATTTGTCAGCCCTGCGCCGTGCTCGCTGTCCGGCAGAAACAAGTTCCAGAGTCCTGCGGCGCGAGCTTTCGGTTTGAGCTCTTCGATGACCTTTGTGGGCAGCCACCTGTTGCGTTCAATCTCATCATGGTAGCGCTGCTCGTTTGGATAAATGTGCTCGTCCATGAAGGCCTGCAGGCGGCGCTGCAGATCCTTCACTTTGTCGCTGAATTCGAATTTCACTTGGGTCTCTTATCTGCCGGTAAAAGCGGGGGCGCGCTTCTCGAGAAAGTGCGCGACGCCTTCCTTGAAATCCGTGCTCTGCAAGCTCGCGAGCATTTCGCGCTCGGAAACTTCAAACGCCTCCGCGAGGGTCTGGAACATCGCGTCGTACACCTGCCGCTTCATCACTCGCAGCGAGCGCGGGCTCACGTTCGACGCCAGATCGCGCGCATTTTCCCGCACCCTATCCAAGAAGACCTCCTGCGGAAACACCTGGTTCACCAGCCCCATGCGAAGCGCCTCGGCCGCATCGATCGTTCGCGCGGAAAATAGCAGATCCAACGCGTTGGCATGTCCAACCAGCAGCGGCAGCATCCACGCCATTCCGTACTCGGCAATCAGCCCGCGCCGCGCGAAAGTGGTGCTGAAGCGAGCGGCATCCGAAGCCCATCGCAGATCGCAGTACAGCGCGATGACCAGACCGAGCCCGACGATCGGACCGTTGATCGCGGCAATCACAGGCTTGCCGACGGCGGGAAAGTAAGAATACTTCTTCTGAAAGTCAGGCCGCACGCCTTCACGCCGGGCGCCCGCCTGCAGTGCCCGCTCCTTGGTCGTCCTCATCAACGCCGCGCGTCGCCACGCCGCTGAGCAGCGACATGTCGGCGCCTGCGCAAAATCCGCGGCCGGCGCCCGTCAGCACGATCACGCGCACGTCATCGTCGCGTTCGGCTTCTTCGATTGCCGAACGCACCTCCTGTTCCATGACCGCGGTCCAGGCGTTGAGTTTGTCCGGGCGATTCAGGGTAATGGTCGCGACCCGGTCGGCCACCTGGTAGAGAGCTTCCTGGTTTTGCATGATGGGCGCGATTATATACAATCGGAATCCGTTAGTCTCTCTCGTATGCAACTGGCTATCAGAACCTTAAGCCCTGCGCGGAAAGCGGCCTGTGAATATCAAGAGAGAAGGAGACAGAAAATACTAGCTCGATTATTGAACGGGCCAGGCGAATGCGTCGACGCCCAATTTCACCTGGAGTGGACTCTCGCGCGGCAGGCGCTCAAGCGGGAGGCTTGCTTGCCATAGCGCGACGTCAACCGCCAGCGAAGTCTGCCCGGCCAGCGGAAGCAGCCTTCGGCCGATGGCCACTTCCAAGATTCTATCGAACGCCACTTCCACGAGCTCATGCGGGCCCAGAATGCACAGATCCTCCGTGTCCAGAAGGCAGCCAGCGAAATGACCCTCTTCGATGGCGACCAGTAGGCACAGCTCGTCACTGCCACGAAGTGTGATCCGAAATTCAAATTCGCGCAGCTCGGACAAAGAGCCCGGGAATGCGTCCACGCGCAAGTAGAAAAAATGCTCACCGAAACCGTAGTGTAATTCACGCAGCACCTGCGACCGGCCGTTCTGCGCGTAACTGCGCCGGTCGGCAGAACAGAGGCCCGCACCCAGCCATTCGAAATAGGAGGTTTCCCGGCCATCCACCTGGACGTCCAGGTAAGCCAAGGGTTGAGCTACCAGGGTTCGGTCCGACGGGTGCTTGCGCGGCTTGGCCGGCGTCTCAGCGCGCCGCGGGCGACGAACCGCCGATGACGGCGCACGGTCGATGGAATCGAACTGGGGTTTGTTTGTGGACATCTTACGGCGAATGACGCTGCCGCAGTCCGTATGGCCCTCTATATTCCTCATGTTTCCCATTGTCAAGGGACAAAGACTAAAGCTCATTGGGCGCCGAGCTCGGGGAGCAGAGGTAGGGTGTTGCTCTAAGTGTTTCATTTAGAGCACCTCCCGGAGGGACAAAGTTGACATCCGCGGGGCCGCGAGAGCAACGTAGCCAGCGTGGACTGAACAACTGACAACGCTTCTAGGAACCCATGATGGAAAAGTCGCTCCCGTACCCTTCAGACAAGCGTCATTACTTACGGCGACCAATAAAAGCGTATGTTGAGCTGGGAGAAGACAATGGCGGCATCATTGTCGACGCCAGTGAAGCCGGATTGCGCGTTCAGGTTGTTCACGAATTAGAGGCCGGCTCATCTGTAAGAATGCGTTTCCAGCCTAACCGAAGCTACACTTGGGCCGAAGCAAAGGGACGAATCGTCTGGACCAGCCAAACGAAGAAGCTTGCCGGAATAGAGTTCTCTGACCTTCCCGATCGGGGGCGCCATATATTAAGAGGGTTGCTCGGTGAACCATCTTGGCACCTCGTAAGCAATCGAGGCATCGTTAGCACGGAGCCAAAAACCGCCGATCACAATCGTGCCATGGCGAGAACACATCCCGAAATCCCGGGGACGGATTGGACATCAATCGGACGATTCGACAAGGAGACTGTCTTTCTCTCGAAGTCTCGCGTAGCAGACGTCAAGAAACAGACGGCGCAGCCCGTCGGCGTTTTTAAGACGGTATCCCGCCAAATATCGAGACCTTCAACCGGGACGACCGTTGTTGTACTTGGAATTCTCACCTGTGTGCTTGTTTCGGGGCTCGTCGATGTGTTTCGGCCGGATGTGGCATCTCGTGTTTTTCAGACAATTCACACATTTATTTCGGAAAAGGTTGGCGTGTCTCGACCGACTGAGGGCGTTAGTGTCACGTCACCCTCCGTCCCTATTCAGGGAGAAGCTGAATCAAGTGTCAGTTCGATGGACTCCAAGCCATCGCCGTTCGTTCCCTTACCTTCCGCTCGCGATCTTCCCGGCACTGTGCTTCAAATCGCAGCCATGAGGCGTGTGGACGATGCAGACGCGCTGGTTGGATCCCTGCAAGCGAACAATTTCCCGGCGTTTGTGTCCCGGCGGAGCGGTGATCGTTTTTACAAGGTCTTGGTCGGTCCGTACGATGATCCTCGTTCTGTTGACGTCGTGAAGGAAAAACTTACGATGCAGGGGATCGAGACTATTGAGGTGCGCTGGTTGCCGTAGCAATACACTGCCGAAAGGGAGTGGTTTCTCAAACATACTTGATCAGGACGACCTCGTTACGCGCTTCGTTGTAAACCAAGTCGTCGACGATAGCCTTCGTTATCATGAGGCCGAGGCCGCCGGGACGGAGGCCTTTTTCCTCGCGCGCCTGGGTGTGAGCGAGAGGATCACCTTCAGGGTTATTGATAGTGGCATGCTTCAGTTCTTCGAGACGAAAGCCCGGTCCAGGATCATCGATGCGATAAAGCAGCGCGCGCGGCGCGCGGATAAATGAGATTCGAACCTTCTGATTTGGATCGAGGCGTCCGCCCCATTCGATCGCGTTATTCAGGAGTTCGCGGAACGCCAAACCAATGTTCTCACGTTGCTCCTGCGGCAGATCGGATTCCAAACGTGACGGAAAGCTTTGCACGCGGCTGACAAACGAGCGCTCGCAGGGGGGCTTTGAACGATGGATGGTAGTAGAGGAAAAACTAAAAACTGCCTTAGAATCAGGAAAGCACTGGATGTCGGGGCGTAGCGCACTGGGAGTGAGCA
>CAWEXR010000024.1:0-83119 GCA_963813045.1 uncultured Acidobacteriota bacterium
GTCGCCCCGAAACTCAGAGGGGCCTGAAGTTTCTCTTCGTTTTGGAGAGTACAATTGGCGCTTCGCGGCATCCAATATTCGTTACTCATCTGACGAATAAGCAGGACTAATGGAACTCCACCAGCTCAGGTACTTTTGTGCGATTGCCGACACCGGAAGCTTCATCCGAGCCGCGCAGAAGACGCATGTGTCGCAGCCAGCGCTCTCGCAGCAGATCGCAAAACTCGAAGATGAATTGGGAGCCCGGCTTTTTGACCGCTTAGGCCGCTCGGTGAGGCTTACCGAACTTGGCAAGGCGTTTCTTCCGCGCGTGCGAGCGGTGTTGCGCGATCTGGAATCGGCGCGGAATGACGTCGTCGAGAAGAAGACTTCGATCACGGGCCTGATTTCTGTGGGAGTGATCCCGACGATCGCGCCGTATTTTCTGCCGTCGATTCTAGCGACGTTCTCGCGGAAATGGCCGCTGGTGTACATAACGGTGGTGGAAGAGATCACGATCTTGCTGCTCGACAAGCTTCGCGCAGGCTCGATCGACGTTGCGATTGTGGCGCTTCCGGTGCCGGTGCGCAGCCAGGAATTCGAATCGTTTGCACTGATGACGGAGAAACTGTTCGCGGTGCTGCCGAAGCGGCATGAACTCGCGAGCCGGCGCGAGGTGTCGCTCGGAGAGCTTCAGGACGAGCCATTTCTGCTGCTGCGCGATGGCCATTGCTTCCGCGAAACGGCGGTCGAGGCGTGCAAGCGGGCGCGGCTGATTCCGCAGATCGTTTTTGAGAGCGGCCAATTCAGCAGCATTCTGAGCATGGTCAGTGCGGGACTCGGTGTTTCGATTGTCCCGGCGATGGCTCTGGAGAAACGCCCGGGATGCCGCTACGTTCCACTCGCGGACGGGCGTGCCGCGCGGACGATTGGCTTTGTCACGCTGAATGGAAAATCACCGACCCGGGCGAATGAAGCTTTCTTGGCTCACCTCGGCGCGGGATCATGATTGTGTAGAGCAGTTCGGATTGACGCCTATTCGTGAAACGTTCGCAAGTTGATTTGCCTCGAAGAAGGCGGACTCAACCTTTCGGTCGGAAGTTGCGATTTGGACCTTTTGTTCGCACATCGTGTAGGACGCGCCACCCGCCCAACTTGTGAGCTCCTCCGGCCAAGAATCGGCCCACTCTGTTCCTTCGTCAGGACAGACGGAATGACAATCCCCGTCGTCCCGCAAACCCATCCGGGACGAGAGAGCGCGGATTGTCAGATAGACGATGCCTACCGCATCGCTATTCGCGGAGGATTTCGGCGTTGGAGCCGGGGGCGACGATGCGGACGAGGCGCTGGCCTTCGAGGTAGAGATCGACTTCGAGGTCTTCGGTCTTGACGCTCAACTCGTCGAGTTTCTTGCCGTCGACCTCCTGGCTGCCGAGCGATTCGACGGTGACGGTTCCCGGCGTCAGTTCCTGCGGCACGAGCACGGAGAAAGTCTGCGCGCCTTTCTTATCCCAGTCGTAGAGGCGGGCGAGCACGGCGTACTGGTAATACAGGTTGTTGTCGAGGACGACGATCTGCGGCGAGTTGAAAGTGAACTGCTGCGTGAACGGGCGTGCGCCCTCGAGGCGAAGCTCGATCGTGGCGGTCGAGCCGCTGAAGTCGATCGTCGCCGCGGCCTTTTTCGCGCCCTGCGTGGACCATTCGTAGCGCACGGGCGTGCCGTCGGCGTGGAGTTCGAGGGTTCCGGAGACGTGCGTCGACGCCTTCGGGGCCCTGGATTTCGGAAGTGCCGTGCGCGATCCAATTGCCGCCGCTCGGGCCGATTTCGAATTCTTCCTTGCCCATCGGCTGGCCCTTCACGAGAATCTTGAAATTGCCTTTTTCCGGGGCGAACAGCGACGAATTCTTCGAGCTCGCCGAGCCCGCGGCGACAAGAAACGCCGATGGCGCACGCCGCGAGGACGCAGTTTTTTCCCGCCGTTCACACGGTCACCCGGGGAAAGATTCCGAGCGCGAGGATCCGCTCGACCACGCGCGGCGGCTCGGCGTTGCTTTCGACGCGGTAGTCGGCGAGCTCGTAGCCGGGGAGCCGCTCCTCGTAGAGACGCCGGAAACTGGCCTCGTCGCGGAAGAGCGGCCGGTCGGTAACCTGCGCGCAGCGGTGCAACAGTTCTTCGACCGGGCAGTGAAGCCAGATCAGAATCGCGCCGGCTTCGCGCAGCAGCGCGAGGTTTTGCGGCTGCGCGATCGTTCCTCCGCCGAGCGAAACGATTCGCGGCTTTTGCGTCTCTCCATATTCGGCCACGATGCGCGCGAGCTGTTCGCGCTCGATGCGGCGGAATTCCGGCTCACCCATGCGCGCGAAAATCTCGGAGATGGAAAGGTCCGCCGCTTCGGTGATGCACTTATCGAGGTCGGTGCGGAGCCACCCGAGCTGATTCGCGAGCAGGCGCGCGACGGTGGACTTGCCGCTGCCCATGAATCCGGTGAGGCAGACCAATCTGCGCAGGCGGGTTTCGTTCGGCATAGGGTTCGAAGCGTTTTGAGTTGCGGGGTGGCGCAATCAGCGCTTCAGGACGTTGATTGTACCATCGAAGGAACTCAACTGAACGCTGGCGCGCCCGGAGTTCAACGTGCCGAAGAGCGCATTGCCGAATCGCGGCAGGAAATGATGATGCGAGGGTCGATTGAGCTTCGCCTCATTGTACACTTTGCCCTTCAGCGAAGTGGCGCTCAAATCGAACGAATCGCCGGGCGAAAAGCGGACCTCGATCACACCGCTGTAGTTCTTCAGGCGATAGGTGGCGTTGGGGAGAAACTCGCCGTTGAAGAGGATATTCCCGGTGGAGGTTTGCGCGCGGACGTAATAGCTGCGGGTGTCGATGAAACGGAAATTGCCGCTGATCGAGGAAACTTCGAGACGTCCGGCGCAGCGCACGCACTGGAACGAGCCGCCGACGGTCTTGATCGTAAGGTAGCCCGCGGCATCTTCCAGGTCCACGCCCGCAGCAATCGTTTCAACGTTCATGTCGCCGAGCACGTTGGAGACGTTGACCCCGCCGGAGTCGTCGTGGATCTGAAGCTCGGCGTCCTCGGGGACGCTGATTTCGAAGTCGGTGCGGAGATCCTCGGGCGCGGACGTCTCGGAAACCGGACGCGTGAGGATATCCACGCGGTTGCCGAACTGCTCGGCGTCCACCGCGACGTTGTCCGTTGCGCGGTTCGCGACGACCATCACTTCCGACTTGGTCCACGCGCGGACGGTGACAATGCCGTTGGGATTGTGGATGGTCACCACGGGGTGCGCCTCGACCTTGAAATGCTGCACGAGGCGGTCGGCGGAAGCGGATGTGGCGCTGAAGAGCAAGAGGCCGGGCACCAGGAGTCCGCTAGTCCTCCAGTGGCGCGGCGCCGGCAGAGTGGGTTGGGTCCTCATTGGCCGTCGTCTCCGCGTTCGCTCATCTGTGCGAGCAAGTCCGCCTTTTGCTGATAGGCGCCGTACAGATAGTCGCGCGCGACTTCGTTTTCGGGATCTTCGCGAACGCTTTTTTCACATAAAGCGATGTAGTTGTCAACAATGGCGAGGTTATCGTGCAGGGAAGCGGTCACGACGGGATCGGTCTCGCGCAGGGAGGAGACCGTGTCCCGCTCCGCAGTCGCGAGCTGGGCGCTGAGGGGCTGCGTGGAACTCTCCGTCCCCTGGATCCACTGGGCGTCGTTCGAATGCCGCCCGGCCGGTCCGCTGATGGCGACGCCAATCGTAATCAGCGCCACGAGGTACGCTCCGGCAAGCGCTGGACGCGGGACCAAGGCGAATGTCTCGCCGAGCCAATCCGCAGCGACGCGCACCCAGCCGCGGCCGCCGGCACGGATCAGGCCTTCCTCGACGAGCTGTGCGCGCAACGACTGCCAGACTTGCGGCGAGGGTTCGGCGTCGATGGCGAGAGCCTGGGCGGTGTGCTGGATGGTTTCGAGGTCGCCGACGAGGGCGCGGCAGCGCGGGCAATCGCGCAAGTGAGCGCGTGCTTCAGAGGGACGCTCGCCCTCCATCCACTGGTCCAGACGATTCAGGAATTCGTTACATGCAAGCGCACTCATAGCTTTCAGTCCTCGCCACCCGAAGCGCTTCCCGCCGCCCGGCGCTCCTCGCGGGCCTTCTCGCGCACGGCCTCATGCAGCAGATCGCGAAGCCGCATGCGCGCTTTGTGCAATTGCGATTTCGAGTTGCCGATCGAACAGCCCATGATTCCCGCAATCTCGTTGTGTTCGTATCCCTGCACATCATGCAGTACGAACACCGCCTTATAACCCGGCGGCAACTGCTCGACCGCCCGCTGCAGGTTCACGCGATCGATCGAACCCATCAGCTCCAAATCCGGGCCGCCGAAATCGCGCCGCGGCGTTCCGGACTCTTCGTCGCCTTCGGTGACCTGTTCGAGCGAGGTCTCTTTTCCGGACTTCTTCCGGAGCTTCATCAGGACGACGTTGACCGCCAAACGATGCAGCCAGGTCGAAAACGCCGACTCGCCCCGGAATGTGGAGATCTTGCGGAAGAGCTGGAGGAACGCCTCTTGCGTCAGATCCTCTGCCTCGGCCGTATTCCCCACCATGCGAAGGCACAAAGAATAGACACGACGGCTGTGCAACTGGTAAATGCGCTCAAATGCCGCCGCATCGCCTTGCTGGGCGAGCCGGATCGCATCCTGTTCCGGTATCTCCCCAGTCTCGGTTCGTCTCGCTCGGGCCACGCTACCCGTCGGGACGCACCCTTCAATGCGATGCGTCGGCCGCTTCAGAAGTTGTACTAGTGTTGTTGCTCCCGTGTCACTCCGCCGCCTCCGGGTGGCTGCTGCGGCGATTGCGGGGAAGCGCCGAATTAGATGCACGGGCAGCCAACAAGCATCGTCTATTGTCGTCAGAATCGCACGCCGCGTCCAGTTGCCGACTAAGCAGGGGCGCGAGAGAGGCGCGGTTTGACGCGGACACGCCTCGCCGGGGTAGGAGCATCCAACTCGCCGGCCAGGGCCGAGAGCTGCTCCACGGGCAGGGCGCGCAGGAAGCACTTCAGCACGATTTCGGTTTCCCGCAGGCAGGTGCTGAAGTCGTAGTGAAGATAGTCGAGCTTCTTCCAACAATCGGCGGGGTCGATGGAAAGACCCTTGGAGATGTCGCCGGCCGCTTCGCGAAATTCGCGCTCGATCTGCTCGAGAGTGTCGGAGAGAATCCGGACCTTGTGAAAGAAGCGCTTGCGGTCGCCGAAGAGCAGGTGGTGGAGAATTCCGTTCCAGGAGGCAGCGCTCTGTCCCGTATCGCCGCGGAAGAATTCCGTATTGAGCGGTTCGACGGCGGGCAAACGATTGATGTGCCGCCCGCGAGAAGACAGGGTATCGCAGAAGGAAACCAGGGTACCGGTGATCCGTCCGAGCAGATCGGCCGCGACCGAAACCTGCTGGCGGGCACAGACGAGTTCACCGCGGGCGCGGAGCGAAAGCGCGCCGTCGAGCGCTACGCTCATCATCGCGTAGCCACACTCCCAGCGTCGGACTACTGCCTCGAAGACCTGCGTTTTCTCCCGTGGCAGAGCCGTGAACCAGTCGTCCGTGACCTTGCGGCCCTCCGAGGAAGGCCGCGTACTGCGCCTAGAAAACACCGGAACCGCCCCCAAAGTACTGACGCGATTATACCACCGGTTCCGCGCGAAGGCGTTTTCTTGACGGTCTTGGAAGCCGCCCGCTATACTGCCGCCCGGTCCCTCAGCTTGAAAGGAACGTCCCGTTGGAATTTGAACCGCTCGACCAGTTCCAGCAGCGCCGCAAGAAGCTGAGCGAAATTGAGTCCCTGGGACACGCGGCGTACCCCCACAAATTCGACTGGACGCATACGCCGAGGCAGATCGCCGAGCAATTCGGGGCGCGGACGGCGGAGCAGCTTGCCTCTGAGCGCGTGGACGTGCGGGTGGCGGGAAGGATCGTGGCCCTGCGGCCGCACGGGAAAGCCGCGTTCGCGCATCTGGCTGGGGATGGGGCACGCCTCCAGATGTACGTGAAGCTGGACGTGGTCGGCGAGCAGGCGTTCAAGCTGTTCCAGCTGCTCGATCTGGGCGACATTATCGGCGTCTCCGGGCACCTGTTCCGCACGAAGACGAACGAACTCACGGTGTGGGTCGAGAGGATCGAGCTGCTGAGCAAAGCCTTATTACCATTGCCTGAAAAGTGGCATGGGCTGGCGGACGTCGAGCAGCGCTATCGCCGTCGATACCTGGACCTGATCGTGAACGAGCGCGCCCGGGAGATTTTTCTGCGCCGGGCCGAGATCATCCGCGAGCTGCGGCGGTTCTTCGACGAGCGCGGCTACGTGGAAGTCGAGACGCCGATGATGCATCCGATCCTCGGAGGCGCGACGGCACGGCCCTTCGTGACGCACCACAATACGTTCGACATGGATCTCTACCTGCGCATCGCGCCGGAGCTGTACCTGAAGCGGCTCGTTGTTGGCGGACTCGACCGCGTGTACGAGATCAACCGAAATTTCCGCAACGAAGGAATCGACGCGATCCACCAACCCGAATTCACGATGCTCGAGTTCTACCAGGCGTACAGCAACGCGGCCGATCTGATGGACCTGACCGAGGAGCTATTCCGCGATATCGTTCACCGGATCTTTAATAATTCTAAGGTCGCATATGGCGAACACGTTATTGACTTGGGCCGTTTCGAACGCCTCTCCATGCGCGACGCGATTCTGAGGCACGTGCCTGTGCCACTGGATAGAACCGCCGAGGTGAACGATCTCGCCTCCAAGAATGCCCTGCGAAATTTACTCGAAGGGGCGGTAACGGCGCTGGACGCTCTGATCGCAGATGAACTGCCTCGCAAACTCCTACCATGGGAGCGCACGGGACCGACCCCTACGGCGGCACTTGCAACCGAGAAGGCGATGATCCATCTAATTTTGGGGCATCTGGAACGGGAGCCTTTGGGACGAGCAATCGGCGATGTTTTTGAGGCCGTCGCCGAGCGTCATCTCATCCAACCGACGTTCATCTACGACTTTCCGACCGAGATCTCGCCGCTCGCGAAGTGCCGCGAGGACGATCCTTCGCTGACCGAGCGTTTCGAGCTGTTCATCGCAGGCATGGAAATTGCAAACGGCTTCTCGGAGTTGAACGATCCCGACGACCAGGAGCGGCGGTTTCGCGCGCAGGTCGAAAAGGGCGGGCAGGACGCGCCGAAAGAAGTGGATGCCGACTACATCCGGGCCCTCAGCCACGGCCTGCCGCCGACGGCCGGTGAGGGAATCGGAATCGACCGCCTGGTGATGTTGCTGACGGATTCGCACGCGATCCGCGAAGTGATCCTGTTTCCGCTGCTGCGAACCGAAACAGCGGAAGGCTCGGATGGGGCGTCCTCCGAAACCGGCGCCGAAACGCCAAGTCCGCCCGGTGACGCGTCGAAGGGCGCGTCGCGCGAAAGACCCAAATGACGTTCGAATGGCTGGTGGCGCTGCGATACCTGCGGTCGCCGAACCGGCCGGCGGTGCTGCGGCTGGTGACCGCTCTGGCGGTGGTGGGCGTCGCCGCGGGGGTGACGACGCTCGTCGTTGCGCTTTCGATGAACACCGGCTTCCGCCAGGCGATTCGCGACCGGCTGTTAAGCGTGACCGCGCACGTAAACCTGAAACCGCTCAACCCCGAAGGAATCCAAAATTACGCGGAACTGGCGCAACGCCTCAGGGGAACTCCCGGCGTACGCTCGATCGAGCCGGCCATCTACAACACCGTCTTGCTATCTTGCGGCGGCCGAGCGCGGGGCGTGGTGCTCAAGGGTGTGGAACCCGAACCTCGAGCTTGAGGCGGGCGGAGCGCTGCGGCATCTCGCGGCCGGGTCCGGCAGTTTCGCACCCGATGCGGACGGAATTCCCGCGCTGATGGTGGGCCGCATCCTCGCCGAGGAGCTGAAGATTTCGGCGGGAGATTACGTCACGCTGACCAGCCCGCAGGGAAACCTAACGCCGTTCGGCATGCTGCCAAGGTCGCGGCGATTTCGCGTGGCGGGAATCTTCGATTCGGGCTTTTACGACTACGACGCCAACTGGGGATTCGTGACGCTTGCGTCGGCGCAGGGGCTTGCCGGGGTGGGTGACGTGGTGAGCCTGCTCGAAGTGCGAATCGCAAAACTCGATGACGCGCGCGCCGTGGCCGACGATCTCGTCCGCCGGGCCGGGCCGGGCTTTACAGCGACGACGTGGATGGATGAGAACCGCGCGCTCTTCCGCGCGTTGAGCCTGGAGAAACTCGTGACGGCGCTCTTCATCGGGCTGATTACATTCGTCGCCGGCCTGAACATTCTGGTGGTGCTGACCATGACGGTGACGGAGCGCGCGCGAGACATCGCGGTGTTGATGGCCGTGGGAGCGCGTCGCCGGCAGGTCCGCAGGATTTTCGTCTTGCAGGGGCTGGCCGTCAGCATCGCCGGGACGGCGGCAGGCCTCGCAGCCGGATACGGCTTCGCGTGGGTCGCGGATCGATGGCGGCTAATACCTTTGAATCCGGAGGTGTACGCCATCCCCTACGTCCCGTTCCATGCAAACGGTCTCGATGCGATTTGGATCGCGGCTGCGGCGCTCGCCATCAGCGTCGCGGCGACAATTCTTCCCGCTCGCTCCGCGACGCGCATTCTTCCCGTTGAAATTCTGCGTTTCGAATAGAGCGGGGAGAAACCAGATCTCGATTCATTAATCGACTCCATTCGATAGCCGTTTCGATTCGTTGCGGCAGCGGCTCGCGTGTTAGAATGAAAGAGCTTTAGTGAAAAGTGCCAATAATTGGCAGTCAGCCAGGGCGGCGAAGGGAAGAGTCGTGGACAAGTGTGAAATGAATTGGCCTCGATTCCTTCTCCCGGGCGATTAGTTGTATGTAAAACAAGGACATATCCTCCGGGCGTTTCGGCATCTAAAGTGTGAGAGAACTGGCAAGGCAATGCAGAAGCTGGCAAATACGGGTGTCGCGGTGGATGACCCCAGTTTCGGGGTCCTCTCAGCTCCCCGTGAAATCTTGCGCGCGGAAAGTCTTCGCAAAATCTTCCATTCGGGCTCGCAGGAGATCGCGCCGCTCGACGGAATCGATCTTTCGATCGAACGCGGCGAAATGATCGCGATCGTGGGACCATCGGGCGCCGGGAAAAGCACTCTTTTGCATCTGCTGGCCGCGCTGGACACTCCAACAAGTGGTGCAGTATACTTCGCCGGGAATTCACTCCGTTCGCTTCGAGAGGCGGAGCTGGCAGAGTATCGCAACCGGGCCGTGGGTTTCGTCTGGCAGCGGCATCATTTGCTGCCGGATTTCACGGCGGCGGAAAACGTGGCGATGCCCCTGCTGGTTCGGGGCAAGGCACAGGGCGAGGCGCTGCGCGCAGCGGAGGATTGGCTGGCGGAAGTCGGGTTGGGTGGCCGCGCGAAGCAGCGTGCGGGAGATCTCTCCGGAGGGGAACAGCAGCGCGCGGCGATCGCGAGGGCGCTCGTGAGCGAACCGGTGCTGCTCCTGGCGGACGAACCGACGGGAGATCTCGACGAACGGAGCGCAGAGATCGTTTTCGAACTCATGCAGCGGCTTCACGACTCTCATCACCTGACCTCGATTCTCGCAACGCACAATTTGTCATTGGCACGGCGCGCGGGACGTGTTCTGAACCTGGAGCACGGAAAGCTGACGCCGGGCGCAGAAGTGCTCGCGGGCTCCGCGGCCAGCGCGGCGCGGTCGGCGAGCGCTGGGGCCAGGACCCCGGGAGGGCGCGGGTAACCCGTGTTCGAACGCTACACAGAGAAGGCCCGGCGCGTGATCTTTTTCGCGCGCTACGAGGCGAGCCAGTACGGCAGCCCGTACATCGAGACGGAGCACCTGTTGCTCGGCCTGCTGCGAGAAGACAAGGCCCTGGCCAACCGTTTTCTGCGCACGCACGGATCGATCGAATCGATCCGCAAAGAAATCGAGTCGCGGATCACCGTTCGCGAACGCATTTCCACCTCAGTGGAAGTTCCTCTCAGCCAGGAGTGCAAGCGCATCCTGAACTACGCCGCCGAAGAGGCGGAACGACTCGGACACAAGCATGTGGGAACGGAACACCTGCTCCTGGGAGTTTTGCGGGAGGAGAAATCCTTTGGTGCCGAAATCCTGCTGGAACGGGGATTGCGGCTTTCCACCGTGCGCGAGGAACTCGCGCGCAGCACGGGAGAGAAGGTGCCTGTGAACCGGCCTAAAGAAGCATCGCTGCTCGCTGAATTCAGCCGCGACCTAACGCAAGCGGCCATGGAGGGACAGCTCGACCCGCTCGTGGGCCGGGACCGCGAACTCGAGCGCGCCATCCAGATCCTCTGCCGGCGGACGAAGAACAATCCCGTCCTGATCGGCGAACCGGGCGTGGGCAAGACAGCCATCGTCGAAGGACTGGCCCAACGGATCGCCGACGGCGACGTGCCGCCGTTCCTCGCGGACAAGCGGATTCTTTCGCTCGACCTCTCGCTCATCGTGGCCGGCACGAAGTACCGCGGCCAGTTTGAAGAGCGGCTGAAGACGATCATGAAAGAATTGATGGAGAGCCAGAACGCGATCGTCTTTATCGACGAGCTGCACACGCTGGTCGGAGCGGGATCCGCCGAAGGTTCACTCGATGCCGCGAACATCCTGAAGCCCGCGCTGAGCCGCGGCGAGATTCAGTGCATCGGCGCGACAACGCCGGGGGAATACAGGAAGTCGGTTGAGAAAGACCGCTCCCTCGAGCGGCGGTTCCAGTCCGTCAAGGTTTCCGCGCCGGGCGAGGACGAAGCGATTCGCGTGCTGCAGGGCGTGCGCGACCGCTATGAAAAGTTCCACGCCGTCAGCTACACCGAAGATGCGATCCGGTACGCCGTGTATCTGTCGAACCGGTACATCCCGGACCGTTTCCTGCCGGACAAGGCGATCGACCTGCTGGACGAGGCGGGCGCGCGCGTGAAGCTGCGCCAGGCCATGCTGCCCGACGAGGTGTCGGAGGTGCAGAAGCGCGTGAAGTTCATCACGCACCGGATGGAAACGGCGATCGCGAACCACGAGTTCGAGAAGGCGCGGTTCTATTCCGAGGAAGAGCGCAAAGAAAAAGAACACTTGCGGGTGCTGCGCGAGAAGCTGAAGATCGACGACTCTTCGACGGGCGTAGTGACGCGCGAGGACATCGAGGAAGTGGTGGCGCGCTGGACCGGCATCGCCGTCACGTCGATTAAGGAAGACGAGCAGCAGAAGCTGCTGCGCATCGAGGAAGAGCTGCATCGCCGCATCATCAGCCAGGAAAAGGCCATCACGGCGCTTGCGAGAGCGATTCGCCGGAGCCGCGCGGGGCTGAAAGCTCCGGGACGCCCGGTAGGATGCTTCCTGTTCCTGGGCCCGACCGGCGTCGGCAAGACGGAAGTGGCGCGGCGGCTGGCCGAGTTTCTGTTCGGCAGCGAGAAATCGCTGATCCGCTTCGACATGTCCGAGTACATGGAGAAGCATTCGGTGTCGAAACTGATCGGCGCGCCCCCGGGATACGTGGGCTATGAAGAAGGCGGCCAACTGACGGAGCGCGTGCGCCGCACGCCGTATTCGGTGATCCTGCTCGACGAAATCGAGAAGGCGCACCCGGATGTTTACAACATCCTGCTGCAAGTCTTCGAGGACGGGCAGTTGACGGACGGCCTGGGCAACACCGTTGATTTCCGCAACACGATCATTATCATGACGTCGAATCTCGGCGCGCGGCAGTTGCAGAAGCAGTCCGGTCTCGGCTTCCAGTCGGCGGATGAGCTTGCCGCGACGAAGAGCCAGGACGATATGGTGATGGGAGAAGTGAAGCGCGTGTTCAATCCGGAATTTCTGAACCGGTTGGATGAAGTGATTCTATTCAATTCGCTCACGGACGACGACCTACTGATGATCATCGACCTGCTCGTGGGGCAGATGAACGAGACGCTGGTGCACCGTCAGGTGCAAATTGCGCTCCGGCCCGAAGCGCGCCAGTGGATTCTCGAGAAAACCTGCGGTGACCGGAATTACGGCGCGCGGCCTCTCCGGCGCGCGTTGCAGAAGTACGTCGAAGACCCACTGTCGGAAGCTCTCATCCAGGGCGAACTCCAACGGCCGGCGACGCTGGAGGTCTATCTCTCCGGCGACGGCCTCGCGTTCCGTCCTGTCGTGGAAGCAACCCCGGTGGCCCACTGAGAATCCTACACGCGCGAGCCGGGTAAGACCAATCCGGCGGGGGAGCAAAAAAAATTGGGCGGGGAACTGCTGCCTTGACCAGAATCAAGGCCGCCAGCAGGGAGATATTTCCGCGCGTATTCGAACTCTTGGTCGTCGTGTGCCTGGTCTTCCTTGTCGCCGGTGAAAGCCTTTGGGCTCAGCAGGCAGGCGGCGCGCCGCAGTATGTGATCCAGCGCATCGAATTCGTCGGACTCCGCCGGATACAGCGAGACACCCTGCTCGCGCGTATTTTTTCGCGTCCGGGCGATCCCTACAATCCAGACGCCCTGCGGCGCGACTTTCAGGCTTTATGGAACACGCAGTTCTTCGAGGACATTCGCCTCGAAGTGGAGGACAGCCCGGATCAGCCGAACGGGAAAATCGTCCTGTTCTACGTGACGGAACGGCCGATCATCCGCCGGATCGAGTACAAGGGAAACAAGTCCATCACGGAATCGGATATTCTCGACGCGTTCAAGGAAAAGAAGGTCGGACTGTCGGTGGAGAGCCAGTTCGATCCCACGAAGATCAAGCGTGCCGAAGTCGTGCTGAAGGAATTACTGGCGGAGCATGGCCGGCAATTTGCCACGGTGAAACCCACGTATGAGCGCATTGCGGCCACGAACGCCGTGAAGCTGGTGTTCAACATCGATGAAGGCCCGAAGGTTAAAGTCGGCACGATCACGATCGTCGGCAACAAGGCGTTTTCATCCCGAAAAATCATCCGCACGATGAGGCACGATCGCCCCGTCGTAATTCCGCTCTGGCTCACCGATATCCCGATTATGAGCAAGACTTTCGACCAACCGAAGCTTGAGGAGGATCTCGAAGTCGGCATACGCGGCCTCTACCAGGACCACGGCTATTTCAAGGTCAACGTGCCGGATCCCGTTCTGAAGACCGTGGACGAGAACCGCGGCGGTATTCCCGGCCCGTGGCCGGGTATCGGCGCCAGGCATGGGAAGGCGACCAACATCACGATTACCATCGAGGAGGGAGCGCAGTATCGAATGGGCAAGCTCACCTTCCGCAGCGCCGACCCGGACCAGGGCCTCATTTTCCCGGCCGCGCTTCTCCAAAGAGCTTTTCCACTCAAGGAAGGAGATATATTCGACGCCGACAAGGTCCGCAAGTCGCTGGAAAGTTTCCGGAAATTGTATGGGGATTATGGCTACATCGACTTCAACGCGGAACCGAGCTTCGACATCGATGATGCGAAGAAAGTGGTCAATCTGACTCTCGCGTTCGATCAGCAGAAGCAGTTCTTCATCCGACGCATCGAATTCTCGGGCAACACAACGACCCGCGACAAAGTGATCCGCCGCGAGCTTCTGCTGGACGAAGGACAGGCGTACAGTAACCGTCTTTGGGAATTGAGTCTCTTGCGCCTGAACCAGCTCGGATATTTCGACCCGATCAAGCCCGAGAATGCGGAGCTGAAGCGCAACGTCAAAGCCGGCACCGTGGACATCACCCTCAAAGTGAAAGAAAAGGGCAAGCAGTCGATCACGTTTAACGGCGGCGTGAGCGGCCTTGCCGGCAGTTTCGTCGGCTTTTCCTACCAGACGAACAACTTCCTCGGTCTCGGCGAAACACTCACGCTATCGACGCAAATCGGCAATATCCAGACGGACATCCGGTTCGGGTTCACCGAGCCTTATCTCTTCGACAGGCCCATCTCGACGGGATTCACGATCTTCGCGGACAAATTCGATTACAACACGGCCCGGCAGGAAGGATTGCTGCTGGGCCAGCAGGTCGCGATCGATCCCGCGCTGCAGGAAAACTACAACACCAACTCGAAGGGGTTCACGGTCTTCGCCAGCTACCCGCTGCACAGGTCTGTTTTCACGCGAATCGGGCTGCAGTACGGCTGGTCAACGACGAACATCACTCCGTTCAGCCAGGCGGCGACGCTCCTTTTCGAATTTACGAAGTTCACGAGCCTGGCGGGCCCATCCGCGCTCAACGGCATCCGCGCGAGCCAGATCACTCCGACCATTTCCTACAGTTCGGTCGACAGCCCGATCTTTCCGACGCATGGTAAGAGCATCTACTACGGCGCGGGCTTCACAGGCGGACCGCTTCAGGGAAATGTGGACACGCTCAGCAATACATTCACGATGTCGTATTACCGGCCGAACTATCACCACCGAAACGTGATCGCCCTGCGGGTTCAGGGTGCGATGGTCACCGGCTATGCAGGAAGGGAAGTTCCGCCGAATAACCGCTTCTACATGGGCGGTGAAACGGACGTGCGAGGATACGAGTTTTACACGATTTCGCCCTTCGTATTCATTCCCTTTTCCACGAGCACGACGGTTGCTTTCTTCAACCCGCAACATCTGAACTCTGCGGGGCAGCCGACACTCGAGCAGGTGCCGGTCAATGTGCTCGAGTTTGTTCCCACACGTCCGGGCGGTGATTTGCAGTCCTTCTCGAATCTGGAATATCGAATTCCGCTCGTCAAGTCCTACGTCAGCATGAGCCTGTTCCACGATCTCGGTTTCAATGGAATCATGCGCGGATCGCAGCTCCAGCTGGATCCGGCGGCGACCGCTCTATTGCAGGAACAGTATCCCAATGCGGATTTTCCGTGCCAGACGGCACTTTCTCCGTGCGTGCGCATACCCAAGAACCTCCCGATTGCTCCCGGGACGAACTTCAGACCGCACACTTCGGCGGGCGTCGAGATCGACATCCAGATACCGATCATCCAGGCTCCGTTTCGCATCTATTACGCGTACAATTACGCGCGCCTAAGTCAGACGATCACGCCGCCGCCGGGGGCTTTCTACGTTCAGCCGGAAGAGAGGGAGTCTCTGGAGCAGTTGGGCGTTTATAACACGCAGATCGTGCCGGCAATTCAAAATTTCCTGGCGCAAACCCGGTCGTCGCAGACAATCCCGCCGGGGTTGCTCGAGCCCAAGACCGCGCTGCGGTTTGCGGTGAGCCGCACATTCTGATGAGACGGCACAACGAGTCCGAGGCGCACAGAAATGATCGTTACTTCGCGCACATGCGAAATCGAACGGAGATCGCTGGAGGAAAGCTCATGAGACTGTGGGGGCTAGGAGCGGTGATCTTCCTCACCATTGTGATCGCGGGCTGCGGAGGGAATGCCACGCCGATATCCGTTTCGATCAGCGGACCCTTGCCCTCTCCCATGACCGTTCTCGTGAACAACTCGGTGCAGTTTTCAGCAAACGTGACCAGCGGCACAGTGACCTGGCAGGTTTGTCTACCACCTCCCTCGACGGCAAAAGGCACCCCCCCTCCCCCGACCACAAAGCCCACGGTTTGCACGCCGATCCCCGGGGTTACCCCGCCCAGTGGGACAACGGTGCTGACGGGATACGGAACCATCACGTCAACCGGTCTTTATACCGCGCCTCCCACCGTACCCACACCGAACACGGCGTTTATATTGGCCGTCAGTACGACCAATTCGACTGAGTTCGGCACGTTCACGGTGAACATCGATTCGGGAATATCGGTTCAGGTTTCTCCGACAACTGCGACGATCGGTCCGCTTGAGACGTTTCAATTTACGGCGAGCGTTAAGGGCACGTCCAACACCGCCGTTTCCTGGTCTTTGAGCGGCTCAACCACGGGTCCCGCGCTTGGCTCGATCAGCGCGAGCGGGCTTTACACCGCTCCTGGGACTTCCCCCGGCAGCGTAACAATCACCGCACAATCGGCCGCCGATTCGACAAAGCAGGGGACGGCGACGGTCACGATCGGTTCCGGGGGCCCGCCCATACTTACGAGCCTCGATCCGACGACGGCTGTTCAGGGATCAGCGCAGCAGGATGTGTATCTGAGCGGTTCCAATTTCGAGAGCACAACCGAGGTCGTCGTGGCGGCCCCGAATCAGCCGCCAGCCACGCTTACGCCCGTGTTCCTTACCCCGACCTTACTTCGCGTTACGCTTCCGGCCAATCTGCTCGGCGCGGCGGGGCAGGTTTCGATGGAAGTTCAGACCGACGCGAACGTTTCCGGATCATCGTCGCTGACGGTTTTCGCAGTGCGACCAGCGCTCGTTGCTTCGTCCCCCGATAGCGTGTCGCAAAATAGCGCGAGCGCCACGGTTGGTCTGACCGGAGGGTACTTTTCAAGTGCCACAACCGCGACGGTGAATGGCTCCGCGGTCGCTCCCGCGCTCAGCAACAGCCGGCAGTTGTCCGTGAGCGTTCCGGCGGGCAGTCTCGCTGTCCCCGGGCTCTACCCGATCGTGGTGCAGAACTCGGGTGTCGCGCCCGGCGAACCGTTCATGTCGGCTTTGAATGTGGCGGTCACGCCGATTCCAAGCTTGATTCCGGGAGCGCCGGTCGGAGGCTCGGTCGGTGTTGGCACGGGACCCACGGCCGTGACAATGGACGAAGCCGATGGGATCGCGATCGTAGCCAATACCGCGGCGAACTCCATCTCGCTCGTGAACGTCATCACTGGTGCTACGGAAACGATCGACGTGGGTACGAAGCCGACGGGTGTCGCTGTGGACGATCTGCTCTCCGATCCTGTTGCGCTGGTAGTGAACAATGCCGATCAGACGGTTACGGCAATCGACCTGACCACATGTTTGCCCATTGCGGCGGCGACCTGTTCGCCAAGCGCGACGACCCTGAACGTTGCGATCGCCTCCGGCACGAATCCACCGTTGCCTTTTTCGATCGGTGTCAACCCGCGCACGCACCGCGCGGTTGTGGCCTACCAATCCACGAACCAGGCCACGGTCCTGGACGTCTCGGTTGCCGGCGGAACGCCGGCGATTTCCGTGGTCCAGCAGGTCGGCGCGGGTTCGACAGGCTACAGCACAGGACCGAATCCGGCGATCGCGGTCGATCCGCGACTGAACTGGGCTCTCATCACGCCGGGTGGCGCAGGGATCATCAACATCGTTGACCTCGGTGTGCATGTCAGCACGGGCGAACCGAACGGGCGCGCCCCACAGGTGATGGGAACTCTCTCGATTTCGATAAACACCCAGGGAGTCGGCATCAATCCCGAGACGCACCAGGCGCTTCTGACCGATCCGCAAGCGGGGACGCTCGCGACATTCAGCCTGCTGGACAATACAGTGAGCGTAGTTTTGTTGCCAAGCGGGGTGCCAGGCGCCGGCGGACCCGTGGAGCAGGTTGGTTTCGATGCGGCTGCGGCGGACCCGCTCGAAAATGTCGGCATTGCCGTCAACGCGATCAGCGGTACGGCGGCGATTGTGGATCTGGAAAACAACATCGTGCTACAGACCGTTACGGGCGTGGGAAACTCGCCGCAGGCCGTGGCGATCGACCCCATCAGCAGTCAGGCGGTGGTCGTGAACCAGGGCGGCAACAATGTCTCGTTCGTTTCGCTGGGTCCGGCGATCGATCCGCTCCAGATCGTGGAAGCCAGCCCAGCGATCACGTACACGTCGGCGACGCCGCTGACGTTGACAGTCACGGGGGGCAACTTCCCCACGGGGTCCGTGGTACGACTTGATCAGGTCGCGCTGGCGACGACGGCGGTGGCTAGGACCTGCACGGCGACCGTTCCCGTTACGTGCCGGCAACTGACTGCCACGGTTCCGGCGAGCATGCTGGGTTCCGCACGCCGGTATACCTTGGACGTCCAGAACACGGCCAATAGCGCGGTTTCGAACGTCACGGACCTGACGGTCATTCAGGCCATCTCCGTGGGCAACGGGCCAGTCGGCGTCGCTGTGGACACAGACCGCGATCTAGCCGTCACCACGAATGCCGGTGATGGGACGCTTTCGCTCATATCTCTGGCGCCGGTGAGCGCCGAATCGCCGCAATCGCTTGGACCGATCGGCGCGATCGGTTTGCCGGTCCTCGTGGGAACCATGCCGACAGGCGTGGACGTGTCACCGAGGCTCGGTCTAGCCGTCGTGGCCAACAGCGGAAGTAACAACGTATCGGTAGTCGACGTCACTGGGACGAATGTTCCGGTAACGGTCGCCCTCTGCGGAACCGGCTGCCTGAGTCCGACTGGCGTGGCCGTGAACCAGGACACTGCAACTGCGGTTGTTACCGACACGAATCCGGGTAACAGTCTGAATACCGGCAGCGTCAGTTTTGTCGACCTATCGACCGCGAGCGCCGGTGGGACCGTGGCCGTGGACCACGATCCGGTCGCCGCAGCCGTGGACCCGAATCTCGATTACGCGGCCATCACCACGGCGTCGCAGTCAAGCAGCGTGGATTTCGTCGACATGGCAACCACAGGGATCGCAGGCAGGGCTTCGGGAACCGGGTTGCAGAATCCGAGCGGCGTTGTGTTCGATCCGGTCAATCAGGTCTTTGTGGTGGCCAACAGCCTGCTGAACGACGTGGTCATCGTCGATCCCGCCACGTTCATCCAGACGCAGGTGAGCACTGGAATTGCACCGACGTCCATCGACTACAATTATCAGACTAGTACGCTCGTCACGGTTAATTCGCCGAGCCGCACGATGTCCGTTCTTAACTATGTCTGCCCTCCGAGCAGCGGCGCGTCAGCGTGCGTCGGTTCGGGTGTGCGAACGGTGCTCGGGGTCGGCGGGACGCAGACATCGCTGCCCGTGCTCGGCCCGAACGCAGTCGCGATTGATCCGAAGCTGAACCTCGCCGTACTCGTCGACCCGGACAACAATCGCATCCTGCTGGTCCCGTTGCCGCACTGATAGCCAGCCCGGGGTGGCGGCAGGGCATCACAAAGGGATATATCGGAGCTTGCCGAGGCGAGCCGTGGGGCAAGCGGACCAAATCAATTGACCGTGTTCTCGATTCGAAGCTATAATCTCCAATTCGTGCTTAACCCAATCTTACGAACGCCTTAGGTGAGGAGCGAGAATGAAGATTCGAGCGGTAGTTCCGGTCGTGGCGTTGCTTTTGATGACGCCCGCGCTCCGGGCGCAAACCAGCGCAGCAAGCGCGCCCACGAAGGTCGGCGTCATCAACATGCAGGCCGCGATTACGGGCACGGCGGAGGGCAAGCAGGCTGCGGCAGAACTGCAGTCGCGGTTCGCCCCCCGGCAGACCGAGCTGCAAAATCTCCAGAAGCAAGCCGAAGACGACCAGAATCGCCTGCGGACCGGCCAGTCGACGCTGAGCGAAGAGGAGCAGGCGCGCCTCAGCCGCGAATACACTCAGATCACGCGAACCTTGCAGCGCAGAAGCCAGGACGCACAGGATGACTTCAACGAGGCGCAACAGGATATCGTGAACACCATCGGGCGAAAGATGGTCGACATCCTTAATAAATATGCGAAGGAGAATGGCTACTCCGTTGTCCTCGACAGTTCATCGCAGCAGACTCCGATCCTCTACGCGACGAACCAGATCGACGTTACGCAGGACATTATCCGGCTGTACGACCAGGCTTACCCGGTGAAGGCCAGTGCGACGGCGCCCACGAAACCGGCGACGCCGAGACCCGCTCCGGCCACGCCTGCGGCTCCGAAGCCCTAGCGAAAGCGATAAGATAAGCACTCGGTGGGAAATTCCAAATGGGCCTCGCCGGTACGACCGGCGAGGCCTTCGTTCTTGGAGCCGGAGATTTTCGCGGCAGGCTGGGACGTGTTCAGCTATTATGTCTTGCTTCCGGCGGGCTGTGCAGTGGTAATGCAATTCTGCAAAATTCTTCGCGAGAGCGAACCAGGAGGACGCGCATGGCACTTTCCGTGGGGGCCGCTGCTCCCGATTTTTCCCTAAAGGACCAGAACCAGAAGGACGTGAAGCTCTCGGATTTCCAGGGTAAGAAGAACGTCGTCCTCGTGTTTTACCCGCTCGACTGGAGCCCCGTTTGCACCAACGAGCACGTCTGTTTCGTGAACGACATGAAGCGCTTCGAGGAGCTCGATGCGCAGGTGCTGGGCGTCAGCGTCGACAGCGTCTGGTCGCACAAGGCGTTCGCCGAAAAAATGGGGATTCACTATCCGCTGCTTGCGGATTTCCAGCCCCGCGGAGCGGTAGGCGACAAATTCGGCGTCTATCTCGCGGACAAGGGGATTACGGGACGCGCGATCGCCATCGTGGACCGCAACGGCAAACTGGCCTGGTTCAAGAACTACGACATTCCGACCGTGCCGGACGTTAAGGAAGTTGCTGACGCGCTCGCGAAGCTGCGATGAGCGAGGCGGGTCGCACGATTTCCCGGCTTATGGCTGCGAAGGGGCGCCGCGCACCGCGCGCGCGGCAAACGTGCGGATGAAGTCCACGACCTCCCAGCGTTCCTGATCGTTCAGCTTGTCTGCAAAGGCCGGCATGGGGCGCCGCCCCTTGGTGATTTCCCAAAAGAGCTCGCCGTCGGTCAGATCGCGCATCTTTCCAACATCCGTGAAGTCGCCGGGAGCAACGGAAAGCTCGGCGGCTTTCGGTCCCTTGCCGTCACCATTCTCTCCGTGGCACTTCTGGCAGTGCTGCCCGTAGGTCTGCATTCCAGCGGCGATGACCTCTGTCGACGGAGGCACGGGATTCTTCAGCTTTCTTGCTGCCGCGCGAGTGGTCCATCCGGTAACGGCATATAGCAATGCGGCAACACCGACAATTAGGACGACGAACAGAGCGGCGAGCATCAGGCGGCGGTCCTTCTTTCCTGTCGATTTGGCGTGCACGAGTGTTGAGGGCAGGCTCGGCGCTCAGCGAGAGATCGAGTCCGAGAAGAAATTCTCGCACAGCCGTCCCGGATTTCCAACCGCACTGAATTTCCAGCTCACGGCGAGACGTGGACGGCGCGCAGCACCGAAATTAAGACAATCACGAGCATCGCGACGACATAGACCCGCAGTCCCCAAAGAAGCATCTGCACTCCCAGCGAAAGATTGCGCCGGCCAAAACGCGTTTGCCGCTTGGCCGCAACGACCTGGTCTGCTTCCAGCAGCGACAGAACGAGCGTCGGGTCTTTCAGATTCGGACGCTCTCCACCGGCGGCGGTCAGCTCAAGTTCGCGCGGATTCTCTCTGGGGGCCGCGAAGTCCGATTTCGATCTCTCTTCCATGAATCCCACGCTTCCTTTCAAAGCAGCATTTCGCCGTTTGCCTGACCTAGCTGCCAAACCAATGCGGAAACACGATCGCGACACCGAAGCCGATTCCCGCGCAGATCAACAGCACGCCGACAACCACGCCAGCGACATTTGCCCAGACGCCGTTGACATGCTCGCCCATCACGTCCCGGTCGTTCACCAGGAGCAGCAAGAACGCCAGCGCCGGTGGCATCGCGAGCACGGCAATCACGTTCACCGTCAGCACGACAAATTCGAGCGGAAAGCGCGGAACCAGAACCAGGGCTGCCGCGGCGCAGGCGGAGCCCAGTAACGTCAGGTAGAAAGGCCAGGCCTCGCGCACGGGCCGATTCAGGCTGTGACCGGTTTGCAGGACTTCGCCAAATGCGTACGCGGACGACGTGGAGATGGTGATCGCCGCCACAATTCCGGCCTCGAAAATACCCAGGGCGAAAAAGGAAGCGCCGACGTGGCCGATCCAGGGTTCGAGTGCCTCCGCGAACTGGGCGGCCTGAAAGTCACCTGCGGTGATTCCGTGATGAAACAGCGGCACCGTGGCGAGAACCGCGGCAATCGCGAAAATCGCAGCGAGAACAGCGCCGAGAAAAGTATCAAAGCGCCCGGCGCTGATGTCGCGCGGCTGCATACCCTTGTCCACCACCGCGCTCTGCTGGAAAAAAAGCATCCAGGGCGTGACCGTGGCGCCGATGGTGGCCAGGATCAGGACGAGAATCTCGTACCGGTTTCCTACCGGCAGAGGCATCCACGTCAGCAGCGAGCGGCCCACACTATGCCAATCGGGGTGCGCCAAAATCGCCGCTGGAACAAAGAGGCCGTTGAAGATTGCCAGGCCCATCGTGATTCGTTCCCAAGTCCAATAGCGTCCTGTCGTGATCGCGCCGAACACGATGACGAGCGCGCCCCCAACCGCGATCCCCGGCCTGATTCCGAAGAATCCGAGCCCGGCCCGCACGCCAATGAATTCCGTCACGAGCGTCAAGAAATTTCCAAGGACCAAATCGCCCATCGCGAAGAAGCCCCAAAATTTCCCGAAGCGATCGAAGATTAACTCTGCGTGTCCGCGGTGGGTGACCGCTCCTAAGCGCACCGTCATTTCTTGGACGATGTAACCCATCAAAAACGTCAGAATGATAAACGGTATGAAAAAGCCGACGCCAAAGCGCGCACCGTCCGCCGAATAGGAAAGCATGCTCGGTGCATCGTTTTCGCCGAGGAAAACCAGCACGCCCGGCCCGATGAGCAACCAGAGCAAGCGGGATCTCCCAAAGATTCCGAAACCGCGCTCATTCCATCGGGCGCGCGCCACTTGCCAGCGGTCCCGAGCGCGGTCCCGATCCTCGTGTGTCAAAAGATTAGCAAGATCGCCGGCAGCTGAAGATGCGGCCGCGGATTCCGTGGTGGGATGTGCGGGGCGGTAAGATGAGACTCCGATTTTGTTCTTCAAACTGTCCATAGTTAACTGCAATAAACCTTCCGTATAAACTACGCTTAACCAATCCGAACGTCAATTCCCAGAATTGGAGCGTTTCCAAAAAACAGCCGGCAGGATTCAGGCTTTGCTATAGTAAATGGAAGGCTTGGAACGAAGGGGCAAGGAGAGAGCGAATGGCCGAAGCGACGAAACAGCAAATGCAGATTAAAGCCGATGAGAAGGAATTGCTCGGCCAGTATTCCAATCTCGCCGTCATTCACCACAACGCCGAAGAGTTCACGCTCAACTTCATCTACATGTTTCCGACGGTGCCGCAGGGCAAGCTCGTCGCCAGCCTGATCGTGAGCCCCACGCACGCAAAGCGGCTACTGAAGGCCTTGCAGGAGAATGTGGCGCGATACGAGGCGCAGTTCGGGCCGCTGCCGGAAGGCCCGGGTCCCGCCCCGGAGCCCAACGTTGGATTCGTGCAGTAGCGCGGCGAGGTTACTAGATGTTATTGAACCGGGGCGGCGACCACCCAGGTTCCGCTCGATTCCATCAACTCGATGCCGATGGCGAACCCCGTTTCCGGGACCCCCCGACAATAGGCGACGCGGGCGAGTGAGCGGAACGAGCCTGCCAAGGTCGTGATCGTCACACGGTCGTTGGTTTTCCATCGTCGCGAACTCAGCACGCGCGCGCCACGCGAGCTCACGTTCTCCGTAAACGTGGTTTCCGTACCCGGCAGGGTTGTATGGCCGCTGATGTGAACCCCAATTTCCATGGGAACGCGCCTTTCGCGGCGTGCAATGCTGAAACTTTTTGGAGCGCCTAGCCCAAGCGCCATGTCGATGTCCCCCGGTTTCCTATAGGCAAGCCACCACCTGTTTCAAGCGTACTTTAGTTTCAACGCGGCCCTTCATCCGATACAGCGCGCGGTCGGCCGCGCCCAAAAGCTGCTCAATGGACACTCCGTCGTCCGGGTAGACGGCTTGGCCCACGCTGACCGAGATGAACGGCTCCTGGCCGTCCCGCATGAGCCGCTCGCAGATGCGCGAGGCGGCCCCCTCGGCTTCCGATTCGCCCGCCTCCGGCAAGACCAATGCAAATTCGTCGCCGCCGTAACGCGCCGGCGTATCGATCGCTCGGCTGCCGTTTCGCAACACCATTCCCACGCGCTTGATGGCCTTGCTTCCCGTGAGATGGCCATATTTGTCGTTGATTTTCTTCAGGCCGTCGAGATCGAAGAGCAGGACGGCAAAGCGGCGGCCCGTGCGGCGGGAACGCTGAATTTCGTTCTCCATCACTTCCAGCAGTTGGCGATGATTTGCGAGCCCGGTAAGCGAATCCGATACAGCCATGCGGCTGACCTGATCGAAGAGTTGGGCGTTATCGAGCAATGTTCCACCGAGGACGACCACGTAGCTTGAAACCATCAGAACGTGGGCCAGCGTGTAAGGAGCATCGAGGATGCGCTGCGACTGGCTCATGGTGATGTGGCAGAGCACGTTCAACCCGGCCGCGACGAACAAGGCGCGGTCGAGCGAGGCGTTCGCGCGCCCGAGCCGGCGCCCATACCCCACAGTGGCCGCCACGTAGATCGCGGCGGGAAGCAAATCCCACGGCCGCGGCACGATTGCGCCCGGTTGAATTTTCGGCGCGTGCGGCAGCATGAAATAAAAGACGCTCGTCAGGTACGCGACCGCCCCGACGATCAACGTGACACCGGCGATTTCTTTTCCGGGATCGCGCGAGACGGGAATCCGGCTTTCAACCACCAGCGCGGCGAGAAGCAGCACCCCGAGCAAGGTCCGCCCGGCGAGCCATCCGAGGGAAATCTCGGTTCCGGCGAAAGGCGTGACCAGCATCCCTCGATAGAAAGACAGGCCCGTCCCGGCTTCGATCAACCCGGCCAGAACAAATCCGAAAGCCAGAATCAGTGAGATTCGATCGTGAGTGCCGCGGAACCGCACCATGGCGTTCGCGGCAAACGTGAAGGCAATCAGGCTGCCCGCCATGTCGAGGTAGGAATCCAGAAGAGGATCGGCCAGGTAGGAAGAGCGGCGCAGCATTAACAGAAGAACGCAGTACGCCGCTGCGGCGATCGTCCCAACGAGGACGAGGCGAAACCGAGAATACTCCCGCACTTTCCCGCGACGAGCCACAACTCCCCCAGAACACCAACACGTGCCCGATGTTTCGAGTGCAAATGATATGCCGTTTTCGGTCACACTCGGATTGTCTCCTAACTACTGTGTTTCAAATATCATCGGGCCAGCATCCAGCTCTCAGAATGTCAAACGTCATTTTGCAATATTGGGAATGGGATAGAAATGTTACAAGGTTAGGCGCCTCTTACCCAGGTGTTTTACGCCTTGGGAGGCACCGGCGGCAGGTCGAAAGCCTGAATCGTGCTCTGAAAGTTGATCTTCTTGTGGGAGCCGTCGCAGAACGGCTTCGACTGAGAGTGACCACAGCGGCAGAGAGCAGCGTTCGCGCGTCCCCCGAGACCGAACGGCTTGCCCTCCGCGTCCACGATTTCGAAGTCTCCTTCGACCTTCACGGACCCGTCGTTGCGAACCGTAAGCTTGGTGGTGGCCATTCAATCCTCCAACGAGATTTGCGGAGCCGTGGCTTTGATCCGCAGTCGGCGTTCAGTATTTCGGAACCGACGGGTCCACTTCGTCCGACCAAGCGAGAATACCACCTTTCAAGTTCCATATCTTTCGGAAGCCGGCCTTTTGGAGGAATTGCACGGCCTCGGCCGAGCGTTTGCCGCTCCGGCAGTGAGCTACGATCTCGCGCGAGCTGTCGAGCTCGTGTGCGCGCCGCGAAAGCTCGCCGAGCGGGATCAGATGGCCTTGGATATTGCAGATCTGGTATTCGTGCGGTTCGCGCACGTCGAGAATATAGAGATCGTCGCCGTGATCGAGGCGGGTCTTTAACTCGCGCGGGGTAATCTCCGGAATGTTTGTCGCTGTCACAGGCCCCTCCTCGCCGCGAATGCCGCAGAACTCGGCGTAGTCAATCAGCTTTGTCACCGTGGGATGGTCACCGCACACGGGGCATTCGGGATTCTTGCGCAGTTTCAACTCGCGGAACTTCATGCCCAGGGCATCGAAGAGCAGCAAGCGACCTACCAAGGGATCGCCCTTGCCGATGATGAGCTTTAACGTCTCAGCGGCCTGAATCGTTCCCACGATTCCCGGCAGCACTCCCAGAACTCCGCCCTCGGCGCACGAAGGCACCAGACCCGGCGGGGGCGGTTCGGGATAAAGGCACCGGTAGCAGGGCCCGTCCGGGTAACCGAAAATCGTGATCTGTCCCTCGAACCGGAAAATCGAGCCGTACACATTCGGCTTGCCGAGCAAAACGCACGCATCGTTGACGAGATAGCGTGTGGGAAAATTGTCGGTGCCGTCCACGACGATGTCGTAGTCCTTCAGGATGTCGAGCGCGTTCTCGCTCGTGAGCTGCACCTCAAACGTATCGATCTGGATATCCGGGTTCAGATTGCGCAGGCGATCCGCGGCCGCTTCGATCTTTGGCCGGCCGACGTCGCTCGTCCCGAAGAGAACCTGGCGCTGAAGGTTTGTCGAATCGACAACGTCGAAATCCACCAGGCCGATCCGGCCCACTCCGGCGGCCGCGAGGTATAAGCCGAGGGGCGCGCCAAGACCGCCGGTCCCGATGCAGAGCACTTTTGCCTGTTTGAGCTTGAGCTGCCCGTCCATGCCCACTTCGGGCATAATCAGATGGCGGCTGTAGCGCATCACCTCTTCTTTCGAAAGTGACACGGCGGGCTTGCCCGCCGCCGGTCCCGCTGGAATCCCTATCTTCGTTGCCATTGAAAAGCTCCCTAATTCGGTTTCGCTCAAGAATCGTTCAGTTGCGCGCGCCGCCGGCAATCGACGGCACGATGCTGATCGTATCGCCTTCTTTCAGGCGCGTCTGATCCTTTTGGAGGTAACGGATGTCTTCGTCGTTCACGTAAACGTTTACGAAACTACGCAAGCGGCCGTCGTCGGCGAACAGATGCTTCTTCAGCTCGATGAACTGGCCGGTCAGCGCCGAAAGCGCCTCGCCGACCGTGCCCGCCTGTACCTGGATGCTCTCCTGCTTGCCCGCATACTGGCGCAGTGGCGTCGGAATCATGACCTTGACTGCCATTCACCGTCCTCCTTGTCGTCTCGATGCCAATTAGATGCTCGCCGAATGGGCCGTGATCTCGATGCTTTCGGGATCGTACCCGGCCCGGTCGTCATGCAGACGCCAGGACGTCGTGTCGCGCGGCTCGCCTTTCTGAACGCTCACGATGATGTAGCTGTACCACGGCCACGCGTGGTCGCGGTCGTATTCGCTCGGACGCGCCGGCGCGTCCGGATGCGAATGATACCATCCGATCAGCTCCAGGCGCTTCTCGCGCGCCGTCTTTTCCGCCAGCCGAACGTCGTCCGCGGTCACCTCGAAGCGGTTTCGCGGGGAATCGTCCCGGCGGTTTGCGAGCGGCAGCAGGTCGAGCACCTCGCGCGTGCCGTCGCCATCGCGGCCGAGCAGCGCGCCGCAACATTCGTGCGGATACGTCTCCACGCCGTGCGCCTGAATCCGGCGCAGCAGCTTCTCCTCAATCTTCAGAGCTGCGCCGCTCACTCTTCGCTCCAGAATCGCTCGCTCAAATATTTTTCGCCCGAGTCGGGGAATACCGTCACGATCACAGCCGATTCGCCGCGAGGAAACCGCCGAGCCACGTCCAGGCACGCGCAGAGCGCGGCTCCGGCGCTCACTCCGACCAGGATACCTTCCTCGCGCGCCAGGCGTTTTGCCATCTGCTGCGCGTCTTCCGTGCGGACTTCGAGATTTTCGTCCGCGAGGCTCGCATCGTAAATGGGCGGCACGATGGCCGTCGCCATGTGCTTCAAGCCTTCGAGACCGTGAAAACCGGAGTCAGGTTGCATGCTGATGCAGCGGATTCGCGGGTTCAGTTCCTTCAACCGCCGCGTCGTGCCGACAAAAGTGCCGCTCGTGCCGAGGCCTGCCACGAAATGAGTGATCCTACCCTGCGTCTGGTCCCAGATTTCCGGGGCGGTGGTTGAATAGTGGGCCGCGGGATTCGCCGGGTTGCCATACTGGTTGGGATAGAAATATTTCTCCCGGTCCGATTCGTAGATTTCGCGCACGCGCCGGATCGCGCCGTCCGTGCCTTCGTCGCCCGGCGTGAACACGATCTCCACGCCGTACGCTGCGAGGATCTGCTTGCGTTCCGGCGAGGCGCTCGATGGCAAGCAGAGCTTCACGCGATAGCCCAGCGCCGCGCCAATCATGGCGTAAGCGATTCCGGTGTTGCCGCTGGTCGCGTCTAGAATCACTTTTCCCGGCTTCAGGGCGCCGGTCCGCTCGCCTTCGCGGATCATGAAGTACGCTGCGCGGTCCTTAACCGACCCGCCCGGATTGAACCATTCCGCCTTGGCGTAGAACTCCACTTCGGGGAATTCAGTGCCCGTCCGCTCAAACCGGATCAGCGGCGTATGACCTATGCGGTCCACGAGGTGCTGGCCGATCTGTCCGCCCGCGCCCGTCCGCTGTGGAGATGCCAACGGTTTATTCGCTGTCGTCACTCTCGTCGTCCTACGCTCGGGAAACTTCACGTATTGCGCTAATTCGGGACAGTTTAGCAGATTACAGGATGGGTCTACAGCGACAGTCGCAGGACGCCCAGCGGGGAAGGCTCGGCGAGATTCGTGCCATAGTAAGCGATTTCATGCCCCATATGATGCTCGACAGAACCGCCCGGAAGCAAGCCTTATCAGTGCGGCGTCGCCGTACCTCCCGTCTTCTCAAACGCCAATAGGAGATTCCCCGGCATGCCCGAAGTCCCGGTAAAGCCCGATAGGACGAACAGCATATCCCCCGAAACCACCGGCCCGCTGCCGCTCATCGACCCCCCGTGCGCCTTCACGCCATTCACCGTCGCCACGCTCGGCTCAGTGTCGAAGTCCCATAGGATTGAACCGTCGTTCGTGGAATACGCCCGCAGATGCCCGTCCATCGAGCCGGAGAAGACCACGCCTGGGATCACCGTCACGGCGGCGAGCTGCCCCGCGCTGCATCCCGGCTGTCCTTCGCACGCCGGCTTCGGAGGCATCACCTTCCAAAGCAGTTTTCCCGTCCGAATGTCGATCGCTGCCAGCCCACCCGCCGGCGGCCGAGACGAGCCGGGGGTGACCGGAGTCAGTGTAGAGATGTCGGAATTCGCGGCGTAGACGTTGGTTCCGTCCGTAGCCGATCCCCACTCGATTCCGCCCAGGCCGCTGCCGACGCCGACGCGAACTTGCCAGAGTTCCTTTCCTCCGTCGTCGGGATCGAGTCCGTACATTACGCCCGTCTTCTGTCCTGCCAGCAGAACGCGATGCCCGTTCCCGAGATCCTGCAAGATCGGCGACGAGCCGAAGTCCACGTCCGGCCCCATCTTCGGACAATTCGTGTGTTGAGGGGAAATGCAGCCGAAATTGAAAACGTCACCCGAAGTCTTCTGCTGCACCCAGAGCCGCTTTCCGGTGGCCAAATCGAAAGCCACGATCGCATCGGTTGCCTCGTCCGCTGGATCCACGTAAGCATCGCCGGTGCCCACGTAGAGCACGCCCCGCTTCGCGTCGATCGTGGGCGAGTCCCAAATTCCCGCGCCCGCGGGCGCGAACGTCGTGCGGCCGTTTGCATCCGTCGTCGGTGCGGGCGCCTTCGCGATGGCATATGCCTTCCAAATCTGTTTTCCCGTCAGAGCATCAACCGCCACCACGTTTCCGCGGAATGTACAGCACGGATATAAAGGGTCGCCGCCGGTAAGTTCCTCGTTCCCAGTCAGCGGAACGTAGAGTCGTCCGCCGTAAAGTTGCGGTGCGCCCGTGATTCTCGCCGTCGGATGCGGATCGACTTTCACCTTCCAGACCAGAGTCCCCTTGGCTGCGTCCACCGCGTAGAGATTCGCCTCGCCGTCGCCGAAGTACGCGAGCGCGCCGCCTTTCGGCCCTGGGGCTACCGTGATTGCCGCTCGCACCGTCGTTTCCGCCTTGTACGTCCAGATCGTACAGCCCGTCTCGGCATTCAGCGCGTAGATGGTTCCGTCGCCCGAGCCAATGAACACGCGGCCCGCCACCACCGTCGGCTGTCCCAAAGCCGAGCTCGCGTTCGGGATTCCGAATGCCCATTTCACTTTCAGCCCCGCCACATTTCCGGGACCGATGCTCGTATGCGTCTGATAGCGCGTATTCAGCACGTCCACGCCCCAGCCGTTCCAATTCTGCGGGTTTGCCAACCCTTGCGGTGTGACCGCCGGGCTCGTCGCGCAGAGATTCGCGTTCGAAACGTCCACGGATACCTTCGACGAAAGAAACGCCGCGATCGCCCTGCGCTGTGCTTGGTTCAGTTGATTCCCGTAGACCACCATCGGCCCGGACTCGAGCGCCTGCAGAATCTCCTCGCGCGTTTTTTCCGCCAGCAACGCCGTCGCGGGCGCGCGCCCGCCGCCCATCGGTGGTGTTGTCTGCGCTGTTCCTGACGCTTGCCCGTGGCACATCGCGCAGTGTTCCTTGAAGAGAGCGGCGCCGTCGGGTTTCGCGTGCCCCGAAGCGCGTGGCGCGCCGATCATCAGAGCAAGCAGCAACCCCGAAACCCACAGGGCCTTCGTCATTTTATTGTTGGTCCGTTCTCACTTCCCATCGATTTCGAGCAGCAATGCCATATCAGTTTTGCCATCGGAGCGCAAGCCGCTTGCCGATTCGCCACGACGAAATTGGACCTTTACACCTGGAACCACAGCCCATATTCTGGGGGGCCATGTGGTACGTCAACAAGCTCTTCGATCAGGCGCAGGTGGAGTCACTTTCGGCAAAAGGCTTTCTGGTCCGCAGTTCGGGCGGCGTCGCGCGCATCGAGAAGTATGGCTGCGGCGCCGAACTGCGCAAGTCCCCCTCCGGGCGCTACCAAATGACCATCATCCCCTCGATCATGGCCCAAGGGCAATTCACGCGCCTGTGGGACGCGGGCTACCAGAAGTTCCTCCTGACAAACGAAGGGCATAAGATTCCTATTCGCGTGGCCGAGCTCGGAGAACTGCGCCGCTTCAATGAAGAGCTGCGCACGGCGCTCGGCGTGCCGACCTATTACAACGAAGCCCTCGGTTCGACCTGCCAGTACACCGTGTATGATCGCGTGAAGGGCCGCACAGGCGATGTGCCGGACGAGAGCGTCGGCGCGCAGGAAGAAGCCGAACACTAGGCAGCGTCCCCCTCCTCGGGCCGGCCCCCAAGCCCATCGACAGCCGGTCAGCCGTCGTGTTGACAACCTGAACAGCCTGCGCATAGCATTGCTCGCAGGATCAAACAATCGAATAGGCGGAATTATTCGCGGCGAGGAGTTCCCCATGTCTGTATATCTTGAAGAATTGTCAGCGGTAGGCGCGGTCCGCTTCCCGGACATTCCTCTCTACCAGGGTTTCGGCGCGCCGGCGCGCCTCGAGGCGGATCTGCGAGATTGCGAAGTCACTTATGGCGCGGTGCCGAAAGACCTCAACGGCGTTCTCTATCGCTGTGGTCCTGACCGCCAATATCCGCCGATGGGGGGAGACGACATCTTCATCGACGGCGAGGGCATGGTCGTCATGTTTCGCTTCGAGAACGGCCACGTGGATTACAAGAGCCGCTACGTGCGCACCGAGCGTTATCTGATCCAGGAAAAGCACCGTCGCGCGCTCTTCGGCCGCTATCGCAACCGCTACACGCGCGATCCCATCGCCAGAGACTGCAATCCGGGGGCGGCCAACACCAACGTCGTCTGGCATTCGGGCAAACTGCTCGCCCTCAAAGAGGACGACATGCCGTACGAGCTCGACCCCTACACGCTCGAGACCATCGGCCGGTACGACTACGACGGCGGCGTCAAATCCGTCTGGCTCTCGGCTCATCCCCATCTCGACCAGACCACGAACGAATTGCTGACCTTCGCGTATCAGGCCAAGGGCGACGGCACCACCGACGTGGCCTATTTCGTCATCGGCCCCAATGGCAAGGTGAAACACGAGGTCTGGTTCAACGCGCCGTGGGCCGGCATGGTCCACGATTTCGCCATCTCCGACAAGTATGTGATCTTCCCCTTTTTCCCGCTGCTCACTGACGTGGACGTGCTGAAGAAGGGCGGACCGTTCTATACGTGGCACCGCGATCTGCAAACGGTCGTCGCCATCGTGCCGCGCTACGGCAAGGCCGAGGAAGTGCGCTGGTTCCGCGGTCCGACGAGCTTCGCCGGCCACATGATGAACGGCAGCACGAACGGCACGAAGGTGAGTCTCGACGTGTGCCTCTCGCGTGGAAGCTCGTTTTTCTTCTTCCCGAATCACGACGGCACGCCGCCCGATCCCACGGAAGCCATCCCTCATCTCACTCGATTGACGTTCGATCTGGCCGGCAACACGGAAGATTACAAGACGGAGCAGCTTTACGATTTTATGTGCGAGATGCCCCGCGCCGACGACCGTTACTATGGCAACGAGACCTACCGCAAAGGCTATGTCATTTGCCGCGATCCCAGCGCCCCCGGGGCAGGGAACGTCGGATTCGGTTGCGTCGGCCAGTTCGATCACAAGACGGGCAGCTCAAAGATATGGAATCCCGGCCCGGATTCCGGCGTGCAGGAGCCGCTGTTCGCTCCGCGCAAACCGAACTCACCCGAGGGCGACGGCTACCTGCTGGCGCTCGTGAACCGCATGGCCGAAAACCGCAGCGACCTGGCCATTCTGGACGCGCAGAACATCGAGGCCGGTCCCGTCGCGATCGTGAAGCTCCCGCATCGCGTGCGCACGACCTTTCACGGCATGTGGGTCTCTCAGGAAGCGCTTGAGAACGGGCGCTATTCCGTCGCTCGCACTTCGTGAACGGCGCCCTGCGCTTGTGCTCCGTCTGCTCGCGTGATACACCGAAGAGCGGGGAGGACACGCGTGGCGCAGGTTGTGGCGCTGGTCGATGACTTGTTCTTTCAAGCGAAGCTGCTTGAAACCGCCAAGCAGGTTGGCGTCGAGCTTCGCACCTGTACTACTTCCGATGCGCTCGCCGTGGAAATCGAGCGCAGCTCTCCAAGGCTGGTGGTCGTGGACCTCAACGCCCGCGGGAATCCGCTGGAAGCCGTGGAGCGCTTGCGGGCGGGCGGCCGCGATATCCCGCTGATCGGTTTTCTCTCCCACGTGCAGGTTGACCTCGCCGAACGCGCCCGCGCCGCCGGATGCCGGGACGTGATGCCGCGATCGAAGTTCACGCGCGACTTGGCAACCATACTCGCGCGCGCGAAATCCGAGTCTTCATGAAGTCCGTTTCGACCTTCTTGGCGCTCAGGCTCGGCGTCGGTGTCGCGATCCTGTATCTCGCGTGTCTTTTTCAGGTGGGGCTGGCGGCTCAGGAGGAGGGCCACGAAGCCGATCCGGCTTCCGCGCTTTCCGCCGCTCTCTCCGCCGCTTGCCGCGCGAACGAGGCACAGTTCGCAAACTACCTTACTGCTGATAATGCCGCGGCATTTCGAGCTCTGCCCGAGGAGCAGCGAGCGGCGTTTCTGAAGCGATTCTCGCTCGCCGACGGGCCCGGGAAACCGCTGCTTTCCTCCGACCCTCAGAATCACACGGTTCTGCGATGCATGGCCGCCGAGGGAACCGCTGAATTCCGCTTCGGCGACGTTCGGACCCGCGAGAACCTCGCGTTCATCCCGGTCAGCGTCGTCGACGGTCCGGAGAGCCAGTTTGGGCTCGTTCGCGAGAACGGCGGCTGGCGGCTGCTTTCACTCGGCCTCGTGCTGCTCGACATTCCGCAGCTCTCCAAGCAGTGGGCCGAGGGCGACCTCGCGGCACGCGAGGATTCTGCCGTCGCAACACTCCGCCAGCTCGCCGAGGCGATCCGCACATATCGCGACGCCTACGGCAAGTTGCCGGATTCGCTCGCCCAGCTCGGCCCGGCTCCCAAGGGCGAAATTTCGCCCGAGCAGGCGTCGCTCGTCGACCAAAACTTGGCGGCCGGCAGCGCCGGCGGCTATCAGTTTCACTACCGCATTGTTTCCCCTGAGGGACAGGACGATCCCGCGTTCGAACTCGTTGCAACGCCGGACAGCTACGGCAAAGCCGGCCGGCGATCGTTCCTTCTCGACGCAGAGGGGAAGCTTCACGGCGCAGACCGGCACGGCGCGCTGGCCACGGCCGATGATCCCGTCGTTTCCGACGCTCAAAGCAACTGATCCACGGCGAAAAGCGGCGAGTCGTACGTGACAGCGTCGGGTATAATGCTGGCCAGCCGTTTCCAATTCGTTTCTTCTGCCGCCCATGTCCATCAAAACCGCGCGCGAGAAGCAGACACCCGAGGAAGCCGTTAGTGCTGCGAACCAGCGTTTCTACGCGGCCTTCGAATCGCTTGATCTGGCGGGGATGGAGGCGGCCTGGGCGCATGACGAACGGGTGGAGTGCGTGCAGCCGGGCTGGGAACTTCTCCTCGGCTGGGAGGAAGTGCGCGAGCGGTGGGCGCGGATCTTCAAGAATACGAAGCGCGTCCGCGTGGCGCTCAGCGGCATCTGGGTGCGGGTGGAAGGCAAAGTGGGATGGGTGGCTTGTACCGCGCGTGTGACCACGGCGTTCGCCGATGGTTTCGACGAGGCAATTGTGCAGGCCACGAATATCTTCGTGGAGCGCGAGGGCCAATGGCTCCTCGTCGCGCATCACGCTTCGCCGCTTCCGACGCAGCCGCGCTCGACGGTTCAATGAGGCCGCGATTTCTTCCACATCGTGAGGATTCTCGAATGAGGATTTGTGCGCTCGCCCTGACGTTGTCCCTCGCGGTCCTGTCCGTTGCGGCGCAGCAGTCTGAAACGGAGTCACCCGCGGTGACCGCGGGCAAGGAAGTGATTCAAGAGATTGTCGCGGGTCAATTCAGCCAGGTCGAAGCGCAGTACGACGCGCAGATGACAGCGGTGCTGCCCCCGGGCAAGCTCGCCGCGGGCTGGGCCACGTTGCTCGAGCAGGCGGGATCTTTTGACTCGATCGTCGCGGCCACATCCAGCAAGTTCCAGACGTACGATGTCGTCGTCATTGAGTGCAAATTCCAGAACGGACTGTTCGATGCACGGATCGCCTTCGACCGGGAAGTGAGGATCTCGAACCTTTCCTTCCGTCCGTACAAAGAGCTGGGCGAGTGGGCGCCTCCCGCGTACGCGAACTCCGATTCGTTCAGCGAGCAGCCACTGGTTCTCGTCAACGGCAAGTATGAGCTGCCGGGAACCCTGACGATGCCGAAGGGCAGTCGCCGGTTTCCCGCCGTCGTGCTCCTACAGGGCTCGGGTCCTCAGGACGAGGACGAAACGATCGGTCCCAACAAACCGCTCAAGGATCTTGCCTGGGGACTCGCCAGCCGCGGAATCGCCGTCTTCCGCTACACCAAGCGCACGCAGAAGTACGGCGTGCAGAGCAGCGACGACCCCGCCAAGATGACGGTCGAGGACGAAACGATGAGCGATGCGCGCGCTGCGATTGCGCTCGTCGCCAAGCAGCCGAGGATCGATCCCAGGCGCGTTTTCCTAGTCGGTCACAGCCTCGGCGCATATCTCGCGCCGAGGATTGCGGCGAAAGATGGTCGGATCGCCGGGCTGGTAATGCTGGCGGCAAACACGCGCCCCATCGAACAACTGCTCGTGGACCAGGTGCGCCTGATGGTGGCGGCCGCGCCCACACCGGACGGACAAAAGCAGCTTGCCGCCGTCGAGGATGTCGCGAAGAGGATCGAAAGCCCCGACCTCAAGCCCGGTGAGAACGTGACCGTCCTCGGGGGACTCATCCCGGCTTCCTATTGGCTCGACCTGCGCGGCTATCAACCGATTGCCGTGGCGAGAGAGGTGAAGATTCCAGTACTCATCCTCCAGGGGGGCAGGGACTTTCAGGTACCTCCCGCCACGAATTTCGAAGAGTGGAAGACTGCGCTCGACGGCCAAAGTAACGTCACACTGAAGTTGTACCCCGATCTCAACCATCTCTTCATCACCGGCGCTGGCCCCTCACTCCCGTCCGAGTACGACAAGCCCGGGCACGTTGACGAACAGGTGATCGCCGACGTCGCTGCATGGCTCTCGGCGGCCGGCAAACTCCCGAAATAGCGCGCGCATCCCAGCCGAATTTCCCCTGGAACCGACGGCGCTCAGTTCGTTTGACATCCCCGGAGAGCGGCTGCTAAATTCCAGAGTTCGTGTTTGCAACGCGACGCAACCCGAGGCTGCGCAAGTTTCCGTTCGCGTTCTCGACTATCCTCGCGGTGGCGCTCGCCGCCGGCTGCGCCATGAGCCGAACCGCAGCTACGCCACCCAGTGCCGCGCCGGCCCGGCTTCAAACTGCGACAAAGCAGGATCTGATTGCGCAATACAATCTCCAGGCGGACGCGGTTACATCCTTGAACGCGTCGGTAACGATGACGCTCGCGGCAGGCTCGGCGTACACCGGCGTCATCAAGCAATACCATCAGGTGAACGGATTTATCCTTGCCCAGAAACCTTCGAGCATTCGCGTGATCGGACAGGCGCCAGTGGTCGGCACAAACATCTTCGACATGGAGAGTGACGGGCAAACGTTCGACATTTTCATCCCGTCCCAGAACAAGTTCCTCACCGGTCCGGCCAGTCTCGAACGTCCATCCGCGAAGCCCATCGAAAACCTCCGCCCGCAGCATCTGACCGAAGCGATTTTCTGGGACGCAATCCCGGCCAAAGCCCCCGTTCTTTTCGAGGAAGCCAGCGACGGGCTGTCGCGGTACTATGTATTGACGGTGGTTCGGCCCGCGACACAGGCCGGCGCGGGCACGAGTACCCCAGAGGATTGGGAGATCGCGCACAAGGTTTGGTTCGACCGCGCCGATCTGAGCGTGGCGCGCGTCGAGACGTACGATCCCGGCGGCAAGCTCGCTTCAGACGTTCGCTACGCCGGCTGGGATGCGTTCGCGGCGCTCAAGTACCCGCGCCGGATTTCTCTCGACCGCCCGGCCAATGACTACAGCCTTCAGATCGGAATCACCAAATTGACGCTGAACGAACCCATTCCCGCCGACCGCTTCGTGCTGAAGCAACCGCCCGGAACCGAACTGGTGCGCGTGGGCGAAGAGCCTCAGGGGACAACGCCTTGATCGGGCACATGATCGTCCGCAATGTGATGCACCGGCCCGTTCGCACTGCGATTACGGTGATCGCCGTCGCCGTGGAGGTCATGCTCGTAATCTTCGTCGTGGGTCTGACGAGCGGCCTGCTCCTCGATTCCGCCAAGCGCACCGAAGGCATCGGTGCGGACGTGATGGTGCAGCCTCCTTCGGCGTCCATCTTCATGGCGTTCAGCGGCGCACCGATGCCCATGGCGATCGGCGGCAGATTGCAGCAACTTGAATTCGTGCAGGCCGTCGCTCCCGTTCTGGTGCAATTCAATTCCGTAAACGGACTCGACATCGTCTACGGGATTCAGCCGGAGACGTTTCGCGCCATCTCGGGCGGATTTGTGGTGCGCGCCGGGACCGAGCTTGAAGACCCGAACGACATTCTGGTCGACGATATCTACGCGCGCGCCAAGAAAGTCAAAATCGGGCAAACGCTTCACATACTCGAGCATGATTTTCACGTGGCCGGCATCGTCGAGCACGGTAAGGGCGCGCGGCTTTTCGTTATGATGTCCACGCTACAGGAAATGTCCGGGGCGCACGATAAGGCGTCCGTGTTCTTCATCAAGTGCGATCGTTCCGACCACACAGGCGCCGTACTCGACGAAGCCCATCAACTCCTCCCGGGCTATGAAGTGCGCCCGCTCAAGGATTTTATCTCACTGATGACTTCGTCGAATCTGCCTGGCCTCGGCGCTTTCATCAACGTGATGATCACGATCGCCGTCGGCATAGGGTTCCTGGTGATCTTCCTCTCGATGTACACCACCATCATCGAGCGCACGCGGGAGATCGGCGTGCTGAAATCGCTCGGCGCGTCGAAGCCTTACATCGTCGAAATCATTCTCAGCGAAACGACTCTTCTCTGTCTGGCAGGCGTCGCGGGAGGGGTGGGACTCAGTTTCCTCATGCGTTCGATCTGCCTTCGCGTTTACCCTTCGCTCCCGATCCTGATCACGCTGAAATGGATCTTGCTTTCCACTCTCATCGCCATGGTGAGCGGTCTGCTTGGCGCCTCCTATCCCGCATGGCTGGCCAGCCGCAAGGATCCCGTCGAGGCGCTCGCCTACGAGTGACGGCGGAAAGCCCGAACTCGTGCCGGGGAAGGCCACTAGGCAGAAATACGAAACGCGACTAAAATGCTCGTATCCGCACAGATTGTGATTGCTCGCCCGGGGGACGGCGTTGGAGCCGATACTCAAAACTGAAAATCTGTGGAAGGTCTATCGCACGGGCAAAGTGGACGTGCCGGCCCTCCGGGGAATCAACATCGAAATCCTTCCGGGTGAATTCGTTTCCATCATGGGGCCGTCGGGCTGCGGGAAATCGACTCTGTTGCACGTGATCGGCGGACTGGCACAGGCCACGAAGGGGCGCGTGCTGCTCGATGGCAACGACCTGACGGAAATGGGCGACGCCGCGCGAACGCTGCTCCGGCGGCACAAGGTCGGCTTCGTTTTCCAGCGCTTCAATCTTCTGCCGACGCTCGACGCCTACCACAATATCGCGCTCGCTCAGCACATTCACGGCAATGGTTTCGACCCGCACCGCTTCGAAGTCGTCGCGAACCTGCTCGGACTGAGCGAACGGCTGCATCACAAGCCCTCGGAGCTTTCCGGCGGCGAGCAGCAGCGCGTGGCTCTCGCGCGCGCCATCATCAGCGAGCCGAAAATCGTTCTCGCGGACGAGCCGACCGGAAACCTCGATACGAAAAGCTCGGAGGTCGTCCTCGGCCTTCTCCGCCAGCTCAACAAAGATCTCGGCCAGACAATCGTGATGATCACCCACAACCCCGAAGCCGCGACCTACGGGCACCGCGTCCTGCATATGCGCGACGGGATGGTCGTGAACGGCTCGGCAGCCCACTGAGATGCGTGCCCTCTGGCGTGCGATCGTCCGCACTGTCTTCTGGTCCTATGAACGCGGGACCTGGCCCTACGACGTGATGGTGGTAGCCATCGTGCTGTTCGTGCTGGTGACTCCGCGGAGATGGTTTCACGATCAGCCGCAGCCGAACGCGCCCGCAACTGCCAGCGTCCAGCTCGTTTCAGCGGATCCGGCCGATCAGACGAGCACGTACCGGCTCGATGCCGCGGCGCTTCAGCCTGAGAAGCGCGCGACGAAGCCGACCCCGGAGCTCGAGCGCGAGACCCACGATGTGCTCGGCCGCACCGTCGCCGATCTGAAGGACCGCACGTTCCACGTGTTGCGCATCGACCCCGTGCTCTCGGACGACGGCTCCGTGCTCTACTACGACGTCACCGTCCATCCGTGACCCGGCCGCGATGAATCCGCAGCTCCGCATGATGTATATTGATTCGGCTTCGCACCGGCCTGATGCGGCCGAAGCGATTCAATTTCCAGGATGCCAGGATCTTCGATGAAGCAAGACGCCGCTACAGGCAGCGCGGAATTCACTCCGCCGAGCCGCGAGCAGATGCAAGGAGCCATCGCGGAGCTGACGACTCTGCTCGGCCGGCGCGCGACCACGGCCGATATCGTCCGCGAGCACCACAGCCACGGTGAGTCTTACCATCCCGCCGCTCTGCCGGATGTCGTCTGCTTCCCACACTCGACCGAAGAGGTGAGCGCAATCCTGAAGATCAGCGCGAAGCACGGCGTGCCGGTGATTCCCTTCGGCGGCGGCACGTCCATGGAAGCTCAGGTAAACGCCATCTACGGCGGAATTACGATCGACATGCGCGAGATGAATAAAATCCTGAACATCGGCACGGAAGATCTCCAGGCCACGGTGGAGGCCGGGGTCACAAGGCTGCAGCTCAACAAAGCGCTGGCAAACACCGGTTTCGCATTTTTCATCGATCCCGGCGCCGATGCCACGATCGGCGGCATGGCCTCCACGCGCGCCTCCGGCACGACCGCCGTCCGCTACGGCACGATGCGCGAAAATGTTCTGGCCTTGACGGTTGTGCTGGCGGACGGCCGCGTCATCAAGGCCGGCACGCGCGCCCGGAAATCCGCGGCGGGCTACGATTTGACGCGCCTCTTCGTCGGCGCCGAAGGCACTCTCGGCGTGATCACCGAAGTTACGCTGCGGCTGAATCCGTTGCCGGAGGCTGTCTCGGTCGCCAGTTGCGCCTTTGATTCCATTCGAGACGCGATCGAAACCGCCATCGAGACGATCCAGCTTGGCGTCGCCGTCGCTCGGATTGAATTCATGGACGAATTGCAGGTCGATGCCTGCAACCGCTACTCGAAAACGAACTATCCCGTCGCCCCGATCCTTTTCTTCGAATTCCACGGGGATACCGTCCGCAGCGTTACCGACCAGGCCGAGATCGTGCAGAAGCTGACGGAAGAACATCACGGTCGCGGGTTTCAGTGGTTTACGACGCCGGAAGAGCGCGAGACTCTGTGGAAAATGCGCCACGAAGCCTATTTCGCGAATCTGGCGATGCGCAAGGGGGGGAAGATGTTCACCACTGACATCTGCGTTCCGATTTCCCGCCTTGCGGACTGCATCGTCGAATCGAAGAAGGACACCGCGAGCGCGTCTTTCCCGGCCCCGATTGTGGGACACGTCGGCGACGGCAACTTCCACATGTCATTCATGCTCGATCCCAATAGTCCCGCCGAACTCGCCGAGGCAAAGGTGTTGGAAGAGAAAATCATCCGGCGGGCTTTGGCAATGGGCGGCACGAGCAGCGGCGAGCACGGCGTGGGTACTGGCCGGAAGAAGTATCTGCCCGTGGAACACGGCGCCGCGCTCGACGTGATGCGCGCGATCAAACAGGCGCTCGATCCAGACAACCGGATGAATCCCGGAAAAATGGTCGACCCGCACGTTCTGTAGCTGAACTCGCTGAACGTCCCGACTAGGACGTTCCGCGGGTCCAACTCGCTGGAACGTCGATATAAGACCGATTGAGCTCCGAGACCGACGCGCAACCCAGCAGCGCCAGCGTCCGGTCAAGATCGGCGCGCAAGATCGCAATCGCCCTCGCGACCCCCGCTTCTCCCGCCGCGCCCAGTCCGTACATATAGGCGCGAGCGATCAGCACCGCGCGCGCTCCCATGCAGATGGCTTTCGCAATGTCGCTGCCGCGCCGCACGCCGCCGTCCATCAGCACTTCGGCCCGGCCGTTCACGGCTGCCACAACTTCCGGCAGCGCGCGCAGCGAGGCAGCGGCGCCGTCGAGTTGCCGCCCGCCGTGGTTCGATACCACGACTCCGGCCGCGCCCTCGTCGAGCGCCCGTCTGGCGTCGTCTCCCGTCAGCACGCCTTTCACGACAATCGGCCCCGGCCAAGCTTTGCGAAGCCACTTCATGTCTTCCCACGTGACCACCGATTTCGCCAGGCTCGACTGCGCTTCGGAAAGTGGCAGCGGTCCTTGGCCGGGCACGACGATGTTGTGCAGTTTGCCGCAAGCCTCCTGCCGCACAGAACCCCGCAAGCCACCCGGGATGGCGCAAGAATCTGCGGCAGAAACGCGAATCTTCGCAAGGGAATACGCGCCAAGCAGTACGCCCGCGCGGTTTCGCGCGTCTCGCTCGCGCATCCCGAAGGTACCCGTGTCGATCGTGATCACGAGCACCGTGAAGCCCGCTTTCCGCGCGCGCTCGATCGCCGCTTCGCCCGCTTCGCGTCCGCCGGCGAGGTAGAGCTGGTACCACAGCGGTCCGGAAGAGGCCTGCGCGACCTCCTCGAGCTTGTGTCCGGACATCGTCGTGAGCACGTAACCCACTCCCGCCTTGCCGGCCGCGCGCGCGGCCGTCGGTTCGCCGTGGGGATAAAACAGGTGCGTGAATCCGCAGGGCGCGAGCAGCAGGGGCATCGTGAGCGAGCTGCCCAAGACCGTCGTGCTCAGCTCGCGATGGGGAACGTAGACCGCATTGCGCGGGCGGAAAGTTACTTCCTCGAAGGCGCGCGTGTTCTCGCGCAGCGTGACTTCGCCTTCCGCGCCGCCGTCCAGGTAATCGAATAGGACCTGTGGCAACCGCTGTTGCGCGAGCCGCCGCAAGTCGCCGACGTTGACGACGCGAGGTGCGGAGACTTTACGTTCCTGTCGAGTCATCGTATGGCGACCTCGCGCCCACAAGCGCCCGCGCAAAATTGTGCATGAGATTCGGCCGGCGACGGATTAAGCTTCTCGGCGCCCATTCTAACGGGTATCCTCGAACATTTGGCGGCGGCCCACCGACACGCGCCCGGTGAGTATACATTTTCCGGAGGAGCTGGCCCATGAAGGTTGGTGACGCGATCGCCGAAATCCTGAAACGCGAGGGCGTGGAGGTGATCTTCGGCTATCCCGTGAATCATCTCTTCGAATCCGCGGCCGCCGCCGGCATCCGTCCCATCATCGTCCGCCAGGAGCGCGTGGGGCTGCATATGGCCGACGCGCTCTCCCGCCTCACCAGCGGCCACAGGATCGGCGTCTTCGCCATGCAGCACGGCCCGGGCTCGGAAAACTCCTTCGGCGGCGTCGCGCAGGCATACAGCGAATCGGTGCCGATCCTCGTTCTGCCGATGGGCTACGCGCGCCGGCTGGCGCAAGTCGAGCCGAACTTCAACTCCGTCACGAGCATGCGCTCCGTCACCAAATCCGCCGAGGCAGTCATGTCCGCGGCCGAGGTCCCCAATATTTTCCGCCGTGCGTTTTCGCGCCTTCGCAACGGCCGCGGTGGCCCGGCGCTCGTCGAGATCCCAAGCGATATGTTCGCCGAAGAAATGCCCGCGTCCTGGGTGTACGAGCCGGTGATCGCCGCGCGCTGCGGCCCCGATATTGCGGATGTACGCAGAGCCGCCGCCGCGCTCGTCGAAGCCAGGAATCTCGTCATCTATGCGGGGCAGGGAATTCACTACGCGCGAGCCTGGGATTCGCTCCGGAAGCTTGCCGAGATGCTGGGCGCTCCCGTCGCGACGAGCCTTCAGGGCAAGAGCGCCTTTCCCGAAGATCATCCGCTCGCGCTTGGCGCCGGCGGAAATGCGCTTCCTCGCGCCGTCCCGCACTTCCTCGCGAAAGCGGATTGGATCTTCGGCGTGGGGTGCAGCTTCACGGAGACAAACTTCGGCGTCACCATGCCAGCGGGAAAGAAGTTCATTCATGCGACGCTCGATCCGAATCATCTGAACAAGGACGTGCGCGCTGAGATCGGCCTTATCGGCGATGCGCAGCTGACCCTCGAATCGCTCTGCGCGGAAGTCGAGCGGCTCATCAAAAAGCCGCGAGCGTGGTCCGTTACGGACGAAATCGCGCAGGTGCGCAAGGCGTGGCTTGACGAGTGGATGCCGAAGCTCCTCTCAAATGAAACGCCGCTTTCTCCTTACCGTGTCCTCCGGGATTTGCAGAACACGGTTGACGTGGCGAACACGATCATCACGCACGATGCTGGCAGCCCGCGCGATCAACTCGCTCCGTTCTGGGTCGCCAGGAAACCGCTCACTTACATCGGCTGGGGCAAGACAACGCAGCTCGGCTACGGCCTCGGCCTCGCGATGGGAGCGAAGCTGGCTTGCCCGGAAAAGCTGTGCGTTAACGTCTGGGGAGACGCGGCAATAGGCATGACCGGCATGGATTTCGAGACGGCCGTGCGCGAGCGCATCCCGATTTTGTCAATTCTGCTGAACAATTTCAGCATGGCGATGGAAATCCCCATCATGCCCGTGTCGACCGAAAAGTATCGCGCGACGGATATTTCCGGAGATTACGCGGCGATGTCGCGCGCTTTCGGCGGCTATGGTGAGCGCGTCACCGATCCGGCCGAGATCGTCCCGGCAATTCGCCGCGGCATCGAGCAGACGCAGAAAGGCGTTCCCGCGCTGCTCGAGTTCATCACCTGCAAGGAAATCGCCCTCTCCAAGTATCACGGCACCCACTAGGTACCAGTTCGCGACCGCCGGTTCCTGGTGGTGGAGGCGTTCATGCTTGCGAACCAGCCTTCCGGCACTCAGACCGGCTGGAGCCAGCCGACACCCTGATCCGGCGAAGAAACTCCAATCCAAAATCTTGCCTCTCTCGTACTAGGGGTGTGGTTCAACTCACGAAAGGACAAAACGACATGAAGATACGCTTCTTGATTGCGATCTTGGCGCTCTGCCTGACCGGCGCCTCGTTTGCAGCCGCTCAACAGGACTCAATGACCCCCGATCCGATGGTGGGCGGCGCTGCCATGTACGCCAGCAAGGACATCATCGACAACGCAGTGAATTCAGACGATCACACCACTCTCGTTGCCGCCGTAAAGGCTGCAGGTCTCGTGGACACGCTCAAGGGCCCCGGTCCGTTTACGGTTTTCGCTCCCACAAATGAAGCGTTCGCAAAGCTGCCAGAGGGCACGGTGGACATGCTTCTGAAGCCCGAAAACAAGGACATGCTGACGAAGGTCCTCACCTACCACGTTGTCTCCGGCAGGCTGAGTACAGCCGATATCGAGAAGCAGATCAAGGCGGGCGGCGGAAAGGCCGAGCTCAAAACCGTGAGCGGCGGCACGCTGACCGCGATGAAGCATGGCGGGAAGATCGTCCTGCGCGACGAAAAGGGCGGGATGTCAACGATCGCGATTTCCAACGTCTATCAGTCGAATGGCGTCATTCAGGTTGTTGACACCGTTCTGATGCCAAACTGAGTCTCTCTCCCCGCATCCATGAGTCGGGCGAACTACCCCCCGCCCGACTCATGGATTCCCCCCTTGCTCTACCAGCCCAGCACGTAGGCAAAAACCAGTGGCGCCACGATGGTTGCGTCCGACTCGATGATGAACCGCGGCGTGTCCACCCCCAGCTTCCCCCAGGTGATCTTTTCGTTGGGCACGGCTCCCGAATAGGAACCGTAGCTCGTCGTCGAATCGCTGATCTGGCAGAAATATCCCCAGAGCGGAACTTCTTCCTTGCGCAGATCCTGATGAAGCATCGGAACCACGCAGATCGGGAAATCGCCCGCGATCCCACCGCCGATCTGGAAGAAACCCAGCGGCGTTTTCGTCGCCGTCTCCATGTACCATCGCGCCAGCTCCACCATGTACTCGATGCCGCCGCGGGTCGTCGTCGCGTTCTTGACTCCGCCTCCGATCACCTGCGCCGCGAACATGTTCCCCAGTGTCGAGTCTTCCCAGCCCGGAACGAACAGCGGCAAATTCCTTTCGGCGGCCGCCATCATCCAACTGTCTTTCGGGTCGATCTGGTAGAACTGCTTTAGCTTTCCCGCCCGCAGAATCTTGAAAAGAAACTCATGCGGGAAGAGCCGCCTTCCGTTCCCGTCGGCGTCGCGCCATTCCTCGATCACGATGCGTTCGATGCGGCGCATCGCTTCCTCTTCGGGGATGCACGTGTCGGTGACGCGATTCAAGTGGCTCTTGAGAAGCTCCACTTCCTGCTGGGGCGTGAGTTGCCGGTAATGCGGAACGCGCCGGTAGTGATCGTGCGCGACGAGGTTATACAGATCTTCTTCCAGGTTGGCGCCCGTGCAGCAGATTCCGTGCACCTTGTTCTGCCGGATCATCTCCGCGAGCGAGATTCCCAGTTCCGCCGTGCTCATCGCTCCCGCCAGAGTCACAAACATCTTGCCGCCGCTCGCGAGATGTTTGACGTAAGCTTCCGCCGCGTCCACCACCACCGCCGCGTTGAAGTGGCGATAGTGGTGCTTGATAAACGATGTGATGGTGCTGGCTGCCAATACTTCCGTCGCAGTGCTCATGTGGCCTCCTTGTCTGAGCTCGTTAAATGGCGAACGTGGAAACACCAAGGGCGCAGATCGTGTTTAACGCTCGGCCGGGTTTGTGACGGTTAGAAGTAGCTGGCGGTGTAGCTGAGCAGGCGGAAAAATTCGTGCGAAGAAAGATGGTACTGGAAAAAACTGAAATGTGATTCGTGTGCCACAAAGAATAGATAGCATAGATCGTCGGAAATTACTCGTAAAAGTTTCGTGTTGCCCGGCCGTTAACGCCAGCGGAAACAACGCGCCAGCGACGGCGCCAGCGCATCCAATGATGTGCTAACCTGAATTTGACGTGGACCGCCCGAGACCCGGGCAGGGCGGCGCAGGAGAAACGGAAATGTGCGGCATTGTCGGCTATATCGGACCCAAGCGCGTCGTGCCACTAATCCTGGACGGCCTCAAGCGCCTTGAATATCGCGGATATGATTCGGCCGGGATTGCCGTCGTCGGCGACAACGGCAAGCTCGAAATCCGCCGCGCGCCGGGAAAGCTGCGCAATCTCGAGGAATCCATTCGCATCACTCCGCTCGACGGCCGCTACGGCATCGGCCACACCCGCTGGGCCACGCACGGGCGTCCCACGGAGGAGAATGCCCACCCGCACCGCGATTGCACGGGCGAGATCGTCGTCGTGCACAACGGCATCATCGAAAACTACATCGAGCTGAAGAAGAACCTGATCGCCGAAGGCCACAAGTTTGTCACCGAAACCGACACCGAAATCATCGCGCACCTGATCGAGAAGTTTTCGAAGGACGCGTCGCTTGAGGAGGCGGTGCGCAAGGCCGTGAAGGCCATGACCGGCGCCTACGCGCTGGTGGCGGTTTCCGCAAAGGATCCGAACAAGATCGTGGCCGCACGTCTGGGACCTCCGATCGTCGTGGGCCTCGGCGACCACGAATTCTTTGTCGCGAGCGACATCCCGGCCATCCTCGCGCACACGCGCAGCATTTTCTTCCTTGGCGACGGCGAAATGGCCATTCTGACGCCGCAAGGTGTCCAGCTTTGCGATTTTGAAAGCCATCCGATCACGCGCCCGCCCCAGCACATCACCTGGGACCCGATCATGGCGGAAAAGGGCGGCTTCAAGCATTTCATGCAGAAGGAAATCTTCGAGCAGCCGCGCGCGGTCCGCGACACGCTGCTCGGCAGGATTTCGCAGGAAACCGGGAAAGTCTTCCTCGACGAAATGAACATCACCGAGGAAGAATTCCGCAATTTTCGCGACGTCAAGATTGTTGCCTGCGGCACGAGCTGGCACGCTGCGCTCGCCGGAAAATTCATGATCGAGCGCCTGGCGCAGATACCGGTCGAGGTCGATTACGGCAGCGAGTTTCGCTATCGCGATCCGATTGTCGACAAGCACAGCCTCATCATCGCCATCAGCCAGTCGGGCGAAACCGCGGATACGCTTGCGGCCGAGCGCGAGGCCCGCCAGAAGGGCGGCAAGATCCTCGCCATCTGCAACGTCGTCGGCGCGATGCTGACACGCGAAGCGAGCGGCACCATCTACACCCATGCCGGCCCGGAAATCGGCGTGGCCTCGACGAAAGCCTTCACGGGGCAACTCACGGCGCTCCTGCTCACCGCCCTCCATCTTGCGCAGGTGCGCGGCAAGCTCGCGAACTCGGATTCCCAGAAACTGATGCAGGAATTGACCCGCGTCCCACACAAGATCGAAAGCATCCTCCAGCGCGACGCACACATCGAGGATCTCGCGCGCCAGTTCTTCCGCCACACCGACTTTCTCTATCTCGGCCGCGGGATTCACTACCCCATCGCTCTCGAAGGGGCGCTGAAGTTGAAGGAAATTTCGTACATTCACGCCGAAGGCTATCCCGCCGGCGAGATGAAGCACGGACCAAACGCGCTGATCGACGAGAATCTGCCCGTCGTCATGATCGCCACGCGCGACGAATCCGATCCCGCTTCGATGACCCGCTACGAGAAGACGATTTCGAACTTGCAGGAAGTGAAAGCGCGGGACGGCATCGTGATTGCGGTCGTCACCGAGGGCGACACACTCGCGAAGGGAACCGCCGATCATGTGATCGAGATTCCTTCCGCTCCCGAGCTGATTGCGCCGATCCTCGAGATCGTGCCGCTTCAATTGCTCGCGTACCACATCGCCGTGCGTCGCGGCTGCGACGTCGACCAACCTCGCAACCTCGCAAAATCCGTCACGGTCGAATAGAATAATCCCTAGCATGACTCGTGGTTCTCGTCCCGGCGCGGTAGGCGCGGCGCTCTGCCTCGCGTGCTCGATTATTTTTGCGGGGCTTTCCTCCCGTGTTTGTGCCGCGCAAGACCAGACGCAAGCGAGTACGTCGCGGCTCGACTCCGTCGAAATTACAGGTTCATCGCGATTCAGTTCTCAGCAGATCATCACGGCCACGGGCCTCCACGTCGGCGCGCAAGTCACCCATGACGATCTTCAGAAGGTGGCCAATGACCTCGCGCAGCTCGGCCCTTTCTCGAACGTCGAATACCGCTACTCGAGCCTCGACGCCGGCGTGCGTGCCGAATATCAGGTGAAGGATGCGCCCGAGGTCCCGATCGCGTTCGATAATTTCCCCTGGTTCACCGACGACGAACTCAAGGCAGCCATCAAGTCCTCGGTGGCGTTGTTCGATGGTGGCGCACCCCAGCACGGCACGCTGCTTGACGCCATGTCGAGCGCGATCGAAAAGCTTCTCGTCACGCGCGGAGTGAACGCCGGCGTTTCGCACGCCCTCCTGACCGCGCCTGCGAGCGACGAACAGATCCAGCAATTTCGCGTCGAAAACTTCGATATGAAGATCACGGCGATAGAATTCGGCGACGCGCTGGCGCAGAGTGACCGTGCGGTTCAGGCGCGTCTCGGCGATCTTGTCGGCGAGCCCTTCTCGCGCACCGCCATCGAACTGTTCGAGGTCGAGCAGGTCCGTCCTGTTTACATCTCGCACGCTTTCCTGCGCGTGCGGTTCGGCCCGCCAACGGCCCGCGTTGCAGGCAGCTCCGTCACCGTCGTCGCGCCGATTGATCCTGGACCTCTATTCGCATGGGGCGGCGTGAAGTGGAGCGGGAATTCCGTCATCAGCATGCTGGAGCTTGGCGCGCTCGTGCCGCTGCACGAGGGTGATCCCGCCGACGGCATGAAGATCGAAAGCGGCTGGCAAGCCGTGCGCGAAGCATACATGCGGCGCGGATACCTCGATGTGGCTCTCAATCCGGCGCCGCAGTTTGACGATGCCGCTAGACGCGTCGGCTATTCCGTTTCCGTCGCCGAGGGGCCCCAATATCACATGGGCAAGCTCGTTCTTACGGGTCTCTCGATCGACGGCGAGCGCCGGGTCCGCGCGGCGTGGAAAATCCCGCCCGGCGCGGTTTTCGACAACGGCGTCTATGAAGAGTTTGTCGAGAATGGGATCACCCAGGCGTTCGCGGGCCTCCCATTCCATTACGAAAAGGTCGGGCGTTTCCTGCAAAAGGATTCCGGGGCCGCGACTGTGGACGTTCTGCTCGACTTCCAATAGCCGGCCGCGCAGTTTGGCCCGGACCTGGCCGCGCCCACGGAACTTTCTCTTGCACAGCCTCGTATGATCTTGATAGGAAGGCTTCCGGAGGCGTTGGGAGCTTCTTCCGCATCGAACATGGCGCGCTTCAAGAAATTGAACAGACAGATCGGACTGATAACGGCGATTCTGGCGGCAGCGTGTTTGGTCGGCTGCATGCCGCAAGCGAGCGCCGTCGGCCACTTCGACCGCACGTTCACCGTCAATGGTCCCGTTCGCCTGGAACTCGCCGATGGCAGCGGCAATTCTCGCATCAGCGCCGGCTCGTCCGGAGTGGTCGAAATTCACGCTCAGTTCCGCGTGCACGCATGGTCGTGGAGAAACGCGCAGCGCAGGCTCGAGGAGATCGAGGCGAATCCGCCCGTCTCGCAGGACGGCGATCTGATCCGCGTCGGTGATCGCGACTGGCGGTGGAACAGCATGGGCGCCAGCTACGACTACACGATCGCGGTACCCGCAGACGCCGAAGTGCGCGCTGTGACTGGTTCCGGGAGTCTGCGAGTGGACGGAGTCCAGGGCCCCGTGAACTTCGTTGTGGGATCGGGGAGCATTTCCGCAACGGGCGTTGGAGGCGATACTCAGGCGATCGTGGGCAGCGGCGACGTCCGCCTTACGGACATGGGCGGCGAGATCGACGTGACGGCGGGCTCGGGCAGCGTATACATCGATCGCGCCAAAGGTGAAATTCGCGCCCGCGCGGGTTCTGGCCGAATATCGGTCAGGGAACCGGGCGATAGCGTCGTCGCCCAGGCCGGCAGCGGTGGCATTGACGTCACGCGCGCCACGGCCGACTTGCGATTGCGCACGGGCTCCGGTGAGATCCGCGTCGACGGCAATCCCGGCGCTACAAACTTCTGGGAGCTCCACGCTGCCTCGGGCGGCGTCCGCCTGCGGGTTCCCCCCGACGCCAGTTTCCGTCTCTACGCACGCACCGGCTCCGGCAACATCGACGTCGGGGTTCCTTCCGTTTCCGAGGAGTCGTCCGACAGGCACGAGTATCAGGGACGGATCGGAGACGGCAAGGCTCGCGTCGAGATCGAAACAGCCTCGGGTGGCGTCTCTCTGCGCTGAAATCCGGCTCCGCGAACGATTCCACGGCTCCGCGCGATTCCCGCGATAGAATGGGCATCCGATGCGATTTGCCTTGGCCATTCTTATCGCCGCCGTTTTTCTTGGCTCGAACCCCTTCGCAGCGGCGCAGGAGTCCAAGCCGGCTGCGCCCGCATCGAAGACCGGCCCGGACGCTGCCGCTAAAGAGCAGGCAGAGGCCGAGGCGGCGCTGCAAAAGGCGCTCGCGGACGCGGGAAACGATAGCGCCGCGCTGGTCCGGAATCTAACGGACTATCTCGCCCGGTTTCCCGATGCCCCGCGGCGCCCGGGCATCTATCGCGCGCTCATCGAGGCCTGCCAGCAGACCCGCAACGATGCCTGCGCTCTCGACTACGCGGAGCGGCTGATTGCGATCCGTCCCGAAGACTCGCAGATGATGCTTCTCGCCGTGAGTCTGCTCGAAAAGAAGGGGGACGACGCGAGCCTTACGCGCGCTGCTGGTTACGTCACGCGCGTGCTGGACCGCGTGGAAAAGGCTACCCCGGGCGACAAGCCGGCCGAAGAATCGCTCGCGGACTTCGAAGACGGCCAGAAGCAGCTTCGCGCCGCTCTTTACTACACGCGAGGCCGAATCGAGAATTCCCGGCACGACTACGACATCGCGGCGAAAGATCTTCAGCTGAGCGATTCCATTCATCCCAACGCCCTTGCGGCGGAAAAACTGGGCGAAATCGCGGAGATGCGAAGCGATCCCAAGACCGCTATTGAGGAATACACGCGAGCTTTCGCGCTTCCGGAAAGCGGTCCGGCCGGCTCCGTGGACCGGCGCGATGTCCGCCGGAAGCTGGGCAACGTCTGGCGGCAGGTCCACGGGAGCGAGCAGGGTCTTGGCGACGCCATTCTTGCGGCGTACGATCGCGCCTCTCAGGCGCCCGCCGGCTCCGCTCCGAACCCCGCCGCGCGGAATAAGGACGCCAAGGATTTCTTCGCCTTCGTCGTGAGGCGTCTCGACGGAACGCCGCTGCCGCTCGCGCCTCTCAAGGGAAAAGTCGTGGTCCTGAGCTTTTGGGCCACTTGGTGCGGGCCGTGCCGCGCGCTCGAGCCGCTCTTCAGCGGAGTGGCGGCGAACTACGCCGGGAATTCGAATGTCGCTTTTCTCTCCGTCAACACGGATGGAGATGAGACACAAGTCGCGCCGTTCGTGGCGCGTGAGAAGCTCGCCCTCCCGGTGATCTACGCGGATGGGCTCGACGATTTCATGAAGGTCGACACGCTGCCAACGGTTCTGATCCTGGGCCGCGACGGCGAAATCGTTTATCGCGTCGGCGAACTCGCCCCCGAAGGGTTTTCGGCCTCGCTCGCTTCCTCAATCCAGGCCGCGCTCGGCAAATCTCAGTAGCGCTGGGTAGGCGGATAGCTTTCAGCCGGCCTGCGTTCTTGTGCGGCCCGAATCCCGCTGCGCGATGTCGCGAGCGGCGAGAATCGTCTCGATGTGAATGCTCACCGTGTCGTCCAGCTTTCGCGCGTAGCCCCCGGCCAGAGTAATCGCTACGGGCGCGCCCTTGCGGAGGGCGTAATCGAAGACGAGCGCATCGCGGCGCCGCAATCCCTCCATCGATAGTTTCAGCCCGCCCAATTGGTCCTCGCGGTAGGGATCGGCGCCAGCGACGTAGAAGATGATCTGCGGCGAAAAATCGTGAAAAGCCTGGTGCAAGTGCTTTTCCAGAATGGCGAGGTAGTCGTCATCGCCGATGCCGTCGGGCAAATCGATATCGACAGTCGAATGAGATTTCGGAAACGGGTAATTGTGCTCCTGATGGATCGAGAGCGTGAAGACGTCTCCGTCGCCGCCGAAAATCTCGGCCGTGCCGTTACCCTGATGAACGTCCGTGTCTACGACCATCGCCCGCGCGATTGCGCCGTCGAACTGAAGCCGCCGGATCGCGACGGCGACGTCATGGATCACGCAGAATCCCTCGCCGTGATCGGGGCAGGCATGATGGAAGCCGCCGCCGATGTTCGCCGCCCAACCGTCTTCGAGCGCGCGGCGTCCGGCGAGAATCGACCCGCCCGCCGCGAGCCAGCAGGCCTCCACGAGCTTTCTCGAGTAGGGAACTTCCATCCGTAGAATTTCCGTGTGGCTCAGCGTGCCCGTCTTGAGTTTGTAGACGTAATCCTGCGAATGAACCCGCAGGACGTCTTCGTCGGTGGCGGGCTCGGGCGCGAGAAAATCCTCCGCTGCGGCCAATCGATCGACCAGGAGCCGCTCGCGGATCAGGCGATACTTCTGCGATGGAAAGACATGCGTGCCCAAATTCAGATCGTAGCGGTCGTCGTAGACGAGCTTGAATGGCAGCACGATGGGTCGAGCCTACCCCGAAGGCATGCCGAACGCAAACGCGCGAAGTGGCGATCCGGCGAGTCTTCGGAAAGGACGCTAACGGGTTCCTGCCATGATCCACAAAGCGCAAGCCAGCGCCAGCATCAGGCCGGCGAAAAGTGCGAATCGCACGATCGATGCAGCTCGCGTTGGCTTTTTATCGCCGCGCGAACGCATTTTCCTGGATACGAACGGTCCGATGAAAATACCTACGGCAACAAAAATTACAAGCCGACCGGCGACCTCGAGCGGAGAATCAAGATGGCGAGTGCGAAACCAATCGAAGAGAGTTACGGCCAGGGCAGCACAGATGCCCCAGACTCCCCAGAAAAGAGATGATCGTTGCCCGGCATGTTTTGCTGGTTTCATCGCGTGAATGCTACACCCCGCTGCTTCCGCGGGCAATCCCGCAGAAATCGCGGATTCGAATGGCTGCGGTAAGAGCCGCTGTGATAAAGTGTTTTCTTGATGCGACGCCTTCACGCCATCTTCGTCATCATCGCGCTCCTGGCGACGCCGCTTGCGCTGCTTGCCCGCGCGGACTGCGGCGAGACGGCCTGCGATTGCATGTGCTCTCTCGTGCAAAAGTCGCTTTCATCGACGGACCGGCATCCCCACGCGAAGATGTTGTGTGGCCAGGCCGCCGGGCAGAAACGGACCTGTGCCATGAACGCGAAGCATCATCCGCCAGACTATGGTTTGAATACTCTGATGGCTCCCACGGCGCCGCTGTCGTTCGCGGCGCTCCCGTCGCCGGGCAGCACGCGGCACGCTTTCGATCAGCATGCGCGGTTCTTCCCTTTGGGTTTTCTTTCCGAGCCGTTTCAACCTCCGCGAACGTAGCTCCACTTTCTACTTCAATCGCCGCTCAGCTCCGGGGGCATTTGTCCCTGAAGCCGACTCCCTGCGGTTCCGAACGCATCGCGATAGGGCATTTCAGCCGGCTGCGCTCTCCTTTGGGCTAAAGCTGTCGTCCTTTCTCGAAACTTCGGACCCACAACATCGGCGCCGTGAAACGGCCGAAAGGAGAAAGGAGCGTACGTACATGCGGAGGGTATGGTTTGGCGTAAGTGTCGCCGGATTGCTGCTGGTTGCAGCTATTGCGGCGCGAGCGACTGTCTTTGGTACCGTGCGAGGGATCGTGCACGACCCACAGCATCGGCCCGTGGCCGGCGCCGGCGTACAATTAAAATCCGCAACTTCGGACTGGTCGCAGCAAACACAGACGAACCAGGACGGCGAATTCACGTTCTCCGCCGTGCCCCTTGGCGACTACGTGGTGACGGCTAGTCAATCTGGATTTAAGGCCATACAGGAGACCTTGACGGTCGCCTCCGGCTCGTCACCCATTCTTCACTTTCAACTGGCGATCGCAACTGTGAATCAAACCACCGTTGTCATCGGCCAAGCAGACGTGGCCAACGTGGATTCCGTCACGCCCACGACGCTCGTAGACCGCCTGGACATCGCGCAGACTCCCGGCGCCGACCGCAGCAACGCCCTGCAGATGATCACTGATTACGTGCCCGCTGCTTACGTGACCCATGACATGTTGCATATGCGAGGAGGCCACCAGGTTGAGTGGCTGATTGACGGCGTACCCGTACCCAACACCAATATCGCCACCAATCTGGGCCCGCAAATCGACCCCAAGGACATCGATTATCTCGAAGTTCAGCGAGGCAGCTACGATGCGGACTACGGAGACCGTACGTATGGAATCTTCAATATCGTGCCCCGAACCGGCTTTGAACGCGACAGGGAGTGCGATCTGGTCACCAGCCTTGGAAATTTCTATCAAACCAACGACCAGATCAATTGCGGCGGACACACGCAGCGATTTGCTTACTACGTCAGCCTGAACGGAAATCGCAGTAATTACGGGCTTCAGACCCCGATTGGACAGGTATTTCACGATGCGGAGAACGGCTACGGGGGATTCGCTTCGTTCATTTTCAATCCCGATTCCAAGAACCAGTTTCGGCTGGTCACCTCGCTGCGGCGGGATTATTACCAGATCCCCTACGACCCGGATCCCAACTCAATCGGAAATCAGCAGTTGGTGATGGCGGGAGAGGCCCCCAGTTACGGCCTTCGCGATAGTGAACGTGAACCCGACGGTTACGTCACCTTCTCCTGGGTCCACACATTTAATTCAAACCTGTTGATGACTGTTTCACCCTTCTATCACTACAACCAGGCCAGCTATAACAGCTCGCCGAACGATGTGCCGGTCATCACGAATGTGGACCAGACCTCCAATTATGGAGGTCTGCAAGCGTCCCTCAACGCCAGCGTCTGGAGAAATGACGTTCAGGTCGGAGTGTACGGATTCGCCCAGCACCAGAGCGAATACTTCGATAACGTCTTTACGGATTGCGGCACGGGTTGTCAGAACTTCGGCCCCTCTTCGGCTGCCGTAACCGGAGGACTTGAAGAAATATTCGCCAGCGACAAATTCAAGGTCACTCCCTGGTTGACTTTGATCGCGGGTTTTCGCCAGTCGCATTTTACAGCGGACATCGTCGAGAACGAGGTGGACCCTCGCTTTGGCATCGCCGTCAAAGTCCCGCGTCTGAACTGGGTCTTTCGCGCCTTCTACGGGGACTATTACCAGGCTCCGCCGCTCGTTGACTGCCACCGGCGCGCTGCTGGGCTTAGCCAACAGCCAGAATTTCACTTTCGCCCCGCTGCACGGCGAGCGGGATCGAGAATACCAGGTTGGCGTCACGATTCCTTATCGCGGCTGGGCTCTCGATGCAGACAACTTTCAAACCCATGCACACAATTGGCTGGATCATAACAATATCGGAGAATCGAATCTGTTCTGGCCGATCACGTGGGATCAAGCTTTGATTGAAGGCTATGAACTCACGCTGCGGTCCCCCCGCGTCTGGAATCGCGGCCAGTTTCACCTTGCCTATTCGAATCAAATCGCGCAGGCAACGTCGCCCATCACGGGGGGCTTGATCTGCCCTCCCATGAACACCGAATGCCCGCTGGATATACCCTCTGGGTATTCACCGGTGGACCACGATCAGAGAAACACATTGAACTTGGGTTTCAACGGAAATCTTCCCTGGCAGTCGTTCGTTTCGACGAACGTCTACTACGGCTCGGGCTTCACGAACGGGATTCCGGACCCGCAATATCCCGGGAACTATCTGCCGGAGCACACCACGTTTGACCTTTCGCTTGGGAAAACGTTCTCGGAGAAATACACCATTTCCGTAAACGCGCTCAATGTGGCAAACCGTCGCGTGGAGCTGGACAACAGTCTCACGTTTGGCGGATTTCACTACAACGATCCGCGGGAGATCTACGCCGAATTCCGCTGGCGTTTCCATTACTGAGTTGCGGATTCGCTCGCGCTACAATGCGGGAAGTAACGACATACATAAAGGAAGGTGAATTCGCTATGCAATACAGAATGAATCGTGAACATCCGCTGGCGCGCGCCGCCCTCGCACTTCTCCTCGCCGCCGTCGCTTTTGTCCCAGCGGCGTGCAGCAGAAAACCAAACCAGCAGGACAGAAAACGTCAAACGCTACCACCTCGTCGGCAAGGTGATTTCCGTCGATACCAAGGGTCAGGCTCTGATCGTGGATCACCAGGCGATTCCCGGATTCATGGACGCCATGACGATGGCTTACCCCGTGCGCGATGTTCGCATCCTCGCGCCCCTCAACGCCGGGGATGAGATCACCGCGGACGTCGTTGTGGCGAGCGACGGCGCCTACCTCGAAAATATCGTCGTGACGAAGAAGGGAAGCGGAGGGAAGGGAACGTCGCCGAGCAGCCTGCACGAGCCGCGGCCCGGCGAGAAGGTTCCCGATTTCGCGCTGATCAACCAGGACGGGAAACAAATCCATCTCGCTTCATTTCAAGGCCACGTGTTGCTCGTCACCTTCGTGTATACGCGGTGCCCTTTTCCCGACTTCTGCCCGCTTGTCACGCGGAATTTCGCCCAGGTTTATGCCGCGACGCGCAAGGATCCGAACCTGGCCTCGAAAGTCCGCCTGCTGACGATCAGCTTCGATCCCCAGCACGACACTCCGCAAGTTTTGCGCGCCTACGGCGAGACATTCCGCGAGACGGCAGGCGCCATTCCCTTCGACCGCTGGCAATTCAGCGTCGCGCCGGAAAAAGATCTCAGGCAAGTCGCGGACTTCTTCGGCCTCGACTTCACTCCGGATGGCGGGCAGATCGTCCATTCGCTGAGCACGACCGTGATTTCGCCCGAAGGCACCGTCTACAAGTGGTACGAGGACAACCAATGGAGGCCGGAAGATCTTCTCGCGGACGCGACGGCCGTCTTGCAGCAGGGAAACGGAAAAGGTTCGTCTGCGCTAGCTCGCGCGGATGCCTCGAAAAGCGCGGTAGCCGGGCGCGCGAACTGACAATTTGCGGGGAATTGCTGATCGTTTAGGGGGCCGGAGCTTCAGCTCTAACATACAGGGCTTACTTCATTGCGCTTTGGCGCCTGAGGGCACGCCTCAGCTGTTTGCAGCAAACCACTGCTGAAAGTCAGTTTTCGCGTTCGAGGATGAAGTCCGGGATGGCGAGCAGCGCGCGCCGGTATTCGCTGTCGGGCAGCTCCTCAAGACACGCCTTGGCGCGGTTGACGTAGTCGCGCGCCAGATTTGCCGCGCGGTCCAGCGCTCCCGTTTCCCGCACCAGCTTCGCGATCTGCTCCGGCCGGACGCTTAGAAAACCTCGCTCCTCGAGCACTCGCGCGATCAGCCGACGGCCTTCGGACGGCGAGTTCCCATTGGCATGGCCATTTTGGAGCGCGCCATTCTCCAGGGCAAAGATCAGCGGCAGCGTAACTTTCCCTTCCTTCAGGTCGCTCAGCACGGGCTTGCCCAGCTTTTCGATCGACGCGGTGAAATCGAGCAGATCGTCGACGAGCTGGAATGCCAGCCCCGCGTTGCGGCCGTATTCCGCCATCGCTTCCTCGACGAGTTTCGGCTGCCGCCCCAGCACCGCTCCAAGCCGCGCGCATCCGCTGAAGAGGCACGCGGTCTTGCGGTAGGCGAGATCGGTGGCTTCGGCCTCGGTCAGGTCGATCCGCCCGAGGCGCGTCAGTTGCAGCAGCTCGCCCTCGACCATGTTCTGCGTGAGGTCGATCAGGATGTCGAGCACCGCGAAGTTCCGCTCGCGCAGCGCCATCTCGAACGACTGCATGTACAGCCAGTCGCCCGCCAGCACGCTCATGTGGTTTCCCCAGCGCGCGTTCGTGCTCGGCCGCCCGCGGCGAGTCTCGGCGCCGTCGATCACGTCGTCGTGGACCAGCGTCGCGCTGTGAATCATCTCGACCACCGCGCCCAGGCGTATCGCGCTCTCTCCGCGGTAGCCGGACGCTCCCGCGCTCAGCAGCAACAGCGCCGGCCGCAGCCGCTTGCCGCCGCCCTCCCGCAGGTAGCTTGAAATCTCGCGGACGGGCTCGATTGCCCCGTGGCTCTGCGCGGCAATCTCCCGTTCGACCAGTGCGAGGTCGTCTCGCACCAGGTCGAAAATGCCCTTGATGCCTTTTGCGACTTGGACAGCGAATGCCATCCGTTTGCTTACCTGGCCTTTATCTAGGCCGGCCCCCGAGTGTCTGGGGCGCCAATCCTGAAGAAGCGCCGAAAGTTCGCCGCCGTGGTCGCGGCGACTTGTTCGGGGGGTAAGTTTCTCACATTCCCCAAGGCTTGCGCTACCTCTACCACAAACGCCGGCTCGTTGCGCTTGCCCCGGCGTCCCTGGGGCGGCAGGAAGGGCGAATCGGTCTCCGTCAGGATGTTTTCGAGCGGCAATTCGCGCGCAATGTCCCGCAGATGCTGCATTTTCGGATAGGTCACGTTCCCGGCGAACGAAATGAGAAAGCCCATGTCGAGCCCGCGCCGCGCTTCTGCGAGCGTGCCCGTGAAACAATGAAAAATTCCGCCGATCCCGGACGCCCGCCACTCCTCTTCGAGGATCGCGAGGCAGTCGTCCCACGCGTCGCGGCAGTGAATGATGACCGGCAGCTTCGCGGCGCGCGCCTGCCCGAGCTGCCGCCGGAACACCGTCTGCTGCACGTCGCGCGGCGAATGATCGTAGTAATAATCGAGGCCCATCTCGCCCCAGCCGATCACGCGCGGATGCCGCGCGAGCTCGTCGAGGCGCGCGAAGTGCTCTTCGGTCGCCGCATTCGCGTCGTGCGGGTGGATGCCGACCGTCGCGTAGATCCAGTCGTGCTGCTCGGCGAACGGAATCGCGGAGTCCAGCCGCTCGGCCGGGCTCGTCCCGCTGCCGATCGCGAGCAGCGTCTCGACGCCCGCCGCGCGGGCCCGCTCGAGCATCGCCGCGCGGTCGTCGTCAAACTGCGAAAATTCCAAATGCGCGTGTGAGTCGATGATCTGCAAGTGTGACCTTCGCGGATGTTTTGTGGGTCGCGGCTTTAGCCGCGACATAATTAAGACGGCGCGCAGCGCCCGCCTGTGCGCTGCTCTTATTGCAGCAAGTCCTGCCTTCCTGTTCGCACAGCCGCCGCGTTACTCCGCCCGTTTTCGTCAGGGCACGGCTTTTCACCCCGAGGAATGAAGGGCAGCCGTGCCGTAAAAGCAGTCGCGCGAAGCGCGGTGTGTGCGTCCCGGATGGTGTCGCGGGACGCTGTCCTATGCGCTGCTTTTATTGCGGCAAGCCTTGCTTTCCCGCTCGCACAAAGCACTCTGCCCGTATCCGTCAGGGCACGGCTTTTCACCCTGAGGAATGAAGGGCAGCCGTGCCATAAAGACGGCGCGCAGCGCCTACCTATGCGCCGTTTCTCTCGCAGCAAGTGGTCGATGGCGCTCGGCACCGCGTTCCGCACGAACGGCCGCGAACGGCCAAATCAAGAGAGATCCTTCGCCGACGCCAGACCACAATCGTCGGCTTCAGGATGACGATCCTGATCGGATCGTCACTTCACCTTCGCGCCGGCGGGAATGTCCTCTGCGAACGTGCACAGCACCGGCTTGCCGTCCGCGCCGGCAGACGCCGCGAGCAGCATCCCGTTCGATTCCAGGCCGCGCATCTTTCGCGGCGCGAGGTTCGTGACGACCACCACTTTGCGCCCGACCAGCTCCTCCGGCGCGTACGCCAGCGCAATCCCCGCAAGCACCTGGCGCACCTCGTCGCCGATGTCCACCAGCACCTTCAGCAACTTGTCCGCGCCCTGAATCCGCTCCGCCGACTTCACCACCCCGACGCGCAGCTCGACCTTCGCAAAATCCTCGATCGTGATCTTTGCGCTGGCGGGTGCGCGCTGCCGGTGCCGCCGCTGCCGCTCGGCGCCCCGCTTGGTGACGTTTCGCCGCAGGCTGCGGCTGCCCCTGGATTCCGTATCTCGTTTTCCATCGCTTCAATCCTTTCCGATACCTCTTTTTTGTCCGCTCGCGGAAACACCGCCTCCGGCTTCCCGATCTTCGTTCCCGGCTTCAATCCGCCCCATTTCAACTGATCGATTCGCACATCTACCAGCTTCTCCGACTGCCCAAGCTGCTTCCAGATTTTCCGCGTCGCCTCCGGAATCACCGGGTGAGCCAGCACGGAGACCATGCGAATCGCCTCTGCCGCATCGTAGAGCACGGCGCTTCGGCGCGACCGCGCTCTCAGGGTCCGTGACGCGCGCCCACGGCTTCTCCTGCACAAGTTAAATCTGTCCGCACTCGCAATGATCTCCCAGATTTCTTGCACGCACTCCGAAAAGTCGCACACGCATCGTAGGCTCGCCAAGATGAGCCTGCGAGATCACTGCGAAAACGCGCTGTCGACTCGCAGAGCCTTCGGATCGCCGGACCCTCGACGCATGGTCGTGGAACAACCCCACCGCAATAGTTCTCAATCATCGTCAGGACGCGGCTCGCCAGATTGCCCAGTCCATTCGCCAGATCCGCGTTGTAACGCGTAATCAGCGCCTCGCGCGAAAAATTGCCGTCCTGGCCGAAAACCGTCTCGCGCAGCAGGTAATAGCGCAGCGCGTCGTTACCCAGCACCTTCACGATCGGCTCGGGATACGCGACATTGCCCTTCGACTTGCTCATCTTCTCCTGCTCGAAGAGCAGCCACCCGTGCGCGAAAATCTGCTTCGGCAACGGCAGCTCCGCCGCCATCAAAAACGCCGGCCAATAGACGGCGTGGAAGCGGATGATCTCCTTGCCGATCATGTGCAGGTCGGCGGGCCAGTATTTCTGAAATTCGGCGCTTCCTTTCTCACCTTCGCCGTACCCGATTCCGCTCATGTAGCTCGTCAGCGCGTCGTACCACACGTAAAAAACGTGCTCCGGATCGCCCGGCCACGGAATGCCCCATTTGATCGTTTTCCGGCTGATCGACACATCTTTCAGCCCGCTTTCGACGAAGCTCCTCACCTCGTTCAACCGAAAATCCGGCTGAACGAATTGCGGCTGATCCTGATACAGCTCGAGCAATTTCTCTTGGTAGGCCGAAAGTCGGAAAAAGTAGTTCTCCTCGGAAATCAGTTCCGCAGGACGTCCGCAGGTCGGGCAATTCGCCGGCTCCGGCGTATCACTCACGTACAGATTGTCGTAGATGCAGTAGCGGCCCTCGTATTTCGCCTTGTAGATCGCCTCAGGCGAATGTTTCATCGTCCGGCGCACCAGCGTCTGCACCGCCCGCGCATGTTCGGGCGAAGTTGTGCGAATGAAATCCGTGTCGTCGTGATTCCCAGCAGCTTCCACAAATCGCGAAAAATCTTCTCGTTCTTATCGACGAGCTCCTGCGGAGTGATTCCCAGCTTTTCCGCGGCCCGCTCGATATTCACGCCATGTTCGTCCGTCCCGGTGAGATATGCGACATCGTATCCGCACATCCGCTTGTACCGCGCGATCACGTCGCACACGATCGTCGTGTACGCCGACCCGACGTGCGGCCGCGAATTCGCGTAGTAGATCGGCGTGGTCAGGTAGAACTTCGGCTTGTCTTTTGAGGAGCTGAATTGGTCCATGAATGATTTGCGCTGCTGTGGAGCTGCAAGAAAACGATATTATTCTGGCCTTCAACCTCTGTCAAATGACCAAAGGACGTAATCCTTCGGTCCGTGGTGGATCATCGGGAGAGCAAATGGGACTCATCGCCTATGTCGGGACCGTCGCAGCCCTATGCACCACAATCGCTTTCATTCCGCAAATCCTGAAAATCAGGCGGCAGGGCGGGCAGGATCTCTCCTATCCCATGCTGTTTCTCTACCTCATCGGCATTCTTCTTTGGCTGGTCTACGGTCTGCTGCTACATGCCGCCGCCGTAATCTGGGCCAATGCGGTTACGGCATTGCTTGTGGCGGCAGCTCTCATCCTCAAAGCCATCCACCCTGCCGGGAAGCGCGCCAAGTGACGGCTCGTGGATGTCGCGAAGCGGCGCCGAGCCTACTCGTCGCGTCTCGGCTTCCCAAAAGTCCACAGGCCTTTGGGCTTGCATTCCTCGCCCCTCGTCCTAGCATGGGATGATGAGTATTTTGGTCAAGTCTAGGGCGTCGTTGAAGCCTCCTGGGGCGCGGTGGGGAGAGCTTTCTGCAGCGCGATCGACCGGATCCGCGAGCCGCCCCGCTTGCCTTTCATCCGGCGCCGGCCAGTCTCCCGTTTTCTAATCGCAAAATCCAATTATTAGAATCCGGGCTATCTCACTGTAAACAAACGATGGCGACCCGTTCTAATCGCCAAAATATGCGAAGAGCCGTTTTGACGGCCTTCCCAGCCTTCTCTATAATCGCCGGATTCATTCGACATAAGGAGCCGCGTGTATAAAACGGTCGAGGACCGCATTCGCAAGGCGCTCCGCCACCACATCCACGAGCGCTATAAGACGGACGTGCCGGTGGTCACCGAGCGCCCTCCGAAGCTCTCCATGGGCGAGGTGGCTTCGCCCGTCTGCTTCGAGCTTGCGAAGCGGCTGAAAAAACCGCCGCGCGCGCTGGCGCAGGAGATCGCGAATTCGCTGAAGCCGATTCCCGGTGTCGCGCGGGTTGAGGTTGCCGGCGGCGGATACCTCAACGCGTTTCTCGATCGCGCGGCGTTTTTCCGCGCGGCCTGCGAGGAATCCGGGCGCGAAGCGGTTGCGCCAAGTGCGGACGCGCCCAAAGTGATGGTCGAACACACCAGCGTGAATCCCAACAAGGCTGCGCACATCGGTCACCTGCGCAACGCGGTCCTTGGAGACACCTTTTGCCGGCTCTTGCGCCATGCGGGCCGGCGCGTCGAAGTGCAGAACTACATCGACAACACCGGCGTGCAGGTCGCGGACGTTGTCCTCGGATTTGTGCATCTCGAGCCAAAATCGCTCGAGCAGGTCCGCGCTCTCGCCGCCGCTCCGAAGTTTGACTATCTCTGCTGGGACCTGTATACGCGCGTCACGCAGTGGCTCGCGGAAGACAAATCGCGGCTCGAGCTCCGCTCGCAAACGCTGAAAGACATTGAAGAAGGCCACGGCGAAGCGGCGCAGATGGCGGAGGTCGTATCGACGGCCATCGTGCGCTGCCACTTGAACACGCTCGACCGGCTCGGCATCGACTACGACCTGCTCTCGCGCGAAAGCGAAATCCTGCACTTGAAATTCTGGGACGCCGCCTTCGCAATGCTGAAAGAGCGCGGCGCGATCCAGCTCGCGACGTCCGGCAAGAACGCCGGCTGCTGGGTGATGCAGCTTCCTTCGGACAAGGAGACCCCCGCCGAGGAAGAAGAGCCAGACGAATTGGCCGAAGCCAAAATCATCGTGCGGTCGAACGGCACCGTCACCTACGTCGGAAAAGACATCGCCTACCACCTCTGGAAATTCGGGTTGCTCGGCCGCGATTTCTACTACCGCCGCTTTCACAGGCACCCGGACGGCCACGAGGCCTGGACGACGGCGAGCGATTCCGGTGAATCCGGTGCGCCGTCATTTGGGCATGCGAAAGAAGTCTTCAACGTCATCGATTCGCGGCAGGCGTACCCGCAGCAAGTCGTCGTCGCGGGCTTGCGCGCGCTGGGATATACCGAAGAAGCCGACCATCTGCGGCATTTTTCATACAACGTCGTCGCGCTCACGCCGCGCTGCGCCCGGGAGATGGGCTACGAGATTCCCGCCGAGGATGCGAAGAAGCCCTACATCGAAGTAAGCGGGAGGAAAGGCCAGGGCGTGAAGGCGGACGACCTGATCGACCAGCTCGAAGCGAGCGCGCGCAAGGAGGTTGATTCGCGTCATGCGGACGCGCCGGAATCCGACCGCGCCGCCATCGCCCACGCCATCGCCATCGGCGCGCTGCGTTATTTTTTGCTGCGCTTCACGCGCTCGACCGTCATTGCCTTCGATTTCGAAGACGCCCTGAGTTTCGAAGGCGAGACGGGACCCTACGTGCAGTATGCCGTCGTGCGCGTCAACGGAATTGTGCGCAAGGGTGCCGCTCGGCTGAACGACGTGGATGCGGCGAACCTGCTCCGCATCGACCGCGGCGAAATCGATGCGGCGAAATTCCTGGCAATGCCTTCAGGCGACGATCTGTGGGACCTCGCGCTGCTCGCCGGCTCGCTCGACGAGCGAGTGGATACCGCCGTGGGCGCGCAGGAGCCGGCGTTCCTCGCGCGCTATGCGTTCGAGCTGGCGCAGGCGTTCAACGTCTTCTACCACAAGCACCACATCCTGTCCGAAGAAGACGCCGAGAAGCGCGCGTTCTTGCTGCGCCTCTCGTCGCTCGTGCGCGAGCAACTCGTCACCACGCTCGGCCTGCTGGGCATCACCGCCCCGGAAAAGATGTGATGGCCTACGAGGTAGCTCACGCTAGCCGCATATTTCCGTGCGAGGTCGCGGAGTAGTGCATCGCCCCGGAGCCATCATCCTGAACCCATCCGGCGAGGATGGGTGAAGGATCTCAACTGGGAAATTCGCCTTCGCGCTGAACCGCGCTCACATCTTCAACGCAAAATCGACGATCGACCGGATTGCAATGCCCGGTGGGTCCTTTGGCCAGCCACGGGCGCCCTTCGTCCACCCAGCACGTCGAGGCGATGTCGAGGTGGATCCACGGAGTGTCTTCCGCAAACTCCTTGATAAACCACGCGCCGGTGCTCGCTCCGCCGCCCTTGCCGCTGCCGGTGTTGCGAATGTCCGCGATGTTGCTCTTGATCATTTCCTCGTATTCCTCGTCCATCGGCATCGGCCACATTTTTTCGCCCACGGCCTTCGCGCTTTCGAGAAACCGATCGAGATATTCGCGCGGCGTGCCGAACGCGCCGACGTGGACGTTCGCAAGCGCGACCTCGATTGCACCCGTAAGTGTAGCGGCATCAATAAGATGCGTACACCCAAGCTGGCGCGCGTAGAAAACCGCATCGGCGAGGACAAGCCGTCCTTCGGCGTCCGTGTTGATTACTTCGATCGTCTTTCCCGACATCGCCACTTGCACGTCGCCGGGCTTTTGCGCGCGCCCGCCGGGCATGTTTTCTGTCGCGGGGATCACGGCGATGATGGAAACGGAGGGTTTGAGTGCGGCGAGCGCGCGCATCGCGCCCAGCATGGTGGCGCCGCCGCCCATGTCGTACTTCATCTTTTCCATGTTGGCCGCCGGCTTGATCGAGATGCCGCCGGTGTCGAACGTGACGGCTTTGCCGACCAGCCCCAGCACCGGCGCACCCGGTCGCGGATTTTCGGGCGTGTAGCGCACCACGATGACGCGCGGCGGTTCGACGCTTCCTTGAGCCACGCCGATCAACGCGCCCATCTTCAGGTCGGCGATTCTTCGTTCGTCGAGGATTTCGATTCCGAGTCCTGCTTCCTTGGCCATGGCCTCGGCGCGCGCCGCGAGCATGCGGGGCGTCAACTTGTTCGAAGGCTCGTTGATCAGGTCGCGCGCGAAGTTCTGCGATTCGGCGACAATGCGGCCGTGGTCGATTGCCGCCGTGAGGTTCGCGCCGATCTCCGCGTCGAATCCGGCGAGCGCGACGCATTGAATTTCGCGGTTTTTTCTGTCGGTGCGGTACTTATCCGATTCGAAGTCGGCGACGATCAATCCTTCCACGACGGCCTGCGCGGCGGCGGGCCCGCGCTCGCCCTCGCGCGTCAGAAAGACCAACGTTTTCACGCCGCGCGACTTCAGATAACGCACCGCCGTCCCGGCGATCTTGCGGAGATCGGACGCGGTAAACTTGCCCGGCTTGCCCGCGCCAACCAGAAGCAGCTTTTTGGCGGCAAGGCCCTCCGGGAAATGGACCAGCACCAGTTCAAGCGACTTGCCGGTCAGCTCGTCGCTCGCGGCGAGCGAGCCGAGGCGGCCGTTCATCGCGCGATCGATATCGGCCAGGACTCCGTCGAACTTGTTTTCTTGGTCGAAGACGTACGTCACGAGCGCGTCCGCCTGGATGGATGCATAGGGCTGGGACTCAAGTTGGATCTGCATGTCTTCCTTTCGTTGCTATCGCCGCCGAGAGCGATAGATCGCTTCATCGGCCTCGCGTTTCGCTTCCTTCTGTCGTTCGGCTTCCCGGCGGTCGTGGAATTTCTTGCCCTTTGCCACCGCCAACTCGCATTTTGCGATACCGTCCCGGAAGTAGATCTTGAGCGGGACGATCGTCATGCCCTTTTGCTGCGTCTGGACGACGAGCCGCTCGATTTCCCGGCGATTCAGCAGCAGCTTGCGCTTCCGGAGCGGGTCATGGTTCCGCGATCCGCCGGGGAGGTACTCCGGAATGTGGCAGTTTATCAGCCAAGCCTCCCCGTCGCGAAGCTCGGCGTACGCCTCGCGCAGGGTTCCTTTGCCTTCCCGGAGGGTCTTGACCTCGGTTCCGACCAGGACCAGGCCGGCCTCGAGCTTGTCGAGGAGGTGGTAGTTGTAAGACGCAGCCCGGTTCTGGGCGACAATCTTTACGCCTTCGTATTGGGCCTTTATTGTCGCGGATTTCACAGCGCCGCTATCATAGCCGCCACGCGCAACCGCCCGCAAGTGACGGCATACAGCGAAGTTCCGGTACCGCCGCGGTCGAGACAACTTTCACGAACCCTTAATGCGGCGCCTCAGCGCCTGTGATAACCAAATGGACCGGCAACTGGGGCGATTCCTTGCCGCATCCTAACCCCAGTGCTAAACTTCTCCCGATCTGAGGGATCACCATTGCGCCGCAAAGCCTATCTACCAATCCTGGTGTTCGCCATTCTTCTCACCGGCTGCCCCAAGGCAAATCAAGATTACAATGCCGGCCGCAAGGCGGAAGCCCTCCAGGACTACGACACGGCCTTGGTCCACTATGAACGCGCCCTCCGCGCCGAACCCACCAACGCCGAATACAGGCTGCGCGAGACCCACACACGCTTTGAGGCCGGCCAGTTCCACCTCGAACAGGGCCAGAAGGCCCTCGACAAGGGCGATCTGCAACTGGCGCTTGCGGAGTTCCAGAAAGCTGCGGCGATCGACCCGTCGAATGCCGCCGCCGATCAGCAATTGAGGCACACGACGGATCTGCTGGCGGCCAAGGCTGCCACGGAGTCCCGCAAGACGATCAACCCGAATCCGGCGGACGACACGGACTTGCTCGCGGCGCCGCCCGATCTCAAGCCGATCTCGAGCGAGCCGATCAACTTGAAAATGACGAACGACGCGCGCGTCGTCTTCGAGACGATTGCGAAACTGGCGGGCCTGAGCGTCATTTTCGACCCGGATTTCACGTCGCGGCGGATTCCGGTTGACCTCCCGAACGTCACGCTCGAGCAGGCGCTCGACGTCGTGGCCCTCGAGAGCAAGACGTTTTGGAAGCCCCTGACGAGTAGCGTCATTTTCGTGGCGCCGGACAATCCGCAGAAACGCAGGGACGTGGAAGACGAGGAAGTGCGGACATTCTATCTTTCAAACACGCTGACGCCGCAGGATCTGACGGAGATCGTGACCGGGTTGCGGCAGCTTCTGGACCTCCGCCGCATCCAGCCGGTGAACTCCCAGAATGCAATCGTGGTCCGCGACACTCCGGATAAACTGGCGCTCGCTGCCAAGATTATCCGGGACATCGACAAGGCCAAGCCCGAGGTTTTGATCCACGTCCAGGTGCTGACGGCCAGCGTGAATTACCTGCGCGACCTGGGAATCCTGCCGGGCCAGAGTATTGCGCTGACCTTCAATCCTACTTGCGCCAACCAGCCGTCCAACAGCGGCTGTACATCCAGCAGTTCGACCACCACCACCCCCACGACGGGCTCAACCACAACAACGGCGCCCGTGGTCAGCCTAAACAATTTGAGGAATCTCTCTACGGCGGACTACAGTCTGACGCTGCCTGGGGCGACGGCAAACGCCATACTTACGGACAACCGCACAAAAATCATCCAGGATCCCGAGGTCCGCGTGAGCGACGGAGAGAAGGCTTCGCTCAAAGTCGGAGAGCGCGTGCCTGTCGCCACGGGCAGCTTTCAGGCAGGAGTCGGAGTGGGAGTTGGCGGCGGAGCGGGCGTGGTCAATCCCCTGGTGAACACTCAGTTCACGTACATCGATGTGGGCGTGAACATTGAAGTGCAGCCCCGCGTGCATCCGGATGGCGACGTCAGCATGAAGGTCTCGGTCGAGGTGTCTGAAATCGACGGCACGAGCAGCATCGGCGGAATCAACCAGCCCATCATCGGCCAGCGCAAGGTCGAGCACGACATCCGATTGAAGGACGGCGAAGTGAGCGTCCTCGGCGGGCTGATCGAGCGCACGGATACGAAGAACATCAACGGAATCCCCGGCCTGGGACAGCTTCCTCTCCTCCGCTATCTCTTTTCCGACAACAGCACTTCCATCGCGGAGAGCGAGGTTCTGATCGTCATGACGCCGCACATCCTGCGGTTCCCGTCGATTTCCGCGGAGAATCTGCGCACGCTGGCCGCGGGCACGGATTCGAACGCTCGCGTTTACCGGGAAGACGAGGGAGGGCCGTCCTCGGCTCTATCATCCGTCGCGCCGTCTCCTCTCCCGGCCGCTCAAACAAATCCACAATCGGCGGGAGCCCCGGCTGCCCAGATCCATTTCGATCCGCCCAGCACCACACTGCACGTTGGTGACCGGACGACGCTCGGACTGGCGGTCACCAACGTGACCGATCTTTACTCGATCCCGCTATTGATTCACTACGATCCCGCCGTGGTCCAGGTGGAGGAGGTTCGCGACGGCGGCTTCCTCTCGGGCGGCACGCAGGAGATTGCCATCGTGCAGCGGATCGACCCGCAGAAGGGCGAAGTGGTTGTTTCCGCCACGCGCCAGCCGAATACGCCCGGCGTGAACGGATCGGGCACGTTGCTCGGGATCGTGGTTCGCGGCGTGGCGGCGGGGAATACGGCGCTTCAAGTCCTTCAGGTCAACGGACGCAATTCCCAGCAGCAAACGATTCCCATGGTTTCCGGGGAAGCCGCGATCCAGGTGCAATGAGGCTGACCATGAAGTTTAGTCGTGGCTCGGCGAGTTCCCGAAGCAGGCGCGAGGGCCTTTCCGGGAGTCCGCGGCGTTTCAATCGGGGTTTCACGCTTCTCGAGTTGACCATCGCATGTTCGATCCTCGTGATCCTGGCCACCGTCGCGCTTCCGCTCGTTCGGGTCAGGCTGATCCACGAACGCGAAGAGACGCTGCGATACGATTTGCGACAGATGCGCGACGCGATTGACCGTTACCACGACGACGCGGAGAAAGGGAAGTTTCGAGTGCAGGCGGGAACCGAAAATTATCCGCCCGACCTGGAGACGCTGAAAAATGGCGTTGAAATGACCGCGCAAGGGATCCTAGGCGGGCTGGGCGGCGGGTTAAGCGGGCTAAGCGGACAGAGCGGACAGAGCCAGCGGATTCGCTATCTGCGCGAGATTCCGGTTGATCCCATGACGGGGAACCAGGATTGGGGCCTGCGCTCCGTGCAGGACGATTCCGACTCCACTTCCTGGGGAGGCCAGGACGTCTTCGATGTCTACAGCAAGTCCCAGGCTACCGGGCTCGACGGGACGAAGTATTCGGACTGGTAGGCGCGTTCGTTGGCGGAATTCGGCAAGTTAGATGACAACACGGGACAAGATGACGATTGAGGCGAGGCAACGAAGCCGCGCGCCGGGCGGCTTCACGCTACTCGAGCTGATGATCGTCATCTCGATCATGCTCATCCTGGCCGCGCTTGCCGCCGGCGGCTACTACCAGACGGTGATCCACGCCCGGGAAGCCGCTCTCCATCACGATCTTGGCGTCATGCGCCAGGCGATTCAGGACTACACGCGCGACCGGAACGTCCCGCCGAGTTCGCTTCAGGATCTGGTCGACTACAAGTACATCGGCGCCGTTCCGGACGATCCGGTTACGAGGCAGAAGGACTGGAATACGGATGCGTGCGACGCGTTTTACAGTTCGGATCAAACTTCGATGAACGGAATTTGCGACGTACACTCCGCATCCGATGCCGTTTCTCCCTTTGAGGACAAGCCCTATAGCCAGTTTTGAGCGGCCCGCGAGCGTGCTGGCAACCCGGCAGCGCGACGAGTCAAGTAGTATTTGAATTACTGGAGCGGACGCGAAGGTTGTCCGCCACGTAAGAATCAAATACTTTCGGCGCAGTTTCCGCCCAGCCTTAGGGCAGCCCGACACCTCCAGGCTGGCAATGCGCGAGAAGCAGCAGCAGAACCAAGAAAGTGCGGCGATTTCCGGCTAAATCAGATTGGAGTACAATGCTGGGGACCGGGGGATCAGCGGGGATTATCCCGGCGATAAGGAGATCGCATATGAAGAGTATCTATAGAAGTTTGTGTTGCATCGGCCTGCTATTGTGCCTTGCTTCTTTCACTTCAGCCGCCGACATGACGTGGACCGGGCAAATTAGCGACAGCATGTGCGGTGGTAGCCACGCGAAAATGATGGGCGCGCATCCGGACGCCAAGATGACCGCGCATGACTGCACGAATGCTTGCGTGAAAGCCGGAGCCAAGTACGTATTCATCTCTAAAGGGAAGACCTACAACATTGCGAACCAGGACGACCCGGACTTACAGGTGCACGCGGGTCATACCGTGCTACTTACCGGCAGCATGGACGGCGACACGATTACCGTAACAAAGATTGTGATGCCGGCCAAGAAAGCCTCCTGAGCGGCGAACGCCCGCGGCGGCAATGCAATCGATCACGCTGATGTTTCGGGGCTGAAACCTGAAAAACGTCGGCATTTCTAACCCGACACGCCCTGGTAAACGCATTTTGACTCGGCCCTAGCGACGCGTGCCTTCAACGGTTTGCGGAGGATTTCGAAGGTCCGCGCAGGCGCTTGGCGTGTCGAGTCTCGCCGTTTCAGGCAAATTCGTAAGAGGATTCGATAGCTGAACGCAACATAAATGGCTCTAGCGGTCAGCACTAACCCGCGCTGAATCGTCTCCGAGGATAAGTCTCCCAAGATGAATGAGACTGGACCGAGGGCAAATCAGGCCTGGTGGAAAGCCTGGCTCTCACGACGGATAGGCCAACTGGAGCCTCGTCAGGACCAACTTCTGCTGGTGCTCGCACTTGTGATCGGCGCCTTGACGGGTGCGACGGTCGTCGCTTTCATCCTGCTCACCGAACGCTTGGGAATGCGGCTCTATCCTGTGGGTAGCGGGGCCTGGCGACGCGTTCTCATACCGATATTGGGCTCCTTGGGCATGGGGTACCTCCTGTTCCGCTACTTTCCGCAGGCACGGGGAAGCGGCGTTCCGCAGACAAAGGCGGCCATGTTCGCCCGCGATGGCGTAATTACCGCGCGCACGGCGCTTGGTAAATTCTTTTGCACCGCAGCCACGCTTGCCAGTGGAATCCCGCTCGGGCGTGAGGGACCTTCCGTTCAAGTCGGCGCCGGCATTGCTTCGATTCTGGGCCGCCACCTCGGACTGCGCCCCGAGAAAGTAAAGGCGCTCATCCCGGTTGGGGCGGCGGCGGCGATTGCTGCCGCGTTCAATACGCCCCTCGCGGGCGTGCTCTTTTCGCTCGAGGAAATCATGGGCGACCTCAACGCGCCGGTATTGGGCTCCGTCGTGCTGGCCTCCGCAACTGCGTGGGTCGTGCTGCGCCTGCTCCTGGGTAATAGTCCTCTCTTCCGAGTCCCGCAATATCAATTGGTTCACCCCGTTGAATTCGCAATCTACGCGGTACTCGGAGTCGTTGGGGGGCTGGTTTCGGCGGCGTTCACCAGGCTTTTGCTGGTCATGCGCGAGCGTTTCCTGGAAATGCCGCTTTGGACGCGATGGTTTCAGCCTGTGGCAGGGGGATTGGTGGCCGGCTTGATGGGCTGGTTTGCTCCACAGGTTCTTGGGGTGGGCTACAGTTACGTCGGCGACGCTCTCAATGGGAGGATGGCGCTCCGGATGATGGCGTTGCTGGTTGTGCTGAAACTGTTGGCCACGACAACGAGTTATTCTTCCGGGAATGCCGGGGGCATCTTTGGCCCTAGCCTATTTATCGGGGCGATGTTCGGGGGCACCGTCGGCGGCATCGCCCACACGCTATTTCCCGCCTATACAGCGACGGCGGGAGCCTATGCGCTGGTGGGTATGGGCGCGGCCTTTGCCGGCATCGTGCGTGCGCCCATGACCTCCGTGGTCATGATCTTCGAGATGACGCAGGACTATGCGGTCATCGTGCCGTTGATGATTGCAAATCTGGTGAGCTTCTTCATTTCTTCACGGCTGCAGCGAGAGCCAATCTACGAGGCATTGGCGCGGCAGGATGGCATCCACTTGCCGGGCGCAGGGATGCGTCGCCAAGGGCAACGCCAGGTAGCGGAAGCGATGCGAGCCGCCACCGACGTTATGCGATCGCAGATCACGCTGCGCGATGCCCTCGAATGGGCTCATAAAAGTGACTTCCGCGCCTGGCCGGTCATCGATGAAGAAGGAGTGGTCGGCGTCATCGGCCTGGCGCGGATTGAGGAAGCGATGGCGAACGGCGAAGGCGCCAAGAAACTGGAGGATATCTTCGCCACGGGAGATTTTCCGCACGTGCATGCGGATCAACCGCTTTATTTGGCGCTCGAACGCATGGGCGCTGCGAATTTGGACATACTGCCTGTCGTCAGTCGCGCGAATATTCACGAACTCCTGGGCGTTGTCGTTATGAATGACGTTCTCGATTTGTTTGGCATCAAGTATCACGACAGACGCGAATCCGCGCATTGAGTTTCCCGTCCCGTTTCCCGCGAGCTTAGGCCGCAGCGATCCCCGATTGACCATGAAGACTTACCCTCACCTGGCCAGGGCGGATTGGACTAGCTTGGATGCAAGCACGAAAGCGGGCCCTCCAAAGAAAAAGGGCCCGCCGTTCATCGGTTCGGAGATGTCCCGATTGACTGAAACAGTAAGAAAGATGCATTAACTCACGTGACTTCGCGGAACAGGAGAATCCCGATGAGTAAGGCGATTGACAATCTACAGGCCGCCCAGAAACGAGCCATGGCCAACCGGCCCAAGGTCGGCGGCTTCCCGTATCTAGCCGAGACGTTGCGACGTGCGGGCGTGACACGCAATTTGTGGTTCCTGCCTGCATGCCAGAGCTTGTATCTGACCGAGCTTGGGCCGGTCGTAACCCAGGGGACACCGTTGGTGTCCGGGACCGTGGACGTGCCGCCGTTCGATCGCGAGGCCCTGATCGTGGCGTTGCGAACCGACCAGGCCGGGAAGAGCACGTTTCCTGAGTTCTTGGTGGCCACGTGGCACGCGGGTGTTGTCCGCTATGACGTCGATTTCACGGCGCGCAGAGTCGCGTATTACGGGTCTCGCAACGAAGAGTACATCGAAGATTACCCCGCCGTTCAGGTGGACTAACGACCGAAGGCGGCTTGATGCCCTAACTTCCTTGCCGAGGCGCCCAGTGAGATTGCGAAACGTTCGTCCACACCTTGCACGAACGGCCGGATGCTAATGACTGCGAGGGCGTTTCCCGTTACCAGTCCTGAGCTAGGAATGAAACTCTGGATTGGCCGCTTTCCATAATCTTTGATCTTGGTTCGACCCGCAGGGCGTGGATCCCGCCGTTCTTACGGGCAGGCCGGAAACTATGTCTTTAGACGCAACGCTCCCGAATCTCCGCTGGCGCATACAAATTCGGATGGTGGCAGGGTTTCTGGAACTTGTTTGTAAAGAAGAAGTTTGGTTGCGGGGGTCGGATTTGAACCGACGACCTCCGGCCCCTGAGCGCGCAGCGCTCAGAACGGACGAAGTCAGCCCGACGGGCTCATGATTTGTGGGACAGAGGAGCAAGACCAAGAGAGTGGTTGCGGGGGTCGGATTTGAACCGACGACCTCCGGCCCCGGAGCGCGCCGCGCTCCGAAGGACGAAGACAGCCCGACCGGGCTCGTAAGTTGTGGAGAGTGAATCAGGACAGGGAGAAGTGGTTGCGGGGGTCGGATTTGACCGACGACCTCCGGCCCCGGAGCGCATCGCGCTCCGAAGGAAGAATGACAGCCCGAATCGCCGGGCTTGTAAGTTGGGAGAGTGAATCAGGACAAGGAGAAGTGGTTGCGGGGGTCGGATTTGAACCAACGACCTCCGGGTTATGAGCCCGACGAGCTACCAGGCTGCTCCACCCCGCGTCATAGATACTACGCGACTTGCTGCTCTTCTGCAACCGCACCCACATCAGGTGCCCGATAAGTGCCCAGAATTCGAGCACGCTGACGTTCAAACTGCTCCATGTGCTCAGCCAAGACGTGTGCGTAAATGTCCAGAGTTGTTGAAATGCTGCCGTGCCCCAGAATCTTGGACACCACAGTCACTGGCACCCCAGCCTGTAGCTGCCGCGTTGCGAACGTATGGCGAAACATGTGCAAATGGCCGTTCGTAACTTTCAGCTTCCCGCGCAGGTGCCTCTTCAACACAAGGTCAGCATTCCACGGCGTACCGTTCTTCGTGGTGAAGACGAATCCTTCAGCCCGGTTTCCAATGTGGGTTCTGAGTTCATCCACAATCTGAAATGGGATGGGGATTTCCCGAATTGCGTTCTTCGTCTTCGGAGACTGAACCTTGCCGCGCCAAACGGCTTGACGGACGCGAAGCAGTTTTCTGATTGGGTCAACGTCGCAAACACGAAGCCCACACAGTTCACCCGCCCGCATCCCGGTTTCAACGGCCAGCCAGTAGAAAAGCCTCACCGCTCCCGTTGACCTGCTGAGAATGGCTTCCACTTCAGCATCCGAATAGGCGCGCACTTCTGTTTCCGACTTTCCAATTTTCTTGGCCGACTCCCAAATGTTCTCCCGCACGTTCCCCCATGCCCGGCCTTGCTTCAGGATGAGTTTTAACGTGCCGAAGATGTTCTTCTTGGTCTTGCGACTGACAGCCAACTTCGATAGGAACGTGTCAATGTCCCGTGTGGTGATTTCCCGAACCTGCCGCTTGCCGAAAAAGGGGAGCAAATGGTTCGTGAGATGTCCACGCATATTCAAAACTGTGGAAGGCTTCATCTCTGGAAACGCTTGGTCGCTCCACTCTTGGGCAAGAGCCTGAAACGTCGTGGCTGATTCGGGTAGGTATCCGGGATCGTTAACGCGGGCAAGGATGCCGTCGAGCTGCCTCTTGGCCTGCTTCTCTGTAATTCTTCCGACGATTCCGAAGACCCTGGAACGCTTTCTTCGGATGATCTGGCCATTCGACAGACGGATATCCTCTTTCCACCGTCCCATATAGCTGTCATGCGCTTTGCCGTGCTTAACCACTATTTCTCCGTGCTGGTAACGTGTGCGAGCCATGTCCCTCCCTTTCGTTGGGTCATGGCTCTGCCGGATTCGAGGAAGAATGTTAGCACAACATTCCTGGCCCGTTCCGTCTAACGGTTCACTTTGCAACCGATCCTGTCTGATTTGCGACATTTCGCTGTGACCGGACACCGACAGCTTTGGGTGATCCCTTCCGATCAGATTTCACACACCGTTTGTTCGTTCATCTGTACGATCTGATTCTTCACTTCGTGTTTCCGCGCCAACTGTCCTACGTTGAAGGTCTTCCTGGGCCTTTGACACGGTGTGGCGCGCGTAATACACCGGATCACTCTTGTCGTTGGCACGGTAATCTGCGATTCGTCGGATCACCTCTTCTGGAGTCGTCACCACGAGCCAGTGCGCGTTTGGCATAGGCCCAGTCATGCTCCGATTGGCTCAGCGCGGTACCGGGAGCGCGATGGTTGCGAGCGGTCTCTTCATTGTGGTGTCGCGGAGCATCCTGTGAATCAATCGGAACCTTGAAATCCCGAAGGTGGTATGTCTGCGTTGATTCGACACGGGCCTGCACATAGAAATCTTGGTCGTATTTTTTGTTAGCGAAGCCGGGCAATCGCAGGACGCGTGTAGAGTCCGTTGCTGCCGGATCGCCCCCGAACTCTCTGACCATCCCACGCTGCAACGCCTCCGCCTCTTCGGGCGTGATTCCCTCAACCTTCCAGACGACTTGGAATTTGCTCTGGCGATGTGTTCAGTACGTAGTTTGGTTGCGGAACTAGATCGGAGTTCTTAATCGCTTCGAGAGCGGCGGACCCGCTCGTGGTCCAGATCAATGTAAAGATGGCGGATTGTCTCGATGTCGTCTTTTGTGCGAGTCGATGCATCCTGCTTCAGCGGGTTCATCCCAACATAGATGTCAGCCCCGTTCGCGTTCTTGTAGCGGAGCCATGCCTGGAATTCGGGGCTGGCCGCCTTCTGTGCCGTCGTGATCCGCTGTGTCGTCTCGCGCAGAGACCGATTCAGAACAAGAACGGCGATTCGCTCGGAAGGCTTGAAGTTGTCGTTGATGTACTCCGACGCCGATGGGGAAAACGTTTTGGATTTTCAGTTTCGTTCATCGAGGTTCCTCACGCTTCTGGTAGATGGCGCAGAATTCGTATTCGTCGGCGTCGGGGTCATACCGATGGATTTCGAGCACCTCAGAAATGAAGCGCCTACCGGGCCGCCGTTCGAGTTGCACTACAACGTTAAGAGAATCGCCGATATTGCTCTTGATGGCCCGATACGGGAGTTCAACCCCACTCTGGAGGACGCAACTCGTAAACCGAGCGAGACCTTGCTTGGCAGACGTTGCATGGACGGTCGAGAGACTGCCAGAGTGACCGGTATTGAGAAGCTGCAAGAGATCGAACGCCTCGCCGCCGCGTATCTCACCAAGAATGATCCGGTCCGGGCGGTGGCGGAGGGCTGCCTTCAGCAGGTCGCGGATGCTCACAGCCGGCAGGCCGTTCTGTGGCTGCCGCGCCTCGAAACGAACGAGATTGTCCTGATCCATCTGAATTTCGGAGGTGTCTTCGATTAGAAGAATTCTCTCGTCGGGGGGAATGAATTTTCCGAGGATATTTACGAGGGTCGTTTTACCCGTGCCGGTCCCGCCCGTAATGAGAATGTTCTTGCGGGCCAGGACAAAGTTCTCAAGCTGGTTCGCGAGTGATCTTTCAATCGTGCCGACCTTAATTAGGTCCTCGATCCCAAAGTGGCGGGAATTGAATTTGCGAATGGTGAGTGTTACCCCGTTCAAGACTGCACGGGGGAATTACAGCCGCGACGCGGCTGCCGTCAGGCAGGCGTGAGTCGAGAATCGGCTTAGACTCCGAAATATCGTCACCCAGACGGCGAGCGATATTCTTTACCGCGACCATCAGGGACTTTTCCCCAATCGAGAGTCCGTGGACTTCTTCGACGAAACCGGCCTTCTCGACGAACACACGGTCTGCGCCCGTTCACCATGACCTCGCTGATTGAGTCGTCCAGGATCAAGTGCTCGATGGGCTTCAGGAATGGAAGGATCGTCTCGAATCCGTTCATCAGAGTTCTCCGTCTGCGAGCTGCCGGAAGTAGGATTTGTTCGTGTCGTTAAAGTACGGCTTCAAATAGCAGAACATCGGCGGCATGGGATTCGTGCCGTCATACGCGATAGTCACGGATTGCGCGTTGCGGAGTTCCGTGAAGGTCTTCATGTCGAACCGAAAATCGACCTGCGTGTTGTAGCTCTTCGAGGCCGTAATGTTGGACTTGTGCGAGAGCGCTTTTCCTGTGAGCAGGCTTACACGGGCGTCGTGCCCACTCTCGGAGAGGTTGTAACTGACCTTGAGCTTGTCTTCGCGTCCGCACAGCTCGCTGGCGGTTCTGGCGGAGAAATCATCCGAGAGTGCGAGGAATATCTTCGTGCGGAAAGTCTGCAAGAGTGTGCGCCAAGTTTCACCGGGCAGAGCGGACTTGAGAGAACTGATGCTTTGGGTAGCGACAATTGGAATGCACTTCGGCTGTCGGGAGAGGCTGAAGAACTTCTCGTCGCCCGTTGGCTCGCTTTCACCAACGGTGGCAAAATGCTGGTACTCGTCACACATGAATAGAACCTCACGGAAATGGCGGTCGCGGTTTGCTTCCATTTCCGGGACACGGTTCAAGACTGCTCGTTCGAAGTCGAGTTTCATCATTACGCCGATAGCCTTTGCCAGACCTGCGTTCATCCCAATCGGAAAGTTCAGCGCGCAGACCTTGCCGTTCTCGATGAGCCATCTGAATGAAGGCAGTGGCTTGCCGTATTTGAAGTCGGCATTCGCCTGGGGGTCGTAGCATTGCGCCGGTGGGCAGAACGTCCGCTTCACGGCAGGGTTGTCGTCGAACAGCGAAAGAAATACTGAAATTCCTTCGACGATTGATGTGCGCAACTTTGGCTCAATCCGTCGCCAATCGTGATTGAACCAACGCTTGACTGCTTCGAGCTGCTCTTTCTTTTCTGGTGAAACCGGCTTGCGTCCGCCGACATTCTCCGCTTCCCATTGAATCGCCTTGTCCTTCAACACAGCGGCAAGGCCGGGCGTCAGAGTCGCGACATAACTCTTCGATTCTTCGTCCAGCCGGAATTTGAACGGCTCAAGCTCGCGGGGATGCTTGAGATATTCCTCCTCCGAAACCAGCACTGAATCCGTCTCGGTGAGTCTGCGCTCTGCTTCGTTGATTTTCTTTTCGAGCGTGGCGGGGTCAATCGCGCATTCGTAGACATCGAACAAGGTTACGTAGTCGAACGCTACCTTATGGAGAAGGATGATGAACTTGACCAGATTCGTGTATGCCTGCTGCCAGAAAGGTTCCTTACCCCGCCCGAAGAGGTTGTTTAGCAGCGACGCGATGTTGTATGCCAAGGCGTATGCGTCGAGGTCGTTGTGAAGCGGGTTGTAGCGATATTCAGAATCGAGGCTGATTTCGATATAGTCTTCAGCCCTCCCGTGGCGCTCCAGGATTTCTCTAACCCTGTGGCAGAAGTCGCCCTTCACTTCGAGAACGAGGCCTCCGATCCTCTTATCTTTATCTCCTGCCCGGTACCCAAGAATCTGGTCTGCGTATGGGTACATGCAGCAGCTTGTCTTTCCGGTGCCGATTGCGCCGAGAATTGCGATGCCCGTGAAAAGACCTCTTTCCGGGATCACGAGCCACTGCGGATTTTCTGCGGGTACCTGCTTACGAGGATTGTGAATCTCCCCGAGGACGAGGAAGAGTTCGTCCCTCTTGCGAGGGTCGGGAAAGAGAGGCAATCGGCCCGCGCGAATTCGGCGGCCTGCTTTGAGAGTAAAAATGTATACGCCCGAGAGCACAATGGAATAGCCGATGTACGGGGTCGAGAAGAGGAAGAGCGTGTAAGAGTATTTGACGAAGTAGAAGATTGACGGCGACCGCAGAGCCATGACCTGCAGGAAGACATTTTCTTCGGGAAACGGCACCCGAAAATAGAGGGTCATACCCGTAGCCGCCGCCAGCAAGCAGGCGACGAAGTTCTTCGAGTTAAGGATTTTCTGCATCATTTTGCTGCCGCTCTTGCAACCGCGTTCCCATCCCTCTTGCCAGCCGTTTGTTGCTGCTTTCTCCAGTTCAGGAACTGCTTGTCCTTGAATAGGAGGATCTTCAGCGCCGAATTCACGACATGATCCGGCGTGCTTTCGATGAACGTTGCGTACTTTTCGACGGTCGAGACGACAATATCCTCCAGCTCGTACTCTCTCTTAACGAGTTCCGGTCGTTTGTTGATGATCGACATATCCTTCCTCCTTGTGAGTTATCTGCTTCCCTGGACGCGGGCAAAACACGTTGTAAAGGGAACGCGCATTCCGTTCCCTGGGCTGGAGCGACCCCCATGATTCTTTGGGCAGCCGAAGGCTCCCAAAAGTGGGGTCGCTCCAGCCCAACTCGGTGTTTTGCCCGCGTCCAAAATTGACTGCCGCGCCATGCGCAACCTCTACGCTCCCACTAACTTCCGTTCACCATCCGGGTGAACGGAACGGTGAACGGGGTGGTGATCTGTGTCTTTCATGCACCGTTCACCGTCATTACGGTCCTCAGAAACTGGAGACCAATGGCTTTTCACCAGATAGGTATCGAAGAACACCGTTCTATCGGGAGTCAGTTGGGAGAATTCCCTCCGCAGATCGCGCTCTTTTAGCTCTCCGGTGCGCCACGCTTCGTACAGGCTCTCAAACCGGCTCCCGTGAAACCGCCGCCGCGCATCGTTCAGGAATTCAAAATCCTCGGTTACGGGCACCACATACTCGCGGTTGTCCCACTTCCTGCGAACCTGGAAGTAGCGGAGGACTTCACTCGAAACGTCCGATTCAAGCGGCCTTTTTACCAAGGCACGGAAGCGGTCTTCAGCCGTTCGAAAATGGGCGTCCTTTGGTGCGATGTACAAAAAACGAAAAGTTTTCAGCTGCCGGAACAACCCCTGATAGGCGTTGACGTGACCTGTGAAACTGGAAGGCGTTTCGAACCCGGAATCCACAAAGCTCAGGGTGACCACAGGGGGAGCCCCTGGGAGAGGAGGGGCAAGGAAGAGCGGAAATTTGTCTACAAAATAGCGAATCGTAGGACGGCTACCAGAAGCGCCTTCGTAAACCTTGGCCGGAAGGAGGTCTTTGGAAACCTCTAGTTTCTCGCAGAAAAAGCTCACCTTGTCTTGCTCGGTTTCAAAATACGCGAGGTCCTGATTGTTCAGGATGAAGTCCAAAAGGACGAGGCGCGTACGGATGAAATCAAACGAATGTTGGCGGCGGTTGCGGAGGTTGTCTTTCTCGATCTGGCCGTAAATGGTCCTGGAAAATAGATGAAAGACAGACCCTGCGCCCATATAGTCGCGCATGGTGGCGTGCCCGTGCTTCAGGAGTTTCTGGGCAAAGGCATTCGACCGCTTGCCGCGCTTAGCCTGTGTGAAATTGAGGAACTGCCGCAGCGTGAAGTAGCCTGAGTGGATCGCGACTATATAAATGAAGCGAGCCTCCGCTTCGGTGTAGCCGAGTTCTTTGATTCGCTCGATTTGGTTAGCCTGGATGTTCATAGGGACAGAATCTCCGCTGTCAGTTCTTTCTGGTCTAGAACACGACGCAGGCCAGGGGCGTCTTGTGCGCGGGCATAAAGAGAGAATCCGGCGCGCACCTTTTCTGCTAGATTGCTCCCCCGGTAGTGCTCGGTAGCAAGCTCAAGGTCCACGCGAGCCATATCGCCTTCACGGTCTTCGTACTCGATCCGAAGGTCGGGGAGCGGAATCTTTCCGCGAACGAGCTGCAGGCCGTGTTTCTCCGCTATCTCTCTCTTGCTCTCGGCGGAATGTTTTTCTGGGCCGAGCTTCGCCAAGTCGTGAAAAACGCGCTTCTTTAATTCGAAGTCGAGAACAACGCGCGGATTCTTGCCGCCCTGCCGCTCAATGTCTTCGGCGGCCTTGTGATAGAGGCGATAGAGGTCGGCGTCGTGGTGGGCTTCGCGTGGTTTCGTGAAGCCGTAATAGGTCGCTTGATTTCTAGGGACCGTTCCGGTTGACCGGAGGAATTGATGGCCCTTTTTGGTTAAAGTCAGCAGTCGGCGAGGAGCGGTGTCGGAGTGCGGGATGCTCTTCTCAGTGACGAGGCCCTGCCGGATGAGGTTTGCTACATCCGGTCTCATGCGGTCCTTGTCTCCGTGATAGCGGAACTCTTCAAGATCCTCGGTCGCAATGGCACGGAACTTACCAAGCTCAGTGAGAGTCTCAATTTCAGAAGACCGGACGGTGTACGTTCTGCCGCGAAATTCGTACGCCTTGCGCGGTTCGACTGGGCGCTCCGTTTCCGCTTTGGGTGCGCGTTCGGGTGTCAGCCGAGCATCATCCTGCGCGTCACTGCCAGGTCCCTGTCCCCGCGAGGAGTCGGAACGGCCCGTTTGGCGGTTACCGGAAACCGGCTCGGGTGCAGCGTCTCTGGGATCGAGGGATTCGCTGGGCACGTAATCGCGCGACACGCTAGTCCACCTCCTCTTCGAGGGATGGAGCGGTCACTTCCGTCTGCCCGACATGAAGCTGCTTGTCGAGATGTGAGAGTTTTCTGCCGGTGTCTTTGAGGAAGAATTTGCGGTTCAATGCGAAGGCGAGCGCGAAGACGTTGATAAAGAGAACCGCGCAGTAGATCAAGATTGGGGTGCCGTAGAACCGGAACAAGACACTCTTATAGGAAATGAAGTAGGTCAGCCTCTGCATAAACCAGAAGCCAAGTCCCAAGACGATGGCGATGGTCAGCATGAGTGCGTTCGCAACCATAGGCGCTCACTTGAAGGCTTGGTCCTCGCGGAAATACGTGATCGCGAGGCCCAGCGGATTGATCGGAATAAGCTCGTTCGGGACGTTGCTCTTAAAAACGAACACGAAATTGGCGGTATACAGGTCGCGCTTGATCTCGCTGTGATCTGAGGGCGAGTAATAGACCATGTAAAAGTCCACGCGCGCCTTGTAGGGCGGGGACTGCATGTCTTCGAGAGCGACTTTCTTCACATCAATGTCGATTTCAGGAACGGAGGTGTTCGTGATGAACTTCTTAATGACGTCGTCCTTGCGGTAGGCGTCGATGATGCCGTCCGCAAGCTTGCCGTCCAGGAAATAGAGAGACTTCGAAAAGTCGTCCTGGATCGTGTAGCGGTTGCGGCGGTAGTAGAGCGCGCAGAACTGCGAAAGAAAGTATTTGGCTTCGGCATCCTGCGGCTTGTACTCGAAATTGTGGTAATTGATGGCTTCCGCCCGGCCCAAGTCGTCGATTCGAATGACGAGGGGACGAAAATTCTGAAAGGTGCGAATCGTTCTGAGGTCCACAAGGGCCAGTCCGATGGCTACAAGAGAGACGAGGACTAGCGCGATTTTCAGATAGGTATTGGTCACCATGGGATCGCCATACTGTTCGAGATAGAGTCGTTTGGCATTTTGGAAGGTCGCATCGTTGTTCATCCGAAGACCCTCTCCAGAATTCCGACAGAAGATCCTCCTGCCGTTCCGCTAAAGATGTGGTTGGTAAGCGCCGGGATTTTCAGAAGCGCATAGATTGACGCGAGAAAAGTGATGAAGAGGACCGGAAACGCCTCAATGAGCTGGACGGTCGAGATCGTGCCCGTGGGTTGAAGATCAAAGATGCCCAAAATGAGGTTCGCAATTATGTAGACAACCGCCGCTGCGATGACCTGGTAAAAAGCATATTGGATGAAGCATTTGAACCAACCCCAAAAGAGCCACTCCAACTTCGGGACGATAAAGAAGGGTATGAATATAGGTCCTACGAGCACGCACACGGCAGTGGCGATGAATCCAAAGGCGATTACGACAATTGCGATGGCCTGGGCGGCAGCGAGCAAAATAATGATGACGACATAAATTATTGTTCCAAGGATGTCCGTGATG
>CAWEXR010000025.1:0-211784 GCA_963813045.1 uncultured Acidobacteriota bacterium
CAACGTCAACGACAGCGTCACCAAGTCGAAATTCGACAATCTCTACGGCGTGCGCGAGAGCCTCGTCGACGGCATCAAGCGCGCCACCGACGTGATGCTCGCCGGCAAGATCGCCGTCGTCGCCGGCTACGGCGATGTCGGCAAGGGCTCGGCGGCGAGCCTGCGCGGCCAGGGCGCCCGCGTCATGGTGACCGAGATCGATCCGATCTGTGCGCTGCAGGCGGCGATGGAAGGCTATTCACAATTCGAGGAATTCAATTCTTGGAGGAAAAGAAAATGAAGCAATCAGAGCGTGGAACGCAAGGGCCGGTAAATCGCCGGTCGTTCCTGAAAAAAGGAGCTATGGCGGCGGGCGCCGCGACTGCGGGCGCCATACTGTTATCGCAGTCACTTCCCGCATTCGCACAGGACCCGGGCGTGGAAGGGGGTCCGCTGACGCAAGGAGACGTCGCCATCCTTCGCTTCCTCGCCGCAGCCGAACTGATCGAAGCGGACCTTTGGACACAGTATGCGGAACTGGGTGGTATCGGCAATAATCCACCCATCGAGGTAGACCCGAACCAAACGTTGAACCCCTATCAGGTTGCCTTGTCGAACCTCGATGGCGATGGCCCGCAATACATCACCAGCAACACGCTGGATGAAGTGAGCCACGCCGCCTTCCTCAATGCCTATCTCGAGTCCAGACGCGCCGAGCCAGTCAACTTCGACGAGTTCCGCACTTTGCAGGGAAGCACGGCTATGGGATCAACAGGCATCAAGCGCCTCACCAACCTCATGCATCTCAACGTCGACACCAGTTGGTTCGTTCGCTACCGCAGTGCAACCAATCCAGACTTCGGCGCCACCTTCCCTCAGGCGCTCACTCTTAATGGGGTTACCGCCATTCCCAGAACCGATGCCGATTTCGACGGCGGTCCCTTCCCCAACGGCAACCCTAACGGCGTTGCCGGTAACGTGCATATTCAGGCGATCGCGAATGTAGCAGCCTTTCACTTTGGATACATTGAGCAAGGCGGCTCGAGTCTTTACGCCGCCATGAGTCAGAAAGTGACGGATCCGCAAGTGCTTGAGGTCACCCTTGGCATCGGCGGAGACGAGATCGCTCACTTCCTCGAGTGGGTTGATTTTTCGGGCAACGGAGTGCAAGCCCCTGTGGCGCCGTTTACGGACCCCACATCTGGCCTCACGTTTCCCGATTTTTTCGCCAACCCACCGCTGCAACCGCCCAGCCTGGTTCAGCCCAGCCTGATCTTTCCCGTTCCCTGCGAATTCATCAGCCCTGACCTCCCACATGTCTCGATCATTCGTCCGCTGACCGATAAGTTTGCAGGCGCTGTGGCCACGATCGCCAGCTTCACCGCCGATGGGCTCTTCTTCGGCCAGAGCAAGCAGTTCCTCAATACACTGCAAACCATGGCTGTCGAAGCCGATTCCGCCGTCCGCTTGGCGCTGTGAATCTTTGAACTTCAGGTACTGCTGCATCAGGAATCGAGGGCCTGGCTGTCTCAACCATGCTGAAAGGGCACGGTAACTCAGAATTACCGATGTGAATTGCGAGCCTTAGCCGGCCGCAATACTTAAAAAAAGGAGCTGTTATGAAGAAAGTCGCTGTCGTTAGGAATTTTGCCACCATTGCGTTTTTGCTTGCATTCTTGATCGTCCTCCCCGCTGCACGCGCAGGCGAGTCAGATCAGGCCACCAAAGTCACCTTTAACCAGTCCGTTCAGATCTCCGGACACCTCCTGCCTGCGGGAACCTATTGGTTCGTGCTGCCTGACGACATTGACCAACATAATGTAGTCAGTATCTTCAGCTCTGATCGAACAAAGCTGTATGCGATTTTCCTCACGGCTTATGCCCAGCGTTTACAGCCAACTGACAAAACTGCGTTCACGTTAGCGGAGCGCGGGTCCGAGCTGCCTCAGGCGATCGTAACCTGGTTCTATCCGGGTCGCACGATTGGTCATGAATTCCTGTACCCGAAGCAGGTGCAGAAGGAACTTGGGAAGGACCAGCAGGTCACGATCGTAGCCGGAAACTAACCTGTATCCCATGTATAAAGCATCAACTCGTCGGCGGTGAGATTCAGGCGCCGCCGACGGAGTTGGCGCAATCGGCTTCGGAGCACGGGCTGGTTCTATTGGGCCATTCGCATCTGACAGGGCGGGGGCGCACCCTCTCAGAAAGTTGCGCGCGTTTGCTCTACTCTCGAGTTGTCCCGTTCGCTTCGTCTATCTGACAATCCCCTCTCTGCGTCCCAGATGGGCTTGCGGGACGCAGAGGATCGTCATCCCGCTTGCCCTGACGAAGGAAGGGAGTGAGGCACCGTCGCGGTTAAGTCTACACCGAAGAAGTCGTTCGTCCCCAGAGCTGCTTGCTCGCCCGCGCGGCGCCTGCGGACAATGCTCGCAGTTTTGCCCAGGCCACCTGCGGATGGATGCGGCCGCCCAAGCCGCAGTCCGTGCCGGCGATCACGTTCTCCCGGCCCACGGCCTCCGCGTACCGCATGATCCGGTCGGCGACCACCTCCGGATGCTCCAGCACGTTCGTCTTGTGGGTCACCACTCCCGGAATCACTGCCTTGCCCGCGGGCAGCTTCACATCTCTCCAGACCTTCCATTCGTGCTCGTGCTGCGGATTCGCCGCCTCCACCGAATACTGGCTTGCTTTCACCTTCAGCATCAGATCGATCACATCCCGGAGCGGCAGGTCGCTGCTGTGCGGACCTTTCCAACTGCCCCAGCAGATGTGGTATCGGACCTTCTCCTCCGGTATACCCGCCAGGGCGTGGTTGACCAGTTCCACGTGCGACTCGGCCCATTTTCGGAAAGCGGCCATGTCTCCACTCTTGGAGAACTGCCATTCGTACACGTTGACGATGATGGGATCGTCCAGTTGCACGTTAATTCCGGCATCGGTAATCGCTTTGTACTCCTCGCGCATGGCCTCCGCCACGGCAGTGGCTTGTTCCTCCACGTGCTTGTAGTATTCGCCGGGCAGCACGGTCACACCGGTCACCGCCGCCGTCAGGAAAGCCTCTTCCGCGTTCTTGCCGGCGAGAGCCGCCTTTAGATTCTTGACATCGCGTTGAACCAGCTCGTGACCCGTGTATCGGATCGGCCCGACGTTAATCGGGAACCGCAGCGGACGCGATGAGGGGCCGGCATCGGCTTCACCGCTCTGGTAGAACTCCGCGAAATCCGCGCGGTCCTTGCTGCCCCCCATGAACGAATTTACGGCATTAAAATCCTTGGGCAGATCCCGCATTTCGAAGCCGCTCAGGCGCGGGTAAATGTAGGTCGCCCATGCCGCGTAATCGACCTCATCCGACACGGGCTTTCCAAATTCCCCGTCGTTGACGACATCGATGCCGGCTTCGACCTGCTGCCGCACCACTTCGGCGACAGCGCTGGTCAGCCTCGCCTCGAGTTTCGCGGCCGGTGCTTGCTCGCGGTACATCTCAATGAGATCGGTGGGCCGCGGCAGGCTGCCCACGTGAGTCGTCAGTATGCGGTTCATGCTTCGCTTCATTTCTCGGTGGCTCCCCTCAGGAACAACTGCCGCACGCCGTTATAGCGCGCTTTCGGTGAGCCCACAAGTTGGGCGGGTGGGTGGCAGGGGCACCCTCGGCGACATGTGCTGCACCAGGTCATGGATGAAATTAAAGATGGTCCCCAAGTGGGGGCGCGGGGTCGGCGCGCTAAGAATTGGTCAAATTGCGCGTTTTATCACGTGTTGGCAGGGCCGAAAGTGACTAAAATTGCCACCACCTGCGAAGGAAAATCGGCTTCAATTGGAACGAATACCGGACAAAAAGTCGCTCGAGTTCAGACGAATTCAGGACGCTCCCGTACACTGTCATCACGCACTTCTTAGGCTCAGGCGCCGGGGCGTTCGAGGAGCAGGCGAATGCCGCCGTTCACCGTGCGGACGGAGATTTCGCCGCCGCCGTGGCCGAGCCTTCCGTGGAAGGCTTGCAAGCCGGGAAGCGCGGCGGTGGAAACGACCGGGAACGTCGGAGCGGACGTCGCCGTTCATGCTGCGGACTTTCAGGTCGGCGCTCGCGTTCGAAGGAAGCCCGAGGACCACCGAGCCGTTGACGGTTTCGAGATTCATCGGCGCGCCATCGCCGAGATGTCGCAGCTCGAGATGGAGATTGCCGTTCGTGGTGTGCGCGTTGAAACGGCCAGAGCTTTCGAGGACTTCGACGTTGCCGTTGACCGAGCGCAACTCGCCCTGGCCCTCGACGCCGCGCACGCGCACGCTCCCGTTGACGGTGCCGACGCTGCCGAGCAGGACGCGATTGGGCACGTGGATCACGTATTCGACGGCGACCTCGACGCCCGGCCCGTCGGGATACCGCGTGTGGACGTCCACTTCGCCGGGACGGCTCTCGACTTCAATCTTCACGCGCTCGAGGTCGCTCGGATCGTTCTGCGAGGTCTTGACGGCGTGGACTTCGACTTCGTCGCGGTCCCATCCCACCACCTGCACCGAGCCGTTCACGTTCTCGAGCACGAACTGGCCGCCGGAGGAGAGTGGATACGTCTGCTCGAAGATCTGCTGCTCGTCCGCGAAGCCGGGAAGAGCGAGGCAGAGCGCGCCGGCGAGGAGCAAGAGCGACTCGCGCGGCGGTTCGCGTCAACCGTGTCGAGCGGGATTGCAACTTGGCCCCGAACAGCAGACTGCTGGTCGTCTTTTTCACGGCACGCCCCTTAACCGCGATTGCGATGCAAAAAACCTACGACAAACTCGAACGCTACGGCAAATCGTCACCGGGCGGCTGCGGCGCTCCGGCCTTGCGCAACTGCGATTGCAATTGCTGTTGCAGCTTTTCCATCTGCTGCCGGTAAATCTCGATCTGTTTGGCGCTATCGCTCAGCACGAACTGGATGTTTCCGGCCATGGCCCGCAGCCGGAGCAGCTCGCCGCCGCCGTTCAGCGAGCCCTCGGCGCGGACGGTGTGCGCACCGCGCGAGGAGTCATCGTACGAAACTTTCAAGGGGAAGGCGGGATCGACGATCACGCGATGTTCGCCCCCGAGCTGCACCTCGGCGTCGATGGTGACGGCCAGGTCGCGCGGCATGTGCACGACGATGTCACCGGCGTTCGATTGCAAATCGCACGTGCCGGACTTTGCGGGAGACACCAACCAGGCCGTGATGCCGCCGGCGCTGGTGGAAGCCTTCACGGGACTGTCCACCTGCGTGAGGTAAATGCTGCCGCCCGACGTTTCGAGATTCGTCGGGACCGACGACGCGGACCACGCGGATGCCGCCGCCGCCCGTCTTGGCGCGCACCAGACCCGCCGCTTCGCCGACTTCGATTTCACCGCCGCCGGTTTCCGCCGTGAGTTCGGCGCCGGAATGCTCGAGGGTGATATTGCCCCCGCCGGTATCGAGATGCGCCGTGCCCTGAATTGAGGTGACGCGGATGTGGCCGCCGCTCGTGTGCAGCGTCGCGTTGCCGGCGATCGAGCCGACGGTGATGTGGCCGCCGCCGGTGTTGGCGGAGAGTTCGCCGGCGACGCTCCTGGCGACGATGTTGCCTCCGCCGGTTTCGAGGCGCGCAGGTCCGCCGATGTCACCCACCGTGATATTGCCGCCGGCGGTCGCAAGGGTCACGCGGCCTCCGATCGCGCCGGCGTCGATGTTCCCGCCGCCGGTGGACACGTCCAGGCTGACGTTTTTCGGGATGTTCAGTTCGAGCGTCAGCCACAGCCGGCCGGTCGAGCGGCGGCCCGAGCCCTGCGCCTTCAGATAGACGTCGCCGGATTTCTCGCGGGCAGTGATGCTGAAACCCTTCAAAAGCTCTTCGGCATCTTTCTGCGAGGCGTCCGCCTCGAGATGGACGCGGTAGTCGACCTTGTCGGTATTCTGCGCGCGCACGACGACGCTGCCGAGATCGGTCGAGAGATGGATGCGCTCGCCGTCGTGAGCGGGAATCGAGCCGGTCAAATCCTGGGTGAGCCGCTGGCCGGAGTCGTGAGAATTCTTGTGACGCGCGGACGCGGCGCCGGCAAGGAGCAAAGCGGCACCAACCAGAGCGGCGAAGCAGGCACCGGAAAATCCTTCACGGGAGCGCCGGAGAATGGGAGAGGCGGCTGGGCTCCTCATCGCTAGAACTTTGCGCGCGGGCCGAGATCGCGAATCGCCGCGGCGCTCTGAAGGCGAATGTAGGTGTTGGGATCTTTTTCCATGCGCTCGCGAAGCACGGAGCGCATGCGGTCATCGGAAGCGCCGCGGTCCTTGGCGGCCATCTCGCGCAGCTCGTTGACGGCTTCGACGCGAACTCCGGGATTGTCGTCATCGACCAGCGCGTCGAGCAGGGTCTGGCGAACGAGGTCCTGGGATCCCGTTCCGTCGAGCGCCTCGAGCGCCTTCATGCGCACGGCAGCGTTGCGGTCGGTGTGGACCGTGTGGCAGAGCGCGGCGCGGACCTCGGGATCGCTGTTGCACGCGCGCAGGAGATCGACGGCGTCGAGCCGCATGTCCGGGCAGAAGCGCTCGCCGCTGCCCAGGACGCCGAGAAGAACGGACTTCACGTCGCCGTCATCGACCGTGCCTCGCAGCGTAACCGGCTGCTGCGACCGGAGCTGCAACTCGACGCGCGGAGGCTCGCCTCCGCCGGAGGAGAGCACGTTGATACCGGCCACATCCGCCGTGCGCAGGTCGAGTGACGCGGGCGCGAAATTCGTGAGCGCGCCTGTGTCCGGGGCGCTCGCGCCGGAATCGATCCCTGTTGTGGCAGCAACCTCGGAGCCCGGGGCCTGAGACGGCGCGGGCGCTGTGGGATGGCGGAGCAAACGCGGCCCCAGGATTCCCACGCTAAAGCCGATGACCAGGAGGACCGCGGCGCTCCAGGCGGGCCGGGGCGCGAGCCAGTTCGCGGGGAGCAGCAAACCAAATGTGCGACGCAACCAGCCGCCTTCTTCCTCACGATCAAGCGCGTCGGCAAGGCTGGCGCGGCAGCCTCCGAGCAGCGCCGCATCGGGCTCGCTGCGATCGCCTGCAAGAAGCGCGATAAGTTCCGTTTCGCGTTCGAGCGACTGAGAGCACGCGGCACACTGCGAGAGGTGAGCGGACAGGCGTTCCTGTTCAGCGGCCTCAAGCTCGCCGCCGGCCGCGTGGAGAGTCAACAGCGGCTGCCAGTCGGCGCAACGGTCGTTCGCGCTGCCCAGGCCCGCGCTCGAGTTCGAATCGAAGTCCGTCATTTTCCCGAAATCCTCTTCTCGAAATCCTCGCCTACCGAACCGCATCCAGACTCGCTCGCAATTTTCGCGTCGCCCGGAACAGCGAATTCTTCACCGTCTCTTCCGATGTACCCAGCAGATCCCCGATCGCGCGTAGCCGCAAACCCTGGTAGTGCTTCATCTCAAAAACCAGGCGTTCGCGAGGTGAAAGGCGCTTCATAGCGTGCTCGATGTGCTGGCCCAATTCGTGGCCCAGCAGCCGCTTTTCGGGATTCGCCGCCGCGCTGAGTTCCGGCTGGCGATCGAAGAAATCGGGCGTCCCGCTATCGGCTTCCTGCGGAACGGGTGCCTGCTCCTCGCGGTGGCTGGTCCGGCGACGCAAATGATCGAGAGCGACGTTGGTCACGATTCTGTAGAGCCACGTGTAGAAACTGCACTCGAACCGGAAGCGGTGCAGGTTGCGGTAGGCCCGCAGAAAACCTTCCTGGTAAATATCGCGCGCGTCCTCGGGACGACGAACCAGGTTCAAAGCCAAGCGGAGGACGTCGCGGTCATAGCGGCGGACCAGTTCCTCAAAAGCGAGGCGGTCGCCCGCCTGGGCCTTCCGGACGAGTGCTTGCTCCTCCGCGACCTTCACCGCCGCTGCCTGGCGCGCATCTCCTTCGAGTGCGACGCTCATCCCCATCGTATCCGCCGCCGAGTTGGATTTTGCCGCGACCGGTTCACCTGCTGCCGACCGATCGCCCGTATCTGCCCCGGCTTCAAGCCTTTCTCCGGGTCCTACGGGTATAGACGGCCCTACAGGCCCCTGGTTAGCACCCGGTGAGGCCATTTTGGCACTATCGGACGGTTCGGCCAAGGTCCTTGCCTCCATCAGAGAGTCTCGCGCCGGGGCTCTCGAAGCACAACTCTTGATACGTCCGGGCTAGGGTGGTTGTTCCGGCCAAATCGTCCGGGACGCTAACAAGAGGGGGTTTAGAGGCTCGAGCCGAGACGGATCAGGCCGTAGATGGCCACGCACACCGCGAAGTCCACTCCCACGCCCCAGTCCATCTGGAATCCCTGGTGCCGGAGAGCTTCGGGGAGGTGAGGAACGAGCGAAAGGTAGTAGATCGCGTTGCCAACCAGAATGGCGACGAGGTATTCGAGCCATCGACGGGGAGTCATGCCCAAGAGTCGTTGCGCCATGAATGAATCGTGTCGCCCGAGAAGGGGCGCGAATAAGTGATCTTACGAGTTGCTTTGGACCCGAACCGTGGTTCCCGCCGTTTCGGCGCCGAGATTCCTCAGCCTTCGCCACACCGTCCGATTTCCGCGCAACATGAGGTAGAAGGGCGCGGAAATCGGGCCGCTCAGTCTTCGGAATGACAGATCCGGGTGCTCGCGGGCGAAGGACGTCAAGCCATCAGCCGTTCGTGGCAGTGATCTCTTTCGTCGTGATCTCGTACTTGAAGGCGGTAGCATCGAGGCTGTCGATCCGGCCGCTGTCCGTTTCCGCCTGCGGGTACATGAGAAATGGGACGGGCTTGCCGCCCGATCCCGGCAGAGCGACGTCGTGCGCGAAGTTGTACGCCATCCAGTTCATCTCCCACGCGCCGAACAGCCGGAGGCGGGCCTTCTGCACCATGTCGTCATCGAGCGGGCGGTTTCCGGGCGGTTCCTCGAGGACGACTTTGCGAACATCCGCAGGATCGACGGGAACCCAGCCGTAGTCCTGCAAGTACACCTCGGCGCGGCAGTGCTGCGCCTTGGTAATGTTGTCCGACGATGCGCCGAGGCTCTTGTATCCCAATTCGGACTTGGCCACGCGAATTCCGTAAACGTCGCGAGCGGGAAGGCCAGCAGCGCGCGCCAATCCGACGTAGAGGGCGTTGAGGTCGGCGCACTTGCCGCTGAGGTCCTTCGTTTCGAGCATGAAACGAATGTCGCCGAGACCGCAACCGCGCGTCTTGGGATTGCGAACCGTATTCTCGACAATCCATTCGTAGATCGCGCGGGCTTTCTCAACGTCGGTGGTCTTACCGGCGGTAATTTCATCCGCGGTCTGCTTCACGATGCCGTCGGTCGGCAGAAGATTCGTGGACCGGCGAAAGTAGTCGAGGTCGGCGCGCTTTGCTTTCTGCTTCTTGCCGGGCGCCGAGAGATCGACCGAAATGTTCCCGGTTTCGACTTCGCTCGTGACGATCAGCACGGGCGGTGTACCGGCAGGAAATTCCGCGGTAATGATCCCCAGCCCATCTTCGGGCTTGCCTTTGACGATCTTTGCGGTTCCGCCGGCGGCCGTGAACTTGTTCGAGCGTGTCTTCTGGAACGGCGTTTGCTCAAGCAGCGCCGTAGGCGCCCAGATGCGCGTCGCGCCAGCAGGCTTCAGGACTTCGATGCGGGTGGTTACTTCAAATGTGCGCCAACTGCCCGAGTTGGCATCTCGTGCAAATAAATACTCCATCTCCGGCAGCGCGAGGCCGGCCGACACGATGCCGGCCGATCGCAGAAAATCGCGGCGTTTCATAGATCCTCCCCCTCGATCACAATCTTTATGACCGGCAATCGCAGCATTCCCGGTCCCCGACCCGAACATGCGTTCGCCACGCGAATTATACGAGAACTCCGGCGCTGGATACAAACACCGGGCCGGCCGGAAGCGGTTGTGAGATGCGGGCAATCTTCCCAACCCGTGCTACAGTTTTGCGTCCGTAGGAAAAAACTTGCGAGGCGACATGAGAGCACTGATCCGCATTTCCCTGATCTTCGCGTTTCTTGTAATTTCGGCGCCGGCTGCGACGCCGTTGCGAGCGCAGCAGACCGAGGAGCAGCGGGAGCAGCAGGTGTTCGCCGCGCTCAAGACGAGCGAAGGCGATTACGTGGCGCACGACTTTCATTTCAAGTCGGGCGAGACGATGGCGGAACTGCGGCTGCACTACACGACGCTCGGCAAGCCCGCGCGCGACGCGAACGGGCGGACGACGAATGCCGTCTTGATCATGCACGGGACGGGCGGTAGCGGAGGCAGTCTGCTCATTCCGTCTTCGCCGGCGTGTTGTTCGGTCCCGGGGAGCTGCTCGATGCGAACCGCTATTTCATCATTCTCCCGGACGACATCGGGCACGGCAAATCGAGCAAGCCGAGCGATGGATTGCACGCGCGTTTTCCGCATTACGACTACGACGACATGGTGGCGGCGGAGCACGAGCTGGTCGAGAAGGGGCTGGGCGTCAATCATCTGCGGCTGGTGATGGGCACGTCGATGGGATGCATGCACTCGTTCGTTTGGGGCGAGACGTATCCGGATTACATGGACGCGCTGATGCCGCTCGCGTGCCAGGCGGTGGCAGTGGCGGGACGCAATCGCATCTGGCGAAAAATGGTGATCGACGGGATCGAGAGCGATCCCGAATGGAAGAACGGCGAATACACGACGGAACCGCGCTCGGCGTTTGAAATCGCGACGGACTTTCTATTGATTGCGGGGAGCGCACCGCTGCAGATGCAGAAAAATTTTCCGACGCGCGATGCGGCGGACCAATACCTTGAGAATTACCGGAAGCGGCATGCGGGGACGTTTGACGCGAACGATTTCTTGTACGCGGTAAGCGCTTCGCGGAACTACGATCCTTCGTCGCAGCTCGAAAAGATCACCGCGCCCGTGATGTGGATCAACTCGGGGGATGATTTCATCAATCCGCCCGAGCTTGGAATCGCTCAGCAGCAGATCAAGCTCGTGAAGAATGGCAAGTTCGTTCTGATTCCGGCGTCGCTCGAGACGCATGGCCACGGCACGCACACGTATGCGGCCGTGTGGCAGCAATATCTGAAGGAACTGCTCGACGAATCGCAGCGATAGGCCCGCGTCAATTGGGAGCGAACGCCAAGAGCAAATTTCCCGGCATGGCGCCGAAGCCCGGATAGCCGGAAACAACAAACATCATCCCGCCCGCAACGACAGGTCCGCCTACGTCGAGCGAGCCGCCCTTGGCGGGCACGCCGTTGACGGCGTCGAACGAGCAAGCGGTATCGAAGTCCCAGACGATCTTGCCGCTCTGTGCGGCATACGCGCGCAAATGCCCGTCGATCGAGCCGGAGAAAACGACGCCGGGAATCGCGGTCACGGCTTGAGACTGAGCCGGACTGCACGGGCGGCGGTCGCCGCAGCCCGGCGGAGGCGTTTTCCAAAGGAGCTCGCCGTCCGCGACTCGATAGGCGGTTATACCGCCGCCCTTCGTGGGATCCACCGCCCGCCCTTGAAAAGCAAGGTCCGACACGGCTACGTAGGCGCTGCTGCCGTCCGTAGCCATGCCCCATTGAACTCCTCCGAGTAGGCCGCCCACGCCCGCGCGCTGGTGCCAGAGCAGTTTGCCGCGCGCGTCGGGATTGACGCCGTACACCATTCCGGACTTTTGGCCGAGAAGCAGGACGCGTTTGCCGCGGGGCAGCAGCACGAGCACCGGCGATGCGCCCAGGTCGAATTCGGGAACCGTAGGTTCGTCGCAATTCGCGGCCGGCGGAGTGCCACATTCAATCTTGAAGATGTCTTCCTTGTCGAATTGGGCGGACCAGAGGAGCATGCCGGTCTTGAGATCGAGAGCCACGACCGCGTCGCTCGTTTCGGTGTCCGGTTCGGAGTAGTTGTCTCCCGTGCCGACGTAGATTCTTCCCTTGGCAACATCGATGGTAGGCGAGGACCAGATGGCCATGCCGGACGGCGCAAAAATCGTGCGCCCCTCTTTCGTGGTGCCGTGAGGCGCGGGTTTCTCGGCTGCCATGTAGGTCTGCCAGAGAACTTTGCCGGTCGCCGCATCGATGGCCACAACGCTGCCGCGGAACGTGCAGCAGTCGTAGTCGGGGCGCCTGCGGGCCTGCTCTTCACCCGAAGAGACCGGGATGTAAAGGTGTCCATCGAGGTAACTCGGCGTACCGGTGATTGTGGCGGCTGGGTGATCGTCGGCTTGCGTGCGCCAGAGGAACTTGCCGGAGACGGCGTCGAGCGCATCGACGCCGCCCGACGCGTCGCCGTAGAAAACGGCGTCCGCTGGACCCGCTTTCCCGATCACGAGGCCGGAGCGCACGGGCTTCCCGGCGGTCGCCCAAAAGCTGCACCCGCTTGACGCATCGAGCGAGTACACGGTGCCGTCCATCCCGCCAACGTAGACGCGGCCGGCATAGATCGCCGGCTGAGACCGCACCGTCCTGACATTGGGAATGCCGAAGGCCCACTTGAGCTTGAGGCGCGGCACGTCCGCTGCGGCGATGCCGGCTTGTCTCGCTCCTTGATAGCGCCAGTTCGCGGCGTTCGCGCCCCAGCCGGTCCAAGCGGGAACGTTCGCACTGCGTAACTTGAGGCCCGGCGAGCAGCGGTTCGCGAGTTGGTCGGCTGACGCAGGCGACGCAGGCGTGGTCGCTGGCGACTGAGCAAGAACCGGGGATCCAAGAAACATGCCGATGGCGACAAGCGCGGCGAGCAAGAAAATCTTGTGCGGCCTGGCATTCATGTTGATGCGCTCCCCAGAACTGCTGTGCGCGACTGGGGAGACTATATCGCAAGCAAAGCGGTGATATAAATATCGAGCGCGCGAGGAGTTGCCGTTTCGCACACCGATGTCCGTCAGCCTGACCAATCCGGTGAAGTACCTGCGAGGCGTGGGGCCGCAGCGGGCGGCGGCGCTCGAGGAGCGCGGCATCGCGACCGTGGGCGACCTGCTGGGATATCTGCCGTTTCGCTACGAGGACCGCATCCGCTTCACGCCGATCGCGGAGATCGTTCCCGGACAGGTGCAGACGATTCTCGCGGAGGTTGCGAACGGCGGAGGCAGCACGGTTCGCTTCCGGCGCGGACGCGGGCCCGTCTTTCACGTAATCGTGCGCGATGGATCGGGCTCGCTGCACGCGCGATTTTTTCACGGCGCGTACCTCGAAGGGCGGCTGAAAGAAGGCCAGCGGCTGGTGATGCACGGAAAGGCGGACATCGACGCGTACCGGCCGGGGCGCCTGGAAATGGTGAACCCGCAGATCGAATTGCTGAGCGGCGACAACGCGCCCGCGGATTCGACGGAGGTCGGGCGCATCGTGCCGATCTACGAAGCGATCGGCGGAATCAGCTCGCGCATGCTGCGGAGGATTATCTACGGCGTGCTGCTCGATTTCGAAGGAAGCATTCCCGATCCGCTTCCCGAAGAAATTCGCCAGCGCTTCCGCTTCCCGGCGCGGCGCGAGGCCCTGCTGAACGTCCATTTCCCTCCCAAGGACGAGAGCCTCGAGCTGCTGAACAGCTTCCGGAGCCCGGGGCAGGTGCGGCTGATCTTCGAGGAATTTTTCTACTACCAGATCGCTCTGGCGCTGCGCCGGCAGAGCGACCATCGCCAGCGCGGAATCGCGATGCGCGTTCGCGAGGAGAAGGTGCGGGAGGCGCTGAAGCGCATTCTGCCGTTCAAGCCGACGGCCGCGCAGAAGCGCGTGCTTGCGGAAATCGCGGCCGATCTCGAGCGGTCCTACCCCATGCACCGGCTGCTCGAAGGCGACGTCGGCAGCGGCAAAACGATCGTGGCGCTCGAGGCCGCCACGATCGTGATCGAAAACGGCTATCAGGTGGCCCTGATGGCTCCGACCGAAATTCTCGCCGCGCAGCATTTTCTATCCGCGCGCCGGATTTTCGCTCCTGCCGAGTACGGCGTGGAGCTGGTGGTGAGCGGACGCAAACGGGCCGAGCGTCAGGAGGCCCTCGAACATATCGAGAGCGGCGCCACGAAGCTGGTGGTCGGCACGCACGCGCTGATCGAAGACCCGGTGAAGTTCCGCAAGCTCGGCCTGGTGATCGTGGATGAACAGCACCGCTTCGGCGTGCTCCAGAGGAAGCGCTTGATCGAGAAAGGAGCTTCGCCGCACGTCCTGGTGATGACGGCGACGCCCATTCCGCGATCGCTCGCGCTGACGCTTTACGGCGATCTCGATCTCTCCGTCATCGACGAACTACCGCCGGGGCGGACGCCGATCGAAACACGATGGACCGCCGAAGCACAGTTGCCGGGCGTATGGGAGTTCCTGCGACGCGAAATCGCGCGCGGCCGGCAGGCGTACGTCCTCTATCCAGTGATCGAGGAATCGAAGCAGGAACTCAAAGCCGCGACAGCCGAGTACGAGCGGCTGGCGAAAAATGTCTTCCCGAAGCTGCGAGTCGGCCTGCTGCACGGCCGCTTGAAAAACGAGGACAAGGACGCCGTGATGGAGCAGTTCCGCCGCGGCGAGCTGAACGTCCTCGTAGCGACAACGGTGATCGAAGTCGGCGTGGATGTGCCGAACGCAACGGCGATGGTGATCGAGCACGCCGAGCGCTTCGGGCTGGCGCAGCTTCACCAGCTTCGCGGGCGGATCGGGCGGGGCAAGGAGAAGTCGTATTGCATCCTCATCGCGCCAAAAACCATCACAGGAGAGGCGCGGGAGCGCATCGAAACGATGGTGGCGACGTCGAACGGGTTCGAAATCGCCGAGCGCGACCTGAAGCAGCGCGGGCCGGGAGAGTTTTTCGGCACGCGGCAGCATGGCGACGGGGCGTTTTCGTTCGCGCAGCCGCTCCGCGATCACGAAATCCTGGAACTCGCGCGACGGGAAGCTTTCGCTCTGGCAGAGAATCCGGCGCGCGCGGAGGAAATCGTGAAGCGGCTGGAATCGATCAGCCCGACGTGGCGGGCGCGATATCAACTGGCGTCGGTCGGCTGATCCGGCGGATAAGACTGTGCGCGTGATTGCAGGAAAATTTCGCAGCCGGCGTTTGAAGGGTCCGGGGAAGCTGCGCATGCGGCCAACAAGCGACCGCCTGCGTGAAACGCTCTTCAATATTCTCGGGCCGGCGGTTGAGGATTCGCTTTTTGTCGACGCATATGCCGGCACGGGCGCGATCGGCATCGAAGCGATCAGCCGCGGAGCACGCGAAGTCATTTTCATCGAAGCGCATGCGGCGAGCGCGCGTCTCGTACGGGAGAATCTCGCGGCTCTCGGCACGCGGGAGGGCGCCGAAGTGATCGAAGCAGCGGCCTTGCGCGGCATGGAGAGGCTCGCGGCGAGACGCCGGATGGCGGACTTCGTCTTTCTCGATCCCCCGTACGAGAAGGCGGAAGAGTACCTCCTCGTTCTGGAGTTCCTGGACGAGTCTCGTCTCCTCGCGCCGCGCGGCCTCGCGATCGTCGAGCACTCGTGCAAGATGGAGTTACCGCAGCGATTCGACCGGCTTGAGCGCACGCGCCTGGTCGAACAGGGCGACGCGGCGCTGAGTTTCTATCGTCTGGCAGCCGCGGCCTGATTCCGGCGCATCTGAGTGCATCGAGTATAATGGCCGAGTCCATGCATCCTCTTCTGCAGGGCGATCCCCATCCGCTCAAAAGCTCCATCGAGGAGCTTCCCCCATACTCTCGCTTGCCCAGGCTCGACCTGGGCATTGATTGGGAGTCGCCGCAGCACGAGTTCTCCACCAGCCTCCGCGATTTCTTTACGGGACCGCGGGCGCCGAAGGATGATGAGCTCCCGACGGACCGCGTGCTGAGGGTCCAGTGGATTCGCGGCAAACTGCCGGGCCGCGCATTCCTGGCATCATGCCTATGGCACGGGCTCGCCATCTGGCTCTTGACGTTGCCGATCTGGGGCTTTCTGCCGACGGTGAGGCCGACTCTCGCGCCCATCCAGATTGAATACACGCTGTACGATCCGCAGGATCTGCCGCGCATTTTGCTGCCCTCTGCCGCGGCCAAGCCAAGTCCTCCGCCGAAGAAACCGGATGATGCAAGCCAACTGCCGCCCGAGCGCGGCGCCGATGCCTATCATCCGCGGCAGACGATTCTTTCGATACCCGTGCGTATAACCCACCCGCGCCAGACGTTGATCGAGCCTGACGCGCCTCCGACGCCGCCGAAGGTGCTGCCGCAGCTCCCGAATGTGGTGCAATGGACGGAGAAGGCGGCGCCCAAGCTTCAGATTCCCATCACGCCGACCGCTGCGGCGCCGGTGGTCCAGCGCAAGGCCGTCCGCGACGTTGCGGTGCCGGAGGTCACAAACCTCGAGAAGAATGCAGGCCCGCTGAATATCGCTGCTTCACCCGTAGCGATCGCGCGTCCTCAAATCCCCCTGAACCCCATGTCTGCGCCGGTGGCGCGCGAGCGCACAACGCAAGCCAATCCCACCGCGGCCCCTGAGATCGGAGCGGCTTCCGAGAGCGACGCCAATCTGCACCGCCTCATCGCGCTTTCTGCAACGCCCGGGCCGCCAGCGCCTCCAGTAAACGTGCCAGAGGGAAATCTCGCGGCGCGCATTTCGATCGGGCCGGCGGGAACGAAGCCGGGCGCTCCCGGCGGAGCGGAGCACGGCTCCTCGGGTGCGAGTGAGGGTACCGGAGCGTCGACCGTGGGGGCTGCGTCAGGCGCGGCTGGTTCATCGACTGGGGCTAACAACGCCGGGAATGCCGCGGGCGCGTCTGCTGGATCGCTTCCTGCCGCAATCAGCATCAGCGGAGGCTCTGCGCCGGCGGGAATTCGTCCAGGGCGGCTGAACCTGAAATCCACGGCGCCCCTTGAGCCCGCGGTCAACGCTCGCGAAAAGCGCGGCCGATATCGCGGCGTTCGATCCGAGCCTGCCGCCGGAAAAAATTCTGTCGGGCAAGGAGGTCTACACACTTCACGTCAACCTGCCAAACCTGACCAGCGCCTCGGGGAGTTGGATTCTGAATTTCGCGCAGCTCGACGAGGATACCCGCCCTCCCTTCCGTCCGAAGGGCCAACTATCCGGGCCCGACCCCATCACGAAGGCCGACCCGGAATATCCACCGGAGATGATCAAGGAGCATGTCCACGGCGAAGTGGTGCTCTACGCGATCATCCGCAAGGATGGCTCGGTGGACAGCATTCAAGTCGTGCGGGGACTCGAGCCGCTGCTCGATCGGAATGCCATTGCGGCTCTGGCGAAGTGGAAGTTCCGCCCCGGGGCGCGAGCAGGGGTCCCCGTGGACCTGGAAGCGGTCGTCCACATTCCTTTCCTCTACCAGAATCCGCGGGACTATTAGCTTTTTCCGGCCGACAGAACTTCGATCAGGCGCGAGATGTCATCCGGCGTGTTGTAGAGGTAGGGCGAGATGCGAATCGCGTTTTCGCGAAGACTGACGTGTATCCGGGCCGCACGCAATTTCTCGCACGCCGCCGCTGTCTCTTCCGCGCTTCGCGCGGCAATGCAGATGTAAGGGCCGCGCCGCTCGGGTTCAGGCGGGGATGCAAGAACGAACGATTCCGGAAGGCGGCGGACGATTTCGCCTACGAGCGCGGCGGTGTGCCGGACTATCGCATCCGAGCCAAGCCGCAGAATCAAGTCGAGGGAAGCATCGAGCGCCGCGAGGTTGGTGAAATTTGCGGGCTCCGCGGAATCCCAGCGGCGCGCACCCGGCACGGCGCGCTGATTTCCCAAAGGCATCATCTGAAAGTTTCGCGCGCCCTCCAGAGCCATGAAATACAGCGGGCCGATTTCCAGGCGTTCACCCGCCTCGGGGTCGGCCCAGAAAAAGCCGGTGCCGTAGGGGCCGAGCAGCCATTTGTAGCCGCTGCAGACGGCGAAATCCGCGCCTAGCTCGCGGATGGCTATGGGGATCGCGCCCGCGCACTGGGCCATGTCGAGCAGCAGAAAGGCGCCGACTGCGTGACATGCCTTGCGCGACGCGAGCGGCATCGAGCCGGGCGCCGTCGTTAAAGCGGACCAGACTCGCCGAAACAAGGCGCGTGCGCGGGCCGATCTGCTCGACGTAGTCGTCCGCGGCGATGAAACGCCCGCGCGGCTCGACCACACGTATCCGCAGCTTTCCCGCGCGTTCGTACGTGAGCCAGGTCGAAACGTGAGATGGAAACTCGCCGCGCCCGACCAGGACTTCGTCTCCGGGTTTCCATTCGATGCTCGCGGCTACGCTCGCCATGCCGGCGCTGGCGCCGGTGGTGACGGCGATTTCATCCGGCTGGGCGCCGATTAGTTGCGCGGTTTTCGCGCGAATGCGATCGGGCAGGTCGAAATGGATGCGGTCGGGTATGCGGTCCGGCCGCAGCTTCCATTCGAGGGCTTCGTGGGCCGCGCGCACGGCGGCGAGCGGAAGCGGCGCATGATACGCCGCGTTCAAGTAGACGACGTCTTCGAAATCGGCGAATTCGCCGCGATAGTCGAATTCCAAGTTCGCCTCCATCCTTCACGAACATCTTATTCGCGAAAGGGAGCGGCGGGAAGGCGCGGAGGGCCCAGCGCGGAGGACAATTTGGCTTGGGCAGGGACATCTGTCCGTCAGAAGTGGGCGCGCAGCTCGCGAAATGCCGCGAGAATCAGCAGTCTGCCCGTGCCGCTTTCGAGTTCCGACTTTTCCAGTTCCCAGGTGGCGGAATGAGGAATGAAGACGGCATTCAGGCCCGATTGCAGGGCCGGATTGATATCGCTGCGAGGGCTGTTCCCCACCATCCAGCCGTGCGATTTCACGATCTTGAACTGGTCGATCACGCGCTGGTAGGTCGTCGACTCTTTTTCGAGCACAATTTCGATGGCGTCGAAATACGACTGAAGCCCGGAGCGCTCGACCTTGGCAGCCTGCTCGGCGGGCTCGCCCTTGGTCAACAGGATCAAGCGGTGGTGCTTTGCGAGATAGGCCAGCGTCTCGGGAACACCGTCCAGGATGTGCGGCGGCGTGTTTTCGAGCTCGCGGGACATGCGCTCGATCTCCTTGACGAGCTCGCGGCGCGCCGAATTCCCCGCGAGCTTGAGGTACGTCTCCTCGAGCGAACGCCGGAAGCTGCGCACGCCGTAGCCGTGCTGCCGGATATTGCGGCGCTCGGTCTCGTTGAGGATGTGGCGGATATATTCGCGGGTGTAGCCGAGGTGCTCGAGCTGGGTGATGAAATCGTCGATCGTCTTCTCGAAGAAGATGTTGTTTTCCCAGAGCGTGTCATCGGCGTCGATCAGAAGGGTGTGGCGCGCCATGCGAAGTCTCCAACTACGAATCTTGCTTCAGCGGAAAAAATAAGAGAAGGAAAATCGGCGGGCCGCGACGCCTGCGGGGAAAACGTGTCAGGCCGTGGCGGGAAGAAACTCGTAGCGCTCGATCCGCGCGGCCACGCCACGGCGGCCATTGTGCGGTTCGACGCGGAGGACGCGGGCGTAGCAGCGGATGTGGACGTCGCCCGCCAGCGTGATCTGCTGCGGCAGCGTGAGGACAAATTCGATTGCGCTGCCGGTCTCGAGGCTCGCCTCAATCAGAAAGTAAAGGCCGCGGAAGCTGACATCGCGAGTCTCGCCCGATTTCTCGATCACGTCGCCCGCGGTTGAGAACCGGACCTTCAAGGGAAGCATCATCGAAAAACGCCGAGCCGCGCGTCGCTCTACACCGTTTTCCACGAGCCCTCCTGGGCTTCCGGGCTGGCGCCAACGCTACCACCGGTCTCCACACCGCGCAATGGGATTTAACCGATGGGACTCATCCATGTTGCTTTTTCGCCCCATCCGATCGCCGGAACGTTTGACCGCGCCGGGCGGCGCCGCTAGGATGTAGCGCCATGCAGGGTTCTGCGACACGAATCGAGTTGCGCAAACACCCGCGCGCACGCCTCGGGCTTCCCGCGCGGATTCGCTGGCTGGGGCCGCTCGGGATGCGGCTCGAAGTCGCGCACGCGATCGACGCGTCGCGCGAGGGACTTCTAATACGCCGCAACGAACGTTGCGACTCCCGAGCGCGCGTGTGGGTGGTGTTTCCGTTCGACGCCGGAACGGCCGCTTTCGTTCAGACAGAGACCCCGGCGCGCATCGCGCGCGTGGAACCGGGCGCGGACGGAGGTTTCTATGTGGGCCTGCACCTCAAATTGCCGGGGGAATCGCCTCCGCCCGCCGGGAAAGAGCGGCGAAAATCCCCTCGCCTGCGCTTCGCTCTGCCGATTTTCGTGCGCCCGTCCGGAACTCCCTGGCCCGAGGAGTCGATGACTCAGGATGTTTCGCGCGGCGGCTTGCGATTTGAGACCCGGTACGCCTATACCGCCGGGGAAACCGTCCTCGCGCAAGTTCCGTGGGGCGAATGGGCCAACGAGGGGCAGATCATCGGACGTGTTTTGCGCGTGGAGGCCCTCAAGGACGCGCCGGACGCGGTCCCCATCGACGAGCTCGGGCGCCGACGCCGGCCAAGTCCTGGCGTCCGTCGCGGTGCAGTGGATGGGCTTGGGGAGAAAGCTCGACGCTGAAACTGCGAAACATCTGCGGTAGGCCAGTTCGTGAAGCAAAACCGTTCGCGATTTTCAGGAAGTCCGTCGCGCTCTCAGTTTTGAACCCTCATGGTGGAAGTCTTCCATCGCGGCTTTTTTCTCGAAGGGCGCGCGGGCCGTCTCGAGGCCACGCTCTGGACTGCGCCGGTTCTCGATCCGAACTTCGTCGCCGTCGTGTGCCATCCGCATCCGCTCTACGGAGGCACGATGCACAACAAAGTCGTTTTTCAAGCCGCGAAAGCGCTGCATCAAAGGGGTGCGTCGGTGCTCCGGTTCAATTTCCGGGGCGCCGGACTGAGCGAAGGTGCGCACGATAAAGGCGTCGGCGAGCAGGACGACGTCCGTACGGCGATCGATTACCTTGCAGCGGAGTTTCCCGGAAAGCCGGTTGTGGTCGCGGGGTTCAGCTTCGGGTCATGGGTGGGTCTGCGAGCGGGATGCGAGGACGCGCGCGTCGCGAGATTGATCGGTCTCGGCCTGCCGGTCGACAACGTCGATGCGAGCTACCTGCAATCGTGCGCGAAGCCGAAGCTTTTCATTCAGGGCGGGAACGACCAGTTCGGTTCTCGCCCGAACATCGAGGCGCTCTCCGCAACCCTGCCGGAGCCGAAGCGACTCATCATCGTCGAACACGCCGACCATTTCTTCACCGGACATCTCGACCAGGTCGGCGACGCCATCAACGCATGGTTCGACGAGCAGCGTCCGCTCTGAATTGCCGATCAAGTTCGGGGTTCGAAGAGTTTCAGGAACTGATCGCGGGGGGCGGGCTCGACGCCGACGACTTCGAGGTTCGCACGGACATGCTCGACGCGGCTCATGCCCACGAGCGCCGTGGTGACCCCGGGCACGGAGCGCGCAAACTGGAGCGCCTGCGCGGAGCTGTTTTTCAACCCCAGGGCCGCGCCGATGTAAGGCGGCAAATTCCGCGTGAGCTGGCCTTGCAACAGGGCGGCGCTGGTCACCAGCGTGATCCCCAGGGCGCGCGCCGCCTGCACGGTGGCCATCGTCTTCCCTTCGACCACTTGGTTCGGGCGAAGCAGCGCCTCCGGCATCGCCAGGTTCAGGGGCAACTGCACGAAGCGAAAATGGTGGTTCTGGCCGCCGGCTTCCCGGGCGATTTCTGCCATCTCAGCGAGCGAAAAATAGCCCGGTGCATTCGCCTCTTCGCGGAACGCGTTCCACGTGGCCAGACCGTACGCGCCAACTTTTTTCGCGACCACCGCGGACTCGAGAAACACGAATGCTTCGCGTATCCGATCGCGAAACTGGCCGGGGGCGATTTCGCCCAGTTGAGTTTCGGGATTGTGCAGGTAAAAAACGTCCACGCACTCGACGCCCAGATTCCGCAAGCTGCGGTCGAGCTGGTCGGCCAGATAGCGCGGCGCCATGCAGTGGCAACCCGCGGCGATTTCCTCCGCGCGAAGGATTCCGCGGTCGAGGAACTCACGTGAAAAGTATTCGTTCGCATCGTCCGGCATTTCGCCGTCCGGAGTGAGAAAACCGGCTTTGGTGCAGAGAACGATTTCCTCGCGCGCATAGCCCTTCGCCGCCAGTTCCCGGAGCGCCGCGCCGATGGAACGCTCGCTGCGCTGCAAGCGGTAGTTGATCGCCGAGTCCACCACGTTGATGCCGCCTTCGACGGCGGCCACCGTCGCGCTTGCGTAACCCTTGTCGGTCGCTTCATCGGGTTCGCCGAGATACGTTCCGATGCCGATCGACGACAAAACCAGGCCTGCCTGCACTTCGCGAAAATGACCGGCGGCCGCGCGCCCCTGGAATCGAGCCGCGTAGCGGAGCGTTCCCTCGGGCGTGGCGCGACCGGGCATGCGCTTGTCATCGGAAGTCGCTGGAGATGACACCGGGCTTGACCTCAGTGTGGGGACTCGGAAGTGCGCGCGAAGTATAGCAGAAGCGCCGACGCCGCCGCGCGGCGGCGAATCAGGAGACGATGCGCGCGGTTATCTGCTCGGCCGCGCCACCGTCCGCCAGACCCTGAGCAACCATGAGTTCGCGCGCCTCGACGTAAATCTTCGGCAGATTGCGCGCGAACAGAAGCGCTCCCACGATTGACCCGGCGCCGCCGATAGCGACAGTCCAGGGCGCGCCGATACGAGCCGCCGCGGCGCCCGCGAGGAGCGCGCCGAGAGGCGCCATGCCCATAAACATCATCGAGTACACCGCCATCGTCCGCCCGCGCAAGCGGTCCGGCACCATCGATTGCACGAGCGTGTTCGTGGCGCCCATCTGCGTCATTAGCGAGAAACCGACCGGCACGAGCAGAATCACGGAGGCGAGATAGCTATGCGAGAACGAAAACAAAATCAGGAATGTCCCGAATGAACAGCCGGCCGCCCACACCCATTTTCCAAGTCCCTCCACGCGCGTGCGGGAAGCCAGCGTCAGACCTCCCACCAGCGCGCCGATTCCCGCCGCACTTCCCAGAACGCCGAAGGTCGTAGCGTCTCCATGCAGGATATTTTTCGCGAACACGGGCATGAGGACCGTGTACGGCATCCCCACAAGGCTCACGAGCCCTAGGAGCAAAAGGAGCGCGCGGATCGGCGCCGTCCCGCGCACGAAGCGAAAGCCTTCGGCGATGTGATCGAACGCGGATGCCATGGCGCGCTGGGCCTGCCGCGGAGGAATGCGCATCAGGAAGAGCCCGATGATCACGGCGATATAGCTGACGGCGTTTGCAAAAAAGCACCAGCCTTCGCCGATGCTAGCCACAAGAATGCCCGCGATCGCGGGGCCGATGATCCGCGCTCCGTTGAACATCGAGGAATTCAGCGCAATCGCATTCATCAAGTCTTCGCGGCCGACCATCTCCACAAGAAACGATTGCCGCGCCGGGATGTCGAATGCGTTCACCACGCCCAGGAGCGCGGCGAGGACGATGATTTCCCACACGGTCACACGATTGGTGAGCGTCAGAATCGCAAGGATGAACGCCAGAATCATGGAAGCCGTCTGCGTGGCAATCACCACCTTCCGGCGATCCCACCTGTCGGCCACCATGCCGGCAAGCGGCGCTATGGGAAACACCGGAATCTGGCCCGCAAACGAGACGGCGCCGAGCAAGAACGACGACCCGGTGATTTTGTAGACCAGCCAGGATTGCGCGACGTTCTGCATCCAGGTGCCGATGAGTGAGATCAACTGTCCGCTGAAGAAGAGCTGAAAATTCCGGTGCTTCAGCGAACGGATCGTGTCGTGGAAGCGCGAACGCCCCGAGAACCTCTCGGGGACGGAGGTTTTGGCTGTGTCCATTTCAGCCATACTTTAATTGTACGATGCAATCGTGGCCGCGACCGGTGCGATTGCGGCCGTGTCCATCTAGGTGCTAGGCGGCGGGGTCTCGGCGGGCGTCGCACCGGCGGGTGCGAGCAACCTTCCGCAGGCGCGCAGGATGCGACGGTACGGCCAGTCGCCGTCGCGGAAAAGGATTTCGCCCTCGCGCGGCTTCGAGTAAAACCAGCGGGCTACGAGCAGCAAGTGCTCGGCCAGTTCCGGCGGCGCTTCGCGCAAGCCGTACCGGACGCGCGGATTCGCGTCCGCGCCTTCCGCCGCGGCCGCCGCCAAGTCCTTCGGTTCGTCCAGTTGCTGCTTCAAGATCGCTTCGACCGAGCGGGGCTGGCTCGATATCTCGCCGAAGCGGAGAAAGATCGGCTCGGCCAGCAGGCCGGCCCGCACCGGAAACACGGTGACGGTCTTTTCCTCGGCGGCGCGTTCGAGAATCACGGCGTCGAGGTCCTGTATCCGCCTTGCGAGCTCAGGCAGACCGCGCAGCGCCGCGGAAGCTTTCTCAAGGCGTTTGTGCAGCGCGGCGGCGCGTTCGAAGTCGAGCGTTTCACTCGCGGCTTCCCGTTCCTGCTGCAACTTTGTGGTGAGGGCCTCGCCGGTCGTCGCGAGAGTATCCAGCACGCGGTCCACCTCGGCGTCGTACTCGTCCTTGGTGCAGCCGGCGAAACACGGCGCGAGGCACATTTTCATCTCGGAATAAATGCAGCCGGGAAAATCCGGGTCGCGCCGGATCTTGATCTGGCACCGCCGGATCTTGAAGAGATCGAGAAAGCCTTCGGCGAAGGCATCCGCCGCGCGGCGCGACGAAAACGGCCCGAAATAAAAGCCTCCGTCGGCGCGAATTCGCCGCGTGACGTAACAGCGCGGATACTCGTTGCGGAGATTGACTTTCAGAACGGCGGGAGGGCGCAGGCGCAGCAGGTCGCGATAGCGGGCCGGAAAATTCTTCTTGGCATGCTGATACAGCGCGAGCGTCTGCTCGAATTTCGAACCGGTGACCCGATAGCGAATTCCTGCTGCCACGCCGCGCAAATTCAGGCGCTTCGAACCCGGATCGGGCGCGCGCAGGAGCCGCTCCGCCGCCCGGCGAAGATCGGCCGTCCGGACGAGGTGTGGCTGCGCGCCTGCCTCGTTCATCTCCACAAGCAGCACGCCGTCGCGCGCAGGGATCGCGGCGAAGAACTCCTCTTCGCGCGCCGCGTCGAATTCCTGGCCGCAGTCCAGTTCCAACATGCGGACAAGGATAACGCAGATGTAGATGGAAGCTGGAAAACTGAAAATGGAAAACCGGGCCCGGCCCGGCGATTCTCCATCTTCCTTTTTCCCTCTTCTATTTTCTACTTTGCTTCAGCCCTTGAGGACCCAGCCGGCGATGACCAGACGCTGGATCTCGCTCGTGCCTTCGTAGATCTCGGTGATGCGGGCGTCGCGGTAGGCGCGTTCGACGGGATATTCGCGGCTGTAACCATTGCCGCCGTGGATCTGGATGGCCTTATGCGCGACGCGCGTGGCCATTTCGCTGGCGAAAAGCTTGGCGATGGCCGCCTCCATCGAAAAGCGCGCGCTGGAATCCTGCTTCCACGCCGCACGGCGGGCGAGCAGCCGCGCCGCGTCGATTTCGGTAGCCATGTCCGCGAGCATGAACTGGATCGCCTGAAACTCGGCGATCGGATGGCCGAAAGCCTGCCGCTCGCGGGCGTAGGCGAGCGAGGCTTCGAACGCGCCCTGCGCGATTCCCGTCGCCTGCGAGGCGATGCCGATGCGGCCACCGTCGAGGGTTGTGAGCGCGATCTTGTAGCCATCTCCTTCATTTCCGATGCGGTTGGCGACGGGCACTTCGCAATCGGTGAAAGAAAGCTCCGTGCAAGCGGTGGCGTGTATGCCGAGCTTCTTCTCTTCCTTGCCTACGGCGAAACCCGGCGTCCCCTTCTCGATGACGAGCGCGGTGATTCCCTTCTCGCCTTTTTCCGGCTGGGTATTCACGTAAATGATTCCCGCGTCGGCCGCGCCGCCGTTGGTGATCCAGGCCTTTGTGCCGTTGACCACGTAGCGATTGCCCTTGCGCACGGCTTTCGTCGCCAACGCGGCCGCGTTCGATCCCGCCTGTGGCTCCGTCAGAGCGTAGCAGCCGATCTTTTCGCCGCGCGCGAACGGCACAAGGAACTTGCGCTTTTGCTCTTCAGTCCCGAAATGCTCGAGCGTGCCGCAGTAGAGCGAGTTCTGCACCGAGAGAATCACGCTCGTCGACGCGCAGACGCGCGCGATTTCCTCCATTACGATCGCGTAGCAGATGTGGTCCATTCCGGCGCCGCCGTATTCCTCCGCAACTGCGATTCCGGTGAGGCCCAGCTCGGCGGCTTTGCGCAGGGTCTCGCGCGGAAAATGGCCCGTCTCGTCGATTTCCGCCGCGAGCGGCTTCACTTCCGCTTCGGCAAACTCCCGCACGCTCCGCTGGAGCAGCGCCTGTTCTTCGGTCAGCTCGAGATTCACGCAACTTCTCCGCATGCGCCGCGCGCAACCAGTGCGTCGCGGCTCGCCCCATTGTACTGCGAAACACACGGCTTCACGCGGCGTCACCGCGACCCGATTCGCATTCACATATCCGATTGCTGTAGCCTATTGCCGAGCCCTCGAAAGGAGAACGAAAGATGGAATCTCGCCTTAATCCGTTCAAAGTCGCCCCAAAGGGTTATCAAGCTATCTCCGCGCTTCAGGCGTACGTCGATTCCTGCGGCCTCGAGCGCCCTTTGCTGGAGTTGGTCAAAATGCGCGCTTCGCAGATCAACGGCTGCGCGTACTGCCTCGACATGCACTCGAAGGATGCCCGCGCGCTGGGAGAAACCGAACAGCGCCTCTACGTGCTGAATGCCTGGCGCGAGAGCCCGTTTTACACCGAGCGCGAGCGCGCGGCCCTCGAATGGACCGAAGCGGTCACGCTGATCGCCGAAAACCATGTGCCGGATGACGTCTACGAACGAGTGAAGCGGCAATTCAGCGACGACGAACTCGCCAACCTGACCCTAGCGATTGCCACGATCAATAGCTGGAACCGGCTAAGCATCTCGTTCCGGGTGATACCCGGGGCATATAAGTCCCATTTGGAACCGCTCAGGGCCAAGGCCTGAACCTTTTGGATCGCCTGGCCTGCGGCGGACCGGCGGGCGGTCTCGGCCCCGCACTGGTCCGTTTGCGGCGAGCGGCGCAAATCCTCTATACTTTCAAGGCGATTATGCCAACCCGGCGAGCGGCGCCAAAAAGGCCTTCCCGGAAGCGTCCACGCAAAAAAATGATCGACCTTGCCGAAAAAATTAAGAAGAAGCTCAAGGACGAAATAGCAATCCTCGAACACGAGCTTCACACCGAACTGCCCAAGGAAATAAAGGTCGCGCGGGCCCACGGCGATCTTTCCGAAAACGCCGAGTACAAGTATGCGAAGGAACGGCAGGGGTACGTGGCGGCCCGGCTTGGCCAGCTTCACAAGCGCATGGCGGACATCTCCATGCTGAACCTGAACAATCTGCCCAAGGACAAGGCCGCCTACGGCTCGCGGATCGTGGTTTTAGACGTTGTGAAGTCCACGGAAATCGAGTACAAGTTGGTGACGGTCGAGGAAGCGGACGCCACAAAAGGCCTGATTTCCACGAGTTCGCCGATAGGCCGCGCCCTGCTCGGGAAAAAAGTCGGCGATGAAGTAACGGTTACGACGCCCGCGGGTGTGAAGGAATACGAGGTTGTACGATTGACCACGATTTACGATGAAGAATAGCGTGGTGACACTCGCTCCATGCTGACGCCGAACATCGGCCGGTATCTTTCCTGGCCTATCGATCGTCTCGCAGACCTACTGGCACCTACAGGCATCCCTCCCAACGTCATCACCTGGGCCGCTCTCGTCGCCAATCTCTGGGCCGGAATTCTGTTTGCACAGGGACGGTTTAAGGCGGCGGGCGGGATGATCATCCTGGCGGGATTGTGCGACCTGCTCGATGGGCCTGTGGCTCGGCGGCAGAATCGCGTTTCGCTCTTCGGCGGCTTTCTCGATTCGATTCTCGACCGTTACGCCGATCTACTTCTCTTCTTGGGGCTGCTCGTTTACTACGCGCTCGTCAACCGATTCCTCTATGCGGTGCTCGCCGGGGCCGCGATGGCAGGCGCCGTAATGGTGAGTTACGCGAAAGCGCGCGCCGAATCGCTGGTCCCGACGTCGGAAATCGGGTTCTGGGAGCGGCCGGAGCGGCTTGTCCTGATGATCCTGGGCGCTCTTTCGAACCGCATGGAGGTGGCGCTCTGGATTCTCGCGATCGGCCCCAATATCACCGTGGTGCACCGCATCCTGCACACCTGGAAGCAGACCAAGGCGCCCGGCGTCGAAGCTCCCGGCTCAGATCACGCGGGCCCCGGAGAGACGCGCGTGCAAAATCCCATCGAGGCCACGATCTCCCGCGAGAGCCACGCAGTCGCCCGCGCTTTCACCCGCTCCGCCGGCCGCGGCCGCGGCTAGGCGCGTCAGCCTTTCCTGATTTGTTTGCCCTTTGCCAACCGCTCACCAAGATGCGTTAGAATGCTGAGGTCGAAATCCAACCATACCTATGGAGGCACACATGGCACTACGCGACGCACTACTCCCTGAATGGGAGCACGAAATGAGCACCACCCGAAAGACCCTCGAACGCGTTCCGGAGGACAAAGTCGACTGGAAACCGCACAATACCTCGATGCCCATGGGCCGTCTCGCCGGCCACATCGCGGAAATGGCTGGTTTTGCCGCGCAGACGTTCCAAGGCGATTCCTTCGATTTCGCGCCGCCGGGAGGCACGCGGACGCAGCCTACGATGATGACCTCGCGCAAGCAGATCCTCGAAATCTTCGACAAGAATGTTGCCTCGGCAAAGGCGGCTCTCTCGAAAGCCAGCGATGAGGATTTGCAGAAAACGTGGACGCTGATGAATGGCGGGAAGACCTTCTTCGCGATGCCGCGCATACAGGTCCTGCGCGGAATGATTCTCAACCACGTGATCCATCATCGCGGCCAGCTCTCCGTCTATCTGCGGATGAATCAGGTGCCGGTGCCCTCGATCTACGGTCCCTCGGGCGACGAAGGCAGCATGTAGCCCCGGAGAGCCGATCCCCTAGTGACGACCGGCCGAGGGGATTACGGTTTCGACCGCTTGCTGCTGTAGCTTCGGCTTGCGTGCCATGGCCTTCTCGGAGATGCGCGCGTTCCGCTCGGCTTTGTTCCGGGCGTTCGCCTGCTCGCGCTCCTTGAATTCAGGCAGCACTTCCTTCGAGAAGAGCCGGAATGACGAGCACATCAACTCGTGTGGTATGCGTCCCACCTGGCCGACGCCGATCACTTGATCGATTCCGGCTTCCTCGAATTCTCGCAATCGCTCGCGAATCATTTTGGGCGTGCCGACGCACGTCTGCGCCGCCGCTTCGGGCGCGGCTCCGTCCTTTGGCGCAGTCGTGAACTCCTGCCAGATGTCGGTCTTGCCCGGGCGGTGCTCCCCGAAGAAGCTGTAGTGCCCCAACCCGTAGAGAAAGAAGCCGTAGCTTTCGGTTCTGACCTGCGCGAGCCGCTTCGCGTCAAGATCGCAAAGGAAGGGTGTCGCGACGGCAAAATTCGGATTGACGGAATAGCCGAGCGGCTCGGATTCGTTCTCGATCGTTGCGTAGTAGTCCTTTACCCACTGGCGCGCCTCATCCGGGCTGACGAACGAGAACGTCAGCGCCCCCAAGCCGAGCCGCGCCGCGTCGAGGATCGATTCGCGCCGCGAACACGCCATCCATAACGGCGGATGCGGCTTCTGCAAAGGCTTCGGTATCACGTTGCGCGGCGGCACCTTCAGGTACTTGCCTTCGAATCCCGTGAACGGGTCTTCCACCAGCATCCGCACGGCCACGCGCATCCCCTCGATCTGCATCGCTTTCTTGTCAGACTGAGGCACGAGGAATCCGTCCAGTTCGTTAAAAGTGGCTCCGGATCCGGTGCCGAATTCGCAGCGGCCGCCGCTTATCAGGTCGAGCGTCGCAATCCGCTCGGCCACGCGCGCGGGGTGGTTGATGCTCGGGGGCGTTTGGATGATCCCATGTCCCAGCCGGACGTTCTTCGTTCTCTGGCTGCATGCGGCTAGGAAAATTTCCGGCGCCGACGAGTGCGAGTACTCCTCAAGGAAATGATGCTCGGTGGCCCAGAGGTAGTCGTAGCCGCACTGGTCGATCACTTCCGCCTGCTCGAGCAGATTCTTGAGCAGCGTGTACTCGGAGTCTGCGGCCCAGGGCCGTGGAAGCTGGTGCAGGAACGAGCTGCCAAGTTTCATGGGAGTGCCTTTCCGCTCTTGCGCGCAGGGTATTCTACGCGATTGTGAATGACGTACAAGCGGGCGGCGTCAGGCTTTCGAGGTTTCGGGCGCTTCGATGGCGGCATTCTTTCCTGCGATGCGGCCCTGCACGGTGCACCGCGCCAGGCCGTGCAGGCTGAACCCGCCTGCGCTTTCTCCTCCGCAGTAGAGGCCTGGAATCACGTTGCCGGAAAAGTCCACGACCTGGCACTTCGCGTTGATACGAAGTCCCGCTCGCGTGTCGTGGACTACGGGCGTGGCCCAAGCGGCGTAGAACGGCGGCGTCTCGATTTTATACTTTGGCGCGGGCTTCCCGAAGTCCACATCGTTCCCGCCCTCCACAAACGAGTTGTAGCGCGCGACGCTACTTTCGAGCGTAGCCCCGGGCATGGGCTTGCGCTGATGCTTGTTGACAATCGCGGCGGCCAATGCGGCAAGCGTGTTTGCCGAGAAGAAGTATCCTTCAGCGATGTCCACGTAGGGAGGCTCGACCGTCCATTGCTCGCGCTTCACGGCGTCGGCGTCAAAGATCGCCCAGATGGGTCCGCCGCCGTTGACCGCGTCTCCGGTTCCGGCGAGCGCGGCGTCCAGGAAATTGGCCGGATGGTACTTGATGTTCGCGGCGTTCAAGTAACTTCCCTGCGCGTAGGGCTGAAGCGAATTGTAATTGTTCGCCGTGTACTGGCCTTGCGTCTCGTCGTAGAAGCGCAACCCCGCCTGGTTCACGAGGATCAGATTTTGATAGTCCTGCACTCGAAGACCTCGCGCACGCGCCAGGTGGAATACGGGACTCCCGGGCTGCCACTCCAGATTGGCGTAACCATACTGGCAGCCGATTCGGGCTGCCTTGGCGAGGCGCAGGCCAAATTCTCCCACCTGATTGTACGCACCCCAGAGCGATGCCCCGATGGCGATGGCGGCCAGCTCGCCGCTGGCGTCCTGGAAGGAATACGGCTCGCCGGCGACACCGTTGTATTCCTCGGTCAGGCGCGGGTCGAAAATCCTGCGGAAGTTCACGTTGCTGCTGGAACCACCGGTGGCGAGGATGACGCCTTTGCGCGCGCGGATGTTCAAGGTCTCACCTTCATGGGCGGCTTTAATTCCCAAAACCCTTCCCGACGAAGGCTCCTGTCGAATGAGGCTCGACATCCGGTGCTTCAAAAGAATCTGCACGCCAGCCTTCCGGGCCGCGGCTTCGAGCGGCCGGATCAGCCCGACGCCGGAGGAGCCGGTGGCCGCCACCGTCGGGTCCACCGGTTTGCCGGTATGCATCTGCGGCCACGCCATCGGCGCGGCATGGTTTTCGCGCGGAGCCGAGTTCCCGATTGCGCTGCCGCCTGTCGCGTCGGGGGCCTTTTCCACAAAGATGACGCCGTGGGCGGCCAGCCATTCGAAGGTGGGCGCGCTGTTGTCGGCAAAAGCGCGAATCACTTCCTTGTCGTTGTAGCGGTAGTCGGGGAAGCCGTTGGGTTCGACGACCGACCAGTCGGTGAGATCGCGGAATACCGTGTCCGGCGAATCCTCGATGCCGTACTTCTTCTGCCGGCTCGTGCCGCCACCAAGAGCGACGTTGCCGCCGCTCAGGATGGCGTGGCCGCCAACGTCAAAGTTGGCGTCGATCAGGATCACGGACGCGCCCTGCTCGGCGGCTTCGATGGCAGCGGGGAGCCCCGAGGCGCCGGCGCCGACCACCACCACGTCCGCCTCCTTGTCCCAATGCGGCGGCCGCGCTTGCGCGTCAACCTCCCTGGCGCCAAGGCCGGTCAGGGCTGCCGCGCCGACGCCAACGGCCGTCGTCTTCACAAAATCTCGTCGCGACAAGTTGTCTTTGTCTTGTGGATCGCGTTTCATACTCGCACCCTCGGATTGCAGTTTAGGCTTGGCCCTTTGGGGTAGACCTTGGCAAGGCTTTCGATTTTGACCGCGCGTGCGGCCCGTAATATACACCTGCCTCTCTCCGATTGCTCGCTTGCAACGGCGGGAGTTGAATGCGCGCCGGGCCGTGTGCTAGCATCCCCGCTTTCTTGCTCTTTATCCGCTCCCCGCGGACGAAGGGCCGCAGGGTTCATCGCGCGTATCCGCCGGGGGGCGGGATCGTGATGCTGATCCCATCTCACAGCACGAATTTTGTAGCCTGCACTGTCCCCACACGAAATGCCTATTCGGACCCACCCAATGGCGTAAGCGCGTCTTCCCCGGCGCTTTTTCGATCGCGAGACCGATTTTCGATTTTTCAATTTCGCTTTTCCATTTTCCATTTTCGCTTTTCGAGTTCGCTCTTTGCCGAGGTGACAAATGAAATCCTACACAACCGATTGGATTCGAAATGTGGGCATTGTAGGCCACGGCGACACGGGGAAGACCCAGCTCGTGTCGTCGTTGCTGTTCACGGCGGGGATGACGCCGCGGCTCGGCAAGGTAGCCGACGGCTCGGCCACGACCGACTGGGACGAGGAAGAAATCGCGCGGAAAATTTCGATCAACACGGGGCTCGCCTACGCTGAGTGGCAAGCGGACGGCCAGTCGGAAAAGACAAAGATCAATCTTCTCGACACCCCGGGCTATTCGACGTTCATCAATGAAACGAAATCCTCCCTCATCGCCGCCGATGCGTCGCTGATCCTGGTGGACGCCGCCGCCGGCGTGCAGGTCGTTACCGAGAGGGTCTGGGACTACGCGACGGAATACGATCAGCCGCGCGCCTTCGTGCTGAACTGGATGGACCGCGAACTCGCGAGCTTCGAGCGCGCGCTCGGCTCGATCGAGCAGGTGTTCGGGCGCGGCGTGGTCCCGATTCAACTGCCCATCGGCTCCGAGAGGAATTTCCGCGGAGTCGTCGATCTGGTGACCATGAAGGCGCTCGTCTACACGCCCGATGGCGATGGCAAGGCAAAGGTCGAGGAGATTCCGGCGGACCTAGCTGAGGAGGCGAAGGCCGCGCACGAAAAGTTGGTGGAGCTGGTCGCCGAAGGCGACGACGAGTTGATGCAGGAATTCTTCGACAAAGGCACGCTCCCGGTCGAGGATCTGAAAAAGGGCCTGCACGAGGAAGTGCGCGACAAGAAGATCTTTCCGGTCCTGCTCAGTTCCGCGCTCCACAATATCGGCAGCGACGCCATCCTGAATTTCCTGGTCGAAATTTTCCCTTCGCCGGCCTTCCGGGGAAACGCGACGGGCCACAAGACGCCGGATCACAAGGGCGAAACCATCGAGCGGAAAATTGCCGACTCGGAGCCGTTGTCGCTCTTCGTCTTCAAAACGATCGCGGACCCGTTCGCGGGCCGGATCAACTATTTCAAGGTCATGTCCGGCGTGCTGAAAAACGACGCGACGCTCCAGAACCTCAACCGCAGCTCGCAGGAGCGCTTTCAACATGTGCAGGTGATGCAGGGGAAGACGGCGGCCGCCGTGGCCGAGCTTCACGCCGGCGATATCGGGACCATCGCCAAGCTAAAGGACACTACCACGGGCGAAACGCTCGGCGACAAAAATGCGCCGATCTTTTATCCGCCGGCGCGCATTCCCGAGCCCTCGATCACGTTTGCGATCGAGCCGAAGACGCGCGCGGATGAAGACCGTATTGGCACGGCCATTCACAGGATTCTCGAAGAGGATCTTGCGCTGCGATTCGGGCGCGACCCCCAGACCAAGGAGTTCCTGCTTTCGGGCGCGGGGCAGCAGCACGTCGAGGTTGTCGTCGCCAAGCTGCGCAAGCGGTATCACGTCGAAATGACGCTCAAGCCGCCGAAAGTTCCCTACCGCGAGACCATCCGCGGCAAGGCCGATGCCGAGGGCAAGCACAAAAAGCAGACCGGCGGCCACGGGCAGTTCGGCCTGTGCCGGATCAAGATGGAGCCTTTGCCGCGCGGCAAGGGGGTCGAGTTCGTGGACGACGTTTTCGGCGGCGCGATTCCCAAGAACTGGATCCCGTCGGTTGAAAAAGGCGTGCGCGACGCGGCCGAGCGCGGATTTCTCGCCGGCTTCCCCGTCGTCGATATTCGCGTGAGCCTCTACGACGGCAAATACCACGATGTGGATTCGAGCGACATGGCGTTCAAGATCGCGGGCTCGCTCGCATTCAAGGAAGCCATGAAGCAGGCGCGGCCCGCGCTGCTCGAGCCGATCATGCACGTCGAGGTCTACGCGCCCGACCAGTATTCGGGCGACCTGATGGGCCATCTCAGCGGGCGGCGGGGGAAAATCAGCGGAAGCGAGGCGCGCGCCGGAAGCGTGGTGGTCAAGGCGCAGGTGCCGCTCTCGGAAATGCTCAGCTACGCGAACGAACTTATCTCCATGACGCAGGGACGCGGCAGCTATTCGATGGAGTTTTCGCATTACGACTTCGTCCCGGCGGAAATCGCGGAAAAAGTGATCGCGGCCCACAAACCGCACCACGAAGAAGAAGAGGCCGCCTCGGCCTAGGAAAAAAATGGGACGCGGGTTCTTGCTTTGGAACCGGGGAACCGGTGGCTGGGACTGGTTAGTTGCCCTGCTTGGAGCTCTGCGAGGCGGGTCGCTTGGTAGTCAGTGTTTTTCCGTCGCCCTGCTGGGTTGCGCTTTGGCTTTTTCCGGTCGGCGCCAGCAGGCCCGCCCGGCAGCCGAACCCAGAGCACGGCGGGCCGCCGCCGAGTCCCACGTACGTGCACCCCGCCAACCAGAGCGTCGAACCCAGCAGAATCGCGGCAACCGCAACGACCTTCGTTTTCATGAGTCGCTCCCCTTCAATTCGCTGATCCGTTCAGGAACCGGTTGGGCAGATGCACGAATGGTGCCACACCCCCGCGCCCGCGGATAGGGAACGGTGGGCGAATGATTCGAAAACTACACCCTCACGAAAGCCGGGGAAGGAAAAATCCGGTGCGGCGGCGATGCTCTTCGAATGCGGCGCCGAACTGACTCGCGAGCAGCGCCTCTTCCCTTTTGGACTTCCAGGTGAGGCTCAGCAAGATGATGGCGAACGCGACGAGCGCGCGGTATCGCCCGACCGCGAGTCCCGTGCCCGCAAGCGCGAGCAAAATGCCCGTGTAAATCGGATGGCGAATGCGCGCGTACGGCCCGGTGCGGATCAACTCGTGGCCGGCGCGGAGAGCGACGCTTGCGCTCCAATACTTTCCGATGCAGTAGCGCGCCCAGATGGCGAAGGCTACGCCGGCCCATGTGAGCGCGGCTCCGACGGCGAATACCGCGGGCTGCCACGAAACGAATCGGCGATTCAGGACGCCGAAGCGCGGATCGTTCTCGCGCAGCAGGAAGAAGGCCGCGAGCGTCAGGATGATTCGAACGAGGACTTCGCCGCCGGGCTCTCGTCGCTCCATCCGGTTGACGCTCAAGCTCGCGAGAAACCAGTACGCGATGAAAATCAGCCACGGCGCCTGGATCGCCATACCCCAATCGAACCCGCGCGTCATAGCCTCGTCCGTCCTTTCTCGCTGAATCGCCGGGCCACTATAAACCAAATTGGCGCTTGCGAGGGCGCGGCGAAATGCGTCAAGCTGCTGCGACCATGAAGAAATCCTCGAAGGCAAAACCGCTGGGCGACGCGACGCTCGCGATCCACGCGGGCGAGCAAAGATTCCGGATCGGAGCGCCGGTGGGGATACCCGTTTCGCGCACGGCGAATTTTACGTTTGCCAGCACCGAGGAAATGAAGCGCTGGGCCGAAGGCAAGAGCGGGGCTTACATCTACACGCGCTATGGAAACCCGACGCTCGCGGTCGCGGAAGCCAAGGTGGCGGCACTTGAGGGAGCGGAAGCCGCGGTCGTCACGGCGTCCGGATCGGCCGCCATTTCCTCTGCGTTGCTCTCTATCCTGCGCGCGGGCGACGAAGTGATCGCCACGCGGCAGCTCTATGGCGGCAGCTACCGGCTGATGCGCGACATTTTTCCGAGGTATGCGATCACAGTCCGCCACGTCGAGGCAGACCTGGCCGGGATCGAAAAGCTCGTCAGCCCGCGAACCAAGGCGCTTTACGTCGAGACGCCCACGAACCCGACTCTGCGCCTCGTGGATCTCCACAAAGCAGTCGCGTTTGCGCGGGAATGGGACCTCGTCTCGGTGGTCGACAACACGTTTGCGACTCCCGTCCTGCAAAAGCCCCTGGGGATGGGTTTCAACCTCGTCGTGCACAGCGCCTCGAAATACCTGGCCGGGCATTCCGACGTGATCGCCGGGGCCGCCGCCGGGAGCGCGGCGCTGATCGCGAAGGTGCGCGCGAACGTCATTCAGCTCGGAGGCTCGATGGACCCGGAGGCGGCGTTTCTGCTGATCCGGGGAATGAAAACGCTCGAAGTCCGCGTCGAACGCCAGTGCCAGACGGCGATGGCTGTGGCGAAGTATCTGGCGAAGCATCCCAAGGTCGCCCGGGTTCATTACCCGGGTTTGCCAAGTCACCCCGATCACCGCCTCGCGAAGCGCCAGATGCGCGGATTTGGAGCGATGCTGGCCTTCGATCTCAAGGGAGGCCTGCCGGCCGCGCGGCGGTTCTGCGATCGGGTGCGCGTGTTCCTCCTCGCCGCGAGTCTCGGAGGAGTGGAATCCCTCGTTGTTTTGCCGATCTACACGTCCCACTACAATATGTCGCCGCCGGAACTTCGGGCGGCCGGCGTCGAGCCCGGGACGGTGCGCGTTTCAGTCGGCCTGGAAGACTCCCAGGATCTGCTCGACGACCTCCGCCAGGCCCTCGCCTAATGCCGTTCTAACTTGCTACGCCGAATCCCGAGGGGACAAGCCGAGACGTCAGCAGTCGATCGAACCTTTCAGCCACTTGGCTCAAAACGTTGGCACGGCACTAGCCGCCTATTCCACAGACCGCTGCCCTTCCCGAATCGCTGGAAATTGCCCGTCAGACGATGGTATAAGCCATTCCCTGCCCTGTGCCTACGTCGCGAACGGGCTGTTCGCGCAGGGGAAAGGCAGTAGTACTCGTTGTCCTGATTCCGTCAATGGGGGGTACGGTACCACCATTGACCTGAGCCGGGAGTAACCCGTAGAATTTTGTGGCGTTCACAGGAAACCGGACTTCAAACCATCGATGAAGCGCGCCCTGACAATCGGCGTCGTGCTGGCGGCAAGTGCTCTGCTGCTGACTGGCTGCGAAGAAACCGCGACGAAGGATATCCACGTCCAGCCGCCGGCAGCGGCCCCCGCGCCGGCGCCGAGTTACGCCCGCCAACCGCTTCCTCTGGCCGAGCAACCCGCGAATTCCGCGTGGCTGATATCCGCTCCTGAGCCGGCGATCGACGTCCTCGTGGAGAAAGTGCAGGCCAGGTTTGACGCCGGGCAGCAGGAATCCAAGGCGGGCAGTCAGGACAAGGCCCAGGCGGAATTTGACAGCGCCGTTGACCTGATTCTGAAGAGCGGCTTTCCGCCGGATTTCGATCCGAGACTCGCGAAGTTGTTCGACCAACTCGGTGACGTGGTCAGTTCCGATCAGTTGACCGCGATGGAGGACGCCCAAAGCGAGGACTCGGACACCCCCGCCGAGCCTGCGCCGATCGAGGAAATTGCCGACCTGACGCTGCCGGCGGGCGACCCGCGCCTGGCGCTCAAGGCCGAGAAGGAATTGATCAGCGTCCACCACGACCTGCCTCTGACGGTGAACGATTCGGTCCTGCAGTATCTGAGCTTCTTCACCACCACACACGGCCGCGCGATCGTAGCCCACGGCCTCGAGCGCGCCGGGCGCTATAGCGACATGATTCGCCGCGTGCTTCGCGAGGAAGGCGTCCCGCAGGACCTGATCTACCTGGCGCAGGCGGAAAGCGCTTTTCAGCCCCAGGCGGTCTCCCGCGCGGGGGCTCGTGGAATCTGGCAGTTCATGCCCTTCCGTGGCGAGGAGTACGACCTCGAACGGAGCTACTGGATTGATGATCGCAGCGATCCGGAAAAGGCCACACGGGCCGCGGCCCGGCATTTGAGAGACCTTTACGGAATGTACGGCGACTGGTATTTGGTGATGGCCGCCTACAACTCGGGCCCGATGAACGTGGCCCGGGCGATCGAGCGCACCGGCTACGCCGATTTCTGGGAACTGCAGAAGCGCAACGCCCTCCCGAAGCAGACGCAGAACTACGTGCCGATTATTCTTGCGCTGGCCCTCGTGGCCAAGGACCCGGCGCTCTATGGCGTCCAGGTCGATCCGGAAAAGCCGCCGCAGGTGGAAACGATCCATTTGCAGCATGCCATCGACCTCCACCTGGTGGCCGACGCGACCGGCGCGGACTACGACGACCTGCGGCTCCTGAACCCGGAGCTGTTGCGCAGTTCCACGCCGAACGAACCCGGATTCGAGCTGAAGCTGCCCGCGGGCGCGGCGAAGACTTTCGAAGAGAACGTCGTCCAAGTGCCCGAAGACAAGTGGACGAGTTGGCGTCTTCATCCGGTCGAGCAAGGTGAGACGCTCTCCGATATCGCGCGGCGCTACCGAGTGACGGTCCCGGCGATCGAGTCCGCGAATCACCTGGAAGCGCACCCGAGTCTGCCCGCAGGTTTCCTTTTGAACGTGCCCGCGGCGCCGCCCACGGTGCACTGGGTTCGGTACCGCGTGCAGCGCGGCGATACTCTCCCGGGTATCGCGGAACGCTTCGACGTAACCGTGGCGCAACTGAAGACTTGGAATCACATCAAGGGGAGCCGCGTGGCGCGCGGAGCACACTTGCGAATCTATGCCGGCGGCCAGACAGCATCCACACCACCCGCTAAAGCGAAGTCCGCGCAAGAGGCGAGCGCGGCAATGCGGGACGTGTCCACGCGGGCGGAGGAAAAAACGGCAGCGCTTGAACATCGTGTGAAGTCCGGCGAAACACTGTATTCGATCGCGCGCTCCTGCCAGATCACGGTTTCCTCCCTGCGCGAGTCAAATCCCTTCCTGGCAGACCGGACGCTCCAGGCTGGCGACGTTCTGACGATTCAGCCCTGATCTAACCGGCCGAGTGCGCTAACTCTTTTATTCACTATTGCCTACGGAACTGCAAGGCTCCGGAACGCAACTTCCTTCGCCCTGTCCCGAAGCGACACTCGATTCAAATTTGCTTTTCGGCCCATTGCGCCTTGACAAACTTCCGAGACTCCGTTTATAAGCGGCCGAGGAGTACACGCCCGTCCGATAAGCGGGGACCTACGGAGGATCGAATGTTTCACGCCAAAATGCACGACGAGGACGACGACGAATTGCCTCGCTTCGACGAGGAAGGGCAGGAGCAGCCGACGGAGATCCTAGAGGAAGTGGAAGAGATTATCGTCGAAGAAGAGCCCGAGGAAGAAGCGGAAGGACCCGCGGAGCCCGCTCCCCGCAAGAGCGCGCCGGCGCGGAAGGCGAAAAAGGCTAAGAAGGCCAAGAAGGCTCGGCCGAAGAAAAAAGCGAAGGCCAAGCGGAAAGCAAAGAAGGCGCGGCCAAAGAAGAAGGTGCGCGCGAAAAAAGGCGGCCGTCGCAAGAAGCGCTGAGATCGTTTGCGCTCCGAGACATCGTATTCGCGGGGCTGCGCGCCGTGCGCGCCCCCGCGCAATTATTTTCCAGCCGCTCATCCGGGAGGGGGTTTCGAGATCCTGGTCTGTGCTGCCCTGGCGCTCCACCCATCGCGAAGTCTCCAACAAACCTCTACGGGCGTCATCCCGCGAATGTGGGCGTGGCACCCCCCAGATTTCCCATTTTGAAATGTTTTCCTTGCGGTAAACCGCTTTGGGTGGCTAGCATACGCGCTCGATGCCGCTCGCGGTCGAGCAGATCCGGAGAATGCGCGGGGGCGCGCAGGCGCAACTGATGCGTTGCACGGACGAAGCGTACTACGTGGTGAAGTTTCAGAACAATCCTCAGGGAGTGAGAGTTCTGGCGAACGAATTGCTTGGGACAAAACTGGCGGCCCGATTGGGACTGCCGGTGCCCGCTGCCGCGGTAGTCGAAGTGCGCGAGAGCCTGATCGAACACACCGAAGACCTAGCGATGGAGCTCGGGCGCGGGCGGGCGCGTTGCCGGGCCGGGCTGCAGTTCGGCTCGCGCTATCCGGGTTCCCCCTCGGAAACCGTGGTATACGATTTCCTGCCCGATGAGCAGCTTCGCGAAGTCGTGAATTTGGCCGATTTCTGCGGGATTTTGGTGTTCGACAAATGGACCTGCAACACGAACGGGCGCCAGGCGATTTTCTTCCGCGCCGCGGGCGAATCGCGCTACCAGGCGCAGATGGTCGACCAGGGCTTCTGCTTCAACGCGGGCGAATGGAATTTTCCGGATGCGCCGCTCCGCGGGCTGTATGCGCGGCACCGCGTGTATGAATCGGTGCGCCAGGTTGAATCCTTCGAGCCGTGGCTCGCGCGCATCGAGACCAAAATGACCGAGAAGGTTCTGGAAGAGGTTTCGAGCGAGATTCCGCCCGAGTGGTACGATTTCGATCCGGACGCGCTCGAAAAAATGCTCGAGCAGCTTCTGCGAAGGCGAAAACAGGTCCGCGAGCTGATTGTTTCCGCGTGGAAATCAACGGCACAACCCTTTCCCAACTGGAAGTGACACATGGCTGAAGACGCGAGAAATACCCTGCGCTACAGGGTCCTGCGCTATACGCCGAATCTCATCCGCGACGAGTGGGTCAATATCGGCGTGCTGCTGGAGGAAACGGTCCCGGCGGCTCCCCGGCGCGCGGCGAGATTTATCGAGGAAGACGCGGAACTCACGCGGTTGCGGCGGCTGCATCCGGGGGTGGACGAAGACTTGCTGCGCGCGCTGCCTTCCGAGTTCGATGCGCGGCTGCGCGAGCCGGGAGCCGCGGCTCATCTCGAGAAGCTCGACCAGACACTTTCGAACGTCCTGCAGTTCAGCCCGTATCGCGCCGTGATGACCGAAGATTTCGATGCGGAACTCGACCGGCTCTTCCGCGATCACGTGGCGCGTCCGCCCGCAAGGCGGGGCGGCATGGTGGAAAGCGCGCGCGAGTGGATCCGGGGGCGCATGCACGATGTGTTCTACCGTCATCACATTCTGGGGAAAATGCAGAAAGGGGTCCGCGTCGAGGAATTCACGCAGCCGGGCGACCCCATGCGGATCGATTATGGGTACCGCTATAACGGCACGCGCGGCTTTCTGCAGCCGATCGCTCTCGGACGCGATCCCTCGCGGGCGAAGGTGCTAGCCTATACCGCCGAGCAGATCCGCCGGCACGTGGCCAGGACGGAATTCACGGCCATCACGGAAGTCGAGCCTGTGCCCGAAAACCGGCGGCACCAGTTCATTGCGCGGCTGCTTCAGGCTCAGGACATTTCGATCGTGCCGCTCAATCGCATCGAGAAGTTCGCGGAGGAACTGCGATCGAGGCTGCCGTAGTTCCCGCGGTCGTTCACTCCCGGATCGGATTCAGAGATTGGCGCAGAAAAAAGGAGGGAAGCGGGCCACGTAAGGGCGACCTCGCTTCCCGGGGTGTGTCCTAGAAGTATTTGATTGATTAGACGCGGCAATGCCGGAGAAGGTTTCCTGGGCATCAAAAAAGGGCGATCAATAAAAGAGGTATTTGCGCCACTTTTCGTCGCGATGGCCGATCAGGCGCATCAACTGCCGCGAGGTGTGCAGAGTGAACGGCCGCGGCCGGCGCTGAAGCTTCAGCCCGGCTTCCTCGGGCGTGCGGTCACCTTTCCGGTTGTTGCAGGTGTAGCAGCAGGCCACCAGATTCTCCCAGGACGACCGCCCGCCGCGCGACCGCGGCATCACGTGGTCGAGCGTCAGCTCCGCAGCCGGGAACGCGCTGCCGCAAAACTGGCAGGTGTTCCGGTCGCGCAGCAGGATATTCTTCCGGGAAAGCGCGCGGCTCTGCTGCGGGATGTGCCGGTAGCTTACCAGGCGGATGACCGACGGCACCTGAATGGCTCTCGATGTGGAGTGCACCTCGGTATGGTTGGTCTCTTCCGCCTGCGCGACCCCCTTCAGCATCAGGACCAAGGCGCGGCGCACCGCCGTCACGTTGATCGGCTCGAACGTGGCGTTCAAGACGAGCACCGGCGCCTGCATCACCGAGGGGCGCTTCGGCGTGGGAGCCGGAGCCTTCGGGTGAGCAAGCTCCTGCGCTACGCCGCCGACCAGCCCGATGTTGGGCCGGGGGCGCAACCCCATTTTGTGCCGGTTATCCATTGCTTTGTTTTCCGCTTCGTCTTCGCTCTCGCGTTGCCGGGCGAATCTCCTGGCGCTTCAAGGATGCCCGTCCGACCCGTCGGGTTTGCCGCCGGTTCGCGGCGCTTTCATGCCGGGCCCTGGCGCAACCGACCAGGAACGAACCCGCGCCACGGTGAGCCCCAGCACGGCCGCGGCCCCCGCCTTCTTGAGGGCCCGGGCGCAGGCATCCAGGGTCGCGCCAGTCGTCAATACATCATCTACCAGCAGGATGCGTAGCTTGTCAACTTTCCCGCCTTCTCGCGTGGCGTAGGCGCCACGGACCGATTTCCAGTGTTCGCTGCGGGAAAGCACCAGTTGGGGCGGGCGCGGCTTGGTACGGACCAGAAGACGCGGATCGAGCCGGAGGTTCAATCGCTTCGCAAGCGGCCGCGCGATCAGCTCGGCCTGATTGTAACCCCTCTCGCGCCGGCGCTCCGGGTGCAGCGGAACGGGCACGACGAGGTCGGCGCGCCACCTGGCCCCCTCCCGGGCCACGGTTTCCGCGAGCCGTTCGGCGAACCAATCGCCCAGCCGGGTCACTTCCTCGTACTTCATCAGCAGGATGGCCTCGGAGAGCGTGTCGTCGTAGACCGCGAAACTCCGCGCCACATCGAAGGCGTAGAAGCTCACGCGGCACAGCCGGCAGCGCGGCTCGATCGCCTGCCCCGCCACGGTTGAAACGAACGGCCGGCCGCAGCAAACACACATCGGCTCGGCGATTGGTTCGAACGCGGCGAGGCAGGCCTCGCAGATGGGGATGCGGCTCGCGTTCGTGAGCGTCCGCCCGCAGATACGGCACGGACCGGGAAACAGCACCGCTACCAGTGCGTCGAGCGCGCCTCTCAAGATCACGGATGCGTTGTTAACCGAAAGGGTACGGGAGCACGCTACTCCAAATCCGGCGGAGAGGAAAGAGGCGAAATCGTTTCGGGGAGGGTCTAGAGCAGGCCCTTTTCTTTCTTTTCCTGGCAGGCGAGGCAGTAACGGGTCCAGGGCACGGCCTCGAGGCGCTTCTGCTGCAACTCCTCGTGGCAGGAAACGCATTCGCCGAATGTGCCGTCCTTGATGCGCTCCAGCGCCTCATCGACGAGTTGCAGAAGAGAGCGGTAATTGTGCGTCTCGCCGAACAGGAACTCCTTCGTGTAGGAGTTGGCGGCCTTGTCCGCGAGGTCCACGGTGGGATCCTCGTCGGCTTCGCGCCCTTCCTGCTGCGTGCGCGCGATGGCGCGCAGCAGTTCCTCGCGCCGCGCCACCAGTTTCTTTTTGTAGTATTCCAAACGCTTTTTATCCATCGGTCGAAGTCCCAAGGTGAGGAGCAACGCCTCACTCAAATCCGACGATTCTACCGGCAACATAACTCACTGTCAAACAAACGCCCGCGCAGTGTGCTATCGCACCGGCGCAGTTGTGAATAGATGCGGGATCGGCGCAAAAGGATTCGCGCGCAGTCAAATCTCCTTCGACTTGGCGGGGAACATGTAGTGCAGGCCGGCGGCGGAAAGAATCAACACGACGAATACAAAGACGCTGGCCTCGGGCCCGACCGTTCCGCCCGTGAGCCAGACCGGCCCGTGAAACGAAGAATTCAGCAGGTGTCCGTGGGTCACGATGCCGCTATCGGGAACTCCGTAAAAGTACGTCTCCGCCCAATCCCACGCCGTGTGCATCCCGATGGCGAACCAGACGCTGCCCGTCCGGCACAGTGAGAATGCCGCCAGCAAGCCGAACGCTCCGGCACTCAGAGCGCCGAATTTCGCTTCTCCGGGGTTCCCCAGATGCAGCGCGCCGAACAGAATCGAGAGTGCAATCGCCGCCCACCAAAATCCGATTCCGGATGCGAGAGTCGCCTGCAAATACCCCCGAAACGAAAACTCCTCGAAGAACGCGACCAGAAAGAACCCCAGTAGGTAGAGCAGCCCGTTGCGCACCGCTCCTGCCCTGCCGAGCGCCAGCCCTTCGATCGAAATGCCATGCAGCGCAGCAATCAGGCCCAACACGACGCTCATCATCACAAATCCGTACGGCATGCCCTGCCAAAAGCGCTTTCCAAAAGCTTCCCTGCCAGGCAAACCATACTCGGCGAGCGACCGTTTCTCGATCGCGGCCATCACCAACGCGGCGAGAAGCGTCGCGAGAGCCACCATGCCTTCGCCAAAGAAAAGCAGGCCCGGCGCGTCGACGCCCTTGGGTTGGGCGTGCACCCAGGCACGAAGGGGTGGGATGCTGCGCAGACCTGCCTGCAGCCCGGTCACGATGGCCAAGAACAGCGAGGTCGCGATCAGTATCCGCCAGCCCGCGCGGATTCCCTGGGGGCCCAGAAAAACCCGATGCATGAAACGCTGAAACGAGGACAGCTCACCGCCGGGCTCAGGCACGGGCTCTTCGAACTGGGCTCGATCCGCGGTCATCGTGATCTACGTTTCCGGCCTCGTCCTTTGGAAATACCCTCTGCGGCTGGCCAATATACGTCCGGTCGATGCTCGTGGGAAGCGCTTTCGAGTGTGACCGTATAGACGCATGGCTCATAACTTGGATAGCGTAGCGTGTCCCCCCGCAAATCGCGCCATCGCTCGGTTGCGGCCTTGGATGCCCGCTGTTAGAATCTGAAGTCTGCGCTGGGAAGAGCCTCCATCGCGACCGTCCTTTCATGCCCATATCGGCCGAGACCGAAATGAAGACACCAACGGAGAACCGGCGTGGCCAAATATGATCTCGTAATCATCGGGAGCGGCCCCGGCGGATACGTCGCCGCGATCCGCGCCGGCCAGTGGGGACTGAAGACCGCCGTCGTCGAGAAGGACCCGTTTCTCGGCGGCACCTGCCTGCACGTCGGCTGCATTCCCACGAAAGTTTTCCTGCACCACGCGGACATCTACGATTACTTCCTGCGGGCCGAGGAATTCGGATTCGAAGTGAAGGACGTGAAAGTCAACTGGCCCGCCATGCTCGTGCGGAAGGACAAGATCGTCAAGAAGCACGCGGGCGGGATTGCGAGCCTCTTCCGGAAAAACAAAGTCGAGTCGATCACAGGCTGGGGACGTATCGCCGGTCCGGGCCGCGTCTCCGTGGAAAAGGACGGCGCCACGGCCGAGCTGGAAACGAACTACACGATGGTCGCCACCGGCTCCGCGGCGCGCTCGCTTCCCGGCGTCGAAATCGACGGCAAGGTCATTCTGACGAATCCCGAGATTCTTCAGCTGTCTGCAATTCCCAAGTCGCTGGTGATCGTCGGCGCGGGAGCCGTGGGCGTCGAGTTTGCTTCGCTCTTCCGGACGTTCGGCACGGAAGTGACCATCCTCGAGGCGCTTCCGCGCATCGTGCCCCTCGAGGACGAAGACATCTCTCCGGAGCTCGAGAAGGCTTTCAAGAAGAAAGGCATCCGCATCGAGACCGGCGCAACAGTGGATTCCGTGAAGAAGACCGCCGGAGGCGCAACCGTTTCGTTCAAGGATAAGTCCGGAAAGGCGCAATCGATCGCCGCGGAAAAAGTCCTCATCGCCGTCGGCCGGCGCCCGCTCACCGAAAACATCGGCCTGGAAAAAACCAAAGCCAAGCTCGAGCGCGGCTTCATCCATACCAACGCTTTCATGGAGACCGACGAGCCGCGTCTCTACGCCATCGGCGATATCGTCGCCGGGCTTCCGCAACTCGCGCACGCCGCGTCGATGGAGGGCATCATCGCCGTCGGCCGCATGGCGGGCAAGGACGTGCAGCCGTTCGACCGCAAGCGCTGCCCGGCCGCCACGTATTGCGAACCTCAGATCGGATCCATCGGTCTCACGGAAAAGCAGGCCCGCGAGGCCGGCTTCGAGATCAAGACCGGGAAGTTCCCGTTCCTCGGCAACAGCAAGGCCACCATTCTCGGCCAGCATGAAGGCTTCATCAAAGTAATCGCGGAGGCGAAATACGGCGAGATCCTCGGCGTTCACGCGATTGGGCCGCTCGCCACCGAGATCATCGCCGAGCCGGTTGCCGCGCTGGGGCTCGAAGCCACGCTCGACGACATGGCTGCCACCATCCACGCACATCCAACTGTCTCGGAAGCGATGGGCGATGCATTCAATTCCGTGCGCGGCCTCGCGATCAACTATTAGCGTTTTTCAAAGCTGCGTGAAAGAACCACGAAAACTCGGCTGGGTGTTGGACGCGGGACTGATCTCCTACGGCCCCGCGTGCGAACTGCAGCGGCAACTTGTGGAAGCGCGAAAGACGGGCTCAATCCCCGACGTTCTTCTCCTCTGCGAGCATCCGCACGTGATCACAGTCGGCCGCAACGGCAGCCGCGAACATCTCCGCACGAGCGAGCGCTTGCTCGAGCAGATGAACGTGGAATTCCATCCCACCGACCGCGGCGGCGACATCACCTATCACGGCCCCGGCCAGATCGTGGGCTACCCGGTCCTCGATTTGGCGGAACACCGCCGTGACGTCCGCTGGTACGTAGCGCAGCTCGAAGAAGTGATGATTCGCGCGTCGGCCGACTTTGGGATTTCGGCGAGACGCGTGGAAGGCCGGCACGGCGTCTGGATCGAAACGCCGCTGAACGACGAAAAGCTTGGCGCTCTCGGCGTACATCTTAGCCGCTGGGTGACGTCCCACGGCTTTGCCTACAACGCCTCGACCGATCTGCGTTACTTCGACCTGATTGTGCCCTGCGGCATCACCGGCACGCGCGCCACGTCCCTCGAACGCATCCTGAATCGTTCGATGGATTCGAGCGAGGTGCGCGCCCGTCTGGCGTCGCATTTCGCGGATGTTTTCGAGCTCTCCCTGCAGAACATCACGCGCGAGGATCTGTCCGGGATTCTCGGCTCATGGCAGGAAACGACTACGGCCGCGCTGACAGCAATAGTGTAACTTATAGGGCGGGTCTGAGGCCCGTCCCTACCACGACAATACATTTTCGATCCGGCAGGCAATTAGGAATTCGGCAGCGAAAGGAATCATGAGCGCGAATCTGACGCCGTCGCAGCACCTGGAGCTGTACTACTTCATGCAGCTCAACCGCCAGCTGGAAGAGCGCCTGGTGCGCCTGTTCCGGCAGAACAAGATCGTCGGCGGCGTCTATTCGAGCCTCGGGCAGGAGGCGGTTTCGATCGGTACGTCCTACGCGCTCGAGCCGCGCGACTGGCTTGCCCCGATGATCCGCAATATCGGCACGCTGCTCGTCAAGGGATTCAAGCCCCGCGACATCTTCACGCAGCACATGGCGAAATATACGTCCCCCACGCACGGCAAAGACGGCACCAGCCACTTCGGCGATCTGAAGACGCGCCACGTCGTCTCTCCGATTTCGATGCTCGGCGACCTGATTCCCGTGATGACGGGTGTGGCCATGGCCGGGCGCTACCTCGGGCAGAACATCGTCGCGATGACCTGGATCGGCGACGGCGGCAGCTCCACCGGCGCGTTTCATGAAGGCCTCAATTTCGCCGCCACGCAGCGCGCTCCTTTTGTTTTGGTGCTCGAAAACAACCAGTGGGCTTATTCCACTCCCGTTTCCCGTCAGGTGCCGCTCAGGAATCTCGCCGACCGCGCCCTGGCCTACGGAATTCAGAGCCGGATCGTGGACGGCAACGACGTGGTGGCCGTGTACGAAACCTCGAAGGCCGCCGTCGACGAGTGCCGCGCCGGACGCGGGCCCATCCTAATCGAAGCGAAAACCATGCGCATGAAGGGCCACGCGCAGCACGATCCCGCCGAGTACGTCCCCGAGGAGATGTTCGAATACTGGAAGGCGCAGGATCCCATCGCGCGCTACGAAAAATATCTCACCGAGCAAAAACTCTGGGACGCCGCGAAGAAGTCCGAAATCGACGCGCGCATCGAGCGCGAACTCGACGAAGACCAGAAGTTCGCGGAAGAATCTCCCTCACCTCCGCCCCAGACCGTCGCGCAAGGCGTCTATTGCGAGGGCTGCCACGCGATTGAGGCCGACTGGCGTCGTCCCAAGAAACAAGTGATGCCTCCGGCCGCGAGCGTCGAAGCGGTCTGGAAAGTGCCAGATTTTGGCAGTTTTGGCGTCGTAACCCCTCCAAAGCGTGCCAGTTCTGACGGCGGAAATGGCCCGCGGCCCACCTCGATTGAACCTGCGAAAACCGAGGTGTCGGAGGCGGAAGTCCCGCTGCGCGTGCCCTTCGGCCGAGGGCCCAAAGACAGGGCTTTCGTGCGCGAAACGCAGGAAAAAGCTCCTCCCGCAACTCGCCCCGGCAAGCCCTTCCATAAAGGTCACCGGGGCAAGCCTTTCGGCAAAGAGCCTCACGGCAAGCGAGGGAGGCGCTAGCGATGCCCGAAATCACGATGCTCGAAGCCATCCGCGAGGCGCTCTTCGAAGAAATGGAGCGCGATCCGGCCGTGGTCGCGCTGGGCGAGGACATCGGCGTCTACGGCGGCGCGTTCAAGGCGACCGAGGGATTGCTCGCGAAGTTTGGCCCCGAGCGCGTGATGGACACGCCGATCAGCGAGACCGCCATCGTCGGCGCGGCCTGCGGCATGAGCTATCTGGGATTGCGCCCCGTGGCCGAGATGCAGTTCATCGACTTCATCGCCTGCTGCTTCAATCAAGTCACGAATTTCGTCGCCAAGTCGCACTACCGCTGGGGCGCTCCTGTGCCAATGGTTTTGCGCGGGCCTTCCGGGGGCGGCGTTCACGGAGGGCCATTTCACTCGGGCAATCCGGAGATGTATTTCGTTCACACGCCCGGCCTCAAAGTCGTGTACCCATCCACCGCCTACGACGCCAAGGGACTGCTGAAGTCCGCCATTCGCGACAACAATCCCGTGCTTTTCTTCGAGCACAAGTTCCTCTACCGGCGAATCAAGGAGGAGGTTCCTTCGGGGGATTACACCGTGCCGATTGGCAAGGCCGTGGTGCGCCGCAAGGGCCGCGACCTGACGATCATCAGCTACGCAGCCGCGGCGCACACGGCGCTCGAAGCCGCCGCGGCGCTCGCCAAGGAAGGCATCGAAGCCGAGGTGATCGACCTGCGCACGCTGCTGCCGCTCGACCGCGATACGATCCTCGCCTCGGTGAAGAAGACCAACAAGCTGCTGATCGTGCACGAGGACACGCGCACGGGCGGCATCGCCGGAGAGATCGCCGCGATCGTCTGCGAGGGCGCATTCGAGGATCTCGACGGACCGATCGCGCGCGTCACCGGGCTCGATACGCCCGTTCCCTACGCGCCGCCGCTCGAAGCGGCATTCCTGCCGAGCGTGGAAAGAGTTGCCGTAGCCGCACGTGAATTGGCAAAATATTGATGTGGGTCAAAGCAGTCTAAACTATTGATGTAAGGTGAAAGCAGGCTAAGCCGACCATGGGAAAAACGAAGGGCATGAACAAAGCGGAGTTCGAAGTCGGGTCGGAGGTTCGCATCGCGGACCGCGCCTTCCTGGCAGGCTTCCTCGAGGCCGGCCAGTATCACAACGAGCTCGAGCCGGAGCAGCTCGAATTCGCCGGCCGCGCTGCGAAGGTAAGCAACGTCAGCTTCTTTCACGGCGGGGATGAAATTTATACGCTGGAAGGAATTCCGGGGGTCTGGCACGAAGAGTGTCTGAGCCCTGTCTGAACGATCGAGTCCCGAGGGAGAAAACCATGGCTGTCGACGTCATCATGCCCCAGATGGGGGAGAGTATTTTCGAAGGCACGATTACGAAGTGGCTGAAGAAGCCGGGCGACAAAATCGAGCGCGACGAGCCGCTCTTTGAAATCTCGACCGATAAAGTAGACGCGGAGATTCCTTCGCCCTCTGCCGGCGTGCTGAAAGAGATCAAGGTCAACGAAGGTCAGACGGTGCCGATCCAGACGGTTGTCGCCGTCATTGAAGCAGCCGGTGGCGCCGTCGCAGCCGTCGCGGCACCAGAGCCAGTTCCGCCGAAGGCGGAGGCGCCGAAACCTGCTCCCGCACCGGCCGCCCCAGCCAAGGCGGGGGGGCCCAAGCCCGCCGTCACGCCGGCTCCTGCCCCGGCGCCGAAAGCCGTTCCGAGCCCGGCAGCCGCCGCCGCGCCTGCGCCGCCGCAGAGGCCCGGAGCGAACGGCGACAAAATTCGCAGCTCCCCGCTCGTCCGCCGCATCGCCCGCGAGCACAACGTTGATCTGGCGCAAGTGCCCGGCACGGGCGCGGGCGGCCGCATCAGCAAACGGGACATCCAGGCGGCGGTTGAAAGCGGCACGGCGCCCGCAGCCGCTGCGCGTCCAGCCGTCCCCCCGCCAAGTGCGGCGCCGTCCGCAGCGCTTGAGACGGGCGTGCCGCGCGAGAAGATGTATTTCGGCCACTACGAAGTCCAGCCGATGTCCTCGATGCGGCAGAAAATCGCCGAACACATGGTTCTTTCGAAGCGCGTCTCGCCGCACGTCTATTCGATCGAAGAGGCCAACGTCAGCGGCATCGTCGATCTGCGCGCGAAGATGAAGGAACAGTTCGAGAAGGAAGGGGGCACGAAGCTCAGCTACATGCCCTTCTTCATCCGCGCCGCGGTCGAGGCGCTCCGCGCGTTCCCCACCGTGAACGCATCGGTCGACGGAACGAACATCGTGTTGCACAAGGAGTGCAACATCGGCATCGCGGTTTCGCTCGATTGGGGGCTGATCGTCCCGGTGATCAAGAACGCGGAAGAAAAGAATTTCCTCGGCCTAGCACGCATCCTGAACGATCTCGCCGAGCGCGCCCGGTCCAAGAAACTCAAGCCCGACGAAGTGAGCGAAAGCACGTTCTCGATCACGAATCCCGGCATTTTCGGCGGGCTGATGGGGCTGCCGGTGATCAACCAGCCCAACGTCGCGATTCTCGGCCTCGGCACGATCGAGAAGCGCCCCGTGGTGATCGACGACGCCATCGGCATCCGCTCCATGGTCTACCTTACGCTTTCCTACGATCATCGCGTCGTCGATGGAGCCATCGCCCATCAGTTCATGGGCCACATCAAGAAGACGCTCGAGAACTGGACGGAGAGCATTCTGTAAGGGCTGTTGCCCGGAGGGAAAAGAGAGATTCTTCGTTCGCTCCGCTCTCTCAGAATGACCGCAATTGAGTTTTTCGGTGGCGCGTTAATCTCAACTCTTTTTCCCCATGCCCACTTCCCTGTCACACGATCGCTGGGGCACGCCGCCCTGGCAGATTGATTTCACTCCGCCCGATCAGCCGCTTCCCCGAGCCGCCGACTTCGCCGTCGTCGGCGCCGGATTTACGGGCTTGGCTGCAGCCGCGTGGCTTCGCCTCCTCGCCCCTGAAAAATCCGTCGTCGTGCTCGAGAGCGGGCGCATCGGCGCGGGCGCCAGCGGGCGGACCGGTGGGATGGCGCTTGCGGAGACCGCCGCAGGCGATCTTCCCGGTCTCGGCGACGTCCTCGCCGGCCTTCAGGACATTCTCAAGAAGCTCGACGTCGACTGCGACCTCTTGTTTCCCGGCGCGTGGGAACTCGGCCGCAGCGGAGGCCTCAAGGAATCACCGATCGCCTGGACCGATTCCGGCATGTTGCGCGTCGTGAACGAGGTCCCAGGCGGCACTCTCGACCCCGGAAAGCAGGTAAGCGCTCTTGCCCGAGCCGCTGTGCGCCTGGGCGCGTGCATCGTGGAGAACGGCGAAGTGGAGCAAATCAAGTGGAGCGATTCTCCGGAGCTGCAATGCGTGCGCGGCCGCTTGCGAGCGGGGAAGGTTCTCCTCGCGACGAATGCGCTTTCTGCCGAACTTTCCGGCCTGCGCTCCGGGGCACACGCGAAGCTCACGCTCGCTGCGCGCACCGCACCCATAAGCGAAAAACAGATCGAAGCCATCGGCCTTGCCGCGCGCAAGCCGTTTTATACCGTCGATTTTCCTTACCTGTGGGGACGCCTGTGTCCGGACAATTCGATTATCTGGGGCGCGGGACTCGTGGATGCGCCGAAGCCGGGTGACCTTGAAAGCATCGACGTCGCGCGGGGCGACCCGGCCCGGATGTTCGCGTCCTTGCAGAAGCGGATTCGCGGGCTGCATCCCGCGCTCGCGACCGCCGAATTCACGCATCAGTGGGGCGGCCCGATCGCTTTTCGCAATGAGTTCTTGCCGGTTTTCGCGCACCATCCCGAAAGCGACAATGGCATCGTCCTCGGAGTCTTCGCGGGCCACGGAGTGGCTTTGTCGGTCTATTTCGGGGTGTGGGCCGCGGAAGCGATGCTCGGCCGCCGGAATCTGCCGGACTGGGGCCAGATTGACCCAAAATGAGATCTCTTCTCTGAAGTTTCGGAGCCTCGCGCACTCAGCGAGCGCGGTGTACAATGCGATTGAATCGGAAGGCAAGAGGAAAACTCATGACGAAAAAGAAGGCAACTCGCAAGAAAAAGGCGGCCGGCAAAAAGGGCAAAAAGAAAGTCACGCTTCGACGTAAACCCCCGCGCGCGAAAAAGACGCGGCGGGCGAAAAAACCGGCCCGCAAGAACAGGGCTGTCAGGCGCGAGATATCATCCGGAGGCGAAAGATCTTCTCTCGGCCCCGGTGCCTTTGAGGTCGCAGCCCGGCCCGCGCGGAGGGGCCTCGGCGAGAACGCCGCAGGACAATCGGGCGATTTGCAGGGATTGTCCCGGGCGGAGGATGTCGACTCGGAAAGCGTCGAGGAACTGATCGAGGAGGGACAGTCGTTCGAGGCCGACGTGGTGAGCGGAGTGGAAAACGCGCCCGATGCGGACCAAGGCGAAGTCCGCACTCACGAACGGCCGGAAGACGAACTTCCCCCTGAAGATCGGTAGGGCTCAGCGCGGCAGGTTCTTGGGTCAAGCTGCTTTTGGGACTGACTGCGCTCATCACGGGAAACATCAAGGGAAGCCCTTTTCATGTCTAACCGCCCGGCCCTCGGATCTCGTCTCTTGAGCCGCCCTCGTTTCTTCCAGGGGTTGCGGCCTTTTCAGTGGTCGGAGGTACCGAAGAATCTCCTGGCCGGACTTACGCTTGCGGCCATGAACATTCCGCAGTCGCTTGGCTACACCAAAATCGCCGGCACTCCTGTCATCACGGGCCTCTACACGCTTCTGCTTCCCCTCGTAGCGTTCGCCGTCTTTGGTGCTTCGCGCTATCTCGTTGTGGCTGCTGATTCCGCCACCGCGGCCATACTTGCGGGCGGCCTCACCGGTCTGGCTCCCATCGCAAGCGCACGCTACGTCGCCCTTGCGGCCCTAGTGGCCCTGTTGACCGGGATCTTCCTTCTTCTCGCTCGGCTGCTCAAACTTGGCTTCCTCGCGGATTTCCTGTCTCAAACGGTTCTCCTCGGCTTTCTGACCGGCGTCGGCTTTCAAGTCGGCATCGCCGTGCTTGGTGAAATGCTTGGCATCAACGTCCACAGCCGCCATACTCCCGCCAATTCCTCGAGGTGCTTCGCTCGCTGCCACACGTTCATCTCCTGACGATGGAGATTTCATTCGCGGTTGTAGCCTGTATCCTCCTCTTCCATCGCTTTGTTCCCAAGTTGCCCGGCCCTCTCTTTGCGGTAGCCGGGGCAGTCGCGGCGAGCGCCGTCTTTCACTGGGCGACAGTCCGGTGTCGCCGTTCTCGGCCCGGTGCCCGGTGGCTTTCCTCACCTGGGTTTGCCGGATCTGAGTTGGAGAGACGCGGAAACTCTGCTTCCCGTTGCCGGCTCTTGCTTTGTCATGATCCTTGCGCAGAGCGCCGCAACATCGCGCATATATGCGACGCGCCACCATCAGCAACTCGACGAGGACACCGACCTTGTCGGTCTCTCTGCCGCCAATGCCGCCGCGGCTTTCAGCGGCACTTTCGTTGTAAATGGCAGCCCCACACAGACAGCCATGGTCGAAAGTTCCGGCGGCACAAACCAGTTAGCGCACCTGACCACTGCCGGCGTCGTTGCTCTCGTCCTTCTTTTCCTCACCGGTCCGCTGCGGTTTCTTCCTCAGTGTGTTCTTGGCGCGGTCGTGTTCACCATTGCTGTGAGTCTGATCGATCTGCGCGGCCTCGGCGCCATCCGCCGCGAGAGCCCCGGCGAATTCGCGCTGGCGGTGACGACCGCGGTGGTTGTCGTTTTCGTTGGCGTGGAGCAAGGCATCCTGCTTGCGATGGTGTTGTCGCTGCTCCGCATCGTCCACCATAGCTACCATCCACAGACTGCGGTGCTGGAACAGACTCGCGAAGGAATTTGGGAGTTACATCCCGTCGCTCCCGGCACCGTCACGGAGCCCGGCTTGGTGATCTATAGGTTTGACGCGCCGCTCTTCTACGCCAACGCCAATCGTTTTTCCGAGGAAGTGCGGATGCTGGCCGCTTCGGCGCCCTCACCGTTGCACTGGTTGATCGTCGATGCCGGGGCCATCACGCACGTGGACTTCACGGCTTCTCGTGTCGTGCGCGAAGTCCAGAAGGACCTCTCCACTCAGGGCATTGGTCTAGTCTTAGCTCACGTCCAATCGGACCTCAAGCCTGATCTGGAACGTCATCACCTGACCGAAGCGATCGGCCCCGGGCGTATTTTTGATAGCTTGCACGAGGCCATCGCCGCCGTTCGGGGCAGCGCGCCCTCTTGCTAGATGTTTGAGTCGGGAGCAAAACAGTTCAAAAAAGAAGGTTTGGTAGCGCTAACGGGAATCGAACCCGTATTTCAGCCTTGAAAGGGCCGCGTGCTAACCGTTGCACCATAGCGCCGCCGTGGAGTCTCAACCGGAAGAGATTCGATTATCGGGGAAAGCCGCTGGATTGACAAGCATGACGGCCCACCGGAGTGAATCCGCCGCTTAAATTTCTCCCGCCTGATTCAAGAAGTCTTGCGCTTCAGTCCCTGCGAATGGTTGCTACGGAGAATATCTTCTTTTTCAATTGTACCGATTCGTATTTTGAGTTTGCGGATTTCGGGCCGAATCTGCAAACTAATGGAGAGTTTTTAGTGTAGTTGCTGCATCTCGCTTTTCCACGTGGAGACGGGATTTTCCACCGCTGTCGTCCAGCGGCGGCGGTATGTGGGCTCAGTTTGGGTCTCGGCGGAGATTCGTACGACGCCCCATGGCCGCGATGTTTCCACTAGAAAAGGAGATGACGATGTCGGCCCTCAATGAAGGTGTTTTTAAGCAAAGCAGTCTAGAATCCGGCCGCAAGCCTCTGCACGTTGTTGCGTCTCCGCCCCGCAACCAGAACGTATTCGCCACCGCGATCCTTGAGGAAGACCCGCGCTGCACGCGGGAAACGCGCGGCGCAAACCGGTCTCGCGCTCGCCGTTCAGTTGGCAATCGTCGGGGCGCTGCTGCTGGTGCCCCTCCTTTTCACGGAGGGGATCGACCTCTACAAATTCAACACCACTCTCCTGGTCGCGCCTCCTCCGCCTGCTGCTCCGCCGCCGATGGTGCGCGCGCAAACGGTCGTGCCCAAGCAATCTTTCATCAAGGCGCAACTCACCGCGCCCACGGTCATTCCGAAGAGAATCGTGGAAGCCGTGCCGGATGCCGGCTCGATGGCGCCTGCGATCGCGGGCATGGCTGGAGGCGTGCCGGGTGGCGTGGGCGATGTCCTTGGCGGATCGGTCACCGGGCCTCCACCGCCGCCCGTCGCTGCCGAAAGACCCAAGGGCCCGATCCGCATTTTCAGCGGCATGAAGGAACCTCGGCTGCTCTATGAACCCCCGCTTGTGTATTCCCCGATCGCAAGGGCCGCACACATCTCCGGCACTGTAGTCGTCGAGGCAGTCATAGACGAGCGCGGCAACGTCACGCAGGTGCAACTGATCAGCGGTCCCCCGTTGCTCGTTGATTCGGCCCTAAAAGCCGTGGCGGGGAGAAGGTATGAACCCACGATCCTGGACGGTCAGCCGGTTTCCATTCGGTTGACTGCAAGGATCGTCTTCCGCATGACATCCTGAATCGATCCGCTTCCGCACTCCGTGGGGCGGCTTCGGGAAGCTGCTTCCCGGTTCTACCACTGGGCTTCCCTTGCGCGGAAAAGTAGGAGCACGGCGGGCCTCCACAGCAAGTATTCCCTTTCGCACCTGTCCGTCCGGGCAGCCTAACTGATAGAGCGCCCTGGCCTTGCTATTACAGAACTATTACAAAGCGTTTCGCTGAACACTGCTAGTCTGGGATCGCACCTCAGGAAACACGGGAACCCAAACGAGAGCACAGGGCCACATGACGATAAACGATCTTGGAAAAGAGTCTGCGAAGGACAGCGGGATCAACTGGGTTACAGCCACTTTCATGGTTTTGTTTCACGTCGGCGCGGTGGCGGCGCTGTTCTTCTTCACCTGGAAGGCATTTTTCGTTGCGCTCTTTCTGTACTGGGTGGCGGGCAGCCCGGGGATCGGCATGGCGTACCACCGGCTGCTGACTCACCGGGGGTACAAGACTCCCAAATGGGTCGAGTATTTGCTGACGGTCTGTGCCACGCTTGCTCTCGAAGGCGGGCCGATATTCTGGGTAGCGACGCACCGCATTCACCACAAGCATTCCGACAAGGAAGGCGATCCGCACTCGCCGGTCGACGGCACCTGGTGGGCGCACATGGGCTGGATACTCACCGGCAAATCGATGCACCACGACACGGAGACGCTGGCACATTACGTTCCCGATCTGGCCAAGGACAAATTTCACGTCTGGATCACGAAATACCATTACGTGCCCATGATCGTGCTTGGCGTTGTGCTTTTCGCCATCGGAGGAGTGCCCTTTGTCATGTGGGGGATCTTCTTCCGCACCGTCTTCGGTCTTCATTCGACGTGGCTGGTCAATTCGGCCACGCACATGGTCGGTACGCGGCGCTTTGAGACCCGCGATCTTTCGACGAATAGCTGGTGGGTGGCTCTGTTCTCCTTCGGCGAAGGCTGGCACAACAATCACCATGCGCACCCGGTTTCGGCGCGCCACGGCCTCGCGTGGTACGAGATCGACCTCAATTGGTACGGCATCTGGACGCTCAAAAAGCTGGGGCTCGCGCGCAAGGTCTACACCATCAAGCTGCCCACGAAAGCGCACGGGAACGAGAGCGCTCCCGATACGGACGCAGCGGCCGCTCGTGGCCGCCGATCCGCAGAGCGATCTAGTCTCCGCCTAGCGGATTCCTTTCCCGGCCAGCCTCCGAAGCGGAAACATCTTCGCAGCCATCCGCTCGTCCGCCGCTGTACAATCTCCCTGAGCCGCCATGCAAATCACAGGCCGCCGAAAGAAGATGGCCTTCTTCCTGATCCTGGGCATCTGCCTGGTTGCGGCAGCCGTGGCGCTGACCGGCAGTTGGATCATTCTCAACTGGCGCGAGCGCGTCCTGCTTTTCTTCGGCGTCGTATTCTTCTTTGCGATCATTGTGGGCCTGATTCTCAATACCGTGTTCCTGGTCCGGGAAATCCGGCGAAACGAACAGCACGACAGCTTCATCAACGCCGTCACCCACGAACTGAAGACGCCCATCGCCTCGATTCGTCTCTATCTCGAGACGCTCCAGAGGCGCGAGGTGGATCAGGCGCAGCGCCAGCAGTTCTACAAGCTGATGCTCGACGACGCGGACCGATTGCTGGGAACCGTGGAACAGGTGCTGAAGGCGGGCGAGGCGGGCTACAAGCGCGCCGCACACACTCCCACGGAAATCGATCTCGCCGGCCTTGTCCGCGACTGCATGGACTTGGCCCGCTCGCGGCATCACTTGCAGGCGGACGCCTTGCACTGGCAGGAGCCGGTCGGCGTCAACGGTTCCGGGATCAAAGTGCACGGCGACGCCGGCGACCTCCGCACCGCCGTCTCAAACATTCTCGACAACGCCATCAAGTATTCAGGCGGCAAGGTGGACGTAGCGGTCTCGATCGACGCGCCGGACGAAGAACACGTGGCGCTCCACGTTCGCGACCGCGGGGTGGGAATTCCGGCAAGCGAACTGAAGCGAATCTTCAAGCGCTTTTATCGCGTGCCTCGCCGGTCTGCGACGCAGGTGAAAGGCACGGGCCTGGGTCTGTTCATCGTTCGCTCGATCGCCCGCGCGCACGGAGGGCGCGTGTTCGCCGAAAGCGGCGGCGAGGCGCGCGGCACGACCGTCACTCTGGAGTTGCCGAGGAGCGAGCCTTGAGCCGCATTCTGATTGTGGAGGACGAAGCTCATCTGGCCGACGGCCTGCGGTTCAACCTCGAGGCGGAAGGGCACTCCGTGCAGGTGGTGGACGAGGGCGAGGCGGCCATCGAGCGGCTGCTCGCCAAGCGTGAAAAGTTCGACGCGGTCGTACTGGACGTGATGCTCCCCGGAATGGACGGCTTTGCCGTCGTCTCCGAGCTCCGCAAGGCCAAAAACTATGTGCCGGTCCTCATCCTGACAGCTCGAGGACGCCCCGAAGACGTGCTCGAGGGGTTCGCGGCCGGCACCGATGATTACCTTCCCAAGCCTTTTGAGCTGCCCATCTTTCTGGCGAGGCTCCAGGGGCTGTTGCGGCGAAGCGCGTGGCTCGCCGGAGGCGGTCAAACGGCAAGTCAGCGTGGCCAAGCCGGCAAGGCCAAAACAGATTCCGCCTCAAGGTTCGACGGCGCGGTCTTCTCGTTCAACGGACGGACGATCGATTTCGGCACGTTGGAACTGCGCACCGGCGGCAACACCGTTCAACTGACGCTCATGGAGGCAAAGCTCCTGCGCCACCTGATCCGCAACAACGGCCGGATCGTCTCGCGCAAGTCCATCCTCGAAGACGTCTGGGGTCTTCGCGAAGACACCGACACGCGCGCGATCGACAACTTCATCGTGCGCTTGCGCCGTTATCTCGAAAAGGACCCATCGAAACCGCGTCACGTGCTGACCGTGCGCGGCGTGGGGTATCGATTCGTGGCGTAAACGTTCTAGCGATAACGCGCGGGCGTCACTGCCTTCGATGAAACAGGTGAGCTGTTACATCCGGCCAGAACTCTTCGAAGGCATTGGCGCTCATCCGGCCCGCAAAACCCTCCAGCGTTCTCAGAACCGCGTCGTGATTGTTGGCTTCGCTGTCCGGCCGCCACGTATTCGACAGGAAGTTGCTGCCGGGAATGGCGACGAAACGCGCGTACGCGGGCGCAAAGTTTCCATTGCGCCGGCGGGCAAGAAAAGTCTGCTTCGTCACGTTTCGAAGGCGCGCACCGAAAGACTCTTCAGGCACGCGAAAGTAGCGCGGATCCTCGCCCCAGAGCGCTCCCACGCTCGCCTCCATCGTGTTGCTGGTGGAAACTCCGGACAACCGGATGCCGAATCGTTCGCCGAAGCCCGGCCAGCCTGGACCGTACTCCTTGGGCCGGTCGAGCGCGGTTCCAAAGGCCGATGTAACTAGTCCACCCGCAAGGTGCGGTGGACCGATTGTGTTAGTGATCAGCCAGCGGAGCCGCTGGCGCGCGGTGATCGGTCGGTAAGGTTCGCTTTCGGTCTTAGGTGCCAGTGGAGTAATCAGCGAAGGCTTGCTGCTTTGGTCTTCTTGTTGTTGGTCGGGATTCGCCGGTTGCTCCTGATGGGCAGCGGCAGGTCCGGCGGAACTTGCCGGCGACTGCGCACGCGCGCACGCAGCTCCCACAAAAAACAGCGCGCACAACGCCGCGCCAAATTGCCGACGGGCACAGGGCAGCAGGATCTGAGGGACACACACGCATGTCACGCTAACGGTTATCTTCGTGTGAGGCAATACAATGCTTCCTCGATTTTGCGGCGGCCGAGAGCTGGATGGATGATTGACCCGTGGGGCTAATGGTAGTGCGGGGATATTCGGCTAGAACCAATCGCTGCGATACGCCACCCACCAGCTCGCGAAAGCAATCGGAATGGTGGCCGCCAGCGCCCACCAAAGTGGCAGAAACAAGTCGGCCGCGACACCTAAAACCGTAAAACTGGCCCAGAAGATCTTCTTCTCCATGCAATCATTCTAGAACTTTAACTCCCCCTCGTCCGGGAAACATGGATTCGCTCGGCGAAAAAGCCATGTAACCTCTCCTCGATGTGAAATTCGCGCGCTCGATGATAGAATCTGGCCCCTCGATAGTGCTTTGAAGCGGGCAGGCAACGTCCCGACTTGGCAACAGTCTGCGCCGAGCGGCGCAAATCGCAAAAGGAACCTAAGAGGAGCAAAAATGTCTGAGCAAGTGCCGGAGCAACAAAAACCGCTGTTGGTGATTCGCGCTCCGTTGTCTGAGGACGGCTTCGTTTCGATCTACTTCTCGAGCCGCGACGGAAGATTGATGAACGAAGAGGAGTGGTGGAACTTGAAGCAACTGATCGAGCTGACGAACAAAGTGTGCGTCAAGCAACAAGCTCGAGGCCAGACAGCCTAGCGAACTCGCGGATGGCGAGACCAGGAAGGCTGAGACTTCCACGGCTCGATCTGGAGCTCGCGGCGCGCGCCCCCACGTGGTCCGGCGAACGCTTCCTGTGCCCGCACGCGCTCGGCCTACGGCCATTCTCGAGCATCACGGCAGTGGACTTGCGGAATGCCTGTTCGGTACATTAACTCGGCTCCAGCGCGTGACAGTCGGCGTCTTCGCCGCAGCAGTGCCATGCGCGAAATCTGTTTAGAGAGGGAACCATGAGATTGAGAAGAATCTCGTATTTGTGGAGCCTTGCAACGCTATCGTTCGTCCTGTTGATTGCGCGTTGCTCCAGGCCCGGCTGTCCGTCGTTGATCGCCCAGCGGCCGCCTCGGCGACTTCCGAGTGCGACAGGACCTGCCTCGAAGGAATGGTCGACAAGTATCTGAACGCGATGGTGGCACACGACCCGTCGCGAGCCCCTCTTTCACCCACGGTGAGATTCGCGCAGGACAACGTGCCCCTAAAGATCGGGATCGGCGCTGTGGACCACGGCCAGCGGTCTCGGTACATACCGGCACTACTTCGCCGATCCGGAGCGCGGCGATGTCGGCATTATTGGTGTGGTCTACGAAAACGGAGTTGGCGCGATCCTGATCCTGCGACTCAAAGTCGAGAACCAGGCCATTACCGAGGCGGAACAGTTCGTGGCGCATGATCCGCGGGGCGCCGCACTGTACGAAAAGATGGGTAAGCCGGACCCCGGCTGGCTGATGCCGATCCCGCCCGAGCGACGCCAATCGCGAGAGGCCCTCGAGGCGGTGGCCTACATGTACTATGAAGCGCTTCAGAAGAACGACGGCAGAGGCATCTATCCGTTCACGGACGACTGCAGTCGCACCGAGGACGCCGTCCGCACGACCAACCAGCCGAAGCCCCAGAACTACGGCCACTCGGACACGGACATCAGCGACTTCACCATGCTCGGTTGCAAGGCGCAGTATGAGCTTGGCTTTCTCGGTTTCACGACTGGATGCCGCGACCGCCGGTTTCTGGTGGTGGACACCGAGCGCGGGGCGGTACTGGCTTCCGCGTACCTTGATTTCGACGGAACCGTCACGGAAGTCCATTTGACCGACGGCCGCGTCTGGAAGGTTCCTCCGTATTTCATGACGCCTCGTACGAACCAGTCGAATGAGGCATATCGAGTCGAAAACGGAAGCATTCGACTCATAGAAATGACCATGTACGAAGTGCCCTTCAACGCCAAGCCGGCGTTCGGCAGATAGGGAGGCGATCGTGTCCGCAACTATCTTGCGTATTGCGCTGCTCGGCGCCCTGTTCGCCGCGATTCTTGGTGTCGCGCCATCTGGCGCTGCAAGGCCCGACGACGGAAAATCGCTCGTCTACCTCCCTGCGCCCGTGAAACCGGGCAGCTCGGCGCCATGCGACCGCACCTGCTTGAAGGGCCTCGTGGACAAATACTTCGACGCTCTCGTTTCCCACTGCGCTTGCGGCGTCGCGTTCGCTCCGGACGTCAAGTACACCGAAAACGGCCAGGCGGTGAAGCCCGGAGAGGGCATCTGGAAGACGTTCACAGGACGCGGCACGTATCGCGTCTATCTCGCCGACCCGGCAACGGGCGACGCCGGGTACTATGGCGACTTCAACGAGTTTAAAGGCACGCTGGTCGGGACACTGGCGCTGCGGCTGAAGATACGGGAGCGCCGGATCACCGAAGTCGAGATGATCGTTGCTCGCGAGCAACTGAGACCGCAGGGCGGCCTTGGCCTGAACACCGCCGGCATCATGACACCGAAGATGATCGACGAATTGAAGCCCAAGGGCTTCGCGTCGCCTGATCGCTCTTTGATCATGCCGGTGCCCGCAGCAGGACGCTCCTCGCGGGAGCAGTTGATTGCTGTGACGAACCGATATTATGAGGGATTCAACGAGGGCAAGGGCTCCGCGGTGCCATTCGCCGATCGCTGTTCTCGCAGGGAAAACGGAATCGCGGCCACGAATAACTCCGACGGGCCGGTTGTAGATCCAGCGCAACCTGCCTTCCGCGTGTTCAGCCAGAGCTGCGCGGCGGAAATCGGCACGGGATTTTTTAGCGCCCTTTTCAAAGTTGGCGACCAACGCCCGTTGGTCGTGGATGCGGAACAAGGTCTGGTGTTGAACCTCGCGTTTCTGGACAACGAAGGGAACGTGAAGTCGGTCTCTGTGCCAGGCGTCGGCGACGTAAAGGTGCCGCCTGAATTTCTCCGGCCGATCACATACATAGAGCCGCAACTGTTCAAGATTGAAGCCGGCAAAATCCGGGAGATCGAAGGACTTTCCTGGGCCATGCCATACGGCATGCGCTCCGGCTGGGCAACTAGCGACGCCGCAGTCCGAGCGCTCGCGCACGCCTCCCCGGTAGCTCGTGTGCTAGAATTCCCAGCGTCAGAAGGCCCGTAGCTCAGTTGGCTAGAGCGCCACCTTGACACGGTGGAGGTCTGCGGTTCGAGCCCGCACGGGCCTACCATGTCCCCTTCGTGGCGAATTGCAATTTCGCAAGTCAAATCTCCGCCCACATCTATCTGTGCCTCGCCGCGAGCGGCAGCCGGCGCAAGAATAAATAAGTTGTTGACACGTGTGTCCTGCCCTGTATGATTATGCAGGAGCATGCATAATCAAGCATAGCCGGACATGGGCGTACAAAAGCGATTCCGCCAGGGACAGATTTTGAAGCTTCTCACGGGCCAGCCCGTCGCGAGCCAGGATGAGTTGCGCCGCCAGCTCGGCCACCTGGGCGTGCGCGTAACGCAAGCGACGCTCTCGCGCGATCTCCGCGAACTTCGGCTGGTGAAAACGTCCGCGGGCTACCGGCCGCTTGCGGCTGCGGCGGCACAGGGGACGTCTCCCCTTCCCGTGCTGGCACGCGCCCTCAAGGAATTCCTGCTCGATATCCGCGCGGCGCAGAACATGCTCGTGCTGAAGACGCCGCCGAGCGGCGCGCAACCTCTCGCGGCGGCCGTGGACGCCGAGCACTGGAAAGAAGTCGCCGGCACGCTCGCGGGCGACGACACCGTTCTGGTCATCTGTTCTTCGCGCAGCGCGTGCAACACCGTTCACAAACGCGTGGAGGAAATGCTCCGATGAACGACCCGACAAGGGTCGCCGTCGTCGGGGCAACGGGCTACGCGGGATTCGAGCTGGCCCGCCTCCTGCTGCGGCACCCACACATCGACAAACCGACTTTCTTTCTCCGGGAGAACTACGCGAACGTGCGCTGCCTTACGGAGCTTTTCCCTCAGCTCCGGGGCTGGGGCGACGCTCCTTGCCGGCCGCTTTCCGTCGAAGCCGTCGCCACGAGCGGCGCGGAGGTCGTGTTCCTCTCGACGCCGCACGAGGCTTCGCTCGAACTCGTCCCCGAGCTCCTCGCGGCCAATCCGGCGCTCCGAATCGTGGACCTGAGCGGCGCGTTCCGTTTCCGCCAGCCGGAGACGTTCGCGAAGTGGTACAAGCTGCCTCGCGCCGGACGCAAAGATTCTGGCGGAGGCGGTTTACGGCCTGCCGGAGCTGTATGCGGACGCGCTCCCGAAGGCGCGGCTCATCGGGAATCCGGGATGCTATCCGACTTCCGTGATCCTCGGACTCAAGCCTCTCGTCGAGGCCGGTTGGATCGACAAGGCGCGCGGGATTGTGTGCGATTGCAAGTCGGGCGTGACCGGTGCCGGCAAAGAGCCCAAGCGCGAGACGCACTTCGTCGAGGTCAACGAGAATTTCCGCGCCTACGGCCTGTTCACGCACCGGCACACTCCCGAGGTTTCCGATCATCTCGGGCTTGCGTCCGAGGATTTTGTTTTCACCACGCATCTCTTGCCGGTCGAACGCGGAATTCTTTCGACGCTTTACGTGTGGTTGGATTCGGCGCGCAAGCTGGATGAGGTCGAAGCGCTCTATCGCAAGTTCTACACGGGCCGGCCGATGATGCGCATCATGCCGGCGGGAAGTTTGCCGGAGTTGCAGCATGTGGCGCACACGAATTTCTGCGACATCGGCTTCGCGCTCGATCCATCGGGCGAGCGGCTGGTGATCGTTTCGTGCCTCGACAACCTCGGAAAAGGCGCGGCGGGGCAGGCGGTACAAAATTTGAACGGGATGCGCGGGTATCCGGAAACGGCGGGATTGCTATGAGAATGGTGGTCAAGATTGCGGGAGCGTTGCTCGAACGCGACGAAGACGTGCAGTTGGTCGCGCGGCAGATCGCGGAGCTGGCGCGGGCCGGCCACGAAATGCTGGTCGTTCACGGCGGCGGAAAAATCTTTACCGCGACGCTCGCGCGCATGGGAATTGCCAGCCGCTTCGTCAGCGGCCTGCGCGTCACCGACCGCGAAACGCGCGACGCCGCCATCATGGTCTTCGCCGGGCTGCTCAACAAGAAGCTGGCCGGAGCGATTTCGCTTGCGGGACAGCCGGCCGTCGGCATCAGCGCGAGCGATGCCGCCTGCTTTCTGGCCGAGCCGATGCAGGTCGAAGATCGCGAAGGCGGCCTGGGATTCGTCGGCTATCTGACCGAAGTGAACGTGGATTTCCTGCGCTCGCTCTGGCGTGAGGGAATCGTTCCGGTCGCTTCGTGCATGGGCCTGGGCGCCGACGGCGAGCTCTACAACATCAACGCCGATCACATGGCCGCCGCCGCAGCCGAATTCATTCACGCGGACCGCCTGATTTTCCTCACCGACGTCGCGGGCGTGCTCGACGGCGAAAAAGTGCTGCGCGCCGTCCGCGGGACAGACATCGAAGACCTCATCCGCCGGAACAAGGTTTCCGGGGGAATGATCCTGAAGCTCGAAGCCGCGAAGCGCGCGCTTGCCGGCGGCGTCTCCGAAGTGCGCATCGTCGGCGGCACGAAGCCGCGGGCGTTGCTCTCCGCCGCAAGCGCTGGGCGCTGCCCGGGAACGCGCGTGCTCCCCGTCATTCGCCCTGCCGCCAGGGCCGCGCACGGAGCGGCGCAATAGCCATGCCCAAGAAAAGGATTTCCGCGTCAAAGCGGGTTTCACCGGCCAGGATTCTGGCCGACGAATCGCGCTACCTGATGAAGACCTACCGGCGGCCGCCGGCCGTGTTCACGCACGGTCGCGGCTGCCGTATCTACGATTCTCAGGGACGCGAATATCTCGATTTTCTCGGCGGCATCGCGGTCAATGCGCTGGGCCATGCGCATCCGCGGATGGTCCGCGTGATACGCCGCGAAGCCGGTCGCGCGACCCACATTTCGAATCTCTTTCACAACGCCTATCAGGCGCCGCTGGCGCGCAAACTGGCGGAATGGTCGGGGCTCGACCGCGTGTTTTTTGCCAACAGCGGCTCGGAGGCCATCGAGGGCGCGCTGAAGCTTGCTCGCGCCCACTCCCATGGCAAGGCCACGCTCAGCGGCGCTCCGAAAACGCGCATTCTTGCGCTTGAGAATTCCTTCCACGGGCGCACCATGGGCGCGCTTTCCATCACTCATACGCCGAAATACCGCGAGCCTTTTACTCCGCTGATCCCGGGCGTTGAATTTGTGCGGTTCAACGACGTGGCGGACCTCGAAGCGAAATTCGACGACTCAGTCTGCGCCATCGTGATCGAGCCGATACAAGGCGAGGGCGGCGTTTTCATGCTGAGCGAGGCATTCTGGCGGCGGGCGCGCGAGCTTGCAACGCAACACGATGCCGCGCTGATTGCAGACGAAATCCAGAGTGGTCTGGGACGGACCGGGCGTAAATTCGCGTATCAGAAATTCGACTCGCTGCCCGATATCGTCACGGTCGCAAAACCGCTGGCGGGCGGCCTTCCGCTCGGTGCATTCATCGCGAGCGAGCGCTTCGCCGCCGCCTTCTCCCCCGGGCTGCATGGTTCCACGTTCGGCGGCGGTCCGCTCGTCTGCGCGGCCGCGCTCGAATTTCTCACGATTGTCGAGGACGAAGACCTGCTGGCCAACGCTCGCGCCCGGGGCGCCGAGCTTAATTCGGGATTGGAGAAGCTCGCGTCGCGCTTCGACTTCATTCGCGAGGTCCGTGGCGAGGGGCTGATCGTGGGCATCGACCTTTCTGTCGAAGGCGCTCCGTTTGTCGAGGAAGCGCTTCGCCGAGGTCTGCTGATTAACTGCACGCACGAACACATTCTGCGGCTGCTCCCGCCGTTCATCATTCGCGCGCGGGATGTGGCCGAATTTCTCGCGAAATTCGAAACGGTGCTCGTGCGAGGCGCCAAATCCGCGAAGAAGTGGCCAGCCAATGCTCCGATGGCGGAAGCGCATCCGGAGCTGGCCGTGGCCGCAACGAGGTAACCATGACCATGACCGCCACCGCCACGCCGCTCGTACTGAAAAGAGACCTCCTCACCGGAACGGAATGGAGCCCCGCGCAGTTGCGCGACTTCTTCCGCCGGTCCGCCGAAATGAAGGCGCACCCTGACCGATACCGGACCGCGCTCGCGGGCCGCGTTTTCGTTCTATTGTTCGAAAAGCCGTCGCTGCGCACGCGCGTGACGTTCGAGGTCGGTATCGCCAATCTCGGCGGCAGCTCGATCTTCCTCGATCACACGGCTACCCGTCTCGGCGAACGCGAGCCGATCCGCGACATCGCGAAGAACCTCGAGCGCTGGGTGCAGGGCATCGTCGCGCGTGTCTTCGAGCAGGAGACGCTCGACGAACTTGCCGCCAACGCCAACATTCCCGTGATCAACGCGCTCTCCGACAAATTTCATCCGTGTCAGGCGCTCGCCGACTTCTTCACGCTCGAAGAGCGTTTCGGCGGGCTCAAGGGCCTCAAGGTCGCCTACGTCGGCGACGGCAACAACATGTGCCATTCTCTCCTTACCATCGGCGCGCGCGCCGGAGCGCATATCCGGGTCGCCACGCCCGAGGACTACGAGCCGGACACTGACATTGTGGCTGAGGCAAGACGCGTGGCCCGCGAGACCCGCGGCAAGATCGAAATCCTCCGCTCGGCCGAAGAGGCCGTCGCCGGCGCCCAGGCCGTGTACACGGACGTCTGGGCGAGCATGGGGCAGGAAGCCCAAGCCGCCAGGCGCGAAATCGCCTTCGCCAGATACCAGGTGAACGAGAAGCTTTTCTCGCAGGCCGCGCCGGACGCCGTCTTTCTGCATTGCTTGCCTGCGCACCGGGGACTGGAAGTCACCGAAGGTGTCATCGATTCGCCCCGCTCGATCATCTACGACCAGGCCGAAAATCGCCTCCACGTACAGAAGGCGATCCTGCACTCGCTGCTCAACTGAAGGAGAATTCATTGCCCAAGAAAGTCGTTCTCGCTTATTCCGGAGGACTCGATACCTCCATCATTATCCCGTGGCTGAAGGAGACCTACGGCGGCTGCGAAGTGATCGCCATGATCGGCGACCTCGGCCAGCGCGAAGACCTCGAAGCCGCGCACAAGAAGGCGCTTGCCACCGGTGCCAGCGCCGCGTACGTGGAAGATCTGCGCGAGGAGTTCATTACGGGCTATATCTGGCCGACGCTCCGTGCGGGCGCCGTCTACGAGCACAAGTACCTGCTTGGAACCTCGTTCGCGCGCCCGATCCTTGCAAAGCGCCAGGTGGAGCTGGCAAAGAAAGTCGGCGCCGACGCGCTGGCCCACGGCTGCACCGGCAAAGGCAACGATCAGGTGCGCTTCGAACTGGCCGCCAAGGCGCTCGGGCCGGAATTGAAGATTATCGCACCATGGCGCGAATGGAGCATTTCCTCGCGTGAAGAAGCGATCGCCTACGCGTGCTCGCACAATGTCCCGGTTGAGCAGACCACGAAAAACATCTACAGCCGCGATCGCAACATCTGGCACTTGAGCCACGAGGGCGGCGTTCTCGAAGACCCCGCGAACGCGCCGGAAGAGTCCATGTGGCAATGGATCGTCTCCCCGGCCAAGGCGCCGGACCAGCCGGCGGTGGTCGAGATCGGCTTCGATGCCGGCACTCCCGTCTCGGTAAACGGCAAGAAGCTGGCGCCTCTAGCGTTGATCGACCAGTTGAACGAACTTGCGGCTGCAAATGGCGTGGGGCGCATGGACATCGTCGAAAACCGGCTCGTGGGCATGAAGTCGCGCGGCGCGTACGAGACGCCCGGCGGGACGCTGCTCGTCGCGGCGCACCGCGAGCTCGAATCGCTGTGCCTCGACCGCGAAACCGCGCACTACCAGCAGATCCTCTCTCTGCGCTACGCCGAGATGGTCTACTACGGCATGTGGTTCACGCCGCTGCGCGAGTCCCTCGACGCCTTCTTCACCAACTCGCAGAAGCGCGTCACCGGCTCGATCACGCTCTCGCTCTTCAAAGGCAACGTCAGCGTCGCGTCCCGCCAGTCGCCGTACTCTCTCTACCGCCCGGGCCTCGCCAGCTTCAGCATGGTCGGTTACAACCCGAAAGACGCGGAAGGCTTCATCAACCTTTTCGCGCTTCCGATCACCATTCCGCCTGACGCGAAAGCAGCGGGGCGATGACCCAGCCCGAAGGCTCGAAAATGTGGGGCGGCCGCTTCGAGCGCCCCCCGGACGCCTCATTCTACGAATTCGAGCGTTCGTGGCAGTTCGACCGCAGGCTCCTGCCGCAGGAGCTGTCGCTCGACCGCGCCTGGGCCCGCGCCATCGCGGCCGCGGGGATTCTCACGCGCGAGGAAGGTCAGCGGCTGGTCGCCGCGCTCGATGAAATCGAGGCTCGCGCGCAGTCGGACGCCGCCTGGCTCGACGCCTCGAAGGCCGAGGATGTCCATCATTTCGCCGAAACCGCGCTGATCGAGAAGCTCGGTCCGCTCGGCGCGAAACTGCACACCGGCCGCAGCCGCAACGAAATGGTCGCGACCGAATTCCGGATGTACGTGAAGGAAGCGGCGCGGGAGATTCGCGGCGCGATCGGTTCGCTGAATCGTGCGATCTCCGAACAGGCCAAGCGCAACCTGGGCGTTCCCATGCCCGGCACCACGCATATGCAGCACGCGCAGCCGCTGCTCCTTTCGCATTGGCTTCTCGCCCACGGCGAGGCCTTTGCGCGCGACGCCGAGCGCGTCGCATCCGCTGCGGCCAGCGCCGATGTCTGCCCGCTCGGCTCGGGCGCTCTGGCCGGTTGCGCGTTCCCTCTCGACCGCAAGGCCCTGGCGCGCGATCTGGGCTTTTCGCGCATCACGGCTAACAGCCTCGACGCCGTCAGCGACCGCGATTTCGCGCTCGAAACTCTTTTTGCCCTCGCCACGCTCGCGATGCACCTCTCGCGGCTCGCCGAAGACATGATCCTGTTCGCTTCGCCCGAGTTCGGATTCGTCGAGTTGCCGGACGAATTCTCCACGGGCAGCAGCCTGATGCCTCAGAAGAAGAATCCCGACGCGTGGGAACTCATTCGCGGCAAGACGGGCCGCATGTACGGGTCGCTCGTCTCGCTGCTTACAACGTGCAAGGGTCTGCCCTCGAGTTACCAGCGCGACTTGCAGGAGGACAAGGAGCCCCTGTTCGCAGCCCACGACCAGACTCTCGCCATCGTCCGGATTGCCGCGGCGACCCTCGCCGCCACTCGCTTCCGCGAAGCGCGCCTCCGCGAGGCGGCGCAGGATCCCGGGCTCGTCGCCACCGAACTCGCCGACTATCTCGTCGCCAAGGGCGTGCCGTTCCGCGAAGCCCACGAAATCGTGGGCAAAGTGCTGCGCGCCGCCGAGCAGGACGGCAAATCCATCCGGGAGTTGCCCGTGGCACGGCTGAAGGAATTTTCATCCGCATTCGGGCCGGACTTCGCCGGCGCCCTCACCCTCGAATCGGCGCTCGCCCGGCGGTCGGTCCCGGGAGGCACGGCTCCGTCTGCAGTGCGCGCCGCGCTCGACGATTTCAATGCCCGCCTCGCCAAACTCGAGGAAAACCCATGAGGGCGCAGACGATGGTAGAAAACGCGCCTCAGGCGGTTCCCGAACACGGCAGCGCCCGTCTGTCCGCCTCGAACATTCCTCGCGGCTTCACCTTCGCGGCCACGCATTGTGGCCTGAAAAAGACGCGGCTCGACCTGGGCATTCTCGTCAGCGAGACTCCGGCCGCCGCCGCCGCCGTTTTCACCACGAATCGCGTGGTGGGCGCTCCCGTCGTCGCTTCGCGCGAACACCTGCGGAAGTCGCGCGGCTGGGCGCGCGGCCTGATCGTCAACTCCGGCAACGCCAATTGCTGCACGCGAGTCGATGGCTACCCTGCCTCCATCGCGACCGCTCAAAAACTCGCCGAGGAATTGGATCGCATCGATCCGTCGCAGGTCTTGGTCTGCTCGACAGGCGTGATTGGCGCGCCTCTGCGCGTGGACAGAATTCTCGATGCCGTGCCGGATCTGGTTCGCGCGCGGAATGCCCGCGCCGGAACCTTCGAGGAGTTCGCGCGCTCGATCATGACCACGGACACGCGCCCGAAATGGGCCGCCGCGAAATGCCGCATTGGCGGAAAGCCGGTTCGCGTTCTCGGTTGCGCGAAAGGCTCGGGGATGATCGAGCCCCACATGGCGACGATGCTGGCGTTCCTCGCGACCGACGCTGCCATCTCCCCCGCGCTTTTGTCGCGCGCCCTTAAGACCGTTGTGGGTCCCACGTTCAATTCGATCACCGTCGATGGCGATACCTCGACGAACGATACCGTCGCCGTGCTGGCCAACGGCCAGTCCGGCGCGCGAAAGATCTCCAGCGTCGCCGGCGCCGATTACAACAGCTTTTGTGCCGCCCTCGAAAGCGTTTGCAAATCGCTCGCGCTCGCGATCGTCGAGGACGGTGAAGGCGCGCAGCGCGTGATCGAAATCGAAGTGCGCGGCGCCCCTTCCGACCGCGCCGCCGATCGGATCGCCCGCACCGTCGCGAATTCGCCGCTCGTGAAAACCGCCTTCGCGGGCGCCGACCCCAACTGGGGCCGCATCCTCGCCGCCGCCGGCCGCTCCGGCGCCAAATTCGACTTCGAGCGCGTCAATATCTGGGTTGCGGGCATCGAGGTCTGTCGCGGAGGCCGCGAATATCCGTTCGACGAAATCGTCGCCCACGAAAAAATGCTCGAGAAGAACGTCTCCGTCATCATCGATCTGCATTCCGGCGACGGCCGCGCGCGCATGTGGACCTGCGATTTCACGAAGGAATACGTCCACATCAACGCCAGCTACCGCACCTAGCCCTGGACGGCGCCTGAGCCTGGGCCCGCAGGCCGCGCGAGGCCTCCCGGCACCCCCGATGGTTGACTGCGGGGGGCAATTGCAGCAAGATGCTCCCGGTTGCTGGGACGCTCGCTTCAGCCTCGCAGACGTGCCTGTCCGTATGACGGGGGCACAAGGAGATCGACCGTGAAGAAACTGTACGTGGGCAATCTATCGTTCAAGGCTACGGAAGAAGAGGTGGCGGCATTATTCGCCGAAGCGGGAGTACAACCGGATTCTCTTACGCTCCTTCGCGATCGATTCACCGGCCAGCCGCGCGGGTTCGGCTTTGCGGAGATTCGCGACGACGCGGAGGCTGAAAAGGCCATCGCGGCTTTGAATGGCCGCGAGTTCCTGGGCCGCGCGCTTGTCGTCAACGAAGCGCGGCCGCAGCGGGAAGGTGGCGGCGGTGGTGGCGGGCGCGGGGGCCACGGTGGTGGCGGAGGCGGTGGTGGCGGGCGCGGCGGCCATGGTGGTGGCGGGGGCGGTGGTGGTCGCGGCGGCGGTGGCGGACGCGGCGGATACGGCCGCGACCGGTAGTTCCCTTTCTTTCTAACGTCTCAGGCCGTCCGGCGGCGCACCTGCCGGCGGCCTGAATCTCCAAATACCCTCACGCAATTGCTGCGCTCTGCCTATCGGGCCGCACGAGCGGCGTTGGTTCGCTTGCCTCCACGCGCCCGCCGGTGTACGCGAACCGCTCGATGGTCGCCCCGCGAATTCCCATGGTGATCAGCGCCTCGATATCGAGCGCCGCTTCCGCTTCCGCCAGTTCTTCCGGCCGCGCGGAGAGCTCCGGCGAGCGCGGCAGAAAGACGGGACAGCAATCGTGGAAGGGCTCCGAGGAGATGTCGTACGTCCCGATCTTGCGGGCCGTCGCCAGGATTTCCATTTTGTCCGTGCCTACCAGCGGACGGAACACCGGCATCCTCGCCGCCGCTTCCACCGCGACCAGATTGCGCAGCGTCTGCGAAGCCACCTGGCCCAGGCTGTCGCCCGTGACCAGCGCCAGCGCGCGGTCGCGCCGGGCGAACGCCTCCGCGATCCGCAGCATCATCCGCCGGTAGAGCAGCACGCGAACGTTTTCCGGCGCGTAGCGCACGATCTCGCGCTGCACTTCTTCGAAGGGCACGCGGTAGAGCTTGGCGCGAAATTGATAGGGCGCCAGCGCGCGCACCAGCCCGCTCGCCACGTGCAGAGAGGATTCACCCGGCCGCGCGCCCGTCCCGTAGAAATGTACGAAGCTCATATGCGCGCCGCGCTTCATCATGTGGTACGCGGCAACGGCGGAGTCGTAGCCGCCTGAGAGCAGGCACATCATGCGCCCCGCGGTATTTGCCGGCAGGCCGCCCGGCCCGGGAATCTTCCGCGCGTAGACCAGCAGCGGCCCCGGCGTGATTTCGATGTGGCAGGTCAGCTCGGGGTCCTTCAGGCGCACGCGAACGTCGCGGCCCTGCGCGCGAAATCGTTCGAGAAGGTACCGTCCCACCGTGGACTCGATCTCCATCGTCGAGTGCGGGAACTCTTTGTCGCTGCGCTTGGCGCGCACGGCAAACGAGGCAACGCGCAGCGGCTCGGCCTCTTCCCACGCGGCCTGGCAAAGCGCCTCCATCTCGCGCGCCACGGGACGCGCCACGGCGTAGTACGCGACCCCGAACACCCGCTCGATCCGCCGGATCGCCTCCTCAAGCGAAGCGCCCGTCCCGAGGCGCACCAGCAGCCGGTCGCCGGGCTGCTCGATCCGCTCCACCGGAATTCCCTGAAGCCCCTGGCGCAGCGCCGTGAAAAGCTTCCCGAGAAAGAACCGCCGGTTGCGGCCCTTCAGCCACAGCTCGTGGTAATGGACGACGATGACCGATGGATTGCTCATGCAGATTTCTCGCCGCTTACACAATCGCCTAACGTGCGGCTGTTAGTTTCCCGTTCTTGCTCGCCCTGGTCGATTGCGCTTCGTTCGAACAAGTATAGCAGCCGCCGGGCCGGAGTCATCGTACCTATGATGCGATAACTGAATGGATACACGCGCAACTTTCGGCTTTCGGCAGGGTTACAATCGGCAGCGTTACCTTCGCCGAAGCCGCGGGGGCGACGCTAAATTTTACGTTACCCAAAGGGCTCTTGTTGCATCCAATCGCTTGATACGTCTAATGGATTGAGTCGCAGCGTACGGGGAAGAGAGGGCGCGATGTGGAACCGTCGAGATTGGGATGATTTTTTCGATATCGTGGCAAAGCGATGGCACATGCGTCGCCCGCTGCGTCCCGTGGATAGGTCCCGGCCCAACCGTCTTACGCCCGCCGAAGGCTACAGCCTCGCTGAACTCGACGACGCCGGCTTGAGCATCGATCAAGCGGAGCGCCTCGGTCTGCCGGTGGACGCCGGCCGCGTCGGTTCCTACGGCCCCAACGTCGCGTCGCTGCGAGACTACCTCCGCGCCACCCGCGCCCGCTTCTAGCACACCCCACTCGGTTGTCATCCCGAGCGAGTCCGCCCGTTTTTGGCGGACGACGAGGGATCTGCTTTACCCTGATTTTGCTAGTTCGACTCTTCTCCATTTACTCTTTCCGGTTGCGGTACGCGCGCTAAGGCCTTAATTTAGTGGGATTCTCTCAGGCCCAAGGAAGGCATTGTGAGGAAGAAGATTCGCGTCGTGCAGTTCGGCGTCGGCCCCATCGGCGCCTCGATCGCCCGCCTGCTGCGGGAGAAGGAATCGCTCGTAATCGTCGGCGGCATCGACCGCGATCCGGCCAAGGCCGGGCGCGACCTGGGCGAAGTCGTCGGCGCACCCGACGCGCCCTGGGGAGTGCCCGTCTCGCCTCGCCCGACCGCCCTGCTGGAGAAGCCCGTCGACGTCGTCATGCACACGACCTCGTCGTCTCTCGCGGCCGTGATGGACGAGCTGCTCGCGTGCATTCAAGCGGGCTGCTGCGTCGTTTCCACCTGCGAGGAGCTGGCGTATCCGTTCCGCAAGCACCCCGAGCTTTCCGCGCAGCTCGACGCCGCCGCAAAGGAGGAAGGCGTCGCTCTTGTCGGCACCGGCGTCAATCCCGGCTTTGTGATGGATAAGCTCGTCCTGGTGCTTTCCGCCGTCGCGCAGCGCGTGGACTTCGCCAAGGCGGTGCGCATCGTGGACGCTTCCAAGCGCCGCCTGCCGCTGCAAAAGAAAATCGGCGCGGGCATGACGGAAGCAGAATTCCGCGAGCAGGTCGCCGCGGGGATCATCAAGCATCACGGCTTGCCGGAATCGGTCGCCATGGTCGCCGACGGCCTCGGCCTCGTCGTCGACGACATTTCGGAAACGATCGAGCCTGTGATCGCGAGCGAAACCGTGAAGACGCCGTTCCTCGAGGTCGAAGCCGGCCAGGTGGCCGGCGTCCATCAGATCGCTCGCGGCACTTCAAAGGGCGAAGAAAAGATTTTCATGGAGCTTCAGATGTACGTCGGCGCGAAGCAGCCCGCCGACACGGTCGAACTGCGCGGCGAGCCGAACCTTTCGCTCACCATCCCCGGCGGCGCGCACGGAGACGTCGCCACCGCCGCCATCGCCGTCAACGCCATCCCGGCAATCCTCGCCGCCCCCGCCGGCCTCCGCACCGTCCGCGATCTGCCCTTGGCTTTCTTCCCTCCCCGCCCCCTCGCGTGACCCGTTCGCCCGGCCTCTGGCCTCCGAACCAGACTCCATTATGGAATTCTGTTGAACCTTTTGTTCCTCATTGCCTTATTGAGGCATTGCCGCTCGTTAGTTGAAGCCTGTGGAAACTTGATGAACTCGAGAGCGCTGACCGCTACAATATCGTCTACATTAGGAGAAACGCTGGACCAAGGTCATGCTGAGGTCAGAAGTCACCTCGCTCGAAGGCCGCTTCGCCGAAGGGTTTCGGGAGTGGCGGGATGAAGTAACGCAGTGAATTTTGAATGGGACCCGCGCAAGGCGACGCAGAATCACCGGAAGCACGGGGTTTCATTCCACGAGGCAGCGACGGTCTTTGGCGATCCTTTGGCGATGACATATCACGACCCCGACCATTCGATCCTGGAACAGCGGTTTATCACCGTGGGAATCTCGGACTCCGGTCGGCTTTTGATCGTGGCCCACGCGGACCGCGGCGAGAACATCCGGATTGTAAGCGCCCGAAAGACGACGCTGCGTGAGCGGAAGCATTATGAACAAGAGAACTGACAAGCGAAAACTGCGTGGCGAACTGCGCCGCGAGTACGATCTGTCTAAGTTGAAGGGCGGCGTTCGTGGCAAGTACACGGCGCGCTACGAAGCTGGTACGAATCTCGTGCTCCTCTCGCCGGACGTGGCTGAGCATTTTCCTGACGACCGATCGGTCAATACGGCCTTGCGCAGATTGATTCGCGTCACCAAGAGGCCGCTCCGTCGCGCGCGCTGAGCACGGATTCGAATTTCTGCGCTCAGCACCGCCCGGATCTCCTGACGGACGAAACGCAATCCGCCCCCGACCGAATCTGTACTAAGGCAAGCTGACGCACGGATTGAATTCTACGCACCACAGGTACAACAACCATGATAGATGCTTCCTACATTTCTGACCGATTTGCATCCGGGCTTCCCTACGAGAGCTACCTTCGGACCGGCACCGACGAGCAGCAACGCCGCTGGAATCAGGTCCACGATGCCGCGCGGCTGACGGACGCCCAAAGGGAGTTGCTGGGTGGCTTCGTGCGCCAAATGAAGATTCTGATCTTCAGCGGCATCTGGTGTGGCGATTGCGTGGAACAATGCCCGCTGATTCATCGAATCGCTGAAGCCAATCCCGCGAAAATCGATTTGCGTTTCATCGAGCGCCCCAGGGACGCCGAATTGATCCCGGAGTTGCGCATCAACGGCGGGAGCCGCGTGCCAGTCGTCCTGTTTTCGTCGGAAGACAACCAATGGTGCGCCACGGCGGGGGATCGCACGATCAATCGCTACCGCGCCTTGGCCCTCCGCAAACTCGGCCCGCTTTGCCCCACCGGCATCGTCGCCCCGGAAAAAGAAGAAGTTGATGCCACGCTCGGCGATTGGGTCAACGAGGTCGAGCGCGTGCAACTCATGCTCCGGCTCACGCCGCGCCTCCGCCAGAAGTACCAAGACTAGCGCCGGACTCCACACCAACAACCATTTGACGCGCGCCCAACAATGTGCCAGCGTGCCGATGAGTGAAGTTGTGGCTCTCTTGACGAGGGCTCGATGCTCTTTGACAACTGAATCTGTGAGGGGCTTGGAAGAGTGATTCCAAGCTGGCGTTCCTGCATTCCTGCGTCTCTGGTTTCTCGGATCTCGGAGAATCTAATCGACACACTGGCGATTAGAAATGCCCTCAAGCTAGTGAAAATAAACGGCGTCAGCCATCTCTAATCGACACACTTCCGGCCCTCTCGACGAGGGCCCGAGAAGCTCTTTGACAACTGAATCGGTGGGAGGCTTGGGATTAGAACCGGGGCCACGGGCAGATTGCGTCAGTAGCGCGGCATCGATGAGGGTTTGGGTCGGGTTGCGAGCGGTTACTTTTGAATCCTAAATGGATTCTACGGCTGATGGAAAAGACCGGGACTGTTAGCAGCCTGTCAAAGACTAGAGGCCTTATCTGAGCGAAGAACCACAATAGGGCGGCCGCCGCTATTCGCTGACAAATTCCCAAGATCATGGTGGCTGGGGACCCCATAACCCAGAGATTAGAAAAGCTTTATTTCGCCGTCAATCTGGCTAAGGTACAGTTTTGGTACAGCGAACCGAGGCAAGGACTAAAGTGCCTGGAAGGAAATAGGAAAGCGGCTATGCGGGTTTGCAGGCCGCCAGCCAGAGCGAATCGCTGGTCGGAAGGCGGTCGAGAAGAAACCTGCGAACGGCTGGTCCCGAGGTATACAAATTCAACCAGCGTTTTCGGGTGGTTTTGCGCAAAGTACATACTCCCGAAACCTAATCGCAAAATATGAGAATTAGAAACCATCTCAACCGCTTGAAAACAAACGAGGGCGACGGTTTCTAATCGCGAATCTTCGGCGACCCTCGGTTTCGGTTCCGGGCCTTAGCGGCTCGGAGCTTCCGCGCCTTTTGCGTCTGCGCAGTCTGCAGTCCGGATGGCCCTGCGGACCCGATGCTCTATGTCGGGAAGCTCCGAGCCGACGCTGGGGTTAGGCCCTAGGGGGTCGGAGCTTCAGCTCCGACATAACAGATCGGTACGGAACGTGTACCTTTGCGCTGCTTCTCTCGCAGCATGTGTTCGCTGTGCTTTGCACCCGCCGTCCGCGGATGGCCGCCGTTTCGGGCCCCTCAACCCTCGCCCCTACTCCCTCACCCCTGCTTCCAAAACCGGGCGACGGCGGCGAAATCCGGGTCGTCTTTCGACGCATCTTTCACGGCGCTGTAAGTCGCATACGCAGCCTCGCCGGATGGAAGACTCACACCGTGCTCGCGGGCGAGTTCCAGAGCGAGGCGAACGTCCTTGTGCATCAGCCGCAGAGGGAAACTGGCGGGGAACTCGCCTTTCACCATCATCGGGGCTTTCACGTCGAGCACCCCCGACCGCGCCATGCTGGATTGCAGCACCTCCATCAGGCGATCGGCCGGCACGCCTGCCGCCGTGACCAGCGCGAGAGCTTCCGCGAACGCATCGACTTGGAGCGCCAGCAGGAGGTTCATTCCGAGCTTCACGATTTGTCCCGCGCCGTTCGGACCGAGCAGGATTAATCTCTTGCCCATCGCTTCGAGCACCGGCTTCACGCGCTCGAGCGTTTCCGCTTTCCCGCCGATCATGAAGACGAGCTCGCCCTTCTGCGCGCCCCACGTGCCGCCCGTGACGGGCGCATCGAGAAAATCGACGCCTCGCTCCGCGCACGCCTTGGCCACGCGCCGCGCGGTGTCCGGCGAGACGGTGCTCGAATCGATCAGAATGCTGCCGCGGCGCAAGCCTTCCAGTGCGCCATTCGAGCCGAAGAGAACTTCTTCGAGCGCGGCCGGATCGCTCACAATGGTGATCAGGACGTCCGCGGCGGCGGCCGCTTCGCGCGGATCGGCGGCCAGCTTCGCGCCCTCGCTCACCAGGTCGTCCGCCTTCGACTTCGTCCGATTCCAGACGGTGACCGGAAATCCCGCGCGCAGCAGATTGCGCGCCATCGGCTTCCCCATCAGCCCCAAACCAATGAATCCAATGCTCGGTTTCATTCAACTCTCCCATGAATACAAAAACAGACAACGACGCGCCCGGCGTTCAGACCAGCGCGAATTCGACGCGATGCCGGAACGGATCGATGCGCTCGGCGCGCACTCGCACGCGGTCGCCCAGGCTGAAAATCTTTCGGGCGGCGCTGCCGCGTCCGCCGCGATGAGGCTCGGTGACGATGGCGTGGTCGCGCTCGCGATAGGTGCATCGCTGGCCGGTCGATTCCTCGAGCCGGTCGATGCTGACGAGCCCTTCGACAAAAATCTCGGTCAGCTCGACGAAGAATCCGAATTTCTGCACCGAGATGATCAGCGCGTCATACTCCTCGCCGAGGTGGCTCTCCATAAACTGCGCCGTCTTCCATTCCATCAACTCGCGTTCGGCCGCCTCGGCGCCGCGCTCCGATTCCGAGCTTTCGGACGCGATCTCCTCGAGCTCGACGCGACGGTAAGGCCCGAGCGTCGCCACGGGCGCATCCTTGCCGGCACGAGCATGCGGTATCGGCGGCGTGTGCGACGCAACCGCGTCGGGATTGTCGAGCGCCCATTTCAGCGCGCGATGGACGATCAGGTCCGGGTAGCGGCGGATGGGCGACGTGAAGTGGGTGTACTCCTGTGCCGCGAGCGCGAAGTGGCCGATGGGGTCCGCGGCATAGCGCGCCTGCTTGAGCGAACGCAGCATCAGGTAGGAAAGGATTCGCTCCTCGGGCTTTCCCGCGATCTTCAGCGTCAGCCGCTGGTAATGCTGCGGCCGGATGTCGATCTCCTCCATCGCCGGCAGCGTGACGCTCATCGGCCGCATGCGGCCCTTGCCGCCGCCCGCGTGCGCGGGAGGCCGGACGTGGCCATGCCGCACCGCCACGCGGCGCTCGGTGAGATCTTCCACGCCGAGCGTGTAGCCGAAAGCCTTGGCCAGCTCCTCGAATTCGAGAACTTTCTTCGGGTCGGGCTTTTCGTGGACGCGATGGAGCGAGCCGATGCCCCGCTTTTCGAGGTAGTGCGCCACGGCCTCGTTCGCCGCGAGCATGAACTCCTCGATGATGCGGTGGGCGATGTTGCGCTCGCTGCGGAGGATGCTGGTCATCGTCCCGGTTTCGTCGAATTCGATCACCGGCTCGGGGAGGTCGAAATCGATCGAGCCGCGCGCGTGGCGGCGGGCGTTCAGCAGCAGCGCCAGCTCCTTCATGCGCCGGAATTCCGCAGCGAGCGGCGCGTAGCGCTCGCTCATCTCCGGGTCGCCTTCGAGCACTTTGTTGACGTTCGTGTACGTCATGCGCTCGGCCGAGCGAATCACGCCGGGCGCGAAATCGGCGCGCGTCATCTTACCCGTCGCGTCCATTTCCATGATCGCGCTCATCACCAGGCGGTCCACTTTCGGATTGAGCGAGCAGATGCCGTTCGAAAGCTCCTCCGGCAGCATAGGCACAGCGCGGTTCGGGAAGTAGACGGACGTGCCGCGCAGCCGCGCTTCGCGATCGAGTGCCGCGCTCCGGCGAACGTAGTGCGCCACGTCCGCGATGTGCACCTGCAGCTCGTAGTTCCCGCCCGGCAGCGAGCGGACGTGGACGGCGTCATCGAAATCGCGCGCGGTCTCGCCGTCGATCGTCACAATCGGCAGATCGCGGAAATCGCGCCGTCCCGCCAGATCGTTCTCGGCCACCTGCTGCGGCGCCGCTTTTGCATCGGCAACCACTTCGTCCGGGAAGACGTGCGGCAGATGATGCTTCCGAATGATGATCTCGACATCGACGCCGATATCGCCCGGGCGGCCGAGAATCTCGATCACGCGACCCGCCGGCGCGAGGCCGCCCTTGGGATAGCGCGTGATTTCGACGTTCACGACGGCGCCATCGAGCTCCGGAAGCCGCAGGCGACGAAGCGCGGCCGGCTGAGCTTCGGGGCCGAGCTTCTGCCGCAATTCAGGAGTCAGCTCATCGCCCGACGGTATCGAGACTTCGTGGAGAATGCGCGTGTCGTATGGAAGGACGTGGTTGCCTTGCGGCCCGTAGCGGAACAAGCCGACGAGGGTCGGATGCTCGTGCTCGACAATCTGCACCACGCGGCCTTCGGCGCGCCCGTCGGCGCGGCGGCGCGTGATGCGCGCGAGAACGTGATCGCCGTGCATCGCATCGCCAAGATTGTCGCGGCCGATGAAGAGATCGCCATCAATTCCCGGCATGGGCTTCTCCGGGACCAGGAAGCCGTAGCCATCGCGGTGCGCGATGATGCGGCCGGACACCAGGTTCGGGTCCTGGGATCGCTTCGGCGCCGCCTGCGGCTTCGGCGCTCCTCGCCGGCGCGGCGGGAGGCCCGCCCGGCGCACCGCGTTGCGTTTGCTTCTGGCCCGCGAGGCGGTATTTCCCGCCGTAGAGTTCCTCAACCTCGCCGCGGCGCTTGAGCTGCTGGATGACTCTCGGCAAGAAACGCCGGCCGCGATGTTTCAGCCCCATGCCGTGCGCGATGGCCCGGATACTCGCCGCATCGGACAGCGTCGCCAAGATGCGCGATCACCTGCCCGGCGCTGACCTCGTCCGGGCGCGCTTCCTTCTGATCGATGGTGTGCTGGCGTTTCATAGGCGGACTCGTCGGCACAGACAGGCTAACGGAATTCTCGCCGAGTGGCAAAAGCTGCTTGCAACGCGCTACTCCGGCATCGGCGGCGCGGTTGCGACGTCCAGAATCACGATCTTGCCGTCCGGTTCGCGCTCGAGCGTCGGAGCGTACTCGCCGAGCAGTTCGCGCCGCCACCACGCGCCGGTCGCGCGCTTCGTCTTCATATCCGTGAACCAATACTGGTAGATGACGGCGCGCACCTGATGAGGCAAAGAGCCCGCGAACGGATTTCGCGCAAAAAGGGCGAGCACGTCCGGTTCGCCGGTCAGGAGGCGCTCTTCGGTCCATAGCACGAAGCGGTACTGGGGCCAGGAGCCGAGCGAGGCAAACCACAGATTCCACTCGAAGCGCGGCTGATAGGGAGCATAGATTCCCGGGGCCGCGTTCACGTCCTGCGGTTTGTAACGGAAGGGATACGGCGTCCACGTCTGGCCATCCGGCGATCCCTGAAATTCGATTTCGTACCGCGCGTGCGTCATGCTGGCAAAAAGCCCGTAGCGGTCGGCGATGCGAAACGGCTGGAGCATCTCGACGGGCTTCGTCGGCAGCGGAAACCCCGGAATAAACATCCAGATCAGTTCGGACGTCGCAACGTAGAAAACACAGGCGAAGCAAATGCCCGCGACGCTCCACCTGACGGGAGTCAAGCGCTTGCGCCAGCGCGCGCGCCAGCTTTCCTGCGCCGTCTCCGCGCCGGCGGCCGGCGCGCTCACCCGCCCGACGAGATCCCGTATGCGCTGCGGAACGATCCATTCGATGAAGCGGTCATCCAGCAGGAGGAACCCGAGGCAGAAGACGATGTAGTTCAGAAACGCGTAGTTTCCGGTGAGGATGATGCTGATTTCAAACGGGGCCACGATGAAAAACAGCGCAATGCGGAATCGCCGGGGCAGGAAAAGCATCCAGCACACCACCAATTCCAGGGCCAGGGTATAGAAGACGGCCGAGGCGTGGAACCAATGAGGAAAATGCCCGACGTACCATCCGATCCACGTGGGCAGCGGAGCGTTCTGGTAGTAATCATCCATCGCCGTGAAGTGCCGCCACGAGTAATCGTGGCTCGCCATCTTCGCCACGCCCGATTCGAAATAGATGCGGAACCATTCCCAACGCAGCAGGAAGAGGCTCGCTCGCGACGCCGGATGCGTGGCACCGAGCCCCGGCCGCAATCCCGGCGGCGCGAAGAACAGGGCGATGAATCCGGCTTCCAGGAGCATGCCGTCCGATTGATAGCCGGAAAAATCCTGGGCCGCGCTGACGAATGAAAGAAAGCAAACGAACGAGATCAGGAGGGCCGCGCGCGGCCAAATGTTGAGTACGACGAGAATCGATGCGATCAGCCCGACCCAGGCGATCAGCATGAGCGCCCGGTCGCTCGAGCCGAACCACAGAAGGGTGGGCGCAAACCAGAATCTCATGCCCGTGGATCGCCGCGGAAACCGCCTGAAGATAATCGCCGGCGGGCAGAATCCCGCTCGGCCCAAGCATCCCTTTGATCTGAAACAGGAGCGAATAAAACGCGGAGAAATAGATCAGCCCGAGAGCTCGGAGAAAAATCCACCGCGGCCAGAGATGTCCGGGCCGATTTTCGCCCGGGATTTCAGGCCCGAGCAGCCACTTCACGGACGTCTCCAGCCAGTGCTCCATGCCCGCGATTATACCGACGCCGACTGCAAAGGCTCATGCGCAAATTCGCGAGACGTCTACGGCTTATTGCGCGTGCGCCGCGTTACTGGTCTTCCCCGGGCGGGTCCACGGGCTGTGGATTTCGAAGGCGAGAAAAGGCCGGCCAGGCCGGGACGGAGCCAAGGCCCTGGCGCCCTTCCACGAAGTCGATCAGAAACTCCTGCACGTTGAAGCGGAAGCCGTTCTTCGATTGCGCGAGGTTGAGAGACTCGTGGGAGCGCACATATTCGCCGGTCGGCAGCAAGAGGCGGGTCTTCTGTGTGTCAGCCAGGTAGGGTGCGACGACTTCAGCAAGAATGCGCTGATGGAGTACCGCGTCGCGAACGTGAAAAATCACTTCGACGCGCTCGTAGATGTTGCGCTGCATCCAGTCCGCACTGCCGAGGTAGATTTCATTTTCCCCGCCATTGCCAAAGACAAAAACGCGGCTGTGCTCGAGGAAGCGTCCGATGACGCTGCGGACGCGAATCCGGCTGCTCAGGCCGCGCACTCCCGGGCGCAGCGCACAGGCACCCCGCACGATCAGTTCGATCTGCACACCGGCCTGCGAGGCCTTGTAAAGAGCAGGAATGATCTTTTCGTCGAGGAGCGAATTCATCTTGGCCACGATAAAGGCCGGGCGCCCGGCCCGCGCGTGAGCCGCCTCGCGGTCGATCAAGTTTATGAAATTCCTGCCAAGGTTCAGAGGCGCGACGAAAAGAGGTGTGTACCGCGCACGCTCCGAATACGCCGTCAGGTAGTCGAACACATGGTGCACGGCCAAAGTCATCGACGCATCGCTCGTCAGCAGGCTCAGATCGGTGTAGAAGCGCGCTGTCGAGGGGTTGTAGTTCCCCGTGCCCAGATGGGCGTAGCGGCGAGTCTGCCCGTCCGCTTCGCGCCGGGCTACCAGCGAGAGTTTGCAGTGTGTTTTCAGCCCAACGACTCCGTAAAAGACCTGCACGCCGGCTTCCTGCAGATTCCGCGCCCAGCGAATGTTCGAGGCTTCGTCAAAGCGCGCCTTCAGCTCGACCACCACCGCGACTTCTTTTTTCGCAGCGGCCTCGATCAGGGCGCGCACGATGGGCGAATTTTCGCTGGTGCGATAGAGCGTCTGCTTGATCGACAGCACGCTGGGGTCCTGCGCCGCGCTCTCGATGAATCGGACCACGGTGGAGTAAGAATCGTACGGGTGATGCAGCAGGACGTTGCGGGTGCGCAGAAGCTCAAAGATCGACGACGGCCCTGGTTTAAGGGCAAGCTCTCGCGGCACGAACGGGCGGTATTTCAAATCCGGGCGCGGCGTCTGGTCGTAGAGATGAAAGAGCCGCGAGAGGTTGACCGGTCCATTCGTGCGGAAGACCTGCCACGGCACCAAACGGAAGTTCGCCTCAAGACGGTTGATGATTTCCTGATCGGCTCCGGCTTCGATTTCCAGGCGCACGGCGGAACCCTTGCGGCGGCGGTGAATCTGCTGATCGACCGATTCCAACAGGCCGCGCGATTCCTCTTCCTGGAGATAGAGATTGCTGTTTCGAGTCACCCGGAAAGGCGCAGAGGACAGGATTTCATATCCGTGATACAGCCTCTCCGCGAACGCGTGGACTACATCGTGGAGGAAAACGTATTCGACGGTACCTTCGGGGGACGGAATCAGGACGAGCCGCGGCAGCGCACGCGGAACGGTCACGACCCCCACGTACGTGTGCTGCGATCCACGGCGCTTGCGCTTGAGCAGGAACGCCAAGCAGAGCGCCTTGTTCAGGACGTGAGGAAAGGGATGCGCGGGATCAACCGTCACCGGCGTGAGAAGGGGGGAGACGGTTCTCACGAAAAAATTCTCGATGTGCTCGCGCGCTGCCGGCCTCAGCTCATCGAGGCCGCGCACGCGAATCGACTCCTTCGCCAGGGCCGGAATCAGTTCCTCGCGCCAGCAGCCGTACTGGTCGTCGACGAACGCATGGATTCTCTTGACCAACTCGGTGAGAACTTCTTCCTGGGTGAGGCCGTCGGGGCCGGGGTCGCTGCTTCCCTGCTCGACCTGCTGGAGCAGGCCGGCGAGGCGCACTTCGACGAACTCGTCGAGGTTGCTCGCCGTGATCGCGAGGAACTTTACGCGCTCGAGCACGGGGTTGGCCCGGTCCCGGGCTTCCTCCAGAACTCGCTCGTTGAACTGCATCCAGGAGAAGTGACGATTGAAGAAGAGCGGCTGGTCGGGGGTGCGGGTCTTGGTCATACGAATCTGGCTCATACGAATCCGGGCCATATGGGTCTGGGCGCAGCGGGTCTTGGCCTTGCCTGTCCTGAGGCGGGCAAGGGTATACGGCGAGTGTTACGGCCATGTTACGACGCCGCCGGATACGACAGGCAACAGGCAGCGAAGGATGTCAACGTAGCCATTGAGGTTCTAGTCTTGCGGGTACGCATTGGGCAGAGAGCGAAGGTAAGCGATGATGGCGCGCGCATCCGCGTGATTCATGTGGTAGACGTGCATCGGGGGCTGGATGGGCAGCCCGTTTGGCCCGATGCCTTTCTCGAGTATCTGCGTGCCTTGCTCGTCCGTAAACCCCGGGAAGCCAGCCAGGCCGGGCGCACGGTTCGACCAGTTGGTCATCGGATGCACAGGTGTGATCCAGATGGACGCGCCCTGGAGCTTTCGGGATTCATCGAGATTGCCGTCGGCATCCCGCGGCGTGTGGCATTCCTCGCACATGGCGACGTCTTCGACCAGATAGCGCCCGCGCTCGACGTCACCTTGCTGTGCCGGGGCGGTCGAGCCCTTCTGCGCGGCCTGGGCAGGATGTTCCCGCGAAAACAGCCGCGAGGCGCCCATGCCGGCGGCGAGGAGTACGGCCAGACAAACGGTCAAACGATGACTTGCTTTCATAGAGTTTCAGTCCTGGAGTTGAATTGAAACGCGGCTCGCTTTCGGAATTGATGGCCGGCACCACTCGAACGCGAAAGTATCGCAAAAACCGCGTTCGGTGTCATTGCGTTTTTGATTCAGAGACGCGGACTCGCAATCCATCGGGAGCTGTCTGACCATGTTCCCGATCGCGGGAATCGGAGAGCCGCACAAGCGCCCAACGGGCATGATCGGCGATATGCGCATCTTCGGAAGAGGCAAGGCGAGCGAGCAAGCGAACGACGCGCGGATAGGCCGGTTGGTCCGGCGCGATCGAGGAATTTCCGAGGGCCACACAGGCGTTGCGCACAAGGCCGCGCCACTTGGCCCGCTTGACCGCGCTCCCGCGAAACACGCGCTGAATTCCTGCTGCGAGAGCGAGGCGAGCCATTCGAGTTCCGGCGCAAAGAGCGCTTCGCGCGGCTCGAACGCGGCGAGGCTCGTCACGGGCGCCTTGCGATTCCAGGGGCAGACGTCCTGGCAGATGTCGCAGCCGATGACGTTGCGACCCATCTGCTCGCGAAACCCTTCCGGAATTGCGTCGCGCAACTCGATGGTGAGGTACGAGATGCAACGCCGCGCGTCGAGGACGTAGGGTTCCGGAAAGGCTTGCGTGGGGCAGGCGTCCAGGCAGCGGGTGCAGCTTCCGCAGAGGTCGGGCGGAGGCGGCTCGTCCGGCGCAAGCGTTGGCGCAAGAGCAAGCGTGGTCACGATGACCCCCAGGAAGAGCCACGAGCCGAGTTGCGAATTGATCAGGCAGGTATTCTTCGCGAGCCAGCCCAGGCCGGCGTGCTTCGCGGCCACGCGCTCGATGATCGGGCCGGTGTCCGCGTAGGCGCGGGCCTCGAAGGGTTCGGGGAACTGCGCGCGCATTTCCTCGAGGAGGGTGGCGAGTTTGCGCCGGATCACATCGTGGTAGTCGTCGCCCCAGGCGTAGCGCGAGATCAGTCCATGTGGGCCGCGGGATGACTCGTCATTCGCGCGCGCGGGAAGCTGCGTCGACGCAGGCTGCGCCGAGTTGTAGTTGAGCGCGACAACGATCAGGCTTCGCGCGCCTTGCAGAACCAGCCGCGGATCGGCGCGGCGGGAATCGTGAAGGTACTTCATCTCGCCTGCAAAGCCGCGCGAGAGCCATTCCGGCAGGCGGCTGAGCTCCTCGAGCTCTTCGGGAGCCACGGGCGCGACGCCGCAGAGGTCAAAACCAGCGGCGCGGGCTCGCTCGCCAATCCACCGAGTTCGCTCGGCCGAAGTCATGGCCCCATCATGCCTCACGAAACGCCGCCGGACAAAAGAGTTCCCGGCGATCTTAAGGAATGGACGGATGCGTCGCTTTTGCTTGTAACCGCGGCGCGGGATTGCATACAATCGCGGACGCTTCCTGAGACAACGGAGAACCAGATGAGCCGGCGAATCGCCGCAAAGATCACCGGAGTGGCTGGGTACGTTCCACCGCGCGTCGTCACGAATGCGGACCTCGAGAAGATCGTAGACACGAACGACGAATGGATTCGCAGCCGCACGGGAATCCGCGAGCGCCACTACGCCGATCCCGGCGTCGGGGCGTCGCATCTGGGGACGGAGGCCGCGCAAAAGCTCCTCGCGGCCAAAGGAGTGCGCCCCGAAGAGATCGAGCTGATCATCGTGGCCACCGTCACGCCGGACATGCTGTTTCCCGCCACGGCTTGCCTGATTCAGGACCGCCTTGGCGCGGAGAATGCCTGGGGGTTCGATCTGTCGGCCGCTTGTTCGGGTTTTCCTTACGCGGTGACGGTGGGAGCCCAGTTCGTCGCTTCCGGGGTCCACAAGAAAGTTCTCGTCATCGGCAGCGACGTGATGACCTCGATTCTGGATTTCAAGGACCGCGCCACGTGCGTGCTGTTCGGCGACGCTGCGGGCGCCGTCTTGCTCGAGCCCGCCGAGTCCGGCGCGGAGGGGATCATCGACTTCGCGCACGACGTGGACGGCTCGGGCGGCTGCAATCTCTACATGCCGGCGGGCGGTTCGCTCCATCCCGCATCACACGAAACCGTCGACAAGCGAATGCATTACGTCCATCAGGAGGGCCAGCAGGTATTCAAATATGCGGTGCGGCGGATGAGCGAGCTTGCGTGCCAGGTTCTCGAGCGCAACGGCTTGTCGAGCCGCGACCTGGCGCTGGTGGTGCCCCATCAGGCGAATCTGCGCATTATTCGCGCGATGCAGGAGCGGCTCGGCGTGGACGATTCGAAGGTCATGGCGAATATCGACCGGTACGGAAATACGACTGCGGCCACGATTCCGCTAGGCCTTATGGATGCGGTGGAACAGAAGCGCCTGCGGAAGGGCGACCTCGTCCTGCTGATCGCGGTGGGAGCGGGCTATACGACCGGCGCCGTCCTGATGCGCTGGGCGTACTAAGTTCCGCTCAGTTTCCCAACGTAATTACGACCGGGTTCACATCTCCTGCCGTCGTTGTGACCAACACGACCTCCGTCGGTGAAACCATGATAAACGAGCCTGTGACCGTACTCGGCGCTGTCAGTGCAAAGGTGCCGATACCCGTCGCTGAGGTGATGCTGCCGTAAGTGCCGGTCACGGCCTGAGCGGCGGTGTTGGCGGTCGAGGTGCTTGTGTCCTGGGTGCCCGCGATCGTGCCGCTGGAAGAGTTGGTACTCGCCAGCGTGATCACGCCGGAGAAATCCGACTCGGCGCTGGCCGCGGGCGAGAGAGTGCCTTCGACAAACGCCCCGTTGATGGTGGTCGCGTTGAACGGCCCCGCCGACTGCGGTATCAGGTGGCCGATGACCGGATCGTCGAGGGTCGTGCTCAGGAAGAAAACCTCGTTGGCGTTGATCACATACGTGGTGAAATCGAAGCCGACAAAGGCGCCCCGCCCGGATGCGTCGATCGTGAAGCTGCTGCTGTCGTTGAAGGGCGAGAAGGCACCACCTTCGTTGTCGACTCCGGATAGGGTGAAATTCCCCGCCGACGGAGCGAACAGAATGATGGAAGTGTCGGGCACGTAGGTATTCCCGCCGTCGCCGGAGAATTCACCGACGGCGCCGCCAGCGCTTGGAGCGCTCAACACGCTGCTGCCGGCGAATGGATACCCGACCTGCTGGTCGATCTCGCCTGTCAGAACGAACGGTTCGGTGCTACTCACAGCGTCCGTTTCGACAAGAAATGACCGCGTCGCCGATATCGGATAAACGCTAAACGTTAAACTCGGCAAGCTATCAGGCTGTAGGCTGGCGGTGCAGCGGGCTGTCTGCGAGGTTGTCTGATAGGTTCCGGAGACTCCGATCCCGACGGTACTGCTGTTCGTCACGAGGCCCGGTGTGTTGGCGTCCATTTCGCCCAGACCCACACTTCCCGGCGCTCCGCCGCCAGGCGGAGTGGCTGTGAATCTGCCGGCCATCATCGCCGGACCGGCCAGTGTAACTCCGGAGACCGCGGCCGCGGAGCCGGATAGTTCGAAGGCGTAGTCGCCGGTGATCGTGCTCGTCCCGCAGGTCGAAACCGTCTGCAGCGCGATCTCGCCCGATCCTCTGGTCCCGCTCGCGTCGAACTCCACGAGGCGGCCCTCTACCCCGGTTGTGTCGATGGCAAATGCGTAGGTGGGCGATCCCGTAAGGCTGGTGAAAATCAACTGCCCGCGGTCATCGTCCCCCAGCGTGTAATGGCCCGTGAACGTGTGATTGGCCGGCGGCCCCTGGATCGAGTTGAAATCTTCCACGCCGTTCGAGAGGTTGCCGGCGCCATCCGCTGCGAAACTGCCGGCGACCACGACGGAGCCGTGCGAGTTGAATCCGCTGAACTCAAATGCGTAGTTCCCCTTCAACAGGGCCAAGCCGACAGGGCCGGTGACCGTGAGGCTGAATGTCTCCGTGAGAGACGCGGGCGGCCCTTCGCTGTCCGTCACGGTAATGTCGAATGTGGAGGTTGCCTGCTTGGTCGGTGTGCCGGAGAGAAGCCCCGCACTGCTGAGTGTGAGGCCCGCGGGCAGAGTCGATCCGGTGGCGACTGCCCAGGTGTACGGCGACATTCCGCCGCTGGCCTGGAATTGGAGGTTATAGGCGGCGCCGTCGCTCGCGTTCGGCAGAGGCGATGTGGTGGTGATCGCCAGATCGCTTACGTTGATCGTCAGGGCGACCGATGTTGCGGGATCACCGTCCGCATCTACCACATGGATCATGAAGGGAGCGGAAAGGCCTGTCGCGGTCGGCGTGCCGGTGATGTTCACGGAATTCGTAGTGCTGGCACCGAGGGACAGTCCGGCGGGCAGCGCTCCGCTGGACACGGTCCAGGTAAATGGCGGCACGCCGCCCGACGCAACCACCGTCGCGCTGTACGCGCCGTTGATGGTTCCCGAAGGCAGCGACGTCGTGGTGATCGCCGGGGGCGGCTCGACCGTGATCTGAAGCGTCGAGAACTCATTCGCGTACGTGACGGACGTCGCTTTGACGCTCACGGGAGTGGCGGAGGCGACCATCGCTGGCGCATTGTACATGGTCGCCATAGGGGTCGTGCCGGAGAGAGAGCCTGTGGCCGGATTGAGAGCCCAGTTTACGCCCGCGGCGGATGAGTCATTGAGCACCACCGCGCTGATAGGAAGCGTCCTGCCTTGCCCGATAATCTGCGGCGTACTCGGCGTCAGGACGACTTCGTGGAACTTTCCCGGGGTGCCGGCACAGCCCGCGATCTGTAGACAAGCGACGATGACCAAACCACATACGAGAAAAACTCCGGCGCGCCTTGCCATGGCGCCTCCTTCGATAAATATGCCTCGATATCCGTGAGAATTGCCCACATCCTTTAGACCACAAAACGGCGTGCCGGAGTCGAAGATTGACCGAAGGCAATAGCGTATCAGGCAACGAATGAACCGGCGCCCTTTGAGATTTCTTCTACGGACGCGAGTTTTCGGGGATAATGAGCCCTCAGCAATGGGTCGATAAGGAGCAGAGACTTGCGCGTGGTACTAACGGGCGGGGCGGGGTTTCTCGGGTCTCACCTTTGCGACCTGCTGATCGCGAAAGGCTGGGACGTGCTTTGCCTCGACAATCTCATTACCGGCTCGGAAACGAACATCGCGCATCTGCTTTCGCATCCGCAATTCCGCTTCGCCAAGCAAGACGTGTCTGACCCTATCGAGGTCTCCGGCGCCGTGGATGCCGTGATGCACTTCGCTTCGCCGGCGAGCCCTCCGGACTATCTGAAGTACCCGATCGAGACTCTCAAGGTGGGTTCCTTCGGAACTTATGATGCGCTCGAACTGGCGCGTGCGAAGAAAGCGAAATTCGTCATGGCCTCCACGTCGGAGTGTTACGGCGATCCGGACGTGAGCCCTCAGCCCGAGACTTACTGGGGCCACGTCAATTCAGTGGGGCCGCGCAGCGTGTACGATGAGGCCAAGCGATTTTCCGAAGCCATCACCATGGCTTACCACCGCCACCACGGACTCGCCACGCGCATCGTGCGGATATTCAACACCTACGGTCCCCGGATGCGGCTCAACGACGGTCGGGCGCTCCCGAACTTCCTCTACCAGGCGCTCGCCGGCGAGCCGATTACGGTCTACGGCGACGGCAGCCAGACGCGGAGCTTCTGTTACGTCTCGGACCTGATCGACGGAATCTACCGGCTTTTCGAATCGAACGAGCACGAACCCGTCAATATCGGCAACCCGCACGAAATCACGATCCTCGAATTTGCAGAGCGCGTGCGCGCGCTTGTCGGCGCCCAAGTTCCCATCATCTTTAAGCCGCTGCCCCAGGACGATCCCAAGCAACGCTGCCCGGACATCAACAAAGCCCGCCGCATTCTCCACTGGGAACCGAAGGTGAATCTCGAGGAAGGTTTGCAGCGTACCTACGAGTTCTTCCGGAAACAGGTCGCAACGAAAGATACGCGCCGCTGAAATCGCCGCTGGTTTTTCCCGGGGGAAGGTCAGTCCGGCCGGCCGAAACAATGATACTCGAACCCGCGTTTTCTCATTTCGCGCGGTGAGAGCAGGTTGCGGCCGTCAAGAACGAGCGGCCGGGCCATGTCGTCGTGCACGCGATCCCAATCCAACTTGCGGAATTCGTCCCACTCGGTGGCGATAATGAGCGCCTCCGAATTCTGCGCGGCCTCATAGGCGGACTTGGCGTACTCGACTTGCGGCAGAACCGCGCGCGCCCTTTCCATGGCTTCGGGATCGTAGGCACGGATGCGCGCTCCCTCCGCCAGCAGTTGGTTGACAAGGTCGATGGCCGGCGCAAAGCGAATGTCGTCCGTGTTGGGCTTGAAGGCGAGCCCCAGCACGCTGATTTGCTTTCCGCGAATCACCCACAGCGCCTCGCGAATTTTCTCCATGAATCGGTCGATACGCCGCTTGTTGATTTTCTCCGCTTCCTTCAACATCGAGAAGTCCACGCCCGAACGTTCCGCGAGAAAAACGAACGCCTGCAAGTCCTTCGGGAAGCAGAACCCTCCAAAGCCCAATCCGGCGGACAGGAAACTTCCTCCGATGCGGGGGTCCAGACCCATCGCGCGGACGACTTCCTCGATGTCCGCGCCGAGGCGCTCGGCAAGATCGGCGACCATATTGGCGTAGGAGATTTTCATCGCCAGGAATGAATTCGACGCATGCTTGATCAGCTCGGCGCTGTTGATCGTCGTGACGACCCACACCGGATCCGGGCTTTTCGGGCATTCCGGGGCGTGGACCGGGCAATTGAATTTCCGCTCCAGAACCGGCCGGTAGATGTCCTTGAGCTGTTTCTCCGCCTTTTCGTCCTCCACACCCACCACAATCCGGTCGGGATGGAGGAAATCACCCACGGCCGTGCCCTCGCGGAGGAATTCAGGGTTGGAAGCCACCTGGAAAGCGACTCCGGTCTTGCGGCTATAGACGGACAGCGCGCGCTTCAATTCCTGTCCCGTTCGCGCGGGGACCGTGCTCTTTTCGACCACGAGCTTGGGAGACTTCGCTTCCGTGGCCACCACGCGCGCCACGTGATCGATCGCGCTCAGGTCCGCGTCGCCATTCGGCAGCGGCGGCGTCCCCACACAGATGAAAATCGCGTCGCCGGCGGCAATCGCATCAGCCGGATTCTCGCGAAAGCTGAGGCGCTTTTCCTTTCGTGCCTTGGCGATCACCTTCTCGAGTCCCGGCTCGTAGATGGGCAGCCCGCCCGATTCAAGCGTTCGAATCTTCGCGGTGTCGTTGTCCGTGCACACCACTTCATGTCCGATTTCCGCAAAGCAGGCGCCGGTCACCAGGCCCACATAGCCGGTGCCGATAACAGAGATTTTCAACGCGGTCTCCCGATCGCAAGGAAATTACGCAACTCGCGCAACCACTGATTTATTTTGATATAGAGGGCTTTGCGCGCCAACACAATTCTGGGATGCTGTTTCTCGGGCTCCATCGAAGCGGAGCCTGTCGAGCGGGGTCGCGCAAGGGCGGCGTTTTCGCCCGGCTACGCATGCGCCGTCGCGGCAGCGCCCCTCAAGTACATGTCGCTTCATGAGATCACGCGCTGCGGCCGATCAGCGGAAGTGAGTGGTCAGTCCTTGGTCTTCAGCTTGAGCCTGTGCTTGTTTTCCTCAAGGAAGGCGCGCAGATTTTCGGCTGCGTCGAGCAGGCGGACCCACTGCTCGTAATAGAGCGTCACTGGGAAACGTCCGAGGCCGTAGACGCTGACACCTCCCTTTTCGCCGACGCGGAATTCAAGGCTGCCTCGGGGTCTCGAGCCGGTCTGCTTTTCGAGTTCTGCGATGCGAGCCAGCAATTCTTCTTTGGTGGGTTCGGACATGAGGTCGCTCCATGTGGGACTTCCATCGGCCGAATGATACCACTTGCGGAAGTCTTCAGGTTTCGGCGCTCGCGCGGATTTCCTGCCAGCGCTTGGGGCGCCTCTTGGCGTCGAGCACTTTCTTTCGCAGGCGAATCGACTTCGGCGTGACTTCGACGTATTCGTCGTCGGCGATGAATTCGATGGCCTTCTCGAGCGTCATGTCGCGCGGCGGGACCAGGCGAATGGCTTCGTCCGCGGAAGACGAACGCATATTCGTCTGCTTCTTTTCTTTGGTAATGTTCACGTTCATGTCGTCTTCGCGCGCATTCTCGCCGACGATCATTCCCTCGTAGACTTCCACGCCCGGGCCGATGAACATCTCGCCGCGTTCCTGAACGCCCCAAATCGCGTACGCGACCGAGACCCCGGACCGGTCCGCGACCAGCGCGCCCGTCAGCCGCATGGCCATGTCGCCGGCATATTCGGTCCAGCCCTCGAGAAGCGAATGAATCAGCGCCGTGCCGCGCGTGTCCGTGAGCAACTGGCTCCGCAGCCCGATCAATCCGCGCGAGGGAATGCTGAATTCCATCCGCACGCGTCCCGAATGATGGTTCACCATCTTCTTCATTTCGCCGCGGCGAGTCCCGAGCGACTCCATCACGATGCCGATGAACGCTTCCGGGCAATCGATGATCAGGGATTCGAGCGGCTCGAGGCGGCGTCCGTTCTCGGTCCGCACGACGATTTCCGGCTTGCCAACCATCAGTTCGTACCCTTCGCGGCGCATCGTCTCGATCAAAATCGCGAGCTGCAACTCGCCGCGGCCCAGCACGCGAAACGCGTCGGTGGTTCCGGTGTCTTCCACGCGCAACGAAACGTTGGTGAGCAATTCCTTCTCGAGCCGCGCGCGCAAATCGCGCGACGTCACGAACTGTCCCTCGCGCCCCGCGAAGGGAGAAGTATTGATCGTGAACACCATCGTCAGGGTCGGTTCATCGATCGTCAGCGGCTCAAGCGGCGCGGGGTGTTCGAGATCCGTGATGCTTTCGCCGATCTGGATGCCCTCGACGCCTGCAATTGCAACGATTTCGCCGGCCGCAACTTCCTCGGCTTCATCCCGCTCCAAGCCGCGAAACGTAAAAAGCTTCGTGATCTTCGTAGGATGGATGGTTCCGTCCAGCCTCGATATCCCCACTTCGGTCCCGCGCTTGAGAGTTCCGTTGAAAACGCGGGCAATCGCGAGGCGTCCCAGAAAATCGCTGTAATCGAGATTGGTCACCTGAATCTGAAGGACGCCCGCGGGGTCGCCCGCCGGCGGAGGAATCGAAGCGACAATTTGCTCGAAAAGCGGCTGAAGAGTGATGGAATCGTCGCCGACCTCGCGGTGCGCGACTCCGGCCTTCGCATTCGTGTAAATCACCGGAAAATCGAGCTGGTCTTCGGCGGCGTCGAGGTCGATGAAGAGATCGTAGATCGCGTCGAGAACCGCCGCGGGCCGCGCGTCGGGTCGGTCGATTTTGTTGAGGACCATGATCGGAGGCAGCTTCGCGGCCAGCGCCTTTTGCAGGACGTAGCGGGTCTGCGGCAGTGGCCCTTCGCTGGCGTCGACCAGCACCAAGACGCCGTCCACCATGCGCAGGGCGCGCTCGACCTCGCCGCCGAAATCGCTGTGGCCGGGCGTGTCCACGATATTGATCTTGGTGCCGCGATACGTGATCGCCGTGTTCTTCGCGAGAATCGTGATGCCGCGCTCGCGCTCGAGTTCATTCGAGTCCATCACCCGCGTGACGAGTTCCTGATTTTCGCGGAAGATGCCGCTCTGGCGCAGCATGGCGTCGACAAGCGTCGTCTTTCCATGGTCCACATGGGCGATGATGGCGATATTGCGGATCGGCGTGGTCATAGCGAGCGGCCAAACAAAAAGGGCTGCAAGCGCGGTCTTGCAGCCCCCCCATCCGTCTCTAGAATTTCTGGAGCAACAAACGCACACCTATTTTAGCATGCGCGGCTCGGACCCGTCAGCTTCCTGGTTGTGGATGTTTACGTCTCGGAGCCGCCAAACGCGACCCGATGCGCCTCCGGCCCCGCGGCGATGACGACTGCGCCGACCACGAGCACGATTCCGGCGAACGTTCCCATCGCCTGTCCGTAGCTCATGTGACCGGTCATTTTCGCCTCAATGTAGGGAGCCGTCGAGGCGACCAGGACTCCGAGCTGGTAGGCAAACCCGGGGAAGAACCCTCGCAGCGCCCCCGGTGAAAGCTCGTTGAGGTGTGCCGGGATCGCGCCCCACGCTCCTTGCACCATGAACTGCATCAGAAAAGCGCCCGCGGCAACGAGGCCGATGACCGGCGGCGAGAACACCCACACCGGAATGAGCAGAACGCCCAGCAGAACCGACGTTGCCATCGCGCGCCGGCGTCCGCTACGGTCAGAGTAAAAGCCTATGAGGATGCCGCCCGAAATCGCGCCGAGCATCGAGATGGCGCTGACGATTGCCGTCGCGCGCGTGTTGAAATGGAGCTGGCGCTGCAAGAACGTTGGGTAGAGATCCTGCGTGCCGTGCGAAATGAAGTTCATCATGGCCATCAACAGGACCAGATACAAAAAGCGCTTCCAGTGCGCGGTCACGTCGCGGAAATACTCGCGCCAGCTCTTACGCGTGGCCGCCTGAGCCTTCCACGCGTCACTTTCCTTAACCCTTGCACGGATGAACAGCGTCAACAGCGCGGGTAATCCGCCGATGAAAAACATCGGGCGCCATCCCCAGTGCGGGAAGACGGTCCAGAAAGCGAGGGCCGCGAGCAGATTGCCGAGCGCGTAGCCTTCCTGCAAGACGCCGGAAAGCGTTCCACGCCACTTCGCGGGGACGGACTCCATCACGAGTGAGGCGCCCACGCCCCACTCGCCGCCCATGCCGATGCCGTAGAGCAGGCGCAGAACGAGGAAGATCGTGTAGTTGGGCGCGAATCCGGAAAGGACCTCGACGACCGAATAGAACAGCACGTCGAGCATCAGCGGCAGCCGCCGGCCGTAGCGGTCCGCCATCAGGCCGAAAAGCACGGCGCCCACCGGACGCATCATCAGGCTCGCCGTCAGCGTGAGCGCCATTTGAGCGACGGATTTATGGAAGTCGGCGGCGACTTGCGAAAGAACGTACGTGAGAATGAAGAAGTCGAACGCATCGAGAGTCCAGCCGAGAAAGCCAGCAATCAGGGCGTTGCGGGAATTCGCGCGCTGGCCGGGCAACGTGGTCGCGTTCATGACTGGCTGTGGGCCGGCCTCAAACCCGGATGCAAAATGGCGTCCGCAACGCGCGCGACTTGAACCATCTCGGCCACGTCGTGCACGCGCACGATGTGCGCGCCACCGAGAATGCTCGCGGTGACGGTCGCCGCCGTGCCCCACATGCGCTCGCTCGGCGCCACGTCGCCAAGAACCTTCCCGATGAATCCCTTTCGGGACGTGCCGACCATCAACGGAAAACCAAGGCGAGCGAGTTCGGGCAGACGCGCCAGCAATTCGAAGTTCTGCGCCGCGCTCTTGCCGAACCCGATGCCGGGGTCGAGGACGATTTGAGACCTGGCAACGCCCGCGCGGCGCGCCAAGGCGACAGCGCGGCGCAGGCTGGACGCGACGTCGCGCATCACGTCGCGCGCAAACGGCCGTTTCTGCATGGTGCGCGGCTCGCCCCGCATATGCATCAGGATCAGAGGCAGCCTGCGCCGATGAGCGACTTCAGCCAGGCGCGGATCGGCGCGCAACGCCGTCACGTCATTCAGGATTTCGACCCCGGAATCGGCTGCGGCGTCGGCAACCTCGGACTTGGCGGTATCGAGGGAGATCGGAATCGTGAGCTGCCCGCGAAGTTTGCCGAGCACCGGCAGGATGCGTTGCAGCTCCTCCGCCGCCGAGATGCCCTGCGAGCCGGGCCTGGTCGATTCTCCGCCGATATCGAGGATGTCCGCGCCGTCGCGTTCGATCTCGAGAGCGCGCGCCACGGCCGCGTGCGCGTCGAGAAACAGGCCGCCGTCCGAAAAACTGTCCGGAGTCACATTCAGCACGCCCATCACGAGCGTGCGCTCGCCGAGCACGAGCGTGCGCGACGGCAGCCGCAGCTTGAACTTCCTGCGCCGAAGCATGAGGCGCTATTGAATCACGGTTTTCGCGAAACACTAAGGCCGTCGCGATCGAAAACAGAATCAAGGTATGGCACGAACGTAGTACGCGGCGCGATGTGAGATTCGGACGCCGGGCTGGTCGGCCTCCACGGTCAGCGAATGCCAGCCGGGGCGGGCGCCGCTCGCATCCGGCGCGGGATAGAAGCCGAGGGTGTATTCGGCGCGAATGCGCTCGGCAATTTTTCGAAACGTGCCCGCCATGGTTTCGGTTTCACGAAGGAAATAGAGCTGTCCTCCCGACCGGCGAACGAGTTCGGCTAGGTAGAGCGTGTAGGGAGGAATGTCCAGCGTCCGCGCGTTGGGTGACACGAGCGTCGCGACCTTATGCGACTCAAGCCATTCGGGCGTCATTACCCGTGGCCGGGTTTCCGTCGTGACAGCGAAGACCTGAATGTCCTGCGCGGCGAGAATCCGCGCGACGTCGTCGAAAGTGAGCCGGTCGGCCGGCCTGCCGGGCAGCGGCGCGGCGCTGGCCGGATCGTACGTCAGCCCCAGACCGCTGTCCTGGCCATCGGTGAGCAGCACGATCGCCTTTCGGCCGGTGCGGCCGGGAAACAACTCGCGGGCGGCGAGGTACACCGATTGATAGATGTTCGAGCCGCCGGTATCCCCCAAGAAGCTCGCGAACGTCCACTCGCGCCACTGCCCGGCGAATCTGCTCGCGCACATCCGAGAACGGAAGCTGCAGGTACGTATGCGCCGAAAAATCGACCACGGCCGCCTGATCGAGCGGCGCGAGTGCATCGATCAACGCGTCAGCTGCCTGCTTCATTTCCTGTGCATCTGGCAGCACGCTGGGACTCGCATCAATGACCAACGCGACGCTGGCCGGCTGCGTCGAAGCATCAAAGTAGGAAATCGGCCGTTCGATACCGTCTTCGAAGACCTGAAAATCCTTGCGCTGTAGTCCCGGCACGGGTGTGCCGTCCCCGGTCGAGACGGTGCAGGTGACGGGAACCATTTCCGTCCGGACCGTGAGTACGTTGAGGCCTGAGCCCAATCCGCCCGATGATGCGTTTCCCGAGTTTGGCGTGGAGGCCGCGCGCAGTTCCCCCGTGGTCGCGTCGCGCTTCCACGTAATTCCTTTGTCGAGCTGCTGTGGCCGGTTTGTTTTTTTCTGCTGCGCTCGGGAAGGCCCGGCAAGCGCCAAGTTGACGAGGAGGACGAAGCAGAGGACCAAAACTGGATGCCGTGGACGGCGCGGCCCGGCCGGCTTACCCTGGTTCAGCAAGCAGAAAGGCCGCGCTCGCATGAAGATACTCAGTCGAGATCGAAATCGCGAAGAGGTTTCTCGATCGGCGCGTCTTTGGCCCTCTTGAGGCCCTCCGCGAACTTTCGCGCCAGCACGTCTTCCTTCGTTTTCTCGGCTTCCACTGACGCCTGGAATTTCGCTTCCACGGCATCATCATGCGCGCGCAACAGGCGTGCGGTGTCATCGAGATCGATGGATGGCGGCCTCACGGGAGCGACGTGCGCTAGCACAACGCCCAGCGACCGGTCGATCGTCAGTTTCGCGTGGCAGCACGGGCAATCGGTTTCGAACGTGTCGGTGGGCTTTTTCGCCATGCCGGTATTCTACGCCACTTTTTGTCTGGTAAGAGAACCCTCCCCAAACCCCGGTCGAGAGACTGCCCCGTCACAGGATTGCTCCACATTAGAAAAGGACGCGAGCTAAAGATTCCTCGGGACCCGCCGATATTTCATCACAGAGGGTGAGGCCCGACGTGTGCGCGGCCTCGTCGGATCTTCTGTTTGGGCACAGAATTCATACAGCCAATTTCACTCAACGGTCTCGTCTAGGCCGAAGGGAGTTTCATGATTTCAGTAATAGAGGACAACATCAGTGTGGCTTCCCCGCCGAAACATCCGGTTGGATCGGGCGCGGACCGGCGAGGCCGCTGGCGCATTAAGGTCGTCGCGCGCGTCCTCATTCGAGGCGGGGTCGGGAGTCTGGATGTTTTCGAAGACAGTTGCAAAAGCATCGACGCCACGCGCGACGGTCTCCTTGTATCCACGTCGCGCGGCGGCTACTGGGTTGGCCAGCCGCTTCAGGTGACTTTCCCCTATTCGAGCGTTCCCACCGCGATCAATGCTGCGCGGAAGGCCAAGGTCGTCCGCAATGTTCTGATGCCGGATTTCCGTTACTCCGTCGCTATGCAACTCTGCAGGGGCCAGGATGCCGTTTTGTCGGCTGCGCCGTCCTCCAAACTCGTAAGGGTTTTGGGCGTTGAATCCGATCTGGCCGCGGCCGCTCAAATGCGCGACCTACTCGAGCACGATGGCTATCAAGTGGTGTTTGTCCCCACGGCGCAGGACGCCGTGGTTGTTCTCATGAGTGAAGTGCCGGATGTCTTGCTCGCCGAAGCCGAGGGAATCGGCATGTCGGGCCGGGATCTCTGCGCCATGGTCAAAAGAAACGAACGGCTGCAGCACATTCCCGTCATCCTGCTCACAACCTCGGCCATGCCATCCGACTATTCCGCAAATTACCGGGTCGGCGCAGTCGTCTCCATGACGAAGCCGTGCCAGCCTGACAAGGTGCAACGCGCGGTGCGCCTGTTGGCGCCACCCCCGGCGGCACAGAACACGGTCTATAGCCCGGCTGTAAACATGGCCTCGTTTGTGCGCACTTCGTAAACGAGCATACGATTGGGCAGAAGGTTGGCCACACCAGCCATGATCTTGCATCTCGTCTGGCTGGACGCGCGGTTGTTCGCGCTATGCGGGGGCCGGCTTTTCGCCTTTGGCGAGGCCCGGGATGGGTCGAGGCTCGGGACGCAGCGCGAGCTGCGGCTCCTTGGCCGGAACAGGCGGCGCGGCAGGAGGCGGTGGCGGTATTTTCTCCGGCAGCGGCTTGCCTGCCATCAGGAGCTTCAACTCTGTTGCGTCGAGGACTTCCCGGTCGAGCAACGCCTGCGCGACGCGTTCGAGCGCGTCGCGGTAGGTTTCCAGAATGTTTCGGGCCCGCGTGTAGCCGGTATTGATGATGGTGCGCACCTCGGCGTCGATCTTGATCGCCGTGTCCTCCGAATAGTCGCGGTGCTGCGCGATCTCGCGGCCCAGGAAAATCGCCTCTTCCTTCTTACCGAACGTGAGCGGCCCCAGCGGGCTCATGCCCCATTCGCAAACCATCTGCCGGGCGATTTCGGTGGCTCGCTCGATGTCGTTGCCCGCGCCGGTGGTGATGTGGTTCAGGAAAATCTCTTCGGCGGCGCGGCCGCCCATCAATACGGCAAGCTGCGACTCGAGGAATTCCTTTGTGTACGTGTGCTTGTCGTCGATAGGCAGTTGCATTGTGACGCCCAGCGCCATGCCGCGCGGGATGATCGTCACCTTATGCAACGGGTCGGCGCCCGGAGTCATCGCCGCCACCAGCGCGTGGCCCGCTTCGTGGTACGCCGTGTTCTTCTTCTCCTCATCGGAAAGGATCATGGACTTCCGCTCGACGCCCATGAGGACCTTATCCTTGGACATCTCGAAGTCCGCCATGGTGACGAATTTTCGATTCTGGCGCGCCGCCCACAACGCCGCCTCGTTCACCAGGTTCGCGACGTCGGCGCCCGAAAACCCGGGCGTGCCGCGCGCGATAACGGAAAGGTCCACGTCTTCCGAGAGGGGTACCTTCCGCGTATGGACGCGCAGAATTTCTTCGCGGCCCCTCACGTCCGGCCGCGGCACCACGACGCGCCGGTCGAAGCGGCCCGGCCGCAGCAGCGCGGGATCGAGCACGTCCGGCCGGTTCGTCGCGGCAATCAGGATCACGCCTTCGTTCGATTCAAAGCCGTCCATTTCGACAAGCAGCGCATTCAGCGTCTGTTCGCGCTCGTCATGCCCGCCACCGAGGCCCGCGCCGCGATGACGCCCGACGGCGTCGATTTCATCGATGAAGATGATGCAGGGCGCGTTCTTCTTGCCTTGTTCGAAGAGATCGCGGACCCTGCTCGCGCCGACGCCGACGAACATCTCGACGAAGTCCGACCCCGAGATCGAGAAGAAGGGAACATTCGCTTCTCCGGCAATCGCGCGAGCCAGCAGCGTCTTGCCCGTGCCCGGAGGTCCCACCAGCAGCACGCCTTTCGGGATGCGGCCGCCCAGCTTCTGGAATTTCTGGGGATCCTTCAAGAAATCGATGATTTCGTAAAGCTCTTCCTTGGCCTCGTCGATTCCGGCCACGTCCTTGAATGTCGCTTTCTTCTGTTGCGCGGTCAGCAGTCTGGCGCGCGATTTGCCGAAGCTGAGCGCCTTATTTCCTCCGGCCTGCATCTGCCTCATCATGAAAATCCAGATGGCCGCGATGATAATGATCGGAGAAAGATTGATGAGCAGGTTGACCCAGTTGGAATCCCTGACTTCCTTATAGTTGAACAGCACGCCTTTGTCTTGGAGAGCCTTGGTGATGTCGGGAATCGCGGTGTTGGCGATGGTCACGCCGCGGAACTTGCCGGTGTCGCGGTATTCGCCTTCGAGTTCGGCGCTGTTGGGGGAGAGCAGGATCGTGACGGTCTTCACGTTTCCGCTCTCAACCTTGGCGAGAAAATTCGTGTATCCAGGCTCGTCTTCATGCGGAGCGGGCCCGCCATGAGATGCCATTTGCCACAAAACCACCGCCAGGGCGGCCATCAAAACCCAGAATAGAATCGTGCGTACTGTTGAGTTCACCGTATACCTCACCCTTTGATTGCTTTCCTGCGGGCGCCTGCGCGCCGCCCCCGCACCCTTGCCCGCGGGCCCCTCGCTGCGACATAAGGCAGATTCCGGTACAGCCCTCGGTCACCGCTGAGCCCGTAGCCTATCCATTGCTTAGATGCGGCGGCGAAGCCGGTGTATTCAGCCCGTAAGTCCACTTTCCGGGCTTCCGGCTTGTCGAACAGAACCACCAGCCGCATTGAGCGCGGCCGCCCTTCTTCGAGCCGCCTCAGCAGGAAATCCTGTGTGACGCCGGTATTCAACACAGCGTCCACTACGAGAACATCGCGGCCGCGAAGCGCCGGCGGTGAGCTGAAAAAAATTTCGCGGTAATCGTGTCCCGCCAAGCTAACGTCGCGCATGTCCGAGCGCACGAAGTGGCAAACCACGGGCCTCGAAATCTCGCGCACCAAATCGGCTGCCGAACAGAAACGAGTTTTCGAGCACGATGACGATATCCAGCGTGCGCCCCGCATAGTCCCGCGAGATGGTGCGACCCAACTGACCGAGCCTTGTCGCCAGCCGCCGCCGGGTAAACGCGACTTTCATTGCAACCTCAAAGACGCTGTTCCTCGATCACGACCCCGGCCCGCGTGCCTGCTCGGGCGCAACATTCGTCCGCCGGGGGCATCCCCCGAGCCCAGACCACGCGTCCGGCGCTTTCCAGCACCGGCCAGTGGCCGCGTTCGCGGCTCGGAATGCGGCCCGCGAGAAACATCCTCTTCAGCTTCTGCGCCTGGCGACGGCCCCGAGGCCGATACGCATCTCCCGGCCGCCAGTTCCGCAAGACCAAAGGGGCCCGGAGCAGATCAGCATCGAGGGCCGCAACATCTCTTTTAGTGTCGCGCTCCCTCGCAGACCAGTCAATCACTTTCAGGCAGAAGCGGCTTCTTAGTTCCGGGACGGAAACAGTCGCCGCTCCGTGCGCCGGCAGCTCCACCAAATAACGGTACGCATCGGACGGACGGCCGGTTTCTCGCGCGCGCGCAGCGCGTTTCTCGTGGAGCGCGTGCGAAAAGATCAGCTCATCGAAACTCCGCTCGACGCGGATGCCGCCCGGCAGTTCGATGCACCGTCCGCTTGTGGATTCCGAAGCCAGGTGCATCACCTGTTCCACGCGCTCGGCCGTCAGGCCGCGCCTGTCTTCGCGCAGATCCTGGTACAGGCGGCGAATCAAACGCTCGGTCAGCGCGCGCAAGGGGGACCGTTCGCTCCCACGCGCCGCTTCTTCGCGAAGCGCCCCGGCGGGCAAATCGAGCGGCGCCAACAGGTCGCGAATGCGAATCGCGAATGTCCCGCCCCCGGCGCGGACCAGCGCGTGAAAACGATCCTCCACCAACGCGGTCCAGAATTGTTCCTCCTCGCGCGAAAGCCGGGCCAGCCTCGCGAGACGCCTCACGACGAGCGGAGAAAAATCCCGCTCGAGCAAGGGCAGGAGCTGTCCGCGAATCCGCGCACGCGAGCGGCGCAGGTCGAGGTTGGTCGCGTCTTCGCGCCACGTTTGTCCGAGTTCGCGGAGATATTTCCGGAGATCGTCGCGCCGATGGCCAAGCACGGGCCGCACGACCGCCCCGGCGATCGGATAGATTCCCGCGAGGCCGGCCGGACCCGTCCCGCGCAACAAATGCGCGAGAACCGTTTCGGCTTGGTCGTCCGCCGTGTGTGCGACTGCAATGCGCGTTGCCCGGCCTTCATTGACGACGCGCTCGAAAAATGCGTAGCGGAGACGCCGGGCTGCGTCTTCGAGATTCCATTTGTGGCTCGCGGCCGCCGCCGCGACATCCGCGCGTTCGAGGATGAGCTCCACGCCGCGCTCCCGCGCCAACTCCGCGACAAACAGCGCATCGGCTTCGGATTCGGCGCCCCGCAGGCCGTGGTCGAAATGAACCACGAGCAGCGTGATCCCCAGCGCATCGCGCAGGCCCTCGAGCATCCGCAGCAGCGCCACCGAATCTCCGCCGCCCGAAACCGCGACGCCGACACGATCGCCGGGCGCGAGCAGGCCCAGGCCGTGAATGTTCTCCAACGCGAGTTGTTCGAGCGGCGTCACGGGCGGCCATCCAGCCAGAGTTCAGGACGACTTCATGGTAGCAGCCGGCTCGGGGAGGGTCGAGAGTCGCGGGGAATCGGCGGCCGGGTGATTACGACCCGCTGCTCGCCTGCTGCATGAACAAGGCGCGGCTGAAAGAGATGCGGCGATCGAGAGCCACGGCCGCAAAATGAGAGCAGCCCTGCCGCTCCCTTTCCGCCCACGCGGCGACGCTCGGAGCCGCCGCGCGCGTCAGACGAGCGAGAACGTGCAGCAAGCCATAGTAAGCGCCTACAGCGCGGATGCCGGCCCGGTCGGCGCTGTTTTCCGGACAAAGACGCACCAACTCCAGGAATCGTTCGAAGTCGTCCGCCGCAACGCTGTTACCACCCACTCCCGCCGCCTCGCGCACGCGCGCCGAGAGCTCGACCTTCCTGCTCGAAGCCAGGACCGATCGGCAGTAGTAGAAAAAAAACTGAGCGAGTGCCGCGAGCGAAACGACGTAGATCAACACCGCGATCATCGGGCCTTCACCGCCAAGTTGGGTATCATCACGCGCGCTTCTTCCTTTGTTCTTAGAAACGCGAACGTCCAAGCCAGAGAGAGCCAGACATTCGCGGCCGGGGGCAGCCAAGCGATGGCCGGCATCTCCCGCCCCGGGAACAGGTCTTGCAAAGCATACGCCCCGGCCGTCGCGCTGTAATAGATGCCGAGGGCCAGGACGAGCTGGGCGAGCCGGGCGGGCCTCTCGCGGCGCCTTATCATCGCGCCCCAGAGGATATACGTCAATACAGTCCCTACGAAGTAAAGGCCCTGGCCCAGCTCGACGACGAAGTGCTCCGTCAGGTGGCTCCTGTGCTGCCGAACGACGAAAAACGAGACAGCAGCGGTCAGCAGAAGCAGCAACACGGCTCCAGCGCGAATATAACGGTCCGTGCCCATCTCGGCAAAAGCGAGCAGGTAGAAATGCGTGACGACGAAAAAAAGCAGGACCGTCAGCAAGCTGTCCGAATAGTAGTAGAGATAGAAATACTGCGGCGAGTGGAATCCAAACTTCAGGAAGCAGATGTACTGCGCGCCCTGGACGAGGAACGTGCAGGCCATGTAGAGGCAGACCGAGTAGTAGCGCGCGAAGGCTTTGCGATAGAAAACGGACAACACCGCAGCCGCTTCGAAGACGAAGCCCGCGATCCACAACGCAAAGTCGACGGGACCAAGCATCGAACCTACCCAATCGCGCGGCCCGTTTTGGTCCCGTCATCTCGAAACGGGAAAGCCCAACTAATGCGCCGAAGGCGGCGCCGCTCCAGGGCTGCCCGGGGGAATCGGGGGCATGGGAGATGACGTGTCTGCCAGCAGGATGTGGCGTGAGAACGACTTAAGCCACATCGCACTGGTGAGAACCGAAAGCGCGAACAACACAACTGCAAGCCACTTTTTCATAACTCCTCCGTGTGCCGAACTGCGCGGCGGAGTTTGAAAAGCGCGTCCGTTGCCGTCCCGAGTGTTATTTTACGGGTGCCAGCTCACATCGCAGGACGCTTGGCCGTGTTGTCGTGCAGGGCCTCGCCGAATTGTCGCCGGTAAAATAGCCCGTCGGAGGCGCGAGGTCAACGTCAGACAGGTGTCACCACGCGGCCGCGGGCTGGGTGATCGGAGAACAGTTGCCACATCGCGAGCCTCGCGGCACAATGGCTTGCGTCGCTCGGCGTCCCGTGCGGCAGGAAACTTTCGTGGAAACTCAATGAAAGGTCGGACTCTGTTGGTTCGGGCGGCGCTGGTGGTCGCGGTCTTGGGCGCGCATCCCCTCCCATCCGCAGCGCCAGCCGACGGGAGCGCTTCCCATCCCTCCGAAGCGCCAAAAGCGGCGTCATGGAAGTTCACCGTGTCCGGTGATTCGCGCAACTGCGGCGACGTCGTGATGCCGGCGATCGCGGCGGGCGTGAAGAAGACGAGACCGCTTTTCTACTGGCACCTCGGCGATTTCCGGAAGATTGCCGGCATCGATGAGGACATCCAGCATCAGCCCGAACATCTCGCGAAGCCGCTCAGCATGCCCGAATACTTGGACATTGCCTGGAAGGATTTCATCAGGAGTCAGATCGCGCCCTTCGGCGCCCTCCCGGTTCGGCTCGGCATCGGCAACCACGAAACGGTAAAACCGAAGACTCGCGCGGAGTATCTCGTTTTGTTCCGTCCCTGGTTGAACGTTCCTGTGCTGCGCCGTCAGCGTCTGCGGGATGATCCCAACGATCTCGAGCCGAAATCCTATTACCACTGGGTCGAGCGCGGCGTGGATTTCATCAATCTCGACAATGCCACCACGGACCAGTTCGACGCGGCCCAGGTCGGCTGGTTTGAAAAAACGATGCGCTCGGACGCGGCAAACGCCGCGATTCGCACGATCGTCGTGGGCATGCACGAGGCGCTGCCGGAAAGCATTTCGGCGAATCACAGCATGGATCAGTCGGATGAATCGGGCATCGAAGCGGGCCGCCGCGTCTACAGCGATCTGCTGAAGGCGCAAAATGAGAATCACAAGCGCGTCTACGTCCTCGCCAGCCACTCGCACTACTTCATGGATGGCATCTTCAATACGGACTACTGGCGCGAGCACGGCGGCGTGCTGCCGGGATGGATTATCGGCACGGCGGGCGCGCAGAGATATGCGTTGCCGGACAACAAGGCGGATGCGAAGGCGGCTCAGACCAACGTCTACGGATTTCTTCGCGCCACGGTGAAGTCCGACGGCCAGATTCAATTTGATTTTCAGCAACTGAACGAGCAGGATGTCCCCGCTGGCGTCAACCGGCGGTACACCCCGGCATTCGTTCACTGGTGCTTCGCCGAAAACTTCGCGCCCGCTGCGCCCGATGCATCGCACTGACGACGGCGCCGAGCCCTGCGGCATCAAAAGGAACCAGACAATCATGGCCACGCAAACTTCACGCCCGCAGCGCAATCCCGGAACTGATCCACGACACGCTGAATGCCTATCAGAAGACCGCGGCTCTGCGCGCGGGGATCGCGCTCGACGTGTTCACGCGCATCGGCGAAGGGGCGGACACCGTTGCGGCGCTGGCGAAGAGCTGCCAGGCGACCGAGCGCGGCATCCGCATTCTGTGCGACTACCTCACGATCATCGGGTTTCTGACCAAGCAGGGGCAGCGCTACGGGCTCACCGAGGACTCGGCGACGTTCCTCGACCAGCGCTCGCCCGCGTGCATCGCATCCGCAGCGGGATTCCTGACGCTGCCGGAAACCATCAACGCGTATCACGACCTGGCCGCGACAATTCGCACGGGCCGCACAGCGATGGCCGACGGCGAGGGTTCGATCTCGGAGGAGAATCCGATCTGGGTCGAGTTCGCGCGCTCGATGGCCCCGATGATGACGCCGATCGCCGAGGAGATCGCGCGCAACCTCGATGCGGGCGCGGGCAAAAAATGGAAGGTGCTGGATGTGGCGGGCGGGCACGGGATGTACGGCATCACCATCGCGAAGCATAATCCGAACGCCGAAATCTTCGCGCAGGACTGGGCGCCGGTTCTCGAAGTCGCCGCGGAGAATGCGCGCGCGGCGGGCGTGGAGGCGCGCTTTCATCGCGTGCCGGGCAGCGCTTTCGACGTGGAATTGGGGTCGGGCTACGACATCGTTCTGATCACAAGCTTCCTGCACCACTTCGACGCGGCGACCATCGAGACGCTGATGCGAAAGATACGCGCATCCCTCGCGCCGGGCGGCGTGGCTGTGACGCTCGACTTCATACCCAACGAAGATCGCGTCACGCCGGCGCGGGCGGCCAGCTTCGGCATGATGATGCTCGGCATGACTCCCGCGGGCGACGCCTATACTTTTTCGGAATACGAAAAAATGTTCAGCAACGCGGGCTTTTCGTCAAACGAGCTGAGGCAGCTCCCGAGCTTCCACAGCATAATACTCTCGCGCGTCTGAAAACGGGGATGGGAGCTGGAAAGTACTCGGGCGGGAGCTTCTCGCTAGGTCCCGAGGGCCAGGGCAAGCAGCGTCTTCTGCTCCATCTCGTGCGCCTTTCCCGACCCGGTTGCAGGGCTCGCGCTCATGGAGCGATTCACCGATAGCACCGAACGCCCGCGGGCCAGCCGCTCGAGTTCCGGAATCACGAAGGCGTGCGCGCCCATGTTGCCGGGCTCTTCCTGCACCCACACGAACTCGCGCGCGCTCGCGTGGCGGTCCATCTCCGCGGCGATCTCGCCATCGGGAAATGGATAGAGCTGCTCGACGAACACGATCGCGGGAGCGCCCTCCGGATGGCGCTTCCGTTCCGCCTGAAGTTCGTGGCCGATTTTCCCCGTGCACAGCAGGACGCGCTCGGCCGATCCGTCGCCGGCGTCCGGAATCACGTTGCGGAAGCGCCCACCCGCAAGTTCGGAAAGCGGCGACGCCGCCGCGGGGTTCCGCAGCATGCTCTTCGGCGTGAAGACGATGAGCGGCTTGCGCCAGCTTCGCAGCGCTTGCCGCCTCAGGAGATGAAAATATTGCGCGGCCGTCGAAGGCTGGCAGACCTGAATGTTGTCGCGCGCGGCAAGCTGCAGGAATCGCTCGATGCGCGCGCTGGAATGTTCCGGACCCTGTCCTTCGTAGCCGTGCGGGAGCAGCAGCACGACGCCGGAAAGCAGATTCCACTTGTCCTCGCTGGCCGCGATGAACTGGTCGATCACGATCTGCGCGCCGTTCGCGAAATCGCCGAATTGCGCTTCCCACAGCGTGAGCGCCTCGGGAAAATCGCGGCTGAAGCCGTACTCGAAGCCCAGCACCGCGGCCTCCGAAAGCGGCGAGTTGTAGATCTCGCACCACGCCTCGCCCGGCGCCACATGCGCGAGCGGCACGTACTCTTCCTCGTTCTCGATATCGATCAGCGCGGCGTGCCGCTGGTTGAACGTGCCGCGCCGCGAATCCTGCCCGGAAAGCCGGACGGGAATTCCTTGCTTCAGCAACGACCCGAAGGCCAGCGCCTCGGCCATCCCGAAATCGATCGCGCGTTTGCCGCGCGCCATCTCGCGCCGCTGCTCGAGAAGCTTCTTCACTTTGGGATGGATGTGGAAGCCGTCGGGATAGCTCGTCAGAGCTTCTCCGGTCGCGGTCAGCGATTCCTGCTGGACGGCCGTATCCACTTCGAGCGAGGCGTCGTAACGCCCGCCGCGGAACTTGCCCCAGTAGCGCGGCAGCCGTCGCATCGTCGGGCGCTTCTCGATTTCCTTGGCTTCCTCCTGCGCGGCGTCCAGCTCTTCGCGCACGCGCTGGACAATCGGTGCCGCATCGGCGCCGGTGTTCCGCGCGTAGATTTGCCAGGCCGGCGGATGCGCCTCAATCTTCCGGTAGCGCAGGGGCTGCGTGATGGTGGGGTCGTCCACTTCGCTGTGGCCGTGCCTTCGATAGCCGATCAGGTCCACGACCACGGGCGCGCCGAACGCATATCGGTAGTCCAGCGCGATCCGGCCCACGCGCACCACGGCCTCCGGGTCCTCCGCATTGACGTGGAAAATGGGCACCGGCTGACGCTTGGCCAGGTCCGAAGCAAAATGCGAAGAGACCTCGTCGCGCGGCACGGTCGTGAACCCGATCAGGTTGTTCACCACGATGTGCACCGAGCCGCCCACCGTGAAGCCTTCGAGCCCCGCCATGTTCAGCGTTTCGGCCCAGATGCCCTGGCCCGCGAACGCCGCATCGCCGTGCATCACGATCGGGACCACCATTTGCCGTCCCTGGCCGCCCCGGCGCATCTGCTTCGCGCGCGTCCGGCCCATGACCACGGGATCGACGGCCTCGAGATGGCTCGGATTGGAAACCAGGTGCATCTCCACCACCCGTCCGCTCGCCGCGTGAAACTCCCCGGTTGCGCCCATGTGGTATTTCACGTCGCCGCTGCCCAGCGTGCTGCGCGGGTCCACATCCTCAAACCGCGCGAACAGCTCCGCCGCCGGACGGCCCACGATGTTCACCATCACGTTGAGCCGCCCCCGATGGCTCATGGCCACCATGGCCTTTTCGGCGCCCTGCTCGGAGGCCGCATTCAGGATCGCATCGAGCAACGGGAGCAGCGCCGATTCGCCTTCGAGCGAATAGCGCTTCGTGCCAAGATACCGGGTTTGCAGGACCTGCTCGAAAACTTCCGCGCGGACCAGCAGATCCAGAATCCTCGCCCGATCGGGCTCCGGCGCTTCCGACTCCATGCGTTCCTGGACCCATAGCCGCCGCTCGCGGTCCGCAATGTGCATGAATTCCGCGCCGATGCTCCCGCAATAGACCCGGCGCGCCGCTTCCGCATCCGCGCCTGCGACGTCCAGCTCGGGCATCGCAACCGGCGCGAGATCACCCAGTGGATCAAGACTTGCCTGAAGGTATCCCCATCGCCGAAACGACTCCCAGATGCGCTCCTGCGCGTCTTTCGACGGCGTCGATTCCGCGATGACTTGTTCCCTGCTCATCTACACCGCTCCTCAATGTGCGCGCAACATTCCATCATAAGATGCCGGAGGGCTCGCGAAGGCCGCGAACTGCCGATCAGGTTTCCGGCCAACAACCCAGCAGCCGGCGTACGAGGACAAGCTGGCCCACATGATATGCATTGTGGTCCGCGATCAGCAGCGCTTCTCGCAGAACGGTCTGGCCCGATCCGTGCGGGATTTTCTCGAAAAGGTCCGTCTTCGGATCGGCCACGAACTTTCCCATCGCTTCCAGATTCTGTTCGAGCGATTTCACGCTCTTGTCCCACGCAGCCGCATTCGGCGGCGCGGGCTTGTTCGGCCAGTAACCCGCGGGCCAGTCCGGCGACACGTGTTTTGCGTCCCGGGAAAACTCGAGAATATCGTGCGTCGCGATCCGCATGTGCTCAAGCAGCTCCCAGGCCGAATACGGCACGCCGGGAGGCCGGGTTCCGCGGTCCTTGACTGGAAAATCCTTGAGCGCCGCTTTCCAGTTGGCATGAGACTCGTGCCAGCTCAGGAAACGCCGCAGATAATCGCGGAGGGCTTTTTCATCCATGGGACCTCGCACAGTTTGTCCGGGAATTATCTTAAGCCGTGGGTCTAACCGGGTCAATCGGGGGGCGGCCGCGATGGATGCGCGGGTTGGAAGGAGTCCAAGCAAAGCGCGAGCAGAGCGAAAAGATCACGGGTCCCCGCCGCGGCCAGGATTGCGCCGGGCGCCGGACACTGCTCTCTTTTTCGCCCGAACTTCTGCCTTCAGCCCGCGTTGCTGCTGCGTGCTTCTTTCTGGCCGGGTAGTGATCCAGCGCGGCTAGAACGGCGGCGCGACCGTCGCCGTCCTATCCCGCCGCGGTTGAAGCCCCCATGGATCGCCGTTGTTGAAAGCATTCGCGGCAATATACGGGGCGCCCTTGTGTCGGCTTGAAAGGAACCGTAGTTTCTTTCCCGCACTGCGAGCAAACCGTCTTCGTTTCAACCCGCTGAACGTTTGCCGATCCAGACTCGCCATTGCCTTGCGCGCGATTTGCCTTACACGCCTTGCACCGCTTGGGCTCGTTCTTGAAGCCCTTGTCGGCGAAAAACATCTGCTCGCCGGCGGTGAAGACGAATTCAGCTCCACAATCGGCGCACTTAAGCACCTTGTCATGGTATTCCATACGCTGCTCCGGGACCGTGCTCGTGCAGGAGCAGGCAGCGGTGCAGTCTGTGCCGGGCGTGAGCGCCACAATCCATCTGCGGCTCTCACGCTCCCGCCGACACGAAACTGCCTGTTAGGAATCAGACGATCCAGACGCCTAGTCTTGCTCACGCCGCTGCTTTTTACGGAGACGCTTACGCGAGAGGGCCTCTTTGGCTCGACGCTTCTCACCCGGCTTCATGTAGTAGCTGTGCTTCTTGATTTCCTTGATGATGTCCTCCGACTGGACCTTGCGCTTGAACCGCCGGAGGGCGTTCTCCAAAGACTCACCCTCTTGAATGACAACTTCCGCCACGCGTATTCACCCCCGTTCCCCTGTTTTGAGTTTGACCTGATGGATACAATCTACAGCTAGCGTAACCGGGACCACTCCAAACCGGCTATTGCTTGCTGTTTCTATAGAAGGCCACTCCACAAGTCAAGACCAAATTTATTACCAAGGAGTAAGCCGCCCGTCTAAACGACACGTCGTCTCGGCTTGCTCGCTCGCCGCTTGGTCCAATCTCCTGCTCGTGCCCCTGTGGAGCAGACCGACATAACTGTTAGAATGGTAAGCGCGGGAGAATTCATCCCGCGGAAATCTAAGCCATGCCGTCCATGCGCAACGCGATCGGTGTTCTGCTGGCGGGTGGCCAGGGCGAGAGGCTCTGGCCGCTGACGCGCGATCGCGCCAAGCCCGCGGTTCCCTTCGGCGGCGTGTATCGGATCATCGATCTGACGCTTTCGAACTGCTTGAACAGCGATCTCCGCCGCGTCTTCGTTCTTACGCAGTACAAAGCTCTCAGCCTCAACCGCCACGTCCGCCGCGGCTGGTCTTCGCTGATGGGGCACGGCGATTTCATGGAAGTGCTGCCCCCGCAGATGCGCGTCTCGCAGCACTGGTATCAGGGCACGGCCGATGCGGTCTATCAGAACATCTATTCCATCGGCAGCGAGCAGTCGAACTACGTCTTCATCCTCTCGGGCGACCATATCTACAAGATGAATTACCAGACGATGCTCGAGCAGCACGCGGATTCCGGCGCGGACGTCACCGTTGCCACGATTGAGATGGAACCCGCGGCCGCCGCGCGAAAATTCGGCATCCTCGAAACCGACGCCGACTGGCGCATCGTGGGCTTTCAGGAAAAGCCAGCCGATCCCAAACCTTCGCGCGTTCATCCCGGCAAATGCAACGCCTCGATGGGCGTCTATCTCTTCAATACGCAGCTTCTCGTGCCGATCCTGATCGACGACGCCGAAGATCCCAGCTCGTCTCACGATTTCGGTAAGGATATTCTTCCGCGCATCATCGGGAAATACCGCGTCTTCGCCTACAATTTCCGCGACGAAAACAAGAAAGAGACCGCCTACTGGCGCGACGTCGGTACCATCGACGCCTATCACGAAGCCAATATGGACCTCGTGTCCGTTTCGCCGATCTTCAATCTCTACGACAAAAGTTGGCCGCTCCATAGCTGGCAACGGCAGTACCCTCCGGCGAAATTCGTCTTCGCCGATCCGGAACGCATGGGTGTGGCGCTGGATTCCGTCGTGGCCGGCGGCTCCATCGTCTCGGGAGGCCGCGTGCAGAAATCGGTCGTCGGCTACGACGTGCGCGTCAATAGCTACAGCGAAGTCGAAGAGTCGATCGTCTTCAACCACGTCAACATCGGCCGGCACTGCCGCATCCGCCGTGCGATCATTGACCGCCACGTGGAGCTGCCCGAAGGCACCGTCATCGGCCATGACCTCGAAGCCGACCGCGCCCGCTATGCCGTCTCCGAAGGCGGCGTCGTCGTCGTCGTCCGCCCCGAATCCCTGATTGAGGAGCCGGAGTAGCAGTATATCGGGAGCTTCCCGCTCAAATGCCTCACCCGATACTCAGAAAACTCGCCGGCGGTGACCGTCGCAGCATTGGCCGTTCCAACGAAGTCGTCGCCGACGTGCTTGCCCGTCCACGTCTTTTCCGGGTCTTGGTGGAAGGGTTGACGAGCGAAGATCCCATCATTTGCATGCGCGCCGCTGACGCCTTAGAGAAAATCACTGTGCAACGGCCCGAGCTTCTTCAACCTCACAAAAAGACGATCCTCGAAATTTCAGGCAGCACCCGCCAGCAAGAGGTCCGTTGGCATATGGCGGCCCTCTTCCCGCGGATGAATCTTCGCGCCAGGGATCGCGCCGTCGCCGTGGACATCCTCTTCGATTATCTTCGCGACAAAAGCAGCATCGTGAAAACTTTCGCGATGACGGGACTCGCTGGCCTGGCCGCCGAGGACGCCGCGCTCAGGGCGAAAATCCTTCCGCTACTGAAGGATCTGACGGACATCGGCACTCCCGCCATGCGCGCCCGCGGCCGAAAACTTCTTGCAGGCTTGGCCGAATGAAAAGATTCCCGTAGACTTCACTCCTGGCTGTTGCTCGCGCGAAAGGATCAGGCGCCGGCGGCGCGGGATGTTTCGCCTCAGGGGAGGTCTCAGGCTCCCCCGCCGGCGCACGGGTCACCCCGATTAGGGGGTCGGAGCTTTAGCTCCGACATCAGACGGACCGCGCGAAGCGCGTGCCTTTGCGCTGTCTTTCTCGCGGCATGTAGTCGCTGGCGCTCTTGGGTTGCGACTACGCAAAACTTGTTTTCAGGGGTGAATGATGTCCACGAAGATCGTCGCCGTTCACGGCCGCCAGATTCTCGATTCCCGCGGCAATCCCACGGTTGAAGCCGACGTTCGCCTGGAAGACGGCGCTCTCGGCCGCGCCGCCGTTCCTTCCGGCGCCTCGACCGGCGAGCACGAAGCCATCGAGCTGCGCGATGGCGACAAGCATCATTACCTCGGCAAGGGCGTCCTCAAAGCCGTCGCGCACATCAACGCGGCCATCGCTAAAGCCGTCACCGGAATGGACGCGGCCGATCAGCGCGCCCTCGATCGCCGCATGATCGACGCCGACGGCACACCCAACAAATCGAATTTGGGCGCGAACGCCATTCTCGCCGTTTCGATGGCCGCGGCCCGCGCGGCCGCGGCGGCATCCGGCCAGCCGCTCTACAAGTATCTAGGGCGCTATTCCGGCGATTCCTCCGCTCGCACACTTCCCGTCCCCATGATGAACATCCTCAATGGCGGCGCGCACGCCGATAACTCCGTGGACGTGCAGGAATTCATGGTCATGCCGCTCGGCGCTCCCACCTTTCACGAAGCCCTGCGCTGGGGCGTGGAAGTCTTCCAGAGTTTGAAAGCCGTGCTGAAAAAGAACGGCTATTCGACCGCCGTCGGCGACGAAGGCGGCTTCGCACCCAATCTGAAATCGAACGAAGAGGCTCTCGAACGCGTCCTCCAAGCCATCACTGCCGCCGGCTACAAGCCCGGCGAGCAGATTTCGATCGCCCTCGATCCCGCCGCCAGCGAGTTCTACGACCGCGCCTCGAAGAAATACGTCTTCAAGAAATCGGACAAATCCGCCCGCACCTCCGAGCAGATGATCGACTTCTGGGCGAATTGGATCCGCCAGTACCCCATCGTTTCGCTCGAAGACGGCCTCGCCGAAGAGGATTGGGATGGTTGGAAACTCGCCACGCAGCAGCTTGGCAAAAAAGTGCAACTCGTCGGCGACGACATCTTCGTCACCAATCCGAAAATCTTCGCCCGCGGAATTTCCGAAGGCATCGCCAACGCGATCCTTATCAAGCTCAATCAGATCGGCAGCGTCAGCGAAACCGTCGAAGCGGTCGAGATGGCGCGCAAAGCCAAATACGCCTCGATCATCTCGCACCGCTCGGGCGAAACCGAAGACGCCTTCATCGCCGATTTCGCCGTCGCCATGGGCACCGGCCAGATCAAGACCGGCTCCGCTTCCCGCACCGACCGCGTCGCCAAATACAATCAGCTCCTCCGCATCGAGGAAGAACTCGGCTCCGCCGCGCGCTTCCCCGGCCGCTCCGCTCTCGCAGCGCGATGAAGGCGTTTCGACAATTCATGCGGCGCATGCCGTTCTACCGCGCCTACAAATCGCTCGGCCACTATCCCGACTACTGGTATTGGAAGCTTCGCCCTCGTCCCGTCCGCTCTCCTCATCTTCTGAAGCAGCGCACCGTCGTCGAATACGCCGCGAAGTTCGGCCTGCGCACTCTCGTTGAAACCGGCACCTACTACGGCGAAATGGTCGCCGCCGTGCACGATCGCTTTGATGGCATCTACTCGATCGAATGCATCCCCGAGCTCGCCCGGCAAGCCGCGCGCCGCTTCGATCGCGACCCGCGCATCCGCATCCTCGAAGGCGATAGCGCCATCGTGCTTCCCGAACTCTTGAAGTCCCTCGCCGAGCCCGCGCTCTTTTGGCTCGACGCCGGCTACTGGGGCTGGGAGCACCTCCAGCGCGACCCCGAGCGCCTCTCCGCCGAAGTTGAAGCCATTCTCGGCCACTCCGTGAGAACCCACGTGATCCTGATGGACGATGCGCGCATGTTGAACGGCCAAAACGGCGCCCTCACCTTCGCCGAGTTCCAGTCTCGCGTCGCCGGCCGATTCCCGGGCCGCACCGTCGAGGTCCGGCACGACATCGTCCGCATCACCCCCCGCCAGCTTCCTTCTTCATGACTGTCATCCCGAACCCAGCCGCGTCTTGTGCGGATAGAGGTGAGGGATCTGCTTTTCGTCCTTGCGCCGATTCCCTGCCCTTGGCTTGCCGAGGGTCTCGCAGCATGTGCTCGTTTTGCACCCGCCGCAGCATGTACTCGCGCCCCTTCGTTTACTTCGGGGAAGCAATTCGGCCTGTAACCCGCAGGGCCGCAACGTGTCTGCGTGAAAGCGACGGCTTTTCGTCAGGGCGCGACTTCAATCGTGCCGCGATCACGACGGCGCGGAGCGCCTCCCTTTGCGCTGATTTTGTCGCAGCATGTTTTCCGCGCGGGCCGTTCGGGTCTATAATCCGCAGGGCCGCAAGGTCAAGGGGAAGTTCCAGGCTTCGGCCGCATCATAAGGAGAACTACGATGAAATTCTACACGGTCATCATGGCAGGACTTGTTGGGCTTCTTGCTTCGCCGCTCGTCGGCCAGGCTCAGGCGCCGGCTCCCGCTCCCGCAGCTCAAGCGGCCAGCATCGCCGACGCAATTCGGCAGCAGTACAACACCGTGAAGAACAACCTCCTCAAGGCCGCGGACAAAATGCCCGACGACGGCTACGCCTTCCAGCCCACTCCCGCGCAGCGCTCCTTCGGCGGATGGATTGCCCACGTCGCCGACGCTCAGACCGCCGGCTGTTCGCGCGCCCTTGGCATGCCGAAGACCCCTAGCGCCGGATCGAAGACCACCAAGGCTGATCTCGTTGCCGCGCTCAAGGATTCCTTCGACACCTGCGACGCCGCCTACGCCGCGCTCACCGACGCCAACGCCAGCGACCCCATACAAAGCTTCCGCGGACCCACGCCACGCCTCGCCGCTCTCGCGGGCAACGTCGAGCACGACAACGAGTGCTACGGCAGCATCGCCGTCTACCTGCGCCTCAAGGGCATTGTCCCGCCCTCCAGCGAAAACATGCGGCCGCCCGGCCCACCGCCCAGCCGCTAGCGCCGCGCAAATGTCGCTCCTTGGCCCGACGCCAGCCGCACAGGATTCAAAGCGTGGACGGAGCTCGTCCTCGGAGTTTCGATATCGCGAGGAGCACCACGAAAAGCGAGATCGTGAACACGGCGCACGCGATGAGGAACGGCTGGTCCACGCCCGTCTCGGTGATCGGCCGCGCGGTGAAGTCGCCGGCGATGCCGGTCCACCAGTAGGCGAACAGTCCGATGTCCATCAGTATGTGGCCGAGCATGCAGGGGATCAACGATCCGGAGGACCAGGCGAGAAGCCCCAGCAGCAAGCCTGCCCCAAATATGATCGGGATCATCCCCAGCGTCGCCCAGTCTTTCGTGAGATGCAGCGCCATGAAGAAAAACGCGGAAACCAAGATCGCAACCGGCGCGCCGCGCCGCTGTTCGATCGGGCGTTGCATGTAGCCTCGAAAGCCGGTCTCTTCGCAGATCCCCGCAGATGTCGCGGAGACCACGACGGCGAGCCATCTCAAACGCAGTGAGGGAATAAGAGAAAAATAATAACCGCGCCGGAACGCCGCCATCGGAAAAGGCACGAAGCGGAAAAGCAAAACGATGGAGGCATGAATCGTCACGGCGAAGAATATCGCGGCGACGACGCCCCAAAACCATTGCGCGGGCGACAGCCTGCCGCGACGGAACGCCTTGGCGCGGGCGGCTTGCGTTCTGCGCGGCGGCCCCCCGCCGCCCGCCCACCAAAGATAAAGCGCGAGGAATATTGTTTCGGCGATCGTAGCGAGCGGCACACTAAGATGCAGAACTAATGCCGGCCACACGTTGGCAGCGGTGAGAGCGATAAGAATGCCGGAGAGGATCGCCCGCAGTGAAACGGGCAGCTTCATCCAAAGGCTCGGCGCGGGGTCTTGCGTTGTCATTGGGTGGCTCGGAACGGTTCGGGGCGATCTTAACATTCCCGGAAGCACAACCGAGCTCGGAGCGCGCTATTGGGCCCTATAACGCGCCCCGGAAAGCGCGCCTCAATCTGGCCTCGCTGGCTTCCTTGCACTTGAATTCTTTACACCAACAACTCCCTTGCAACGCGTCTCCCTTCTGCTAACGAAGACCACGAAGGCTGATCTCATCGCCGCGCACGTCTACGATCTCGGGAATACTCGCTTGACTTGGATGCGGTGAGCGCACAGAATCGGCCCTCTCTTCCCCGCGGAAAATCAAAAAAGGAGGCAAACTCATGCCTGCATTTTCAGGGTCATTTACCGGAACCATTCGGGGACAAGCCATGGTCTCTGCATTGGATAAACCCGGCCATTTCCTCGGCCTCGCGGCGATCGGCGGCACGCAGAAGTCTTCCGACGAAAGGTGGAACAACTCCTCGATCACCTACTGGGCGACTTCGGACACCGTCGACGGCAACGGCACGCAGCACGGCTATTTCGTCAACGAACACGGCAATGCCGGACGCGACACGGGCACCTTCGAGGCGAAAGTCGCGACGGTCGGCGGGCAGACCACTCTCGAAGGCAGATGGCAATACACGGGTGGGACCGGAGATTTCGCCGAGATCACCGGCGGAGGCACCTTCACTTCTCGCATGACTTCACCCACCGATCTCGTGTGTACGTGGCAAGGGGCCTACGAACTCGGCACGGCAAAAGCGCAGACGGTTTAAGCAGCCGCCGAAGAACCTCTGTGCGAGCGCGGCCGAGCCCTCGGGACTGCGCTCGCGAACACCGTCGCGCACCACAAGTGCTACGGCAGCATCGCCTTCTATCTGCGCCTTGAGGACCTCGTCCCGCCCTCCAGCGCAATCTGGGGATAAACCTCTGGAGGTTTCGCTCACCGATGTACCACCGGGTCGATGCAGCGCGTCGAATAGCGTAAATGGGACGCGGCGAGCGAGATGAAAAACGCGGGTCGAGGCGTGTCAGAGCCGTCGGACTCACCGGAGGAAGGCTTCACCCTGCCCGGAGCTTGGCTTCCTCACTCTCGAGGCGAACATGTGCTTCCATAAAAGCGTTTCCCGCTTCGTCTACGAGTTGAGTCACAATTTGCAGCGCGATCATGTTATCGAACGTCGGATTCAGCAGACCAATCGTGCCAGTGACTTGTGCGAGCGAAAGCGCGGTTGCATGACCGGGGTCCGCCAGACCGGCGTTGCTCGGGCCCGCGAGAAGAACCTGCGATTCGCTGAGGATTCCCAGTTTGAAAAAGACACCTTTCGGATTCGCGTGCACGTTGTGGCTAGCCATCCGGTAATGTGCTCGTAGATGGTCAACACCCACGGCCCGTTCAATGTCCGCGAATGTCGGATCAGACTTCCGAACGTGCAGGGAAGCCCATCCGTAGGGAGCGACGAATTCCGCCCCGAATCTTTGCTTCAGGGCTGCGTAGGAATCCTCTATCGCTTTTGTCTCAGACTCAGTTAGAGGCTCATAACCGAGACGTTCCCTGCATTTCTCATATTCCGCAGCGCCCCGCTTCGACTCTACGACCTGGTGCAACACGTAGCGCTCCGCCAAGTCCTCTCCATGATTGGCAACAAACAACGCGACCACCGCGATTTCATGGAGGGTCCGCCACCTTGCCATAGCCCCGTCAGCGAAGCCCGATCCTAGGAGACATATAACCTCTTCAGTAATTTGACACGCCCTCGCGTGGAGGCGAAATAGCGCGTCAAATAGATGTTTGCGACCTGGTTCTGGGGCACTATCGACTTCCACATGAATGCTGGCACCCAGTTCCCGCGAGACCGCCGCCAACATTCGTAGGAGTTGCAGCCCTTTCCCCCAGCGTACGCGTAGCCTCTTCGCAAATTTGTCAAGATCCCGTTGTTGCAGGTGCGACTCCTTGACCCACCTGCGCTTCAAACTAGCTTCGATCTTGGGCGAGAGGCCACTGATTATCGCGTCGAGTACAGGCGGCAACCGATTCTCGACAAAATCCTGCACCTTCTGTTCTAATCGCGCCGCATCTTGGCTGGTGAGGTCGATCGTCACACGCTTGCGATCCCAGAACTTCCAATGTCTAATTCGAAATGTGTCCCCACCCTTCCTTACGTACCTCAGTAATAACTTGCGTTCGCGTTGCGAGAGCCGAACTCCTTGCGCTTCGATCTTTTCATCGAGAAGCTTCGAGAAAAATTGCTCGGATAGGCCCTGCACTGTCTTCTCGATCGTGTCCTGGAGGGTTCTCATCGGAGTCTCCGCGCGTTGCTAGACTTAACCCTCGAGCTGGCAATTCCCAATGTCCCACCTCGCCCGTAATATCCGTTCCGATGATACGCCAGAGGTGGATCTTGCCTCCGATTCTTTACACCAACAACCGCTTGCAACGCCTGTCCCATCTGCTAACGTAATTCGTGATGATGGAATACACGAAACTCGGAGAGGGCCGAAGGGAAAACGTGGCGGGTCGCTTTCTATGCCAAAGAGAGTTCCGTAGCTCTTTACCGAATACACGCCTACAATTTTCTAATCGCGAAATCCAAGAATTAGAATCTTATTTAACTCACAGAAAACAAAGGGCAGCGATGCTCTCTAATCGAGAATTGTTCGGGAGTAGGCGAATTCCCGTTCTGGGAAGCGCACGCGGCCTATGAGCAACCGACCAAAGCCCATCATCCTCACCGTCCTCGATGGCTGGGGCTATCGCGCCGAGACCAAGGGCAACGCCATTGCCCTCGCACGCAAGCCCAATTACGACCGCCTGCTGAAAGAATTTCCCGAACACGCTGATTCATACCTCCGGTCCCTACGTCGGCCTGCCCGAAGGGCAGATGGGCAATAGCGAAGTCGGCCACCTCAATATCGGCGCCGGCCGTATCGTTCAAATGGACATCACGCGCGTCGATCAGCTCATCGCCAGCGGCGAATTCTTCCGCCAGCCGCTGCTTCTCGAAGCCATGGAGCGCGGCCGCTCGCATCAGTTGCATTTGCTCGGCCTCGTCAGCGACGGCGGCGTCCATTCGCACCTCCAGCATCTTTTCGCGCTCCTGCGCATGGCGCGCGAGAACAAAGTCCAGAACGTTTTCGTCCACTGCTTCATGGACGGCCGCGACACGCCGCCCCAAAGCGGCATCGACTACCTTCGAGCCCTTGAACAAAAAATGCGCGAATACGGGGTCGGCCAGATCGCGAGCGTCAGCGGCCGCTACTACGCCATGGACCGCGACAACCGCTGGGAACGCATCGAAAAGGCCTACCGCGCGATCGTCCACGGCGATTCGGAATTAAAGTTTGGCGATCCGATCGCCGCCATGCAGGGGAGCTACGGAAGAGGCATCACGGACGAATTCGTAGTTCCCATGGTGATCACCACGCAGGCCGCGCCTGGGAAACCCGCCGTGCCGCGCGGCCCCATTCACGACGACGATGCAGCGATCTTCTTCAACTTCCGCGCCGACCGCGCCCGCCAGATGACCCGCGCCCTCATCGAGCCCGGCTTCAAGGAGTTCGCCGATCCCGCGCGGCCGAAAAATCTCGTGTACGTCGCCATGACGCAGTACGAAAAGACCTGGCCGTGGCTGCGCTACATCCTCGCGCCCGAAAAACTGGAACACATCCTCGCCAACGTCTTCGCCGACCTCGATTTCAAGAATCTGCGCATCGCCGAAACGGAGAAATACGCGCACGTCACCTATTTCTTCAATGGCGGCGTCGAAAAACCGTTTCCCGGCGAGGAGCGCGTCCTCGTGCCTTCGCCGAAAGTTCCGACCTACGACCTGAAGCCCGAAATGTCCGCAGCGGGCGTCGCGGACGCGGCCATCAAGGCCGTCGAAAAAGGCGATTTCGACGCCATCATCATGAACTTCGCCAACGCGGACATGGTCGGGCATTCGGGCAAGCTCGAACCGACGATCAAGGCCTGCGAGACCGTGGACGAATGCCTCGGCAGAATTTTTCAGGCGCTTCGGCCCCGCGGCGGAGCTTGGATCATCACCGCCGACCACGGCAACGCCGAAACCATGATCGATCCCGTCACCGGCGGCCCGCACACCTATCACACCACGAATCCCGTGCCCTTCATCCTCGTCACCGATGATGGCCGTTCCGGTCATGCCCAGTTGCAGCCGGGCGGCTCGCTGCGCGATATTGCCCCCACGCTGCTCGGAGTCCTCGGCGTACCTGAGCCGCGCGAGATGACCGGCCATGACCTGCGAAGGAACACCAAGTGAACCACCCGCGCGTATTCACGGTAAAATGGCAGGCGGGGGGAATGTCATGCCTGTGAACGTTATGCCTGCGCCCGCGCAGGATGAGCTGAACGTCTACGAATCGGCCGAAGCTCGCTTCGAAACCGCGGCTCAGAAGCTCAACCTGGAGCAGGGCCTCTACCGCTACATGAAATATCCCGAGAAGGGAAATCACCGTCTACATCCCGGTCGCGCTCGACAACGGCCAGATCGAGGTCTTCACGGGCTACCGCGTTTTGCACTCGACCGTGCGCGGCCCCGGAAAAGGCGGAATCCGTTTCGCCCCGAATGTTTCGCTCGACGAGGTGCGCGCTCTCGCCGCGTGGATGACCTGGAAATGCGCCGTCGTCAACATTCCGTTCGGCGGCGCGAAGGGCGGCGTGATCTGCGATCCCGCGAAGCTCTCGAAGTCCGAACTCGAGCGTGTCACGCGCCGCTACACGGCTTCGCTAGCCGACTGGTTCGGGCCCGAGCGCGATATCCCCGCGCCCGACATCGGCACGAACGAACAGATCATGGCCTGGGTGATGGATACCTACGCGATGCACGTGCGCCAGGCCACCACGGCCGTCGTCACCGGCAAGCCTCTCGATTTGGGCGGCTCGCAAGGACGCAGGGAGGCCACCGGCCGCGGGCTGATGATCTGCTGCGACAAGGCGATCCAGAAACTCAAGATGAAGCGCGACGCCTGCCGCGTCATCATTCAGGGCTTCGGCAACGTCGGCTCGCAAGGCGCTCTGTTGATGCACGAAGCCGGCTACAAGATCATCGGCGTATCCGACGTGCACGGCGGGCTCTACGACGAAAAGGGTCTCGATATCTCGAAACTCTATGAATGGGTTTACGCAAAGCAGAAACCGCTGCCGGAGTTTGCCGCCGGCGAGAAAGTGTCCTCGCAGGAAATTCTCTTCCGGCCCTGCGACATCCTCGTGCCCGCGGCGACCGAAAATCAGATCACGTCGCAGAACGCGCATCGCGTGGATTGCCGCATTCTCTGCGAAGGCGCCAACGGCCCCACCACGGCCCACGCCGACGCGATCATCGAGCAGAAAAACATCTTCATCATCCCGGACATTCTCGGAAACGCCGGCGGCGTCACGGTCAGCTATTTCGAATGGGTCCAGGACCGCCAGGGATTCTTCTGGCGCGAAAGTGAAGTGAACGATCGTCTCCAGGACGTCATGGAGCACAGCTTCGATCAGGTCGTTCTCTACGCCCAGGCGCACCATGTCGACAATCGCATCGCCGCCTATATCGTCGCCATCGATCGCGTAGCTCGGGCCTTGAAATTGCGGGGCTTCTACGCGTAAACTACGCCGCGCTCCAGTCCCCACCGCGGAGGCCAACGTGGTTCCTGATTCGATAACGCACGGGGCTGTAAAAACCGAAGAAGAACATCGCAGCGATCTTTGCGCCGTCGGCCACTGGATCTATGAACGCGGCTACGTCGCCTCGACCGACGGCAATATGTCGGTGCGGCTCGGCCCGGACCGCATCCTCACGACTCCCACCTGCATAAGCAAAGGCATGATGACGCCCGAGGATATGGTCATCACCGATCTCGCCGGGCAGCGGGTGAGCGGAACGCGCAAGCCTTCCTCCGAGCTTCCCATGCATCTGCTGATCTACCGGCTCCGGCCGGATGTGAACGCCGTCTGCCACGCGCATCCCACCACCGCGACGGGCTACGCCGCGGCCGGGATCGCGCTCGACAAGCCGATTCTGTGCGAGCTGGTGATTGGATTGGGATGCATCCCTGTCGCGCGCTACGGCACGCCGGGAACTTCCGAACTGACCGCCGCGATCGAGCCATTCGTCCACGGTCACAACGCGATTCTGATGGCGAATCACGGCGTCGTGACCTACGGGCCGGATCTTCTCACCGCGTTCCAGCGCATGGAAACCACCGAGCACTTCGCGCGCGTGGCGCTCGTGACGGAGCTTCTCGGCAAGCAGAACGTGCTCTCCAACGCGGACGTCGAAAAGCTGCAGACTGCACGCCTGCGTTACGGCGCCGGCGCGGAACCTGCGAGCGGCTCGGGCTCCGCGGGCGCGGCCGGCTCCGACGGCAGCGAAGCCGAGCGCGTGACGCTCACGCGTCGCGAGCTCGAATCGCTGATCGACGAGGCCGTCCGAAGAGACCGCACCCGCCGTTAGCGTCGCCTCCGCCGCGGAGCGCTACTCCGCGACCTGGACGTAGCGCATCTTGCCGCTGAAATGGATCTGCGTGATCTTGTTCGCCTCGGTCACGATGTTCGTGTAGCGCGCCTTGCTGGTTTCGTCTTTCCATTGCACCGAAGCTTCGGCGACCATCTTGCCGTTTTGTTCGAGCGTGACCTTGGAGTCGTCCACCGAGATCCGGTAGGTTCCCGGCTGGATCTGTTTGCCGCCCAATGTGGCGGCGTTGAAAAGATCAACGGTCGTGGTTACTTTCGAGTCCTTCGCATAGGCGCCGCGAGCCGCAATGGGCATCGCCACCGCCAGCGCGACGAGAACGGACAGCACAAAACTCAGCGGACGTCGGGACATGGTTTGATTCCTCCTGGAATCGAATTTTCCGGCGTGCACTGCGATTAGACGGCGCAGCATTCGCTCGGAAAGCAGAGATACGCACGCGGTGAATAAATTGTTCGAATCATCACTACAAGCGTCCGCGAAATGTTCTAAGCGATTCGAATTTCGCCGGCTATCCGAAATTAGCGATGAATTCCACGATGTACGAATTTTCATATAGCGACAATTTGGAATTCCGTACGGACGAAATTTGTCATGGAACATCGCACGGCCACCGGCGTGCTGTTCGTTTGACACTCTCGCGGCGCTAATCAATAATCGCTGGACATGATTGGCTCGCTCCGCGGCAAGCTCACCGAAAAGCGCCCGAACCAGATCCTGCTCGACGTCGGCGGCGTGGGCTATCAGGTGCAGATTCCGCTGTCGACGTTCGCGGTGCTCGGCGCGCTGCACGAGGAAACCACGCTCCTGATCCACACGCACGTGCGCGAGGACCAGTTTTCGCTTTACGGCTTTCTGACCGCCCGCGAAAAGCAGTGCTTCGAGCTGCTGATTTCCGCTTCCGGCGTCGGGCCGGCTCTCGCGCTGAAAATTCTTTCGGGAATGGGCATCGAGGAACTGGTCCCGGCGATTCGCAAAGGGGATCTCGTGCAACTGGTGCGCATTCCGGGCGTGGGACGAAAGACGGCGGAACGAATCGTCGTCGAACTGCGCGATAAGCTCGCCGTGGTGGACGTCGCCGGGGCAGGAAAACCGGCGACAGGGTCGCAGCTCGAGGCCGACGTCGCTTCGGCGCTCGTGAATCTCGGCTACGACCCGCGGTCGGTCGAGAAGGCCGTCGAGAAGTCGCGGGGCGCGAGCGGCGCCGACTTCGAGAGCCTGCTGCGCGCTTCGCTCCAAATTCTGGGGAGCTCTTCGATGCAGAAGAGAGCGCACGCGGGCGGGGAGTCGTAAAATGCCGGAAGCGCGGAGAATGCCGGAAGGGAAAAATCGAATCGTTTCGGGGAAGGCGTTCGACGAGGACGCGCGCATCGAGGCGAGCGTCCGCCCGGCGAGTTTCGGCGACTACATCGGGCAGGACCGCGTGAAAGAGAATTTGCAGATCGCGGTGGAGGCGGCGCGGGCGCGCGGCGAGGCGCTCGATCACGTGCTGCTTTACGGTCCGCCGGGACTGGGCAAAACCACGCTCGCGCAGATTCTGGCGAACGAAATGGGCTCGTCGATCAAGATCAGCTCGGGGCCGCTGCTCGAAAAGAAGGGCGATATGACGGCGGTGCTGACCTCGCTCGATCCGCGCGATTTTTTCTTTCTCGACGAAATCCATCGGCTGCAACCCGCGCTCGAAGAAATTCTCTATCCGGCGATGGAGGATTTTCGCGTGGACCTGATCATCGGCCAGGGGCCGGGGGCGCGCGTGCATCCGTATCAATTGAACCGGTTCACGCTGATTGGCGCGACGACGCGCGCGGGGCTGATCATGGCGCCGCTACGGTCGCGGTTCGGGATCGTCCACCGGCTGGATTTCTACACGGCGGAGGATTTGGAGCGAATCATCGCGCGATCCGCGAAGATTCTGGGCATCACGATCGACAAGGACGGCGCGAGCGAAATCGCCCGGCGCAGCCGCGGCACGCCGCGCGTGGCAAACCGGCTGCTGCGGCGCGTCCGCGACTACGCGGAAGTGCGCGCGAAGGGACACATCACACTCGGAGTGGCGCGCGACGCGCTGAAGATGCTGGGCGTGGACGAGCACGGCCTCGACGACGTGGACCGCAACCTGCTGCTGACGATCATTCAGAAATATTCGGGCGGGCCGGTGGGCGTCAATACGCTCGCCGCGTCGCTGAGTGAGGAAGAAGACGCCATCGAGGAAATCTACGAGCCGTACCTGATGCAGCTCGGCCTGCTCGACCGCACGCCGCGCGGACGCGTCGCCACCGCGCTCGCCTACAAGCATTTCGGCATGGAAGAGCCTCGCCGCCAGCCGGGCCTGTTTTAGTCGGCGCGCGGTGAAGCTGTGAACGCGCGATGACTCCTCAACGACAACTGGATTCGTTTCTGGCGAAGTTCGATCCGGAGATCGAAAAGCTGGCGCGAGCGGCGCTTGCGAAGATGCGCAAGCGCCTGCCGAATGCCATCGAGTTCGTCTACGACAATTACAATTCGCTGGTATTTGGTTTCGGGCCAAGCGAGAGGCCGTCCGACGCGAGATTTTCCCGCGCAAGGGTGCGGATGGACCCCAAGCAGAAGCGGAAGCTGGTGATCCGGTCGATCTCGGCAAAGCAGCGCCCGAGGCGCCCATCTTGAAACCCGATCCAGTCATTTCCCGCCCGCGTTGGAATACATGGCGTAGTTTACAAATGTAACCAGGCCAGCTACGACGGCCAAGCCCACAATGGAATAGACAATCACGGCCACCATTTCATAGCGTTTCTCGACGACCCATCGTGCGTCCATCATTCCCTCTTGTCTCGCGCGTCGTGCCGCGAGAGTCGTATGGGCGGACAGGCGTCCGCTTGCGAATGAACCGACAGTCTATTCTTAGCGCGAAAAGGGGGAAGGAATCTGTCCGATTGTGGACACTCTTGAGATTCATCTTTTCGGGTTAGTTACTCCCAGGCTGGCCGGGCGCGGTTTGACGTTCGAAGCCCTATCCTCGATCGGCAACCTGTGGCAAGCTATTGGGCATGGGAAACAAGGACGCACACAGACGCGAAGTCAAGAAAAAGAAGAAGGAAAAACCTAAACCTCCCGTCATTAGCGCCTACACGCCGCGTGTTGTAGTGCCGCCGTCGAAGAGCTAAGCGAAGAGGTTGTTTCAGGCTGCCACCGGCTCAGCCTCGGGCCACACGGCAGTCAAGATCAAACCCACCGCGATTCCCGCGGAGATTCCGACGAACCGCCTCACAATTCCCTGGAGTCTGGATTGCTAACTGTCAACTGGCATGCGTGCGGGTGCAAGACTAAAATGTCCGCTCGCCGATGAAGACCGTCTACTTGTCGCTGGGGTCGAATATGGGAGACCGCGCGGGGAATATCGCGCGGGCGATCGAGGCGCTGGGCGCGCGAGGCGTGCGCGTGAAGCGGCAGTCGTCGCTTTACGAGACGGAGCCGGTGGATGTGCGCGGCGGGAGCTGGTTTTTGAACTGCGTGGTCGAGGCGGAAACCGACATGATGCCGCGACAACTGATGAGCGCGCTGCTCGCGATCGAGCGATCGCTCGGCCGGCGCCGGGAACCTGCTGCGGAAGGACCGAAAGAGCCGCGGACGATCGACCTGGACATTCTGCTTTTCGGGTCGAGCGCACTGCACACGCCGGAACTGGAGATTCCTCATCCGAGGATGGCGGAGCGGCGGTTCGTACTGGTGCCGCTGGCGGAGATCGCTCCGGAGGTGGAGCATCCCGTGTTCAAGCAGAGCGTCGCGCAGCTTCTTGCCGGCACGCCGGATCGGAGCCAAGTAAGGCGGTGGCACGGTGGATCGAACTAGCGGCGGTGACGGACATGGGGTCCCAGACAGCACCGCCACGGCAGGAATACTTGCTGCGATGGGAACAGCGCATCGGAAGGCGCTGCGCGCCGACTTCGTATGTCGGAGCTGAAGCTCCGATCCCCTAGAAACACCCCTTCAGCATCCCGCTGCGCGAAGAACCCACCCTTCGCGCGAGAAAAAAAGGAACGCGCGAAGGATGGGGCACCCGGCGGGTTGCATCGTCGACGTCGCGGCATAGCGAAGAAAGATCCTTCGCTCGTCCGCCGCGGCGGACCCGTTCCCTTCGGCCGCGAGCAGGCTCAGGGCAAGCAGGATGACGATCCTCATTGGATCGTCATCGGATTGCCACGCGGAGCCAGTGAAGCGTGAGCGGCCGGGGAGCGAGAGCGTCGAGTTCGATCTCGGTCAGGTGACCCACGGACTGCTGGCTCCAGCGATACACACCGGGCTCCGTCTCTTCGCGGAGATGACCGGTAGCGGGACGCAGGAAATCGCGGGCATCGTCGAGCGAAGCGGTCTCGCGGACGGCCGGCCGAGTGAGCGCCTCGACAACGTAGCTGCGCAACAGCTTCGGCCAGTAGGTTTCGAAGAGCCGCGACGAAGCGAAGATGTCGCTCCAGGCGACGTCGTCGCCAAAAGCAACGACCACGCCGACGACGCGCTCGCCTTTCAGGCCTGACGTGGCGCGATCGAAGCGCCGCTGGATTTCGTCCGTGAAACTTTCTACGGAAGTGCTGACCGCGGGCGACTGATAGATCTTCCGATACGACTGCGTCGGCGCCTCCGAGGTAATCACCCTCTGGAGCGCCAACGGCGAAACCGGAGCAGCGGCGACCGCTCCACCCGCGACGCCGACTGCGGCCTGGCTTTCGACGGTGACCGATTCGCTTTGGCCGACAGGCTTTGCCTCGCCGCGCACGGCAGCCCATACCTGAACCTGGTCCTGCTCGACGGCGGCCTTTTCGCGGACGCTCGGATGGACCATCGTCTCGGCGGCAACGAACTGGTCCGAACCGCCGGTCCAGCGGCCGTGCTCGACGCAGAAGACATCGAGCGGCAGGGGCGGCGCGCCGACGGGCACGATGCGGTCCTTGCCGATAATGCGGTCCTGCTTTCCACCGGAGACGACTTCACCGGCGAGAAGCACGAGCGGTCGCTTGCCGCGATTGACGAAGACGAGCTGATTGACCTGCGAGCCCGTGGAAATCATCGGCACAGCCGAGCCATCGCGCGTGCGATGGAGATACGCGCCCTGCTCGCTGACAATCGCGTCGCCGGAAGTCAGCGCTTCGTCGAGGGTTTCGAATTCACTGGTGTCGGCGTCCTGCGCCGAGATAACGGGAAAGATGGTGAGGCTTCCGTAGGTAATGGGCAAGGCGAGCCGCCAGTTCTGGGGCGCAGGCTGGGTGGTCCGCCCGGCCGAAGCGTTAATGGCGCGCCCGAAATCGGGCTTCAGGACCGCCGCTCCCGCGAAAATCAAAATGGCCGCAGACAGAATCGAAAGCGTGTTCCTCCGGTTTATCCGCATGTTCCCTCCTTCGCCGCCGGCGGGATCGGACGCCGCCTACCGGGCGCGTTCATGGTGAGAACGAACGAGGGGAGATTCCTTGCAGGGTTTTTCGAGGCTGCTTCACGCCTTAGCGAGAAGCGACGAGCATCCGCCTCCCTGATTTTTCCAGGAAATTCGCTCGAATTCGGGGCAATAAATCCTTCCGAGGTGGTGACAATTTTGGCCACTTAGGCGCGTCTAAACGGCCCTTATTTTGCCAATTTTCGTCGGAAGTGCGTGCTACGCCAGGCCGGAACCTGGGACCTTCTCTTTCTGGCGCCTCTTGCGCTGCTCTTCTTCTTCCGTACGCTCGAATTCGAGCATCTCTTCTTCGGTCATTTGATAGTCCTCGCGGGAGGCGAACATTGCGCCGTCGCGCGCGTGGCGCGAGGAGCTTGCGTCCCGGCGGCGCCTTCTCCCTGCGGCGAAGCCGCCTATGCTCCGGATGGGTTCCGCGATCGCGCCAGCCTCGACCAGAAGTTCGCTCACCTTCTCGAGGAAGTCATGGAGATGATAGGGCTTGGGGGAGTAAGGAAGGCCCTCCCCTTCGAGCATCGGCTGGACGGCATTGGCCAGGTGCAGTGGCACCAGAAACAGGACGCGAATGTGCTTCCGGGCAGTCAGCTGCTCCCTCCGGCGTAGCTTCCGCACGAGCCAGCTCCCGGAGGGTGGCAAATAGAGGGCCGCGCGTTTCGGCCACTGCCACATTGACGATGACTAGATTCCAATTGCCAGTGGCCAATTCCGCCAAGCCTTGCGAGGCCAGGGGAACGATCCGGACGCGCCAGCCTTCGGAATCAAGGATGTGTTTGAGCGCACGCTGGCTGGTGATGTCGTCGTCCACGATCAGGATGCCTACCTGGTCCACAACGGTCTCCCTGGGCTTCTTGCAGTGTATCGGTGGCAGGGTGAACAGTATTGAGCAGGGCCACGACCGGGTTCCAAGCCTGAGGCTGTACCGCGGTACAGGCGAATCAAAAGCGAAGAATAGTGCTTGACATGGCGAATAAAAGGCGAATATATTGTACCGGTGCGGCGAGGCTACCAATGGCCACTTCTCCCATACTTCGAGCGAACCCGGCGACGCTTCGGCGGAGGCCGGCTCGCGCGAAAGAGACCAGTCTCACCCTATTCCCCACAGCCGCTTGCCACGGCACTTGTGAGTCCCCGAACGGTGCTTCCGCGCCCCCTCCGACACCTGCCCGGAGTGAGAAGCCCGCGACGGAACTGGTCGGCATTGCGCGCCTCGCCGCATCCTCCCCTCGCGCGGAAGCCAAGCGCGGGACGGAGTATTTCCTGCTGCCCGTCAAATCGATCCTGAACGAGTGCCACTCCGAGCGGGTGCCGTTTCGCTGGACCGTGAATCCCTATCGCGGGTGCGAATTCGGCTGCCGCTACTGCTACGCGCGGTACACGCACGAGTACATGGAGCTAGACGGCGCGGACTTCGAGTCGAAAATCTACGTGAAGAAGGACGCGGGTCCGCTCGTGGAGCGGGACCTTTCGCGGGAGGCGATCTGGGGAGAGCACATCGCCATCGGCACGGCGACCGATCCCTATCAGCCGGCGGAGCGCGGATTCGGCACGACGCGCGCGATTCTAGAGAAAATGGCGGCGCGCGAGGGGCTGAGCCTTTCGATCACGACGAAGTCGGATCAGGTGGTACGCGACATCGAGCTGCTGCGGCGAATCTCGGAGCGGTCGTCGATCACCATCCACATGACGGTCACCACGCTGCGAACGCGCCTGGCGCGGCTGCTCGAGCCACGAGCGCCGCGGCCGGACCTGCGGCTCGCAGCCGTGCGGAAGTTGCGCGAGGCGGGCATCGCCGTGGGAGTGAATGCGATGCCGATCCTGCCCGGCCTTACCGATCGCGAGGCCGATCTCGACGCGCTGGTGCGGGCCGCGCGCGACGCGGGCGCGCAGTGGATCGGGGCGGCCGTGGTCTTCCTGATGCCGACCTCGTGGAAGTCGTTCATGACGTTCCTCGAAGAGAAGTTTCCAAAGCTGGCGCGACAGTATCAGGATTGGTTCCGGGGATACGGGAACGCGCCGGAGGAATACCGGAGAGAGATCGCGGCTCGCGTAGAGAATCTGCGGCGGAAATACGGCATCAGATCGCGCCCCTACAACCCTGTGGAGACGCCGGGCCGAGTCTGGCGTTCGCCGCAGATGCAGCTCGATTTGAAGAATGGAGAACAACCGTGCCAAACGTGAAACGCCGAAAGACGCGTCGTAGAAGCGCGAAGCCGGTAGCGCCGAATCCCGCGAGCGCTGCCGCAGCCACCGAGAGCAAACCGCCACGAGGCGTGAAGTTGAAAACCGTATCCGGCGTTACAATGCTTTTCGCGCTGCTGTGTCTCGGAGCATTTCTCGCCGGGCGCCCTCCGATTTCGGCGGCGGGATCCGGCACGGCGCAGGCCACCAAGGAGACGATTCATGTTCCTCGGATTAAGAACCGTCGTGTACCAGGTGCAAGACCTCGACAAAGCCAAAAGCTGGTACAGCAGCGTTCTGGGGATACAGCCGTATTTTGATCAGCCGTTTTACGCCGGCTTCAAGGTAGGCGGCTACGAACTGGGGCTTGTGCCCGAGCCGGATGCAGGCGCGAAACGCGCGGCAGCCGGAATCGCGTATTGGGGTGTCAAGGATGCGCGGGCAGCCTACCAACGGCTGCTCGATCTCGGAGCGACCGCGCAGGAAGCGGTGCAAGACGTGGGCGAAGGAGTGGTGGTCGGAGCCGTTCACGATCCGTTCGGAAACATTCTGGGCGTGATCCAGAATCCCAATTTCAAAATCGAAGCAAACTGAGCGCACCGGCTCTAGGGCACGATGATGCGCGAGGCTTCTTTCGCCGCCTCCGCGGGAAGCGGAAAGCGGACGCGCAGGAAATCGAGGAATGCGCGGGAGCGCGGACGGCCGTTGGTTTCCTGCCTGCCGACGCGCAGAAGAAAAACCAGCAGGTGGAACACATCCGAGTCCTTCAGCGCGGCGAAGCTCGCGCGTCCGGCTTCACTCTTCCGGAAATCGTGCAGGAACTGATTGATCTGGCCGTAGAGGGCCCGGGCCAGGGGCGCGTCCGGCGGGCGTTCGTAGTAGATGCCCGTGCCGAGCGTGCGATACGTCTCGGCGAGGGCTTCGATCGCCGCAAAGGCGGCGCCGTCGGTGAGTTCCCTGTTCTGCATCTGGAAGCCGAGAACGGTGGTCGCAACGCCGGCGATCACGGGCCATCGCTCGTAGACGAAATCGACCTGAACGCTGATGTCGCGGTAGGGCAGATCCTCGCCGGAGGCCGGCTTGCGATGCTCGGATTCGTAGCGATGAGCTGCGATCAGATGCGGGCAATCCGGCAGGCAGTCGATGGTGACTTCGCGCTCGCGGCCGCAGCAAACGGCGCAGATTTTTTCGCCCTTCGCGGGACAAAAGCGTTTCGGCGGGCGCTTCCCGCAAATTGAACAGGTCATCCAGAACCTCTCTTCACGCGAAAACCAGGATTACGCAAACCATCAGCCTACGGAAAGAGCGCGCGAAGGGCAAGTCGAAGAGAGCACCTGCTGCGGGTGAAACTGCGCAATGGAATCGCGCTGCGCGGGGTCTTTTTTTGGCGGGGCTGAAGCCCCGCCCGTCCACCCTGGCAAGCAGATACGACGCCCTAAGAAATTCAGAACGGAGAGTGCTATGCGGTGGCGCTGGTGGGATGCTTGGCGTGGTGGCCCTTCTGGTGCAACTCCATCGCATTGAGAATCATTTCGACGGCTTCTTCCTCGCCGATCGAGGAGTTCACCATCATCTGGAAGTAGTGGCGCCTGGGCCAGTCGATCCCAAAGTATTTCTTGATGAAGGCTGAGCGCTCGTGATCTACATTCTCCGCCAGTTGAACCGCATCGTCCTTGCTTTTCCCACGCCGCATCAGCCGCTGGACCTTCTCCGCGAACGGAGCATAGATGAACACATGGAACGCATCGGGGCGATTCTGGAGATAGTACGTAGAGCCGCGGCCCACGATCACGCACTCGCCGCGCGCAGCCGCGTCCTTTACGACGCGCTCGCCGACTTCGCGGACGCAATCGGCGTCTGCCATTTTCAGGCGGGGAGCATTCAGGCTGCCTTCGTGGCTGCCGCGCATGAAGGACATCATGAGGCGGTGGAACAGGGGGTCACGCTTTTCTTCGCGTTCTTCGACCACGCGACAATCGCACTCCATGAGCCGCGCGATTTCAGTGGTAAGCGCCTGATCCCAGAGCTTCCAGCCCAAGCGTTTTGCGAGACCCGCGGCAATTTCCGAGCCGCCGCTGCCGTATTCGCGCTCGATGGTAAGCACTCGAATCATGGAGACTTCTCCCGGAGGCGTGGTTCGGGCCTGAGTCCCACCCTTCGGCTGCGAGCCTACCATACGACGCGAGGCCGCCGCTACTCGATTGCCACCCGGCGGGCGCCGACTTCATTCTTCCTGAGGGCGAAGGAAAGAAGAAACATGATGAAAGCTCCGACGGCCAAAATCACATACGTATCCACATAGGCCAAAAGGGTCGACTGCCGGATGACGGACTGATAGACCAGAGCGTCAGCCTGCTTCATAGCTCGCACGGCGTCCACGCCCGACGCCGTGAGGTGGGCAGCAAGGCTCGTCACCGCGTTGTGGAGAATCGTGGCTCCCCCCGTGACATTCGCAACCAGGTCCTGCTGATGCCGTTGGGCTCGGCGGGCAATGACCGTGGTGACAAGCGAGGTGCCGACGCTGCTGCCGATGTTTCGCATGAAATTGATCAATCCGGATACGCTGCTGCTCTTTTCCGCCGGCAGGCCCACGAACGATGCGAGGTTGATCGGAACGAACAAGAACGGCAGCCCGATCACCTGTACCACGCGCACCAGGTTCGCTACCCCGAAGCTGATGTCGAGATCGAGATGCAAAGCGGAATAGTAGAGACCCGCTGCAATACTGAGCCAGCCAACCGCGATGAGGTGGCGCGCCTGAAACTTGGAGGAGAGCACGCCAATCAACGGCATCGTGAACAGCAAGACGATCGAGCCGCCGGAAAGCACCAAGCCAGATGTTTCCGCGGTATAGCCCATGAGGGTCTGAAGAAACTGGGGCATGATGACGAGACTGGAAAAGTAAATTACGCCCAGGGTGAACATCATGAGATTGGCACCCAGGAAGTTAAGGTTCTTATACAAGCGGACATCAACCACCGGGCTCTTTGAAAACCACCATTCCCAAACAAGGAGACTGAGCAGGCCTGTGACGGCCAGGATGAAAAATGTCAGAATGAAACGCGAGCCGAACCAGTCATCCTCTTGACCCTTGTCCAGCATCACCTGCAACGCGCCGACACCGACGGTGAGCAGCCCTATGCCGATGTAATCGATTTGCGCGAGAGCGTCCCTGATGCGCTTGGCCCACGGCGGATCTTCCACAAATCGAAGGACCAGCAGCAGAGTCAGAATACCGACCGGAAGATTGATGAAGAAAATCCATCGCCAGGAGTAGCTATCCGTAATCCAGCCGCCTAAGGTGGGCCCGACCGTCGGCGCAACGATAACTGTAATTCCGTAAACGGCGAACGCGATGCCTCGCTTTTCGGGCGGAAACGAATCGGCAAGGATGGATTGCGCCAGAGGTTGAAGTCCGCCGCCCCCCGCGCCTTGCAAAATCCGAAATAGAATCAAGGCTTCGAGGCTCGGGGCCAGGCCGCACAGAAGCGAGCTAATGGTGAAGACGCTAAGACACAGCATGAAAAGCCGCTTGCGGCCCACAACTCGGACGAGCCACCCGCTGATGGGCAGGACGATGGCATTGGAAACAAGATAGGAAGTGAGCACCCAGGTGCTCTCGTCATTGCTGACTCCTAGATTCCCGGCCATGTAGGGCAGAGCCACGTTGGCGATGCTGGTATCGAGCACCTCCATGAACGCGGCAAGGGCCACCACAACCGCAATCAGCCACGGATTGAACTTCGGCTGCCAGACTGCGGCAGGAGCGGCGGGAAGAGATGCGGTTGCAGCCTCTGCACTCACCGGAGCCCCTACTTCAGGAACACTTTGGGCTCGACGGACATTCCAAGCCGAAGGTAGTGGTCGGAGTCCTCTCCCGGATCGAGGACGATCTTCACCGGCACGCGCTGAACGACTTTTACGTAGTTCCCGGTCGCGTTTTCCGGAGGCAACAGGCTCAGGCGCGCACCGCTCGAGCTAGCGACGCTGTCCACGTGGCCTTTGTAGCTGCGGCCATTCGCGTCCACTTTGATCTCCGCACGCTGTCCGGGGCGCATTTCCTTCAATTGAGTTTCCTTAAAATCCGCCGTCACCCAAACGTCGTTGAGAGGGACGATGGTAAGCAGTTGCTGACCGGGCTGGACGTTCATGCCGACTTCAACGCTCTTCGTCACGATGCCGTCGACAGGCGCGACGAGCCTCGTGTATTGCATGTTCAGCTCAGCTTGTTCGAGCAGGGCCTGCTTCTCCTGCACGTCCGCTTCGGCGGAAAGAGCGCGAGCCCGCGTGGACGCGACTTGCTGAGGGCCCGTCTGCGAAGAGCGAAAACCCGCCTGAGCTTGCGCGAGACGCGCATGGGCCTGCGTGACCTGTTGCTCAGCTGCGGAGGCGTTGGCGCGCGCCGCAGCCACACTTGCGACGCCGGAAGCCGCGGCGGCTACTGCCTGATCGTACAGCTGCTGGGAAATCTCCTGCTTATCGACAAGCTCTTTGTAACGCACGAGGTCGTTTTGGGCTTTCTGGTTGTTGGCTTGCGCTTGCGAGAGCTGCGCCTGGGCGGCATCCAACTGCTGGCGAGCGGCGGCGATTCCGGCCTGCGAATCCTGGACGTCGGCTTCGGATGAAGACACCTGGCTTGTGGTGCTCACCGACGCGACCGGGACGTCGATATTCAGCGACCGAGCGGTGGCCTGGGCGCTGGCGAGATTGGCGCGAGCCTGGTCCAGGGCAGTCTGATAATCGCGCGGATCGATTTCGACGAGCACGGCGCCGGCCTGCACGTACTGGTTATCGTCAACGTTGACCTTGGAAACGTAGCCGGAAATGCGGGCGCTGAGGGGCATCAGATGGCCGTCCACCTGCGCGTCGTCGGTCGATTCGTAGCTCGAAAAATAGCGCCAGGCAAAAATGCCGCCGATCAAGAGCACGATCGCAGCGATGACGAGGAGAAGGCGCGCGCGAGGATTCGCCCGGAAGAAACCCGGCCGGTGATACTCGGGCGGAGGGGACGCCGAGCGCGTTTCAGCGGCAGAGGAAGTCTCCGCGGGCGGATTGGTCGAGGTTTCGACTTCGGTTCTCTGTGCCATGGTTATTTTCCTTTGAAGTATTCTTTGACGCCCTCTTCGGCCAGGCCCAGGGCGCGGGCCAGAGAAATCTTTGCGTAGTTATCGGAGTAGAGGCTCGAGATGTAGCTTTCGTGGGCGCTGGCGACGGCTTCCTGCGCCTGCACGACTTCGACGGTATCGGTGACGCCCGCGGCGAAGCGATCGCGCGACTGTGTCAGCGTCTGCTCGGCGAGATCGACATTGCTCTGCGCGACGGCAACCAGTTCTTCCGCGGACTGGAGGTTGAGCAGCGCGGTGCGAACATCGTCGTCAATTTGTCCGCGCAAATTCTCGAGACGCTGGCGGCTTTGTTCCAGCCGGGCGCTCGCCTCGAGGACGTCGCCGTGGACCTTGCCGCCCTGAAAGATCGGGATGGTCAACGTCCCGCGCACGTCCATCACTCCGTGGGTGTTGAGGCCCTCCTCGGTTCCCGCCAAACCGTAATCCGCGTTGAAGGAGAGCGAGGGCAGATAGCCGGCCTGGGCGGATTTTCGTCCATACTCGGCGGCGCGAACGTCGGCGAGCGCGGCCTGAAAGTCCGAGCGCGAGGCGTAGGCGCGCTGGAGCGCTTCATCCACCGTGAGTCCCGCAAACGGCTGGTACGGCGATTTGTCGGTCAGCTCGAATTCCTGCCCGGGCGCCAGCCCGATCACGCGCGCCAGGGTCAGCTTTTCGATTGCGAAATCATTCTTCGCCTGAATGAACCCTTGCTGGCGCGATTTGAGCTCCACTTCCGCGCGAAGAGCGTCGATGGCCGGAGAGGTGCCCGCCTTCACCTGATCCGAGGCCTGGTTGTAAAGCGTCTGCGCGGTTTTCACCTGCGCATCCGCGGTTTCGATCCGGGCTTCGTCTGCGATCGCCTGCAGGTAGGTGTAGCCGACGGCCAGGATGACAAGATCGCGAGTGTCCTTGTAGGTGTATTGCGCGGACTTCTCGCTCTGGGACGCCGAGCGAGCATCATTGATGGCCTTCCAATCGAGGATCGATTGGGTCACATACGCGCGCGAATCAAAGTAGCCGAACGGCCCGACCACGGAGGGAATCGTGATGCCCGGAAACTTGAAGCTAAAACCGAACTCCGCGAGATCGACCTGGGCACCCTGGACATAAGAAGACGTGGTAACGTCCGGCAACAGGGCGCTCAATTTTTTCCAGCGCTCGCCGTGCGCCGCGCGAACGTCTTCGCCAGATAACAGCAGGCCCAGATTCTGCTTCAGGCCACGCTGGACGGCGTCTTGCAACGATATCTGAAGGACTCCCGGAACCAGCTTTTCCGGGACGCTGCCGAAAAGGACACCTTGCGGAGGCGCCGGCGCTCCGGAAACCGAACCTGGCGAAGGCCCCGCCTGCGCCCGCGCAGATCCGGCCGCTAGCGGCAGGACGATCGCCAGGGCGGCACATGAGATTGCGAATCGGCCGATCAATGAATTCCCTCCTTCGGGCCGTCTGAGCTTGGATGAAACACGAGCCAAGGAGGACTCAGGGCTTCCGGCACAAACCCGGCGATCGCGGCGCCGAATCATGTCCTGGCGCTCCGGCGGCTCCTCGCATTTCTGCTCTTCTCATCGGCCTGAAGACCAGGGCTGAACAGGTCCCAAACCTCCGCCGTGGTGCCGTGCAACGAAGAATCGGGATTCATGGCCCAGGCGAGGGTGACCCCGAGCAGAACAATCTGCGTCAAGCGCGCCAGCTCGGCTGCGGGGATATCGCGGCGGACCTCGCCCCGGTTCTGCGCCAGCGTGAAAATCCCGGTCATCAATCGGCGGGCCGTCTGCAATCGTTTGTGAAGCTCGGCGCGGACCGGCTCACACGACGCGTGAGCGGCGTAGATCGCGCGAAGGAGGGCCGCGCTCTCCGCCGACTGGCCGGCCAAGTCACAGGCAAGCCGCTTCAGTACGGGAAGCACCGGACCCTTTTTCGCTTCTTCGAGAGCCCGCTCGACAACGGCGATGCGCTCGGCCCCGAACGTAGCCAGCACGTGCTCTTTCGTCGGGAAATAATTGAAGAAGGTGCCTTTGCCGAGGTCGGCCGCTTCGGTGATGTCCTCGACGGTGGTCTCGAGATAGCCGCGTTCGGCGAAAAGCTGGAGCGCGGAGCGGAAGAGGCGCTCGCGGATTTCAGTGCGGCGACGTTCGCGGCGGCCTTCGGGCGAAGGGGCTGCGCGCCGGGCGGCGGGAATAGGAGATGCCATGGTGCAGTTCCTCTGTATGACCTCCAACCGAACTTGACTATAAGTCATACTTGAGCAGCGGTCAACGGGAATTTGGAAAGGCTTGCGGAATGCAAATGCCAGAGCGATGCACCACCCTGAAGAGATCCACCCTTCGGGGCGAGCGCCGCGCGGGCGTTATTTCGAAAGATTCTTGGGGCTGTGTGTGTTGAGCGTGTCGATGAGCAGTTTCGCGGAAGGCGGAACCGGGACGGCGCCGTGCAGCGCGATATCCTTCGCGGGAATCTTCTGGCCGTAGATTCGCTCGTTCGCGTCGTTGTCTGGCCGCAGCGTCGATCCCTCGAGCGAAATACCCGCGAACAAGCCGCGAGCGCGGGAGTAGGTCAGCACTTCGGCGCGCAGGGCCGCGTCCGTATCGGCTTCGGCGTCGCGTCCCTTGGGTCCGGCGGCGGCGGACGCGTCCGCGCCCAGCTTCACCTTGCTGCTGAGAATGGATCGCGCGCCCTCCTGGTTCATCACGAGCAGGACGAAGTCAGTGGCCTGGCCGCCGAGCTGGAATCCAAAGCTGCCGCCCTCGAGCGCCATCATCGTCGGCGCGGCCCAGGGACCTTGAAAAGTCTCTCCGCTGCGGCAGGTCATCGCGCCGCGGCCGTAACTGCCGCCAACGATGAAGGCAGCTTTGAGCACGGAAGGGATCACGATGACGCAATCCGCCTTGTCGAGCAAGCTCTGCGGAATGTCGTCCGGGATGTTCAGGATCTCCTTGAAAACCTGGCCGGCATTGTCAAGCCGATCTTCGTCATGGGATTTGTCATCCGCGCGGGCAGGCGCGGGTGCCAGAAGAAACGGCAGGCCCGTAAGCGCAATCGCGAGTAGGGACGAAACTATCTTGTTCATGGGGTGCCTCCTATAAGAGCTAATCACTGAGGTCCCATGATAGGGGTTTTCAGCGGCGCGACGCAACCTTATCCGCCGCCGGCCGCCGGTCCCGCGCGCGGCTTACGGCGGATTGCAATATAATCGGAAGCCTTGAAAGCCTTCGATTGCACGATCCGAACGCGCGGCACAATCCTGTGGCTGGCGGCCTCTCTTCTTTGCGGGCAGGCGGTCACCGGGCAGCAACCCTCCCATCCAAAGCAAAGGCCCGATGTGGCGCGTTTTCGGGCGCGCGTGGACACGGCGCTGGCCGAGGCGCATGCGCAGAGGGCGTTCTGGGGCATCCTGGTGGAGGATCGCGACACCGGCGAAACGCTGTTACGCGCTGAACGCGGACCATTTTTTCGCGCCGGCGTCGAATGCGAAGGTTTTCGCGACCGCGCTGGCGCTGGCCACGCTGGGCCGCGACTACCAGTTTCGCACGACGCTCGAATCGCACGGATCTCTCGGAAGCGACGGGCGGCTGGCAGGCGATTTGGTGCTCACCGGGCGCGGAGATCCCGACCTCTCGAATCGCAAATTTCCGTATTCCGCGAAGATGGAGCGCGAGGGCCCCACCGAAAAGGTTCTCGCCGAAATGGCGGACGCGGCGGTCGCCAAGGGTCTGCGCGAGGTGGATGGAGATATCGTCGCCGACGACAGCTACTTCCCGTACGACCCATATCCGGCGGGATGGAACGCGGGCGATCTCTTTTTCGAATTCGGTGCGCCGGTGAGCGCCATCGCGTTCAACGACAACACGGTTTCGATCGAGGTGCAGCCCGGAGGGCGCGTGGGCGATCCGGCGACGATTACAACCGAACCGCGGGCGGCACTCGATACATTCGGATACGAAATCACAACTGTCGCAGCAGGCGAATCCCCGAATTTCGCCGTCGTTCGCCAGCCGGGACCGAATTTTCTCCTGCTGCGCGGCACGATCGCGATGGAACATGTCGCCCATCAAGCTCGATCTCGCCATGACGGAGCCGAGCGAAACTGCCGCGCGCACGCTCAAGCAGTTGCTCGAGGCACGCGGCGTGCGTGTAACCGGTGGAACCCGGGTGCGGCATTCGCCGCCACCGCAGAACGCGGCCTCCGGCGAGCCGATCATTCCCGACCCGTTTCCTCCGCCGCCCGATTCCAATGCGCTGGTTTTCGCGGAGCATCTCTCTCCGCCGCTTCTCGAAATTGTGCGCGTCACGAATAAGGCCAGCAACAATCTCCATGCAGAACTGCTGTTGCGGACGGTGGGACGCGAGAAGCTGGGCATCGGATCGACGGCTGCAGGATTGAAGGTGGAGGAGGGTTTCCGGCGAAGCCGCCGGAATCCCCGATGGAGACGTTGTGCTGTCGGACGGCTCCGGGCTCGCGCGCGATGATCTCGTGACTCCGCGCGCCATGGTGATTTTGTTGCGGTACGCCGCGCAGCAACCCTGGGGACAGGATTTTCTTTCGACGCTGCCGGTGGCGGGCGTGGACGGCACGCTGGAAGAGCGCATGAAAAACAGCGCGGCTTCGGGACTGATCCAGGCGAAAACCGGCACGATCGAGCACGACCGCGCGCTCTCCGGCTACGCAACCACGCTGCGCGGCGAACACCTGGAGTTCTCAATTTTCTGTAACAACGATCCGCAGCGCGCCTCCGGCAGCACGGCCACGATCGACGCCATCGCCACCGCGATGGTTGAGACTCTCGGCAAGCGACAGCCCTCGAAGAAAACGAGATGAGCGAAAAGCCGAAGATCGTCACCGTTTTCGGCAGCTCCCGGCCGCGCGCCGGAGACCCCCACTACACCGAGGCCCGCGCGCTCGGCGCGGAACTCGCCGCGAAAGGCGCGATTGTTTGCAGCGGCGGTTACGGCGGCGTGATGGAAGCCGTCTCGCGCGGGGCGAAGGAGGCCGGCGGGCGAACGATGGCAGTCACGGCCGATTTCTTCCGGGCGAAGGCCAACCAGTGGGTCGACGAAGAGGTCCGCGTGAAGACGTGGCAGGACCGCCTGTTCGAGCTCATCAAGCTCGGGCGCGGCTACGTGGCGTGTCCGGGCGGCACGGGAACGCTCGTCGAGCTGGCGGTCGTCTGGGAGATGCTCAATAAGGGCGTCATGACCCGGAGACCTTTCGCAGTACTCGGAGATTTCTGGCAGCCGATCATTGAGAGGGTGCGCGAGGTCGAGCTGGGCCATCCCTCGCGGTGGGGCGAGCGGGACGAGCCGCTGGTGCACGTGGCATCGTCTCCCGCCGACGCTGCCGCCTACCTGGCGGCTCATTTCGAGGCTTCCTGATTTCCCACAGGCAACCGGGCTACAATTGAAGATGCGACGAACATCGTCGCCCCGTTAACTTCATTCACTTCGAGGTATTGTGTCGCGCCCCGCCGAAGAACTGCTCGAATTCGACCGGCTGAAGGACATCGTCAGCCGCTTCACCACCAGTGCGCCCGGCCGACGGGCGACGCAGGCGCTCGAGCAGCAACAGAACGCCACCGCGCTCGAGGCCGAATTCGAATTCGTGCGCGAGGCGATGGCCTATCTGCGCGCCGGCTCAGAGCTTGGCTTCGGTTCGCTCGCCGACCCGGAAGCGTGGCTCGCACGGCTGGCCGTTCCCGGCTCCGTGCTCTCGAGCGCCGAACTGCTGGACGCGGCCTCGCTGATGGAGACCGCGGGGTGGGTCCGGCAGACATTCAAAGGCGAAGCCGCAAAGCATCCACGCCTCGCAGAACGCGCCGCGGCGCTGACGGATTTCCGCGCTCTCCTGGGCGCGATTCGCCGGGCCGTAATGCCGAACGGAGAAATCAGCGACGATGCCTCCCCGCAATTGAAGCGCATCCGCGCAGGCATCGCGCAGGCGCGCGAGAAGATCCAGCGCTCCCTCGAAGGCATCCTCCGCGCGCGCGGGGAGCCGGCTGGCGAAGACTACATCACGCTGCGGAATGACCGTTTCGTGATCCCGGTGCGCGCCTCTGACCGGCGCGCCGTCCCCGGCGTGGTACATGGCGCGAGCGGGACGGGGCAAACCGTGTTCGTCGAGCCGCTGGAAGCGATCGATCTCAACAACCGGCTGGTGCAGCTCGGCGAGGACGAAACCGCGGAAATCGCGCGCATCCTCGAGGAACTGACCGAGCGCGTCCGGGCTGACCGCGGCCCGCTCGAAGCCGCGGCCGCGGCAATTGCGCATCTGGATTCGATCTTCGCCCGCGCGCGGTTTGCGCGTGAGTTCGATTGCGTCGTGCCGGGGTTCGCGGCAGACAATTCGCTGCGACTCGATGCAGCGCGCAACCCGGTGCTCGAAGCGACGCTTCGGCCGCAGGGGCGGAAGGCCGTACCGCTCGGGCTCGCATTGGGCGGAGGAGAAACCGTGATGGTAATCAGTGGGCCGAATACGGGCGGCAAGACCGTCGCGCTCAAGACGGTCGGACTCGCCGCCCTTTCGGCGCAAACGGGAATTCCAGTCGCCGCCGAACGCGCCGAGTTGCCGATATTCCATCATATCCTCGCGGATATTGGCGATGAGCAGTCGATCACGGCAGACCTTTCGACATTTTCGGCGCACATGCTGAATCTGAAGTCGATGCTGGAGGTTGCGACGGAGCGTTCGCTGATCCTCGTGGACGAGATGGGCACGGGCACGGCTCCGGACGAGGGGGCAGCCCTCGCGGTCGCGCTGCTCGAGGAGTTCCGCACGCGCCGCGCGTTGACGCTCGCGACCACGCACCACGACCGCCTGAAGGCCTACGCCTCGACAACGCCCGGAATTGTCAACGCGGCGATGGAATTCGACGAGGCCAACCTGCGGCCGACTTACCGGCTGCTCGTGGGCGTGCCGGGCACGTCGAGCGGGATTGAGATCGCGCGGCGGCTGGGATTGCCCAGCCGCGTGGTGGAGCACGCGCAGGCGAGCCTTTCGCCCGAATCGCGCGAGGCCCGCGACCTGATCGCCTATCTCCACCGCAGCCGCGACGAAATGGAAGAGGTCAAACGCCAAGCACGTGAAGGGTTGGGGCAGCTTGAGGCGGACCGTCGCGCCCTCCAAACCGATTGGGTCGAGCGCCAGAGGAAGCGCATCGCAGAGCTGGAGAAGAGCTTTCGCGAGACGCAGAAGCGCGTCGAAGCGGAGGTCGCGCGGCTGACCGACGACATCAAAGATCGCGCGCTACGCGGGCAGCTTGAAAAGCAAGCGGGACGCCGCCTGGGGAAGATCGAGTCTGAGGCTCGCGCCGAAGCCGACGCCGCCGTCGTCGAGACGCTCGCCGCTTCGCAAGCGGACCTGGGCGTGGCGGTCGCGGCGAGTGAACAACCCATCGCGCCCGAGCAACTTTCCGCCGGACAGCGGATACTGGTGAAAGGCTTCAGGCAACCGGTCATTTTCCGCCGGCACGATGGGCGGACCGCGGAAGTCGAAGCGGGCGCATTGCGCATGAAGGTCGCTCTGGCGGATATCGTTGGGATCGAGAGCGAAGCGGCGACAGCGAAAGCGAGCACCATGGCGGCCGCGCGCCCGCGCGGTATCACGGTTCACGCGCAACCGAGTGACGAGCCTGCCGCCGAAGAAATCAACGTCATCGGCTGCACGGTGGAGGAAGCGACGCGGCGCGTCGATAAATTCGTCGACGACGCTGCTCTGGCCGGAAGGGCGAGCGTGCGTATCATCCACGGCCATGGGACGGGCGCGCTTCGTCGCGGCCTCGCGGAATTCTTGTCCGTGCACCCGCTCGTTGAGAGGATTCACGCAGAAGCGGAAGATCGCGGCGGCACGGCAATTACCATCGCCGAGTTGAAATCGTAAGAGCGGGATGTTAAGAGAAGGGTTGAATGGCTGAAGCGGGATCATTCGCGGAGAAGGTGAAGCAGCAGGCGGACATCGTCCGCGTAATAGGCGAATACATCCGCCTGAAAAAGACCGGACAGAACTTTACGGGCCTCTGCCCGTTTCACCAGGAGAAGACCCCCTCGTTCGCCGTGCATCCCGTGCGGCAGATCTATCACTGCTTCGGCTGCGGAGCCGGCGGCGACGTCTTCAAGTTCGTGATGGAGCTCGACAAGTCCACGTTTCCCGAAGCCGTGCGCACCGTTGCCGAAAAGTGCGGCATCCCGATTCCGAGGCCCCGCGAGCGTTCTCCGGAGGAGCGCCGCGAGAACCAGCAGCGCACCGCGCTCATCGAGATGCACCGGGAAGCAGCGGCGCTCTTCGCGCGTCAGCTCCAAGAGGGTCCCGAAGGCAAGGTCGCGCTGGCGTACCTTGAAGACCGCGGCCTCGACCGCCAAGCGATGGCGCGGTTCGGCCTGGGGTATGCGCTGTCGTCCGGAGACGCGCTGCTGCGGCAATTGAAGTCGAAGTATCCGGAAGCGCTGCTGGAGGCCTCCGGCCTTGTCTCGCGCGATCAAAGCGGCAGCGGGCGGTTCTACGACCGCTTTCGCCGGCGGATCATGTTCCCGATCGCCAACGATTCGGGCAAAGTCGTCGCGTTCGGCGGGCGCGCGATGGGTGACGACATGCCGAAATACATGAATTCGCCCGAGACGCCGATCTATTCGAAGAGCAACCTCCTGTATCATCTCGACCGCGCGAAAGAAGCGATCCGGCAGAACGATTTCGCGATTCTCGTCGAGGGCTACATGGACGCCATCGCTGTGGCGCGCGCGGGAATCGCGAACGTGGCAGCGAGCTGCGGGACGAGCCTTGCGGAGCCGCAGATCAAGCTGCTGGGTCGGTTCACGCGCCGCGTGATCGTGAATTACGACCCGGATACCGCCGGGCAGACAGCGACCGAGCGCTCGCTCACGCTGCTGCTCGAAAAAGAATTCGACGTACGCGTGCTCACGCTTCCGGGCGGCGCCGATCCGGATAAGTTTCTGAAGGAGCAAGGCGCGGACGCTTACCGGAAACTTCTTGCGCAGGCGCCGGCGTATCTCGACTACCTGATCGGGCGCGCGCGGCACATGGACCGGACGACAGCCGCCGGGAAAATCGCCGCGCTCAACTTTCTGATGCCCTACTTGCAACGGATGCCGAACCGGCTGCTGCGATCCGAGTGGTCCACGCGGATTGCTTCCGAGCTGCGCGTCGATGAGCCTGTCTTGCGCGAAGCCTTGCGCCGCGCCGCCGCCGAGCGCCGCAGCGAAGTGAAGCCGAAGCCGGAACTGCTGGGCTCGGCGGTTCGTCCCGTGGAGCGGCGCCTGATGCACATGCTGATGGAGGCGGAAGGATTCCGCGAGAAGCTCGCGCGGGCGCTCAGTGCCGAAGCGCTGCATCGCGGTCTGGAGACCGAGCGGATATTCGAAGTGCTGGTATCGAAAGTTGGAGAACGGCCGGACGCAGCAACTCTGGCCGCAGCCCTTGAAGAAAGGGATCGCCGCGTACTGTTCGAGACTCTTTTTGAAGCCTCGGAGGAAGCGACCTGGGAAGAGGCCGAGAGCTGTCTCGCGGTGTTGCGCAGCCGTCCGGTCGAAAAGGAGCTAGCGGAGTTGCAGAGGAAAATTGAAGCAAAGGCTCCAGTCGAGGATTTGAACCGCTTGCTTGCCCGCCGTCTCGAACTGCAGAAAAAGCTGGCGGCGGCCGCGAAATGACTTCGAAGCTTCCCTCCATCGTGATCGTCGGGCGCCCCAATGTGGGAAAATCCACGCTCTTCAACCGGCTGACGGGAACGCGCCGATCCATCGTGACGAACGAACCGGGGATCACGCGGGACCGAATCTACGGCACGGCCGAGTGGGAAGGCCGCGCGTTCGAAGTCGTCGATACGGGCGGAATTGTGCCCGAAGACAAAGCCGGAATTCCCGGCGAAATCCTGCGGCAAGCGCGCGTGGCGATCGAGAACGCGTCGCGCGTCGTGCAGGTGGTCGATGGCCGCGCAGGGCCGATGCCCCTCGACGCCGAACTCGCGCAACTTCTGCGGCGCGCCGGCAAACCGCCCGTGCTTGCCGTGAACAAGGTGGATTCGCCGAAGCAGGCGGAGATGGCCGCGCAGTTCTACGAGCTCGGCGACGAAATCTTCCCGATTTCGGCGGAGCACGGTTTCGGCCTCGATACGCTGCTCGACGCGTTGACGCAGGATTTTCCGCAAGGCGAATCAGCCGAAGCCAAGCCGGACGTCAACATCGCCATCATCGGCCGGCCGAACGTGGGCAAATCAACGCTGCTGAACCAGCTCGCCGGCGTGGAGCGGTCGATTGTTTCACCCGAGGCCGGCACGACGCGCGACATGGTGGACACGATTGTCGAGCGGCACGGCAAGTCGTACCGTTTCCTCGACACCGCTGGAATCCGCCGCAAGGGCAAGACGAAGCTGATCGCCGAAAAGCTGAGCGTGATCATGGCGCGAAGGCATCTCGAACGGGCGGACGTGGCGCTGCTGGTCGCGGATGCGTCCGTCGGCGTGACCTCGCACGACGCGACGATCGCGAGCTACGCGGAGCAGTCGGGCCGCTCCGTCATCATCGTGATGAACAAATGGGACCTGGCGCTCGAAGCGGCGCAGGAGAAGTCCGCGAGAGAGAAAAAGCACAGCGGCAAAGAACCGGCCAAAAGCGCAAGTCCGGCGAAACTTCTTTCGGACTATGAGCCCATGGTGCGCAACAAGTTGAAGTTTCTGGCGTACGCGCCGGTGGTATTTCTTTCGGCGCTCACGGGCGATCGCACCGAAAAACTCTACACGCTGATCGACCGCGTCATCGAAGCGCGCCGCCGGCGAATCTCAACCGGGGAGCTGAATCGCTGGCTTGCGAGCGTCGATCTCGAGCGCGGCACTTCGCCCGCGAGCCGCAAGGTGAAGATCTACTACATCACGCAGGCCACGGCCGCGCCGCCGACGTTCGTGCTGTTCACGAATCAAACCAAGCCGCTGCACTTCAGCTACCAGCGCTTTCTCGAAAATCGGCTCCGCGCCGCCTTCGATTTCACGGGCACGCCCATCCGTTTCAACCAGCGCCTCAAGAAGCCGAGACCTCGCCGCGGCGAACGCCGCGACTCCGAACGCTCAGCGGGCCGCTAAACCGGCACTTTTCCACAGCCGGGGAGGGGTTGACAGGGCCGGAAATCGGCCTACGATACAAACAAAGCCATGGCAAGTGCGGCCCAACCTGCGCCGGTAATCCCCGAAAAGAGCTTATTTCGCATCGGGGAGGTGAGCCGGCTAACGGCGACGAAGACGTTTGTTCTGCGCTACTGGGAGTCCGAGTTTCCTACTCTTCAGCCGGTGAAAAGCCCGAGCGGCCACCGCCTCTACCGCCGCGAGGATATCGAGACCGTCTTCGAAATCAAGCGCCTTCTTTACGAAAAGGGATTCACGATTGCCGGCGCCCGAAAGCACCTCGCCGAGCAAAATGGCGCGAACGGACAAGAAAGCTCGTCGGGCGAACGAGCCTCCCCATCCCATGTTGCAGTTCCACCGGCAAGTTCCGAGCGCGCCTCTCGCGCGCATCGAAAATTCCTGCTCGATCTCCACGAAGAGCTCCTGGCCGTCTTGACCCTTCTCGAACGCGAGTGATACGCTGACTCCGGCCTTCGCAGCTCGCTGCGAGGCTGGTGTGCGGTCGGGACGTGGCGCAGCCTGGTAGCGCGCACGCTTGGGGTGCGTGAGGTCGCTGGTTCAAATCCAGTCGTCCCGACCATTGCTTCCCTCCGCCTCAGAACCAAGGGTTTCTCGGACGCGATTCGCCCGCGGCGGACTTCTCATGCCGAATATTCTGATTACCAACGACGACGGGATTCACGCGCCGGGCCTGCGCGCGCTGGCTGCCGCGCTCAGCGACCTGGGCACGGTCACGATCGTCGCCCCTTCGCACGAGCGGAGCGCCTCCGCGCAATCGCTCACGTTGCGCCAGCCGATCTATTGCGACCAGATCGCCGAACGCGAGTATTCGGTGGAAGGCACACCCGCCGACGCGATGATCCTGGCGTTTCACACGCTGTTACAGGAAAAGCCCGACATCGTCGTCTCGGGAATCAACCCCGGCGCCAACCTCGGCGAGAATATCTATTACTCGGGAACGATCGGCGCGGCAATGGAAGCGGCGGTCAACCGCACGCCGGCGATTGCGGTGTCTCTCGTCTATCGCAAGCGGGAATTCGACTTTACTCCGGCGGCAAATTTTGCACGCGGGCTTGTGCCGCTGGTGCTGCGCGAAGGGCTGCCGCCCGGCGTGCTGCTGAACGTGAATGTTCCGCAGGACTGGGGCGGAGAGGTGCGCCTGACCCGCCAATCGTCGAAGATCACGCGCAACGTTCTCCAGCCCGGGACGGACCCGCGCGGCCGGCGGTACTACTGGTTGAGCGAGCAGAAGGTCATCGGAGGGATCGAGCCGGATACCGATCACGCCGCCGTCCGCGACGCCGCGGTTTCGATCACACCGCTCGAGGTGGATCACACGCACACTCCCTCGCTGGAACATTTGGCCCATTGGACGAAGTTGCTCGAGACCATATCCCGCCGCTGAGCCGAAGCATGTGGGGGAGCCGACGGCGCGGAATGCGCTCGTGGGTGTGTTATTTTAGCTTTCCGTCGCTCAGGTCTCGGAATCGCCGGAACAACCATGCCGAAAAAAGCAGCCACGGCGCAACGCGAAGAAATCACCGTCGAAGGGATCTTCGGCCCCGGCGGGCTGCTCGAAAAACGCCATCCGGGATACGAATTCCGTCCGTCGCAGCTGGCCATGGCGCAAATTGCCGCGGAGGCCTTTCGAGAAGCACCAGCACGCCGTGATCGAGGCCGGCACGGGCACCGGTAAGACGCTTGCCTACCTGATTCCTGCGATTCGCAGCGGGCGACGCGTGGTCGTTTCCACGGCTACAAAATCCCTTCAGGAGCAATTGTTCCAGAAGGACGTTCCCTTCCTTCAGAAGCATTTCGCGCCGAATCTGAAAGCGGCATTGATGAAGGGCCGCGCCAATTTCCTTTGCCGGCAAAAGGTGCACCAGATGGAAGGCCAGCCGGTCCTGAAGGGCATCGACGAGATCGACTGGTTCTCGCAGATCCGCGACTGGGAAAAGCTCACCGAGACCGGAGATCGCAGCGAGTTGACGTTCCTTCCCGACGACGCCGAGCTTTGGAATCGGATCGACGCGCGCAGCGACCTTTGCACGGGCCAGAAGTGCGCGGAATTCCAGCGCTGCTTCATCACCGCGATGCACCAGCGCGCGCAGGAAGCGGACCTCATCATCGTCAACCACCATCTCTTCTTCGCCGATCTCGCCATTCGCCGGGACGATTTCGGCTCGATCCTGCCGGAATACTCCGCCGTCGTGTTCGACGAGGCCCACGAGATCGAGGACGTGGCGAGCGACTATTTCGGCAGACAGCTTTCGAGCTACCGCTTCGAGGAGCTGGCACGAGACACCGAAAGCATGCTTCGCATATTGCGGATCGAAGCGGCACCCTTGCGGAGGCAGCTCGCCCGCATGCGCGAGCGCGCTCGCGCCTTCTTCGAGCGCTTCCCCGAACGCGAAGGGCGCTACCCGTTCGGGCCGGCCGAAAGGAATGCGTTCCTCGATCAGAATCGCGAGGCCTACGACGATCTAGCCGCCGCCGTGAAGCGGACGGAAGCCGAACTTTCGGCGATTACGCCGAAGCCCGAAGAGATCATCGCCCTGGCCCGGCGCGCCGCCGAAACGCGCCGCGAATTGGCCTTCCTGATGGAGAGCGAGGAGAAAAGCTACGTCTACTGGTACGAGCGGCGCGGACGCGGCGTCTTTCTCGCGGCCACGCCGATCGACGTGAGTCAAATCCTGCGCGAAAAGCTCTTCGACCAATTCGATACGGTGATCCTCACGTCGGCGACGCTTGCCGTTGAGGGGCGGTTCGACTACCTGAAGCAGCGCCTCGGCGTCTTGCCCGCGCATGAAGCCGTGCTGCCACAGGAATTTGATTTCGCGACACAGGCGATGCTCTACATGCCGCGTTCCCTGCCGGACGTTCGCAACCCGTCTTTCCCGGGCAGCGCCGCCGATGAGATCGTCCGCCTGCTCGAGATCTCACAGGGCCGCGCCTTCTGCCTTTTCACCAGCTACTCGCAGATGAGGGATATCTTCGAGCGAGTCTCGGGACGCGTGGGCTTTCCGCTCCTGCTTCAGGGAACCGCGCCGCGCTCCATCCTGCTCGATCGCTTTCGAACCACGCCCAACGCCGTGCTCTTCGCGACCTCGAGCTTTTGGCAAGGTGTGGACGTGCCGGGCCAGCAGCTTTCATGCGTTATCATCGACCGGCTTCCGTTTGCGGTGCCCAGCGACCCGATCGTCGCCGCGCGCGTGCGAGCGCTGACGGACGATGGCCGCAACGCGTTCGCCGAATATCAGGTCCCCGAAGCCGTGCTGGCATTGAAGCAGGGGTTCGGCAGGCTGATTCGTTCGAAAATCGACCGGGGCATCCTGGCCATCCTCGATAACCGCATCCAACGGATGCAATATGGTAAGATTTTTCTCGAGTCCCTGCCCGAGTACAAGACCACGCAGGACCTCTCGGAAGTCGCGCGCTTCATGGAAAACAACCTGGGATAGCTGCCGCGCCGAGGAACCTGCTGGTTTACGTGAATTGCACGGGATTCGAGGGAAGGCCCATGTACGAAGTCAGCGTTGACGAGACATTCGCCGCGGCGCACAACCTGCGCAATTACAAGGGAAAATGCGAGGATCTGCACGGCCACAACTACAAGGTGCGCATCGTCCTCGCGGGCAAGGAGCTTGATTCGGTCGGGCTGCTCTACGACTTTGTGCACCTGAAGCAAGTGATCCAGGGCGTGATCCGATCGCTCGACCACAAGTATCTGAACGAGCTTCCGCCCTTTCGACGCGCTGAACCCGTCGGCGGAAAATATCGCGCGGCACATTTACGATCAAACGTCGAAGCAGATTCGCGAGACCCCGAACGGCGCGGGAATCGCGAGCATCACCGTCTGGGAGACGGAAACGACCGCGGCCACCTACCGGCCCTAGCGGTCGCAATACCGCACTACGCCATGGTTATCACCGAAATCTTCAAATCCATCCAGGGGGAAGGTACTCGCGCCGGATTGCCCTGCATATTCGTGCGCCTCACGGGCTGCAATCTTCGCTGCACCTGGTGCGATACGGAATACGCCTTCCACGGGGGCACGAAGTACAGCCTCGATGAGGTGCTCCACGAGGTGCGGGCGCTTGCGGGCGAGGGAGCCGGCGGGATTTCGCTCGTCGAAATCACCGGCGGTGAGCCGCTGCTCCAGCCGGAAACCCCTGCGCTGGCCGAAAGACTTCTCGCCGAAGGCTACACCGTGATGATCGAAACGAGCGGCGAACGCTTCATCGGCGCGCTTCCACACCAAGTGATCAAGATCGTCGACGTGAAGTGCCCGGACTCGGGGGAGTTCGGCACGTTTGATGAGGCAAATCTCGGCGCCGTCGGTCCGAAGGACGAAATCAAATTTGTAATTGCGAGCCGTCAGGACTACGATTTCGCTCGCGATTTCACGGTGCGCCACCGGCTCGCCGAGCGCGTTCACGAGGTGCTGTTTTCTCCGGTGTTCGCGGACCCGGCCGGCCGCTGGCCCGGACTGAATGCGCGCGAACTGGCCGCATGGATTCTCGCCGACGGGTTGCCGGTGCGGCTCGGCCTTCAGTTGCACAAGTTCATTTGGGATCCCGCGATGAAGGGGGTTTGATTTCGGGCATGGCGGAAAAGCCAAAGGCGGTCGTCCTGCTCAGCGGAGGTATGGATTCGTGCGTCACGGCGGCGATTGCCAATCAGACGCACCGCCTCGCTCTGCTGCACGCCAGCTACGGCCAACGGACCGAAAGGCGCGAGCGGCGCGCGTTCGACGAGATCGCCGATTTCTACCGCGTTCGCGAGCGGCTGGTCGTACGGTTCGACGCCTTCGCGCAGATCGGCGGCTCGGCCCTTACCGACGATCGCATCCGCGTGCCTGAATCCGGCGAGGCGCTTGCTCCGCACGCCGGGATCCCGGTGACCTACGTTCCCTTCCGCAATGCCCACTTTCTTTCGGCGGCCGTGAGCTGGGCGGAGGTGATCGGCGCGACGGCCCTCTTCATCGGCGCAGTCGCGGAAGATAGCTCCGGTTATCCCGATTGCCGACCGGAGTATTATCGTGCGTTCCAGGCGCTCATACGCGAGGGAACACGCCCGGAAACGCACATCGAGATCGTGACGCCGGTGATCGCCATGCGAAAGAGCGAAATCGTTCGTCGCGGCGCCGAGTTTGGCGCGCCGCTCGAGCGCACGTGGTCGTGCTATCAGTCCGAGGACGAAGCGTGCGGCACGTGCGATAGTTGCCGCCTACGTCTTCGGGCGTTCGCCGAGGCTGGGTTGCGCGACCCTATCGCCTATCGGGCACAAGTTGCGTGATATTATTCCGCCGCATATTATTGGGGGGAGGACCTTAATCACATGAGACGACTGATTACCGCGTGCGCAGGGCTCGTCCTGTTCCTTTTGCTCGCGACTGTCGCCGGCGCACAGACCGGCCGCGCCATGGGCCAGGTTTTGGACCGCGACGGAAAGCCATGGCCGGATCTCACGATCACGATCAAGAGTGATTCGGGACGAACATTCACCGTGAAGACTGACAAGAGCGGGAAATACAGCCAGATCGGGCTCACTGGCGGCGTGTATACATTTACCTTGACCGACGCAGCTGGCACTTTGAGCTTTACCGAAAAGCATCAAATCGGTGCGGACGGGGACACGGAGGTCGACTTCAACTTCAAACTGCTTGCCGCGCAAGCTGGCCCGAGCCCGGAAGAGCAGAAAAAGCGGGAAGAATCGGCGAACAAATTCAAGGACATGGCGAACCACTTCAACGCGGGTAAAGCCGCCCTCGATGATGCCGAAGTGGTTCGTAAGCAGCTCGCTACCGCGCCCGCCGACCAGAAGGATCCGTTGCAAGACAAAATCAAGGCCGATTACGACACGGCCATCACCGAGTTGCAGCAAGCCGAACAGGGCGTCCAGCCAAAGGACACAAAGAACCACGCCGTTGTTTGGTCGACACTCGCCCAAGCCTACGACCGTCAAGGCCGGTACGACGACGCAGCCGGTGCATATCAAAAGGCGATCGACCAGAACCCGCAGCCTTCTTATTACGTGGACCTGAGTACGGCCCTCGTCAACGTGGCGGTAGCGCAGACCGATCCCGCCGCTCTCACCTCAAAACTTGCCGATGCGGGCGCAGCGTGCGACAAAGCCACGGCGCTCGACACCACAACGACCGCGGCGACCACGGCTCGGTGCTGGAAGAACGAGGGGATCGTCCTCAGCAATAAAGGCCACCTGACCGAAGCGATCGTGCCGCTTCAGAAGGCCAGCCAGGCGGACCCGAAGGATGCCCAGACGTGGTTCCTGCTCGGCGGGGCACTGGCATCCCAGATCGCCACAAAACAAGACGGGAACAAGCTGACATATACGTTTCCGCCGGGGCTCATCGATGCGTATCAGCAGTGCATGGCAGCCGACCCGAATGGTCCCTATGCACCGCAAGCGAAAGCCACGCTCGATGGCTTGGCGCAGTTGAGCGGAGGAACGTCGACGATCGTAAACGAAAAGAAACCCAGCACGAAGAAGAAATAGCACGCGTCTTCCTCGCGATTCGTTTTGGTTCGTGAAGGGGTCCTGCGTTTCGCCCCTCGACCGAAGGGGCCGAGAGTGCTATCCTCTCGCTGTTGATCCTGAGGGACCCGGTGCAAGCAGTGGATTCGAGCCAACCAAGCACCCAGCGCCGACGTAGCGAGCGAATCTCCCAATCCCTGCCCGTGGTCGTTCGCGGAATCGATCTTCTGGGCCAGCCTTTCGAGGAGCGCACGTCCACCTTGGCGTTGAACCTCCACGGATGCCGGTACTCGTCGAAGCATCACTTGCCGAAAAACACCTGGGTTACGCTTGAGTTCCCTCAGGAAGGCGAGCGGCGCAATGTGCGCGCACGGGTCGCCTGGATTCAGCGGCCGCACTCCGTCCGTGAGTTCTTTCAAATCGCAGTCGAGCTTGAAAGCCCGGCGAATATCTGGGCGATCGGATCTCCTCCCGCGGACTGGCAAACGGCGAAAACTCCGGTCGGTCTGCCTGCGGAAACGCCGGTAGAACACGAGTTGCCAATCGACCAGGGACCGGCCAGGACGCCCCGATCGACGATTGCCACTTCCGTCGAAAGCGCGGCGCCTGATATGACGAACGCACCTGGTGATTCCGCGCCTGCTCCGGCGTCCCCGCTCGCCGCGGAGTCCATGCCTATGTCGGAAAGCCCGCTGCTGGGCGAATGGCGGGCGGAACTCGAGCGGCAAACCAGCCGGTCCGCCGAAACGGTAGCGGCGCAGAATAGCGAGAAAATCCGGCAAGCCATCGCAGATCTCGAAAAAGCGTTGGCCGATGCCCGCGAAATGTTCTCTTCTCAGTTGGCCGCAAAACGGGATGAATTCCGGGGCGGGCTGAAGTCCGAGTTCGAGGAGGGCGTGTCCCGAGCCCGCGAGATCCTGAACGAACTCGACCGGAAGGGGCAGGAACTGCGCGCCGAAAGCGAGGCTGCAGTCGAATCGACGAGCCGGATGGCGCAGGCGCGCCTTCAGATCGAAGCCGCCGAAGCGGCGCGTGCCCTGCAACAACAGACCGGGCCCTCGCAGGAAGCGATCGCCGCCGAGAGCGCCGCCGCAAGCTGGCGCGAGCGTCTCAGTTCGGAAATGGCGATAGCGCAGGCGCAATGGAACGAGCTATTGCAATCGTCCCTCGATAGCAGCATTGAACGTCTGGTCGAGCAGATGTCCGGGCGCTCGCAGGAAGTCGTTCGCAGCGCGGAACAGAAGATATCCGAACGATTCTCCGAGCTCCGGGAACCTCTGGGGCAAGTGTCCGCGGAGGCCCGCGAAACCCTCTCGGGTCTCAAGTCCGCGCTGGAACAGGAAATTGCGGGCGCGCGGTCCTCGCTGGCCGAGATCGAACATTCGGCGAGTCGCATGAAGGAATACTCGGCGCAGCTGGAAGCGGCGAGTCACGACACGCTGAACGAGCTGCACCGGCGCCTCGAAAACATTCTGGAAGCGCAAACCGATGAGATGCAGCAGCGTGTGGAGAATCTCGCGGTTGGAGTGAACCAGCGCCTCGGACCCACGCTCGATTCCCTCGGCCAGCAATTTAGGGAACGCACGATCGCCGAGGTCGAGTCGAACATTGCGCCGCGCATCGAACGAGTCACGGAACTCCTGCGGGAAATCGCCGCGCGCGAGACGCAGGCGGAAGAAAGTTTGCGCCTGCACCGTGAGCGCTTGCGCCAGGTCTCGGAAAACAGCCAGCGCGAAACGGCGGCTCAGGCGGGCTCGACGCTCGCGAATCTTCGCGACGATTTCGAATCGGCGCGAAAGGAAGCGCTGTCGAAGTGGGGCGAGGAACTGGACGCGGCTGGTGTCCGCGCCTCTCACGCCGCTGCCGAATCGGTCGGCCGATCCTCCGAATGGTTTCAGCAGGAAGCGCGCGCCCGCTTGCAAGTACTGGTCGAGCAGACGCTTGCCGCGGCTGCCGGCGGCTTCGACGAGAAGACGGCCGAGGCGGCTCGCAGGTTCGAGGCCCGGCTCGAAGAACAATCCGCTGCCCGCGTCTCTCAGATTCACCAGCAGCTCGACGCCGTTGCGAGCGAGCTTGCAGGCCGCGCGCGCACCGAAATCGGCGCGGCTGCCGAGGCTGCCGCGGCCTCCTTTGGCCAGGTTCTACACGGCGTCTCCGAGCGGGAAGTCGAGCAGTTCACGAACAAGAGCCACAGCGCCCTGGCCGAACGAGAGCAGGATTTTGAGCGCTTCACGCACGACGCGATGGGCAATCTCGAGAGGAGCGCCGGGACATCGCTCGATCGCTTCCGCGCGCAAATGGCTTCGCAACTCGAGACGTCCGTCGCCGAAGGTCGCGGCGCACTCGCCGCCGAATTCGCGTCGGTGCTCGATGGATATCGCGCCGAGCGCGAGGCGCACCAGATAGAGTGGGCAGCCAGCCTCGGCCATATCAGCGACGAAGCCGTGGAGAAATATCAGGAACGTTTGCAAACCGCCTGCGATTCCTGGATGGTTTCCTCCGTGCGGCGGCTCAACGAGCACGGCCAGAACGTAATCGAGTCCCTCATGCGCTCGGCCGATCAGGCCCTGCGCGATTCTTGCTCGAAGGTCTTCGAGGGACTCGCCTCCATGCTGCGGGATCGGACGAATGGAGGAGGAGTTGTCGGTTTTGTTCCGCCACCAGGCCGCGAAACAACGGAATCGCCCGTTCCTCATCAGCAATCGGCTTCCAGCGGCTCGAACGCCTGATCGGCTGCGCCTGAACGCACCGCCTGTCTTACCTCTGCCCTACCGCTTCGCGGACGGAACGCGCCACGTACTCGATCTGCTCCGCCGTCAAACCCGGATTCAGCGGCAGGCTGAGCACGCGCTCGCAGGCGAGTTCGGCGTTGGGAAACGTTCCCCGAGGACAACCCGCGGACGAGTAAGCGGGCTGCAGGTGTATGGGTCTCGGGTAGTGCACCACGGTCTCGATCTCGCGCTCTGAGAGATGCGCGATCACCGCGTTGCGATTGCTGACGTAAATGACGAACTGGTGGTAGACGCACTCGTCCCTCGGATCGTCCACCGGCATTTCCAGGCGCGCGCCGGCGAGCAGGCGGCGGTACTCGCGCGCGATTTGCTGGCGCCGCGCGGTCCACGTGTAGAGGTGGCGCAGCTTGATCCGCAGCACAGCGCCCTGAAACCCCTGCATGCGGTAGTTGTAGCCGACGAACTCGTGTTCGTAGCGCGCCGTCTGGCCGTGATTGCGCGCCGCGCGCGCGAATTTTGCAATTCGATCGTCGTCGGTCGTCAGCGCCCCGCCTTCGCCGTAAGCGCCGAGATTCTTTGTGGGATAGAAGCTGAAGACACCCGCATCAGCAAGCGCCCCGGCGCGGCGGCCACGGTATCGCGCGCCGTGAGCCTGCGCCGCATCCTCCAGAACGCGCAGATTCCGGCGGGCCGCAATTTCGCGAATCGGGTCCATGTCGGCCGGACGTCCGTACAGATGAACCGGCAGGATGGCGCGCGTCCGTGGCGTGATGGCTCGTTCGATCAGCTTCGGATCGAGGTTTCCAGTGGCCGGATCGATATCGACGAAGATGGGCGCCGCGCCGCAGTAGATGATCGCCTCGGCCGTTGCGGGGAAGGTGTTGGGCGTGGTGATGACCTCATCGTCCGCCTGAACTCCTAGGGCTAGCAGGCCGAGGTGGAGCGCCGCAGTCCCTGTACTCAGCGCCACGCAGTGCCTCGTGCCGCAAAAATCGGCGAATTCCCTCTCGAAGGCTTCCACTTCCTCGCCGAGAACGAAGGCTGAACTCTGGCAGACGCGGTCGAGCGCCGGCAGGATTTCGTCCCGCAGTTGCGCATATTCGGACTTCAAATCGAGAACGGAGACCTTCATCGCCCCGCCTTTGGTAGGCTCGAAAACTCTACTGTACGGGCCGCTTCGGGACAAGCCCTTGTTCGAAGTCTCCTGTTGCACGATTTCCCCGTGCCTGTTACTTATCCTAAAGAGTAATGGATGACGTTTGGTCGTCGTCGCATTATTCCTTAAAGGCTATGCCCGACGACGCCAAAGCCAGACGCAGGCATGCGCGCATTGCCACTCCGAAAGGCATATGGGTGGCCTGGCAAGACCACAGCCAACAAGGCGTCTCGCGCGTTCGTGACCTGAATCTCGGTGGGCTGTTCGTCGTGACGCCGACCCCGGCGCCCCGGGGCACGGTCGTCACACTCCTGCTTTCAGTTCCCGAGGGCGAAATACGCACCCGCTCCACGGTGCGCAACGTGACGCCCGGCGAAGGGATGGGCGTGGAGTTCACGGACATGGCCTTACAGGATCAGACTCGGCTTCAAGCCTGATCGCGCGCCTGTTGGCTTCAAACCGGGACTGAATTTTTTCGCGTCTCTCAGATGTGGGTCAGCGTGCCGGTGATTTTCGTGCGGCGGAGCGCCCAGGCGAACACGGTGAAAGAAAGCGGAATCAGAATCGCCGCGAAAATCAGCAGCGCCACGATCGACGGCCAGAGTTCGCCCCAACCCGAGCCCGCGAGCAGGGCGGCGCGCATCCCTTCGAGCGAGTAAGTGACGGGAATCAGCCGCGCAACCACTTGAAGGGGTCCCGGCAGGATGGCCACCGGATACATCATCCCGCCGACGAGACCTGAAACTCCGAGCACGATCCACTTTGCAGGATTTCCGCGCTTGAATAAAAGCTGGTAGCTCGCCGAAAGAATGCCGAGCCCCGCAAAGGCCAGAATCGAAGCGAGCAGGACCACCGCAGCCCCCGGCCAGTTGGCCGTTCGCGGCACGAACCCAAAGAAGAGCGCGCCCCACGCGAGGTATACGCACGTCCGCAGCGCCAGCGCGAAAAATGGATAGACGGCGGAGCCGGCCAAAATCACTTGCACCGGCGTTTGCGTGACGAGCAGCGCTTCCAGCGTGCGATTTTGGCGCGCTTCGTCCAGGCTCGCATCGAACGCCGTGAGCGCCACGCTCATATAGTCGAAAAACGCGAACCCGACGAGCGCGAACGCAAAGTAGTTGCTGCCGGGCGGCAACGCTCGCTCGAGCTGCGGGCTTTCGACGAAGCGGGAAAGATAGTAGAACGTCGCCACTCCGAACAGCGCTTCGACCAATTCGAGCAGGAGCGCGGCGCGGTAGCCGCGCGCAATCGAGAAGTCGCGCCAGAAAAACGCCCAAATCTTGCGGAACGTGCGCGCGGCGCTCAAAGTCTCCTCCCCGTGGGGATGTGCGCCGCCCGAGGCCGCGCCAGCCGCGCGATGGCTCCCTCGAGCGTGGTCTCCCCCGTGGCGGCGCGCAGGCCGCGTGGCGAATCGCAAGCCAGAATTTTCCCGTGGTGAAACAAAACCACGCGATCCGCGATTTCTTCGACCTCGCTCAACGTATGCGAAGCAAAGAGCAGCGTCGTGCCGCGCCGGCCCACGAGTTCATCCTTCAGCAAGCGGCGGAAATCCGCGGCGGCGAGCGGATCGAGGCTTCGCGTCGGCTCGTCGAGCAGCAGGACGGCTGGGCCGTGCAGCAGGGCGCGCGCGAGCCCGAGACGGTGCGTCATTCCAGTCGAAAGGGTGCGCACCTGGCGGTCGAGGTCGTCCCCGACGCCCATCGATTGCGTGACCAGGGCGATGCGGTCGCGTGCTTCCGCGGTCGTCATGTTGTTCATCGCCGCAAAGAAGGCGAGGTTCTCGCGGCCGCTCAGGCGGCTGTAAAACCCCTCATCGCCCCCGGTGTGGTACCCGAGTTGGCGGCGCGCGCGCCCCGGATCGTGCTCTACGTTGAAGCCGCCGAGCGATGCCCGGCCGCGCGTCGGATAGATCAACGTCGCAAGGATGCGCAACAGCGTGGACTTTCCCGCGCCGTTGTGCCCAACGAGCGCCACCGCTTCGCCGGCCTCAACTGAAAACGAAACGCCGGCGAGCGCGCATTCGGTTGCGCGGGCCACCGGATGGAGCAAGGCGCGCCATCCGGAAAGTGCGGGAGGGAAATACTTCTCCAGGTTTTCGACGACGATCGTAGGCGGCATGCTACGCCGTTATAACCGAATTCGCCGCGAGGAATCCAGTTCCAATGCCGGCCTCAAAATGGCGGCGGAGAAAAAGGGGCGGCGGACGGCGACTCAAGAACAAAGATAGCGTAGCGATAGACGGCTAGCCGGATCTCCTCGCTGAGGGAGTAAGGTCCGATGACTTCGCCAAAGGCCTGGTGAAGTCCGTGCATCTGGTCGTCCGGCAGCGCGTCGAGCAGTTTCCCGAAATGATTCTTGGCCATTGTCACGGGATCGGCATCGCTGCGTGCTCGTTCCTGGGCCGTTGCGAAGCCCCCCGAAGCGGCCGGCGGAGGCGTATCTGGGTGGAGGGGTGGCGTTGCCGCCGGCGGCGCGGAAGGTTTCGTAGCTGCGGGTGAGGGTCTGACGGCGTTGGGAGTTTTCGCTTCGTGCTCCTGATAGAACTCGTATCGAAACTGTTTCTCGTAAAGGGCGGCGTAGGCTTTCTTCTGCTCGTCGGCGGGCGGCGCGGCATCCGCGAGCGCTTTGGCGGTGAAATCCTTCAGCGCCGCTTCAAACGCGGCGAAATCCGCGCGCGCGGCCTTGTTCGGAGCTTTGCCGGATCTGGCAAGAGCCGCAGCCAGACCGTCCGTCCGCGCGTCGTAGCACTTGCCGTAAACCGTGATGGCTCGCGGGACGTCGGCCGGATTGTCCGCGGCGGTCAGGTGCGTCTTGTCATTGAAGGAAAGTATCCATTCGACGGAAGTCAGCTTCAGAATCTGAGCGCACGTCATGCCGAGGCGGTCGGCGTCCGGCTTTGGATGAGGCTTGGACTGCGCGCGGGCGAGACCGGGCAGAACCAAAATAAACAGGACGAGCGGGATTGAGCGTCGCATCAGACAAATCGTAGTTCACCGATCGCCGCGCCGCAACAGACGCTTTCTACTGACCCGGGAGCGAATCGCTTGGGCTAGTGACGATCACCGTGGCCCGCGGCACGATGTTGGTGGCCTGGGAAGCGACGATCAACCAGCGGCCGTCGCGCTTTGCTTCAACGCGCGTGAGAATGGCGTGTCGCGGCGGCATGGCGGTGCCGTCGGGATTGCGGTCGCCGTGCGAGTTGATGTACACGTGCACGATCACGATTTCAGGGGTCAGGAATTTAATGTTGGTTTGCTCCGTTTGCCACACGCTGCCCTTGACCTTGTCTGAATGCAATTCCTCCAGGCTCTTCACAAATGCCGCGCGCCCCTTGAACCATTCGCCTGCAAGATTGATGGCGTCGGAGTCGGGCGCGTAATTGCGGGCCATGGCCGCGACGTCATGCCGATTCCACGCCGCCTCCCATTGCGCTTCGATATCGCGAATCGCCTTTTGGTCGGCTGGGCTGCCACCTTGCGCGCGCAAGGCGGCTGGAGCGAGAAGGAGCGCAAATGCAAGAATCGCAAAGTTGGTTCGCATGACGTGCCTCCGTGGAATCTCCTTAGTTCCTATCGCCCCTCGGCGAAAACCTGAGAAGGAACGCCGCACCATCCTTGAGCGGTGGCGCATCCGCGGGCAGCAACAGGAGCCCGCGCCCAAAGCAGCTCTTCAGCCGGACGACCGTCGCGCTCTCCCATTCTCCGTCGCCGGTTTGCAGTTCGACACTTTCGCCGGCCAGATGCTGGAGCAGCGATGCCAGCCGCGCCTGATCCGCTTTATCCCGCTGGTGAAACACAACGGCGATAACCGCGGGATGCGTGCTTGCGTGGGCTTCGAGCACGCGACAAGCAACGATATTCGCGTCAACCGCACCGGCTTGGCGGGCCGCCGTGACCCAAAGAGACGCGCAGATTGCGACGGACAGAATTGAGAGCCGGAGTTTCGTCTGCATGTGATCCCTCCGGGGTGATGTCGGCGCGATTGTCCGCGCATGTCAGCGGGCAAGTCAAGAAATGTAGCTCGCGCCGCCTGTCTAACAGGCCGCGGTTTGAGTTGCGCCGATGCGTTGTCTTATTTAGTTGTCAAAGAACGGGTGCGGGCTTTCGTGCAGAAAGCCAGGCCCTGAAAAATTCTCGATTAGAACCGATCGCGATCGTTTGTTCTGAATGACTTAGGCGGGATTCTAATAATGGAAGTTTGCGATTAGAAAACTGTAGATTGGCGGCGGGTAGTAAGCTGAGCGAGGGGGCGGCGTTGTGCTTCGCGAGGACCTCGTTCAAAACCATTGTATTCCTTCTCTCCTTCTGTCCACTCGTCTGGCCTTGTAAATCGCAATTGCCGTAAACACACGATTCGAACCTAGCATTTGCAACGCGGTTTGCAGACTGTACTAAAGTACAGATTCGGGCCAGGACGGCAGGTCTTATAAGGATTGGGAAACGGAGTCTTGGCAGATGCCCTTCGGCATACGAACAGAGCTCACCGCAGAAGCGCGTGCTCGCGGAGGATGTCCACTGCGCGATCGAGCCTCCGCTGCCGCGCCGCCGGAGATTTGGCGGAATCGAACCACTGAATGAACTGGCGGCGACCACTCGGCGTGAGCGCCCGAAACGCCTTCCACGCCTTGGGGTGGCGCTTCAGTCCGGCGCTCAAATCGGGCGGAACGGGGAGACTCCGCGATGCGCGGTCGATTCGCAGTTCGACGGTGACTACGTCGCCCGCATCGGCGTGCGCGGCTTTGCGCTGCGCCGTATTGATCTGCATTCGGTAACGTCCGGCGCCCGCTGGCACAAGCGTCGTCCGCGCGCTCTTGCCATTCACGGTTGCGACGACGGGAATGTATTTCGGCGCCGTTGCTGCGTTGCGCCCCTTAGCCAAGCGCGCGCCGCTCACAAATTGTTTCGCCAGCGCCCGCACCACCTCGTCCGGCACATCCACGTGCCGCATCATCCAAATTCGGTAGATCGTCGCAAGAAAGCGCTGCTGCATTTGGGGACGCATCAGGTGCTCACCCGGAGGAAACGTTCGACCACTTCCCGGTCGCGCGGGCAATCACGGCTGTTCCGATGTCGAGTATCGGGCCTCGGCCAAATCGAGTTCGCGTTCGAGATCCCGCATGACTTCGTCGTTGATCTTATTCTGATTTCGCAAATGCAGAATCGTAGCGCGCTGGAGGGCACCCACCTGACGGGAGAGGTCCCGCCATCGCTGGTAGTCCTCGGGCCGGTATCCGGCCTCGGCGGATTCGTTGTTCTCGATCACGTTCATGCGGCGGCGGTAGAGCCGGATGAGTTCGTCGTACACGGGCGTGAATTCCGGTTGATCATCTTCGCGGCTGTGCTCGAGATACGCAAGGGCTGCCTCGACCATGGCGCGCCGCGCTTCTTCTTCCTCGGAATTGGATCCTGAGGCGCCGGCGAGTCCCAAGCGGCGAATCAGCGGAGGCAGCGTCAGCCCCTGCAAGACGAGAGTCACAAAGATCACGCAGAACGTAAGAAAGATCATCACGTTGCGTTCGGGAAAGGGATCTCCGCTGGCCAATTCTTTCGGCAGTGAGATGGCGGCCGCCAGCGCCACCACGCCGCGCATGCCGGCCCAGCCAATGATGAAGCGTGCGCGTAGCTGCGGGAGAGTCTCCGGCTGATGAAGCAAGCGGCGCCGAATGACGTTCGACAGCCACGCGCCGGGATACACCCATATGAACCGCAGAGCAATCACCGCACCGCTGAACAAGAGGCCCAGGAGCAACAGGTCGCCCAGATGATGGGTGTGAATGCCGGACAAGATGTAAGGCAATTGAAGCCCGATGAGCAGAAAAACGAAACCATTGAGGACGAATTCGAGAGTGCCCCACACGGCTTGTCCGGTGAGGCGAGCGCCCCTCGAAAAGAACAGGGAGCTCTTGTGGCCCAGATACAGCCCGCAGACCACGGTAGCCAGCACTCCGGACGCGCGCGCGCCTTCGGCCGCCAGATACGCGAAATATGGCGCAATCAGGCTGATCGTGATTTCGATCGGAGCATCGACGATTCTCAGCACCAGGATCTGAATCAGCTTGCCGACGATCAGTCCGATTGCAATGCTGCCTACCACAAGATAGACCAGCCTCCAGATGTCCTCCGCAATCGGAGGAGTGCGCCCGGTGACCAGCAGAGCGATTGTGAACTCGAGAGCCAGCAAGCCGCTCGCATCGTTGACGAGACTTTCCCCTTCGAGAATGTCCGTGATTCGTTTCGGCAGACCGAGCCGCTTGGCGATGGAGGTGGCGGCAATCGCATCGGTGGTTGAAACCACAGCGCCCAGCACCAGGCCCATCCTCCAGTCAAAACCTGGCAGGATCCAACGCGACACTGCAGCCACGCCAACGACCGTGAAGCCTACCAGCCCGAAGGCGAGCATCGAAATGCTGACCAAGTTGTAGCGGAAGTCGCGCCACGAAGTGGCGGCGGCGGCGGAAAACAACAGCGGCGGCAGGATCACCAGAAACACCACGTCCGGGTTGAGTTCGATGCGCGGGCCGTGCGGAAAAAAGCTCAGAAGAAGTCCGCCAATCACGAGAATGATCGGATAAGGAGTTTGCAAGCGCTTCGCAACGGACGCGAACGCCACAACCAGAATCAGCAGTAGAAGGACCACCAGTTCGACACTGTGGATTCCCATCGCTTGCATTCGGGCCTCGCCAGTCTAAAGATAACTCAGTCGGCGATCGATCAATGCGCGCAATAAAGAAGGCAAGTCCGGTACGTCGGACAGCCCTAGCCTTCTTTCCGTGTACTCTTGCTCCCTACACAAGGCGCGCCCTTGACATCTGGGCGAATAAAAGACGAAGCTTGCGATAGATATGCGCGCCCAATTTGACCATATCGGTTATTGGTCGGAGATCAAACTGGACATCATCAAAGAGTACGCGTCGGCGTACTCAACGATCCTCGCTGCACAGAAAAATCCAGCTCTCCATCATGTTTACATCGACGCGTTCGCAGGTGCGGGAGCCCACCTAAGCAAGGGCACCGAAGAGTTCGTCACGGGTAGCCCGCTCAACGCTTTGAACGTCCGGCCTCGGTTTCGAGAATACCACCTCATCGACATTGAACCTGGGAAGGTCGAAACCCTGAAAGGACTGATCGGCAATCGGGACGACGTTTTTATTTATCAGGGAGACTGCAACAAGATTCTCCTTGAAAAGGTGTTCCCCAAAGTGAATTACAAGCAGTACCGGCGAGGTTTGTGCATTCTCGACCCATATGGTCTTGACCTCGATTGGAGAGTGATGTTGACCGCCGGAGAGATGGGAACTCTGGACGTGTTTCTGAACTTTCCCGTGATGGATATCAATCGGAATGTGCTCTGGCGCAATCCTGACAAGGTCGATGCGGCGCAAGTCGCCCGGATGAACGCCTTCTGGGGAGACGAATCATGGCGTAATATCGCTTACCGAACCGACACAACTCTGTTTGAGTTGCCTGAGAAACAGACGAACGAAGTGGTCGCTGAAGCTTTCAGAAGACGACTGCGGGAGGTCGCTGGGTTTTCGAGGGTTCCACAACCTTTAGCGATGCGAAATTCGACGGGAACAATAGTTTACTATCTGTTCTTTGCGTCGCAGAAAAACACAGCGGAGCACATCGTAGTGGACATATTCAGAAAGTACGAGAACCGAGGAGAAAACTAATGTCACTCGACTCCGCGATCGAATGGACGGATGCGACCTGGAACCCTGTTAGGGGATGCACGAAAATCAGTCCGGGATGCAAACATTGCTACGCTGAGACGTTCGCGGAACGCTTCCGCGGGGTGAAAGGGCACCCGTACGAGCAAGGGTTTGACATGCGCCTTGTGCCGGAGAAGCTGGCCGAGCCTTTGCGCTGGCGCAGGCCCAAGATGATCTTCGTCAATTCGATGAGCGATCTCTTTCACGACCGCGTTCCGGATGACTATATCACTGCGGTCGCGCGAGTCATGGTCGCGGCGAATTGGCACACGTACCAGGTGCTCACGAAACGGTCTGGGCGCCTCCGGGGGCTTCTAAACTCCACGCTGGGCTTCGCGGCGAGGCAACCGCACATCTGGTGGGGAGTGAGCGTCGAGGACAAGAGGTACGGTCTGCCAAGAATTGACGATCTGCGAAACGCGAACGCGATGGTCCGTTTTCTCTCCGTGGAGCCGCTGTTGGAAGACATAGGGAAGCCCGACCTCAGCGGAATCCATTGGATGATAGTCGGCGGCGAGAGCGGCCCTGGTGCGAGATCGATTAAAAAGGAATGGGTCATTTCTCTCAGAAAGCAGTGCGGCGAAAACCAAATTCCTTTCTTTTTCAAACAATGGGGAGGAGTTCGCAAGGCGGCGACGGGCCGGCGGCTTGAGGGAAAAACCTACGATGAATTTCCCAGGCAGGCCGAAAATCCCGTTGCCACAGCGGAAGCGTGCCAAGCGATCGCCTGTGAAATCGAAACCAGATGGCGGTCCAATGACGCCAGCAATTCATCGCTGTACTTGCCGATACTCCAGCCAGCCGTCGCTTAGCATTACTTTGCCTGCCCAAGAACAAAAAAGGCCGGTCCGATAAATCGGACCGGCCTTTGAAATTTAATCCTGGCGGTGACCTACGTTCCCGCGTCGTTTCCAGCGCAGTATCATCGGCCCTGCGAGGCTTAACTTCCGTGTTCGGGATGGGAACGGGTGTGACCCTCGCGGTAAGACCACCAGGAAACTGGAAATCGAAACTCGGAGTGATGCGCGAGTTTCGATGAGCAACTGAAGGAAGTAGGACGAACCGAAAGTTTCGCAACGCGAGTAGATCCTTTGTCATCCGCCAAGAGTCTGGCGGATTCCTCAGGAATCCCCATCCTGATGAGATGGGGACGTGTTGGGAAAGTTTTATGGTCAAGCCGAACGGCCGATTAGTACGGGTCAGCTACACGCATTACTGCGCTTCCACCTCCCGCCTATCAAAGTCGTAGTCTTCGACTGGCCTTCTTAGATGGCCGCAGCCACCTTGGGAAACCTTATCTCGAGGCGAGCTTCTCGCTTAGATGCATTCAGCGATTATCTCTTCCGGACTTCGCTACCGAGCGATGCCACTGGCGTGACAACTCGATCACAAGAGGTCCGTCCATCCCGGTCCTCTCGTACTAGGGACAGCTCCTCTCAAGTTTCCTGCGCCCACACCAGATAGGGACCGAACTGTCTCGCGACGTTCTGAACCCAGCTCACGTACCGCTTTAATAGGCGAACAGCCTAACCCTTGGGACCTTCTACAGCCCCAGGATGCGATGAGCCGACATCGAGGTGCCAAACCTAAGCGTCGATGTGAACTCTTGGCTTAGATCAGCCTGTTATCCCCGGCGTACCTTTTATCCGTTGAGCGATGGCCCTTCCACGCAGAACCACCGGATCACTAGATCCCACTTTCGTGCCTGCTCGACCTGTGTGTCTCGCAGTCAACCTGGCTTATGCTCTTGCACTCCACGGCGGGTTTCCAATCCGCCTGAGCCAAGCTTGGAGCGCCTCCGTTACCGTTTAGGAGGCGACCGCCCCAGTCAAACTACCCGTCTGGCCGTGTCCTCCACCCCGTCTAGGGGTGCAAGTTAGAGCGACAGAACTATCAGGGTGGTATTTCACCGTTGCCTCCCCCTCAGCCGAGACCGAGGGTTCCCAGGCTCCCACCTATCCTACGCAGGCAGTACCGTTAATCATGACCAGAGTGCAGTTAAGGTGCACGGGGTCTTTCCGTCTAGATGCGGGCATCCGGCGTCTTCACCGGAACCACAAATTCGCCGAGCCGTTCGCCAAGACAGTCGTTCGATCGGTACGCCATTCGTGCAGGTCGGAACTTACCCGACAAGGAATTTCGCTACCTTAGGACCGTTATAGTTACGGCCGCCGTTCACCGGGGCTTCAGATCAGGCCTTCGCTGCCTTGCGGCAGCTAAGCCCTCCCTTTAACCTTCCGGCACCGGGCAGGCGTCACCCCCTATACGTCGTATTCGACTTAGCAGAGAGCTGTGTTTTTGTTAAACAGTCGCCGAACGCATTTCACTGCGGCCCCCTCGGGCTATAAACCCTAGCGGGGCACCCCTTCTCCCGAAGTTACGGGGCTAATGTGCCTAGTTCCTGAGCGAGCGTTCTCTCGAGCGCCTGTGGATATTCACCTTGTCTACCTGTGTCGGTTTGAGGTACGGGCACCATACGAACTCCTTAGAGGTTTTTCCTGGCAGCGTGAAATCAGAGACTTTGCGGTCGTGTGACCTCGGACCCGGTCTGACTGTTGAATGACCCCGTGGATTTTCCTGCGGGATCCAGCTTGCACCGGACCATCGGGACGTCCATCACCCGACTCCCCTATCCTTCTGCGTCACCCCATCGTATAACGTTCGCATGGCGGGGCAGGAATGTTGACCTGCTGTCCATCAGCTACGCCTCTCGGCCTCACCTTAGGACCCGCCTAACCCTGAGCGGATTAACCTTCCTCAGGAAACCTTAGACTTTCGGCGACACGAGTTCTCATCGTGTTTATCGCTACTTATGCCGGCAGAGTCTCTTCCGTGGCGTTCAGTAGTCCTCTCGGTCTACCTTTGCCACCACAGAATGCTCCCCTACCAAATGACGAAATCCGAAGAAATCGTCAATTTCGCAGCTTCGGTCATAGACTTGAGCCCCGTTGGATTGTCGGTGCGTGAACACTTGACCAGTGAGCTGTTACGCTTTCTTTAAAGGATGGCTGCTTCTAAGCCAACCTCCTGGCTGTCTGTGCGCTCACACGTCCTTTCCCACTTAGTCTATAGTTTGGGACCTTAGCTGGCGATCTGGGTTCTTTCCCTCTCGACCACGGAGCTTATCCCCCGTAGTCTCACTCCTGTGCTGTTGTCCACGGCATTCGGAGTTTGATTGGATTCGGTATCCTGGATGGGACCCTAGTCCATTCAGTGCTCTACCACCGTGGCAAATCACACAAGGCTGCCCCTAAAGGCATTTCGGGGAGAACGAGCTATCACGGAATTTGATTAGCCTTTCACCCCTACCCTCAGCTCATCCGAGCGATTTTCAACTCACAACGGTTCGGTCCTCCAGTCGCGGTTAAGCGACCTTCAACCTGGCCAAGGGTAGATCATCCCGCTTCGCGTCTATTCCCACAGACTGAACGCCCTATTCGGACTCGCTTTCGCTACGGCTCGCTTACGCTTAACCTTGCCTGTGAGAATAACTAGCCGGCTCATTAAGCAAGAGGCACGCCGTCAGGCATTACGCGACCGAAGTCGCGTCATAGCCCTCCGACTGCTTGTAGGCATACGGTTTCAGGTTCTATTTCACTCCCCTCGCAGGGGTGCTTTTCGCCTTTCCCTCACGGTACTAGTTCACTATCGGTCGCCAACGAGTATTTAGCCTTGGAGAGTGGTCTCCCCGGTTTCCCACGAGGTTTCTCGTGCCTCGTGGTACTCAGGATACCGCTTCGAGTCCGGTAAGCTTTCGGCTACATGGCTATCACATTCTCTGGCCCCGCTTTCCAGCGGGTTCACCTAGCCTCCGGATTGGTAACTCTACTCACGCGGTCCTACAACCCCGGTGTGTAAACACACCGGTTTGGGCTGTTCCGATTTCGCTCGCCGCTACTCTCGGAATCTCGTTTGATTTATTTTCCTCCAGGTACTGAGATGGTTCACTTCCCTGGGTTGGCTCGTACCCGCCTATGTATTCAGCGGGCCGTTATCTGGTTTTACCAGATAGGGTTTCCCCATTCGGACATCCCCGGATCAAAGCCTGTTTGCGGCTTCCCGAGGCTTATCGCAGCTTACCACGTCCTTCATCGCCTGTTGGCGCCAAGGCATCCACCGTACGCCCTTAGTAGCTTGACCATAAAACTTACCCAACACGTCCCGGTTTGTTTGCAACCAGGACCCTGAAAAATCAGCGACGAAGGGTCTTGCATCCCTGCGTTCCGGAATTTTCAGGTTGTTATGTGCCCGCTAAGCGTCAAAATTCTGGCGCAAAACGCACACATAAGCGGCGTGAAGAGGCAAGTTCGCCTTTCCACAAAACGCTACTCTCGAGCAAAACTTGCGGTTTATCACGCTATACGGACCTTGAAATCCGCATAACGCGATGCCTACTTCCTTCAGTTGTCAAAGATCGTTTCCCGATGCAACTGCTATCGGGATCTCCGCTCCCGGCGGAGCGCAGTGTCGGTTTGGAGCCGACCCTGCGATTTACTTCTGGGCAATAAAAAACCCGGCGTCGAGCGCCGGGCGAATCCGTCCATCTTCTGAGCCGCTATATTCGCGCGACTCTAGAACGGATGTGCTCGAAGCTCGATGTCTTTCTACCCGGTATTCGTAACCAACCTCACCTCTGGATGAGTCGGCAAGCCCGGTCCGTCAGCAGACTTCCCCCCGAATCAGGGCTCTACCAACTTCCGGCCAGTATATCAGAATCCAAATTCCCGTCAAGTTGCATTCAAGATTCTTTCACACTCCTTCTTGCGCTTCCCTGTGGATTTTACCGCCTTCTGTGGAAATGGCTTACAATGCGAATCCGAATCTTCGATTTCCGAAAGGTTTCCCACTCATCATGATCGCGGAACTCTTCAAGCCATTCACGCTGAACGGACTCACGCTCCCGAATCGCATCGTGATGGCGCCAATGACGCGGAACTTTTCGCCGCGCGGCGTCCCGGGACCGGACGTCGCGGCCTATTACCGCCGCCGCGCCGAAGGCGGCGCGGGATTGATTCTGACCGAGGGCACATCGCCCAATCATCCGCAAGCCGCAAACATGCCGCAGATCCCGCACATCTATGGCGAGGAAGCGCTTGCCGGTTGGACTCGCGTAGTCGAGGGAGTGCACGCAGCCGGCGGACGCATTTTCTCGCAGATCTGGCATGTGGGCGCCGTGCAGGGGCAGAGCGTTCCGAAACTGCCTGTTTCGCCGATCAGCCCGTCAGGCTTGCTCAAGCCGGACGTGAAAATCGGCGAGCCGATGACGCAGGCCGATATCGACACGATGATTGACGCCTACGCGCAAGGAGCGGCAAACGCGCAGCGCGTGGGCTTCGACGGCATCGAACTCCACGGCGCGCACGGCTACTTGATCGACCAGTTCTTCTGGGACGGTACGAATCGCCGCACGGACAAGTACGGCGGCGATTTGACGCAGCGCACTCGATTTGCCGTGGAAGTCGTTCAGGAGTGCCGCCGCCGCACGGGTCCGAATTTTCCGATCCAGTTGCGCTTCTCGCAATGGAAGTTGCAGGACTACGCGGCGCGCCTCGCGACCACGCCGAATGAATTGGCGCGCTTCCTCGAGCCGCTGGCTGTTGCTGGGCTCGACGCATTCCACTGTTCCACGCGCCGGTTCTGGGAACCCGAATTCGAGGGCAGCGACCTGAATCTGTCGGGCTGGACGAAAAAACTCACGGGAAAGCCCACGATCACGGTCGGTTCGGTTTCGCTCAATGTCGATTTCACGGTCTCTCTAGGCAGGATGCCCGCTCCGAAGCCGGATTCGGGAAATGACGGCGACGGACGCGCAATCCACATGGGCCGTCTCGCCGAAATGCTGGCTCGCGGAGATTTCGACCTCGTAGCGGTCGGCCGCGCCATGCTGGCCGATCCCGCGTGGACCGCAAAGGTTCGTGATGGCGGCTTCAGCGAGCTCCGCCCCTTCACTCCCGAGGTCCTGAAAACATTGGCTTAGTTGCAGGGCCGGAGCCCACGCCGCCCCCCAACGAAAAGTATGTACCATTGCGAAACTTCGCCTGCCACTTTTCGCCCAAAAGTAGCATCCTATTCGTTGATGGATATGAGTGGACCTACGCATACACCGAATCCGAGCGTGACGGCGCGAGAGCTGCTCGCTTCGTGGGGCAGGATCCTGACCGGCCGCGTGCCAATGCTCTCGATCGAGATCACACGGGAGTGCCCGCTCAGTTGTCCCGGATGCTACGCCTACGGCGATTCGCACCTCGGCGGTGGCACGACCTTGAGCCAGCTCAGCGATTTCCGCGGTGATGCGCTGGTCGACGGCGTTTTGCAGCTCGTCCGCGAACATAAGCCGTTGCACGTTTCACTCGTAGGCGGCGAGCCCCTGGTGCGGCATCGCGAACTAAGCCGGATTCTCCCCGCCCTCAGCGAGATGGGAGTGTTTGCGCTCGTCGTCACCAGCGGCGTGATTCCGATTCCGATGGAGTGGATGAAACTTCCCCGGGTGCGTGTCGCCATATCCGTCGATGGTTTGCCGGAGCACCACGATATCCGCCGGAAGCCCGCGACCTACGAGCGCCTTCTGAAAAACATCGAGGGCCGCGAGGTCAACGTCCACTGGACGATCACACGCCCGATGCTCGGGCGTCCCGGCTATCTGGAGGAGTACGTCTCATTCTGGAGCGCGCGCCCGGAGGTGAATCGCATCTGGGTGAGCGTCTACACACCTCAGATCGGCGAACAAACCCCGGAAATGCTGGCTCCCGAGGATCGCGTGGCTCTCGCCGGGCAGTTGCCCGCGCTGGCCATGCGATATCCCAAGCTCCTGTTCAAGGAAGGCATGGCTGAGGCGCTGCTTCACCCGCCGAAGAATCCCGGCGATTGCGTGTTCGCAAAGATGTCAGCGAATTATTCGGCAGACCTCGAGACGCGCGTCGAACCCTGCGTTTTCGGCGGCACGCCCGATTGCTCGCAGTGCGGCTGCGCCATTAGCAGCGGCTTGCACTGGATTCGAAATATCCGCGTGGCAGGCCCGATGAAGGTCGACCATTTCGTCGAAAGCTCGGTGAAGATCGGCCTGCTCGTGAACCGTCTCCGGTCGCGCGGCGCCCGCCCCACGCGTTGGACTTCCAATCCTCGCCCGCAGAGCGAAAGAGATCTCGTGCAGATCGAATCAGGCGACTAGGCGGGTTAGCCCTTCTTGTGCTTGAAGAACTCCACCTGGCGAAGCCGCTTCTGCGCCTGTTCCTTGGTCTTGTAAGGCCCGCCCAGGTTTTTCTTTCCGTCTTCGGACAACACTTTGTAGCCCCCGCTGACTTTCTTGATCATGGCGAGCAACCCTCCTGCCGCGATTCTTGGGCAGGATGCCCCTCGAAATCAATACAGGATTTGGAGTAAAACAGTAGAGGACCGATGGGATACTACGCGCTCATCTACGAAGTGGTTCCTGACTACTTGGCACGCCGGGGCGAGTTCCGGGAAGCACACCTCAGCCACGCCCGGAAAGCGCAGAATCGAGGCGAACTCCTGCTGGGCGGCGCTTTCGCCGATCCGGCGGACCGGGCGCTGCTGGTCTTCCGCGCCGAGGATCGCAGTGTCGCGGAATCCTTCGCGCGCAGCGATCCGTATGTTCTCAACGGATTGGTGGCGCGCTGGGAAGTTCGGCCGTGGACGGTTGTGATCGGAAACACGGATTCGCCCGCCGTGCCGCCGGGCGGCGCAAAAGCCTCAACTTGAATTCCCTCTTGACCGCGAAGTCTCCGGCCCCGCCAACTCCTTACACGAACAACCGTTTGCGGCTGGGTGCGCCTTCTGGTAGGGTGCTCCCCGGAGGCCGCGGCCCGGTGGCGCTCCGGGTGCGGGAGGTCCACCGCTGACGAGATAGCGGCGCTGGTCCCTGATGAATCTCTGCAGGACATCAGCAGTGCGGACGACGAGATTGATCTTCACTCTCGCGATCCGCGCGCATTTTCGGCCCCAGACTCGGTTCGACCTCAAGGAGGATCCATGTTCTGTTCATCATGTGGGGCGACGGTGCCGGATGGAACCGCGTTTTGTAACTCTTGCGGCCGCCCAATGGTGGGCTACAGCATCAGCCAATCACCAGTAGGACCAACGGACGCCGCAGTCCCTTCTGCGGGCGTTACGACGGCGGCCGGCACGGTGTACGCGGGCTTCTGGCTGCGATTCGTTGCCTACCTCATCGATTCTGTGGTCGTCTGGGTCGCGGCGGGAATGCTTATCGGTGTGGTCGTGGGCATTGTCGGACTCGGATTCTTCCGCAACCTGAGCGCAGGGATGAACACTCCAAATCCGGTGTTTCCGGTGGCACTCTTCGCGATTATATTCGCTTTCGTGGGCGTCTTGATTATCGCGGTATGGCTCTATTTCGCCTGGATGGAGAGCTCCGAAACTCAAGGCACGCTCGGAAAGATGGCCCTCGCGCTGATCGTCACGGACATGCAGGGAAACCGCGTCAGCTTCGGCCGGGCAAGCGGCCGCTTCTTCGCAAAGATCGTCACCGGCATGGTTCCCTTTGCGATTGGCTACATGATGGCGGGCTTCACGGAAAAGAAGCAGGCCCTGCACGACATGATCGCGAGCTGCCTGGTGAAGAGGAACGCGTAGGATCTGCCTCAATATTCGCGGAGCATCCACAGGGAGATCATCTTGCAGTGCCCTAAATGCGGAGTGGAGTCGCCGGACGACGCTGAATTGTGCCGCGCTTGCGGCGAGCCGCTTCCGAATTCCACCGGCAGCCAGCCTCAATCCTCGGGGTTTGCGCCAGCGCGCCGCGAGGTAGTGTATGCAGGTTTCTGGCTCCGCGCGGTTGCCTACTTTATCGATTTGGTGCTGATAACGATCATCGCGGGAACGGCGATCCTGGTGCCGCTCATGGCACGGGGCGCGATTCCCGCGGATAAACCCTGGTTCCTTCTCACGGAAAAAAGCCGACAGGTCCTTGCGATTGAACTTCTCGTTCAGATGATCTGTTGGCTGTACTTCGCATCGTTCGAAAGTTCCTCCTGGCAGGCGACTCCGGGGAAAAGGATGCTGGGACTCGTGGTGACGGACATCGAGGGCCGGCGCGTCACGTTTGCCCGGGCATCCGGCCGCTTTTTCGGGAAACTTCTTTCGCAGTTCATTTTTTTCCTCGGATTCGTGATGGCCGGTTTTACGGAAAGGAAGCAGGCGCTCCACGACATGCTCGCGAGATGCCTGGTCGTCAGGAAAACGTAGCCGGGAAAGATCGGCGCTAGACCGCCCGGCTGGCGCGTTGCGCGGGGACAGCGCGCAGCTCAGCGCGAATTTTCTCCGTGAGTTCGGAGCCGCGCGAGACGGGCGCGCCGGGTTCGGCAATGTCCGCGGTGCGGTACCCCTGCTCCAAAACCCGATCGACCGCCGATTCAATCCACTGCGATTCAGCCTCCAGACCGAACGACTCGCGAAGCATCAGCGTGGCCGAAAATATTGTGCCGAGCGGAGAAGCAATGTCCTTGCCGGCAAGCGTGGGGGCCGAGCCGTGGATCGGCTCGTAGAGCGCGGGTTGGTCCTTGCGGCCGCGGCTCAGCGACGGAATCAATCCGATCGAGCCGGCGAGCGCCGCCGCTTCGTCGCTCAGGATGTCGCCGAACATGTTGCCCGTGAGGATGACGTCAAACTGCGCCGGGCGGAGCAGTATCTGCATCGCGGCGTTATCCACGTAGAGGTGATCGAGCGTGACGCGGGGATAATCGCCGGCAAGAGACGCCACCGTCTCGCGCCAGAGCGTCGAGCTGGCGAGGACGTTGGCTTTGTCGACGCTGGTCAGATGGTGATTGCGGGCGGCAGCGCGCTCGAACGCGTAGCGAGCCACGCGCTCCACTTCAGCAACCGTATATTCGGCGAGGTCGCTGGCTCTTTCCGCGTTTATTTTGTGCTCGCCAAAGTAAATATCTCCCGCGAGTTCACGCACGATTTCAAAATCGCAATCGCCCAGCCGCTCGGGACGAAGCGGCGAAATGCCGCGCAGCGCCGGGCGCAAGCGAATGGGCCGAAGATTGATGTAAAGGCCAAGCTCTTTGCGCAGACCAAGGAGGCCCGCTTCCGGGCGCGTTCCAAACGGCAGCCCTTCCCACTTCGGACCGCCGATGGCGCCCAGAAGGATTGCGTCCGCCGCCCGGCATCCTGACAGCGTGTCCGGAGGCAAGGGCGCTCCGCAACTGTCTATCGCGTTTCCGCCGAACGGGTATTCCCGGAATTCGAAGTGATGGCCGAATGCCGAGGCGCAGTCTTTGAGGATCTGGACGGCGGCTCGTGTCACTTCAGGGCCGATGCCGTCGCCGGGCAGCACCGCGATCGTCTTCCGCAGTTGGGTCATCGCAGGATTGAGTTCCCGGTTTTCAGCGCGCAGCCGTTGCAGGCGTTTGGCTGCGGCGAACCTGGTGGATGATCGAGATCAAGTCGCGATCGGTGATTTCCTTCTCAGCGTCGGCTCGCGCAATCGCCAGACTGTAGCACTCGGCGAGCTCCGCGTCCGTGGTTTCGTAACCAAGTTCCCCAAGCCGCGCGCGAAATGCATTGCGCCCGGAATGCTTTCCCAGCACGAGTTTTCGCGCGGGGACGCCCACCTTTTCCGGGAGGATGATTTCGTAGGTCAGCGGGTTTTTCAGGATGCCGTCCTGGTGGATACCCGCTTCGTGGGCGAATGCATTCGCGCCCACGACGGCTTTGTTTGGAGGCACGGGAATGTTCGTGATGGCCGTAAGCATGCGGCTGGTCGGATATAACAGCTCGAGCTTGAGGTTCGTGGCTACCCCATAGTGGTCCTGCCGTACGTGCAACGCCACAGCCAGTTCCTCAAGCGACGCGTTTCCGGCGCGCTCGCCGATGCCGTTGATGGTGCACTCGACCTGACGCACGCCAGCCTCGATGGCTGCAATCGAATTCGCCAAGGCCAGACCGAGATCGTCGTGGCAGTGCGCGCTCAGCACCACGTTCGGATGCGCGCCGAGACGGCCGCGAACCCGGCGAAACATTTCCGCGTAGTCGTCCGGCGTTGAATAGCCGACCGTATCGGGCAAATTGATGATCGTGGCGCCGGATTCGACGGCGGCTAGAACGACCTGGCAGAGATACTCGATGTCGGTCCGGCTTGCATCTTCGGCGGAAAACTCAACCTCTTCACAATGCTGCCTGCCGAAACGAATCATTTTGATGATTTGCTCGAGCGCCTGCTCGCGGGTACTCCGCAATTTGTGTTTCAGGTGAAGATCCGAAGTGGCGAGGAAGAGGTGCAGGCGCGGTTTCGCGGCAGGCTCGAGTCCGCGCAGCGCCGCATCCACGTCGTCCTGGCGGGCGCGGGCAAGCGCCGCTACCCGGCAATGCTTGATCTCGGCAGCGACGGCGCGAGTGGCTTCGAGGTCGCCGGGCGAGGCGATCGGAAAGCCGGCCTCGAGGACATCGACGCCGAGCTCCTCGATCTGCCGGGCGAGCCGGAGCTTTTCGTCGCGGTTCATCGAGAACCCGGGCGATTGTTCGCCGTCGCGCAGCGTGGTATCGAAAATCTGCACCGTATCCATGGCAGCTCCTCTAACTGATATCAGTGAACCGCACCCAGGTCAAGGTGTCCAATTTATAATTGTTGCGCGTTGAATAAATCTCTCTTATATATTTAGGGCCCCTAAAGAGGGGGCTTCCTTGGACCTCGCATCGCTGCAGGTGTTTCAGACCGTCGCGCGCGAAAAGAGCTTTTCGCGCGCGGCCGAGAAACTGTACCGAACTCAGCCCGCGGTTAGCATCTCGATTCGCAAGCTCGAAGAGTGGGTGGGCCAACCGGTCTTCGTCCGCGGCTCGGGCGCACGGATGCTGACGGACGCAGGCACGCTGCTTCTCGAGTACGCGGACCGGATGCTGAACCTGCGCGAGGAGATACAGAAGGGCATGAAGGAACTGCGCGGGCTGGAGCGCGGCCAGCTTTCGCTCGGCGTGAATGAAAGCTCGATCCATGCGCTGCTTCCGGCGCTCGACCGCTACAGGCAAGTCCATCCTGGAATCCATATCAAGGTACACCGCGTATTCTCGCGCGATGTGCCGCGGGAAGTGCTGAACCACCATCTGGACATCGGCGTGATCTCCTACCTTCCGGAGGAGCGCGAACTGGCGGCGGTGGAGTTCTATCGGGACTCGCTCGTCTTGATCGTCTGGCCGGGTCACCGGCTGGCGAAGCGGCGAGAAGTCGAAATCCGGGAGCTCGGGCACGAGACGTTTGTCGCGCACATCGTGGAATCGCCCTACCGGCAGCGCGTGATTCAGACGTTCGCCCGCCACCGTATTCCGCTGCAGATGGACATTGAAATGCCGACCCTTGAAAGCATCAAGATATTCGTCGAGATGAAAGAGGGAGTCGCGATCGTGCCGCGGATGTGCGTCGAGCGGGAAGTCGCGCAAGGACTTCTGCGCGCGCTGCGTATCCGGCAAATGCGTGTCGTAAGGAAGCTTTACCTGGTGTACCGGCAGGACCGGCCGCTGACGGCGGCCGCGCAGGAGTTGGTCGAAATCATCCGCCGAAAGCCACCGCGCGGCGCGCGCACTCGTCGAGAGCCCGAAACCTCGTAGGAAGTTTCCTTAGCGCGCGGGACAAGAATCACTGAGTGAGTCGTCCAGCATTTCTTTGGCAATCGTGAAAGTCACCTGTGGCTTTCCGTTCGACCGCAGTATGCGAAAAATGTAGATCGTTTCGTAGTCGCTGTTGGGCCAATCCGGAACGACACTCGCATCCTTCCCGTAGGACACCAGCATCTGGCGGGCAAATTGATAGAGATACAAATGCTCCCACGCGACAAAAATGAGCGAGTCGGCATATATCGGTTGCGTGAGTTCCTGTTGCAGCCTCTCAATTTCGTCGAATCCAATCTGTGCGTTGACGGGCATCCCCAGGCGAATTGCAGTCGGTTCAATGGTCGCGAGTGGCCGCACGTAGGAATACGGGCGATTTCCGTCACGCACTTGGACCGAGGGATTGGGCGCATAAATGAAGTCGGGCTTGCCATAGCGCTTGATCAGCACATCCGGAAGAGCCAGCGCACGATTTAGACCTTTGCAAGTAAGTTGACCAAGCCCCTCAGTCGGTTTCTCTCCATGCCGGATCAGCACAATGGTCTCTCCCTCGCCCTGTTCTGGGCGAGCGGCGCACGTTTGAATGGTGATCGAGCTCCAAAACAAAACCATTACGACGATCAGCAAGCATGAGCGAAGAAGGCTCGTTTTTGTGCTGGTAACAATTCTCCTCATGAAGTCTCCGTCATTGATATTCTCGAATCATGGCAATTTCAAACTCCCGTACGGCCTTGAGTATGTCACGATGTCCCACGGCAGACTAAGTCCGTCAATTGCGCGGATCGGCTTGCCGCCCGAGCTGAGGCAATTCCTGGTGTCGAAACTAGAAGGTTGTCGTGAGGCGTAGCGCAAAACTGCGCGACGGGCCAATGGCGTTGCCGGAGAAAAGGCCGCCGAAGTCGATCACCCACAGAACGTTGGTGAGATTTTCCCCGTCGACCTGTAAGCGCATGTTCAGGCGATCGGACTTGTAAATATCGGCGCCGGCCGAGACACTGACCTGGAAGGAAGGATAGATGCGCCCGCGATTGAAGTTGATCCGGTTCACGACCGGCTGACCGTATTGTTGGGTCACCCCGGCAATGCATTGGGCAAGGGTAAGGGTAGGATCGCACTCAAAGTCGAACGGCAGGCCGGTGTCGTATTGGATTCCACCAGCGATCCAGAGGCGCGGCGCAACCTGATAGCGGACACGCCCGCGAACCGTATTGCGCTGATCCTGCGAATCCGGGAAATGGCCTGTGGCCGGTATCACCGCGTCGTCGCCGAGAAATAGCCCGCCCGTCACCGGAAACCAGGCATTGCCTACGGTGTAGGAATAGCTCAGAAAGCCCGAGAAGCCATGCGCCGGGGGCAGATCGAGTTTTGCTTCCGCACCGTAAATGATGGCCTTCCGGAATGCGATGGGATAGCTAATGGTCGTGTTGTCGATCTGGTCGTCGTCCGCATAGTTGTTCACGAGCCGGCGAAAATAGTTGGCGTCCAACTTGAACTTCTTGAAGAAGGCCTTGGTCAAGCCCACTTCGTAATAGTTTCCTTCGGACGGCTCCACGGGTAATTGGACGGAGATGGTGTCAAGGCCGGCGGCTGCCGTTGAACTGGAGAGCAGCATGTTCTCAAAAGACGGAGTCTGAAAGACTCTGTCGTAGGAAAAATGCACCACGAGATCGGCGGACGGGAAATAGCGCGAAATCGACAAACGAGGGTCGACGGCTTGGCGATTCAGGATCAACTGGTAATGATCCCAGCGAAGGCCGGCGTTGATCGTCCAATTTCCCAGGCGGATCAGATCCTGCACGTATGCGGATTGCTCGAGGTCCGGGCGACTCGCCACGAAACTGAAAGTAAGAGGTGTGCTCGGGTCGAATTGAGTCGGATCGGTGATGTTGTAGTTGAAATTCTCGTTCAGGAAGATAGCATCCGATTCCACACCTGCCTTGATTTCATGGCGGCCATGGTCGATCGTGATGCTGCCTTTGAAATATCCTTCGCGAAACCAATTGTGTTGCAGGATCTCGACGGGAGTCGAATCGGCGTTGGAATAGAAGTCGTTTGCATTGTTTCGCACCATTCCACGAAGGTCGGCCACGACGTTCGGCGAAAACGTATGCTCGTAGGAGATGATGCCCATCGTTTCAAAGTTGTCGGCCGTTTGAAGCTGACCAGCTTGCTGCTGCACCATCTCGTTCGGGAGTTCGTAGCGCGAAAGCTCGTGGCGGACGATCAGGCTCAGACGGTCCTTGGGCGTGAGATCGCGCTGGTAGTGGACGGAGAAATCGCCCAGTGTGCCCGCATTCGTAAAGTTTTGCGGCACCACTGGGTTCAAATAGTGGTCCGTCATACTGCCGCTGGCGCTGGCGCCAAACGTGTTCTTGCCCCAGACGTACTGCCCCTCCGCGAAAGCGCCAGCCGAGTCAAAGCTGCCGCCGGAAACCACGGCCTGTCCGTGGAAGCCCGCCTGCGAGTCTTCGAGCGTGTTGACCTCGATCACGCCACCCATCTTTCGGCCATATTCAGCCGGAATTCCCGCGGTGTAGACACTCATGGACTGGATGTCGTCCGCTTCAATCTCCGGGCCGAAGCTGGGCGAGCGATTATCCGTAAGAGGGATGCCATCGACCACGAATTGCGTCTGATACTCCGAGCCGCGCGGGTGCAGCACGGCGTTGCCTTCATACAGCCAGCCGGGCTGCGAATTCACCAGGTCCTGCAACGAACGGCCGGGCAAGGAGCTGAGCCGGTTTTGGATGAGGTCGGCACCGACCTGGCTTACGGAACCCGCTTGATCGGGATCGATCAGCGTGTTGACGGAATTGACGGTCACAGACTGGTTGACTGAAGGTAGTCTGAGCTGGATCGTATACTCCTTCGGAATCGAAGAGCGGATCTCGACGGGTTCGGACACTTCGGCGAACCCGGGCTGACGAATTCCAACCTGGTAGACACCGTAGGGCAGGCGCTGCGCGATGACGTTGCCTTGATTGTCCGTGGTCAGCGCGGTCCGATATTGATTCGCCTGGCTCACGATTTGGACGGTGGCCTTCACACCGAGACCGGATGGATCTGTGACCTTCAGGCGAAGCTCGCCTTCATTGACTTGCGCGCAAACCACGGAAACGCCGAGAAAAATCAGTGCGAGAACTCTCTTCAAGTGCAAGGCCCCCTATCATCCGACTCACGGTTAGGTGCGAATTCGCCCGCCCTTCATATGAGTATTCTCTCTCGGGCGTTTTTGTTCAGCTTTTATTTTGGAACTGGATTGCACTCGTACGTCGCATTGCCGAGAGTATGAACAAAATGCCTTTCAACGATGTAGAATTCGGGCGGAGAATCCGGAGAGGCGATGGCCAGCCAGACACCCGATTCCGCAATGGAACTAGCGCTTCTGGGCGCTTTCGACTCCTCGCTTCCGGCTCTGCCGCAGGCGGTCGAGGAGCAAGTGGTGATGCTCTTCGACCAATTTCGCGACCGGCTGCTTCGCTATGTGGTTTCTCTTGGTGTCGGCGTTCACGACGGTGAGGACGTTATTCAAGATGTCTTTCTCTCGCTTTTCAGGCACCTGCGGCTGGGCAGGTCCCGTGCGAACCTTCGCGGCTGGATCTTTCGCGTGGCACACAATCTTGCATTGAAGCAGCGGACTCAAACGCAGAGGCAGCAAGTGAGAATGGCGCCGGAAGGCGGCGCGGTCGAGAGCCATCTCGATCCGACGGCAAACCCCGAAGAGCAACTGGCGAATAGTCAGAGGCAAAAGCAGTTGCTCCTGGTCGTCGGCGCGCTTGCGGAACACGATCGGTGGTGCCTGTATTTGCGTGCCGAAGGGCTGCGCTACCGCGAGATCGCGGAAGTGCTTGGAATGTCATTGGGCGCGGTATCTAATTCACTCGCACGCTCGATGGCACGGCTGGCGCGTGCGGACGAACGGTAGGACCATGCGACGCAACGAAAATCACCTGACCGACGAGCAAATGCTTCTGGCTGCCGACGGTGAACTCGCGCCCCGGCACGCGGGCGAAGTCCGGGCGCATCTGGCAGCTTGCCCGACATGCCGCGCCCGCATGATCGAAATCGAACGCGCGGCCATCGATTTCGATCGTGCTTACCGAAGTGCCGTGGATCGTTCACTGCCATCCGTTTCCGACGCCCGAGCAAGGATTCGCTCGAAATTGGCGACTATATCGGGCTCCCAGCCGCCAGACTTCTTGCGGGGTTTTGTGGCGGCTTTCCGGGGACAGAGATGGGCGTATGTTTTCGGAGCGCTTCTTCTTGTTCTCGGCGTGGTTGGGCTGGAGTTACTGTCCCAGCCGATTCGGCCGCGCGATTCACACACGGTTATCGCCCAGTACGAGACCGGCCCGCTGGTGCCGAATGCGAATCTGACGCCGGGGGCAGTACGCGCCGTTACAGCGAATCAAGTCTGCACGGCCGGCCAGTTGGAAGAGATGCGGCCGCCGCTTCCGGTGCAGCAAGCGGTCTTCCATGAGTACGGAATGGATGGCGCGCCAGCGCGAGAATACGAAGTCGACCATCTGATCACGCCCGCGCTGGGAGGGACGGATGACATCCGAAATCTGTGGCCGGAGCCCTATTCGTCAACGGCGTGGAATGCGCATGTGAAGGATCAGTTGGAAGACCGTCTCCATGAGCTCGTCTGTGAGGGACAACTCGATCTCACGACGGCGCAACACGACATGGCGACCGATTGGATCGCAGCCTACAAGAAGTATTTCCATACCGACAAACCGCTTTCGCGCGAGTCTGATCTGGATGCAGATCGCAGCCGCACGCCGAAGAGTTGACCCCCGTTTACCGAAAGCGGGCGGTGTGGCGCCGCTGTTCCGCCGCGGCTTCGAGGAATTTCTCGGCATCCGGGCGGGCTTCGAGAGGAACACTCCACTGCTGGCCCAGGCGGTCCGCGATCTGGCGGGCCATGGCCCTGCGTACGTCCGGCTCGAGACTGCTGCGGCGATTGAGGAAAGCTTCCACGAGCTGAAGCTCCTCGACGGTGAGTTGAGGAAGCGGACTTGCGGCGATCGGCTGCGCCGCCGTCGATGGGCTCTGCCAGATAGAACTAACGCCCTGCAACGGCTTTTCGTGAATTACGACTGTGCCTGCCGCATAGTCACCCACACGCTTGTTCTCGCTGCTGATGAGCATGGTGATGACTCCCGTTGCGTAGAAGGTCGGTAGGTAATCGACGATGCGGATGAGATTCCGCAGAATGGCATCGTAGGCGCTGATCGGCCGGCCGGAATCCTTGATGACGCGCAGATGCGTCCAGCGCTTGCCGGGCGTCTGGCCGTTCCACAGGGCTTCGAAAAAAGCGAAGTAGCCGAATTGAATGCTAAAGGCGATGAAAAAGACGATTGCAAATGTCCATAGGGCCGCGCGGCCGGAAAAAAGGGAGGTGAACGAAACGGCGAAGATGGCCAGGATCATGATCAGCACCCAGAACGCGGCCATCTGGAGGAGCATGTCCGCGGCGAGTGCCAGAAAACGGCTGCCGATGCCCGCCAGAGGAAACTCGAGCGAGGTCTGCTCCGGCGTTTCGATGGTAAGCTTGTCGGCCGAGGACATCGGTGATCTCCACGAGCTGGCTTCAGAAACGGCGTCCGTACTGGGCGCGTATCGACGAGCTCCTCGCGCGCTCCGGCCGGAGCGGCATCCGCGGCCTGACTCATGCCGAGTTGCAGGAGTTGGCCCTATTATATCGCCAGACGGCTTCGGACCTTGCGACGATCCGCGAAGATGCTTCCAGCCGCAATCTGGCCCATTACCTGAATCAGCTGCTCGGCCGCGCGCATAACCTTATCTACATGGGCCGGCGCTCGCGAACTGGAGGAATTATCACGTTCTATCGCGAAACGTTCCCTCAAGTTTTCCACGACACTCTGCCATACACGCTCGCTGCGGCCGCGATCTTTTTCGCAATGGCCGCCGCGGGAATGATGATGGCCATCGCCGATCCGCGATTTCAGGGACACCTGCTCGGCAGCGCCATGATGGAAACGATCGAGAAGCGCCAAATGTGGACGCATTCGGTCATAACCATCAAGCCGCTCGCCTCGAGCTTCATCATGACGAACAATCTGACTGTTTCGTTCACCACGTTCGCGCTGGGCATCACCGCGGGGCTGGGAACAGTGTGGATGCTCGCGCTGAATGGGCTGCTTTTCGGCGTCGTGAATGCGGCGTGCTGGCAGGTGGGAATGTCCCAGCAACTGTTGAGCTTTGTTGCGCCGCACGGCGTGCTCGAGTTGCCGGCGATTTTCATCGCGGGCGGCGGAGGCCTGCTGCTCGCGAAGGGCTTACTGTTTCCCGGCAACTTACCACGTAAAGCTTCCCTCGTGCAGGCGGGAGGGCAAGCCGTGCGGCTTGTGTTGGGGATCATTCCGATGTTGATTGTCGCCGGCACAATCGAAGGATTTGTTTCGCCCTCCGATCTGCCGGTTGCGCTGAAGTACACGCTGGCCGCGGGGCTTTTCGGTCTGCTTCTGCTTTTTGTAATGCGAAAGACGCCAAGAGAACCGCGCGTGGCCGCGCCCATCACGGCCGCGAACACGGTGCCTCCCACTCGCTAGAGCAGGCTGCGCTCCTTTACCTCCAGATATCGGTTCACGAGCTCTGTCGATAGCCGCGTAGGATCCACCTCAAGCGTCAACACGCCCTGCTGGCGCAGCCGCCGGAGCAAAAGGTCGCGCCGCTGCACGATTTCGAGCGCCGCGGTATAGCGATACATCTCGCTCGCATTTTCAGGGCTGGCCGCCACGAGGCCGCGCAATTCCGGCTGGCCGATAATCCCGAGAAGGACCAAATGACGAGCGGCCATCTTCGCGGCGCATTCGATCACTTCGGGGGTGGCGGCGGTCTCGGCGAGGTCTGTGAGCCAAACAATCAAGCTGCGCCGGCTTTGCATCGAAAGCAGCATCTCCGCGGCGAGGATGTGGTCCGCTTCAAACGATTCGGCGTGCACCTGCGCGAGGCTTTCCAATAGTGCGCGCAGATGAGGCACGCCGCGTCCCGCGCCCACGCGCTGCTGCGGCTTGCGCCCGTAGGCGAGCAGCGCCACACGATCTCCGGAATAGAAAGCCACCTGCGCGAGGCTGAGCGCCGCTTCCACGGTGTAGTCGAGCTTGGTCAGGCCACCCACACGCGCCCGCAGGAGGCGTCCCGCATCGAGCACGAGCCAGAGAACCTGACTGCGTTCGACCTGATGGACTTTCGTGATCAGCTTGCCGCGCCGGGCGGTGGCGCTCCAGCAGATGTCGCGCCACTCGTCGCCCTCGCGATAGTCGCGGAGGCTCTCGAATTCGCGGCCGTACCCGCGCTGCCGCTTCAGACGCTTTTCGAGTTCAATCTGGCGGCTGCGAATCAGGTAGATGCGGAGCCTCTGGGCCTCATCGAGGTTCGGATAGACGCGAACAGTCTGACCCAGGCGCGCTCGCGCCCAGCGTTGGGCAATGCGCAACGGGCTTTCGTAACGAAGCCAGACATCGCCGAAGTGCGCGTCGCCCCGGGAGCGAGGTTGAATTGCGTACGAGCCGAGCCCGGAGCCTTTGCCCGGCGCGGAGATGTCGGCACTCGGAAGCTCGCGGCAAAAGGTGTCGGGCGCTTCGTCGTTGATCTTCGCGGAGATCGGCGTAGAGGAGAAGTTGTGCACCTCAAGCGCCACTGACATCGGCTTAGTAAGCCCGAGCGGCTCGCTCCAGATTCGCCGGACCTCGAGCTGCCCGGGCTTGGGAATGCGGCTCAAGTCCCAGGCCCAAAGTGCGAGCGCTACGAGATCCCAAACGGCAAGCGCGTAGAGGAAGCGCGGTTCGCGCCAGGCGGGAGCGATCCAGACCAGTCCCATAAAAAGGAAGAGAAAAAAGCGGCGGCCGAAAGCCACCGGAATGCGGCCTGCCTTCTCCGCTCGCGCCGCCACGTTCGAAGGGACCAGTTTGTTCACGGAAGTTATTTGGGAACGGCGATGCCGGCGAGGACTTCCGTGACCACCTGATCGGGGGTCACGCCTTCGAGGTCCGCTTCCGGCTTGAGCATCATCCGATGACGGAGGATCGGCGCAGCTACCGTCTTGACGTCATCGGGAATGAGAAAATCGCGGCCTTCGATGGCCGCCATGGCCCTGGCCGCCAGCATCATGGAGATGGCAGCCCGCGGGCTTGCCCCTAGACTCACGGCGGGTGAATTGCGCGTCGCGCGCACGATGGCGACGATGTAGTCGAAGAGCTTCGGCTCCACGCGCACGCGTCCCGCCTCTTCCCTTGCGGCCTGCAAGGATTCCGCGGGAACGGCTTCCAGCCCCGCGCGGTCGAGGTTCCTGGCTTCGAATCCCGCTTGGTAACGGGACAGGATTTCCGATTCCTGAGAGGCTTCCGGATAACCGATGCGGATCTTCATGAGGAATCGATCGAGCTGCGCTTCGGGCAGCGGGTAGGTGCCCTCAAATTCGATCGGATTCTGCGTCGCGAAGACCGAAAACGATCGCGAAAGCGGATGGCTCGTGCCGTCGATCGTCACCTGTAGCTCTTCCATGGCTTCAAGAAGCGCCGATTGCGTGCGGGGCGGCATGCGGTTGATTTCATCGACGAGGAGCAGGTCGGTGAAGATGGGACCACGATGCAGCCGAAAGCTGCTCGACGAGGGCTCGAAAATATTGCCGCCCAGGATATCGGCTGGAATCAAGTCCGGAGTGCACTGCACGCGTTGGAACTGCAGCCGAAAGATGTGCGCGAGGGACTTGACGGCGAGTGTCTTCGCGAGTCCCGGGACCCCTTCGATCAGCGCATGACCTCCCGTGACGACCACGAGCAGAAGCTGGTCCAAGGCATCGTCTTGCCCCACGATGATCTTTGAGAATTCCTTCCGGACGTGCGAGGCCAAAGCGGCTGCGCTCATTTCCATCAACGTTTCTCCTGTCCAGTCCGCCGCGGCGAATCGAGACGTGCCGAGTACTCGTGAAGCTGGCGAATCAACTCCAGCGCTTCATTCTCGCGGAGGTTGATGCTGCGCATCGCTCGTTCCGAGCGGGCGAGTGTATCGAGAAGCGAAGCCTCCGGCCAGCCAAATCGACTGACGGCGGCGCGGCACAGTTCCGGCAGCTTGACCTGAGCAGGCACTCCCAGCTTCCGCGAAAGAGATAGGCGGAATCGTTGATAGGCCACGCCCACGGCAGCGGGAGAGGCGCGCGCGGATTTGTAGAGGTCGCCCAGCGTTTCCACAAACTCGAGCGGTGAAAGGCGCGACTCACCCACCGGAACTCGCGCTGGCCCCACTCGCCGCGAGAATGTGAATAGAACGGCGAGGAAAGCGATGCCGATCTGCAAGCCCGCCCACGGCAGAGGAGTCTCGACAAAATACGAGGCGAGCGAACCTTGCGCGCCGTGAAAGTGTTCATCCCAGAGAACGCGTTGTGAACTGGGGCCGATGCAATTCAAGAAGAAAGCCAAGTTGCCCTTGTCGTCGAATCGCGCCGTTCGTCAACGGCGATGAAGAAGCCCACCAGATGACCTCGCCTTTCCCAACGCGGTACGAAACCGCACCGATTTTGTCATCGCGCCCGTAGAGTCCGAGCCACGGCTGTGTGCTCGATGAAAATGCGTCGGGCGCCACCATGGTGATCTCCGGAGCATTGCGCGTGAAAGGTGAAGGGAGTAGTGCCGAGTAAATCTTCGGCTGCGGATTCCAATCAGGAACAGCGGTCGCATCAGCCTCCGGAACGAGATGCGCGGCCATCGCACCGGTCGCGACGACACGCCCTCCCATCAAAACAAACCTGCGGATTGCTGCTCGCTCGTCGGTTGACCCGCTCTCGAATGGCTCGGCCAGGACCAGAACCGTGTTCTGCGAGTTGACCGGGAGATTCTCCGGAGATTCCTCCCATCGCTCGACGTGGTACCCCGTTTCCTTGAGGAGCAGGAACGCCGCCTTCGCGCCGTCCCACTCCGAGGAATAGCTCGACGGATAACCTATCGATTGCTGGGCCGGCGTCGGCGCCAAGGCGTACGTCAGCGCGAGAAGCAGCACCATCACGATTCCGGCGCCGATCAGGAGGCGGCGATCGCTGGCGTCGAGGAACGCAGGCATCCAAGTCTCTCCAACTGTTGCATCGCTTCGCCCCAGTCCGTCTCCGTGGCGGGGCGGTAGCCGTACCACACAAGCTCAAAACGGCGGGTCAACTGGGCGAGAGGCGCATACTCCGTGCTTTCGCGGCCGATCAAACGCAACGATTCCCGGGGCGTTCGCGAGCGGTCCTGGGGCAGAAGTTTCGTTTCCTCGAGCCGCGCCACCGCCACCCAATAGGCTGCGTGGATCGCCGCGCGATAGTCGCCCCGTTCGGATGCGGCCCGCGCGTCCCGCAGCCAATCGCGCCAGTCTCGCCCGGGCCTCGAAGCGCCTTTCAGGCCCATCTGCGGTTGCGCCGTCCGACGAATCAGAAAGCGAATCGCCCACACCGCCAGCAGCAGAGCCGCCAGCGAAATCAAAGTCCACGCGATCACGTTGCCGATGGATCGCGGGATTCCAATCCGATTGAGAAGCTTTTCGATCTGGCGCCAAACCCAGGCGTAGATGCGATTCTTTAGGATCTCGAACCACGACGGCCCGTGGGCTCCGCGAAACTCTCTGGCGCTCATGATGCGATCGAGCTGCGCCCGCGACTGCCGCAAATCCTCCGTGCCGGCGGACTCTTCGAGTTCTCTCGCTGCGTCGCGAAGCGCCGCAAGCCGTTTCTCGGTTTGCAATCGCAGCGGATTGTTCGTGCTCGTACCGCTCCCCATGATGGCGAGGGCGTCCGTCAGCCAATCCGTGCTCACCGCATAGCGCTGCTCGCCCGCCTGAACCGTCCACTGCGGCGGCAAGGAAACACGAAGTTTGTGAAACGTCACGGGATCCTTCCCGGGATTGTTCAAGACCGCCGAGCAGCGATCGAGTTCCGCGATGTATCCCTGCATGTCGAGCGTTTTCTGCCCGGCGGGCGAATCCGGCGACTGGCAGAAAACTCCCCGCGAAAACGATGCCAGAATCGTGAGTGAGAGAGACCAGCCAGGCCGCGCGCTTCAAGATCGTTCGCAACGGAGCATTCGCCTCACGCCGGGGAAACCGTGCCTGCGGCGGGCGCGGGCTGATCGAGCGAAGACATCATGAATTGCAGATCGAATGCTTCCTTGCGGATACGCGTGTCGTAGTAGCAAAGAACAAGAACGATCATATAGACGGGTCCTGTAATCGATCCGCCGATAGCACCGGAAACTGCCGACCCAAACGCCAGCCAGCTTGAAAACGTTCCCCTGGACATCGAAACCATCGTCGCCACGGAGAACGGGAGTTGAAAGACGAACACTCCGATCGTCGAGATGATTCCGGCGAGAAATAACGCGAGAAAGATGTGACCGCGGCGCCCGCGGGTCAACTCAACACTCCGGCGAATGGTGGCGAGCACACCGAGGTTCTCAAGCATCAGCACGGAAACTGAAATCGCATACCGCAAGGCGAGGTAGACGCCGAACGCCAAGCCGCCAACATACAAAAGGATACTCATGAGCACCAGCAGCACCACGAAAACTCTTCCACCGGCCGCAGCACCGGTGGCAACGGTAGCCGCGCCGATGGCCGCGCCGAGTAGAGCGGCAGCCACGACGGTCAGCAACATGATTCCGAAGATCCGGATCATGATGTTGAAGATCACACCCATCAGCCGCCAGAACTTTCCCCGAATCTTCGAATACGCCTCGCTTACGCTCGATGGCCTGCCCAGATAGGCTTCGGCAACCGCATGGGTTGCGGCCGCCGCGGCCACTGAATATACGATTGCAAAAACCACGAAAAAGAGCAGATACCCCAATCCGAAACTCGCCAGAAGCCCGGGTGAGGGGGGCGTCGGAACTCGGGTACTGGAAAACATCGATCCTTCGAGCGATAGAAACAGGAAATTCATGGGAATCGTGAACGCGGAAGGAACCGCCATGATGCCAACAAAGAGCCAAAAGTGACGTCGGTACAGGCTGAACGTGCGGTCGAGGAGTTCCCCTAGACTCAGAGGTCTGAGTTCGACAGTCTCCATGGGTTCCTCCGCATGAGGTTCAATCAGGAAGCGAGGGCGCACGTATATAACCACAGGGTAACGCTCGAAGCAATATCCCGCGGCAGTCGTTTTGATCTATAGTTACCGCATTCCATCGAATCCGGGAGGAAGCAATGAGCGGTTTTCTGAGTCCGGAAGAATTGAAGAAATTGAAGCCCGCGGAAACATCTTCATTCCCGTCCCCTGTCCCCACGCAAATTGTCTCGAGCGACGAGTTCTTTCCCCAGCGCCAGAACAAGCGACAGCGCGAGGTGGAAGCGCGACTGAAAGAAATGGGAAACAAGCTCGCCCGCAAGCAGGGGATCAGCCGAAGGATTTTCTTCACGACGGCCGCCGGCATGGCCGCCGCATTCGTGGCGATGAATGAAGTTTACGGCCAGCTCTTCAACGTGACACTCGCCGAGGCTGCCACTCCGGAAATGGCGGACGAGCGCGCGAGTTCGCTCCAAAACCAGTTCATTTTCGATGGACACACGCACTTCCTGCGAGACGACACGCGCCTGAACGGCTTCGTCATGATGCGCCAGGCAGTCGGCGACTCTGGCTGGAATCCCGAGCTGAAGGGCAAGAAGCAGACGATCGAAGATCTGAAGTACAACAACTACTACAAGGAAATCTTCCTCGACAGCGACACGAAGGTCGCCATCATCTCCAGCGCGCCTTCCGACATACCCCGCGATTGGTTCTTGACCAACGAAATGATGGCCGAGACCCGCGCGAAGGTGAACGCCGCCGCCGGCTCGAAGCGCCTGATGAGCCACGCCATCTTCACGCCCGGACGGCCCGGCTGGCTCGACGATCTGGACCGCGCCCTTGCCCTCAAGCCCGATTCCGTGAAGGGCTACACCGTCGGCGACAACACGCACAAGGAACTCGCCCAGTATCCCTGGCGCATGGACGATGAGAAAGTCACCTACCTTGGCTACGAAAAGATGCAAAAGGCGGGCATCAAGAATGTCTGCGTCCACAAAGGCCTCTTCCCGCCTTCGCTGGATGCCAAGTTTCCGCGGCTGCGGCCTTACGCGGATGTCAGCGACGTCGGCAAGGCGGCCAAGGACTGGCCGCAACTCAACTTCATCATCTACCATTCCGGCTACCGAAACATCGGCGGCGGGGGCGGTTCGGACGCCGCCGAAGCATGGGCGTACGTGGAAAAGACCGGCCGGAACGACTGGGTCAGCGATCTGGCCGAAATACCCGCCAGGTACGGCGTCACGAACGTCTATGGCGATCTCGGGCAGGTTTTCGCGTCCAGCACTGTCGCGCAACCCCGGCTCGCCGCCTTTCTCGTCGGGACTCTCATCAAGGGGCTCGGCGTCGATCGCGTCGTTTGGGGAACCGATGCGTTATGGACCGGCTCACCGCAGTGGCAGATTGAAGGGCTGCGCCGGCTGGAGATACCGGACGATATGCAGAAGAAATTCGGATTGAAACCGCTCGGCACCGCCGACGGAAAGGTCAAGACGGCCATTTTCAGCGCCAACTCCGCGCGCCTATATGATTACAAAGCTCCCGCGAGCTGGTCCAGGATGGATCGTTTCGCCGCATTGAAGGAAGACTACATCAAAGCCGGAGCGCATCGCAGCAACCTGCGCTACGGCTACGTGGCGGGGTAGCGACTGCCCGGATTCGCTTCACTTTGTAGCAATTGTTACCTTCAGTCCGAAGCTTCTCATCGTTCACAACTGGATGCATTTTTTGACGTTTTTTGCAGGCCTAAGTGCCTTCAAAACGCCTCAAATGAACAGGAAAACACAGAAGCGGGACACCTTCGCGGGCGCTGACTTCTATTCCCAGCCGCTCGGCGCTTTGTAAGTCGCCGTGACGATGACCGCCGAAATTTCCTTGATCTTGCGATCCTTGATCTTGAAAAGCTCGGCAATGTCGGTGCTGTTCGGCCACTGCGAGTAACGCCCCATCTTCATCATCCCATGGCCTGGAACTTCCACGGTCTGCGCGGTGGCGGGATGATTGAACCGCACGATCGCCAGCACGAGCCCGCGCTCCTCATCCACAATCGGGAACCGGCGAGGACTCACCGATTGGATGTACGTGAATATTTTCGTGCTGAGCTGGGCGCCGCAACTCAACGCTCCGAGCGGCGAAGATGCCGACGACGGGCAAGTCTGAATGCCGTTTTCGATTCGAATGCAGTCCTTGTCGAACGGGACGATGTCTCCATTGCCCTGCTCGATCCCGTCGAAATACTTGCCGACCATCGAGACCATTTCGGCTCGGGACGGGCGATCGGCGGCGGGAACCGTCTCAAGAAAAATCGGGCGCGGCTCGGTGAGATTGTCCGTGTTCAGGAAAGACGTCGTATCCTTGCGCGCCACGAGCGTTTCGATTTCGGTGATCTGCCGTTTCACGACTTTCAGCCGGACTTCCAGTATCGCAGGCGTCCCGTTCTCCTGCACCAGAACGAATGCTCCCACCGCGCCCGCTTCCGGCTCAGCGAAGTACAACTTGTAATTTCCCACGCCCGTGGCGGTTGCCCAGAGAGCGTCGCCGAGCTTCAGCTGCACACCGTCTTCGGTGAACTTCACACTTTTCGCGAGCGGCAACTTGGCCGGATCGTGCGCGACCATCGCGGCAAGATACTGATCAACGAAACCCGTCAAGCAGGCTCGATCGCATGACTGCCCGGCGGCAAAAGTTGCCCGAGGAAGAGAATCCGCGCAAGCAAACATGAAGAGTCCCAGCAAACAGCCCGTCAAAAGCCTCGGCCGCATGGCTACCACCTCGCCTTGTCCGACATCCCGTCTTCCCAACTGCTCCAGCCCGAGTTCATGCCGTACTCGCACCGATGGAAAATGGCCTGGATCCGGCGAATCTTTCCGTTCTCGACTTTGAACGCTTCGGCCATCTCCCAGGTCCACGGGTTGGTGGGCCCCGCCGTGACGGTCTTGCCATCGGGCGTCTGGAACGTACGCGTGTTGCCCGCGGCGTGGTCGAAGAAAATGAAGGCGAGCGCCACGCCGTGCTCCGTGTCGAGCACGACGAAACGGCGATCGCGAATCCGCGTGACGAAATGGAGCAGACCCGACTGAAATTGCGCCCTGCATCCCGAGAGAGCGCCGTACGAATTGTTCCGGAAGCCGTTTTGGCCCGCAGTACTCTGCCCGGAAGCAGGTGGAGCGGTTTGGATTTCATTCGCGCTGCGGCCCGCGGTGGTGACCTGGCCGTTTTCGACGCGGCTGCAATCGTCGGCGAAGAAGGAGTAGTCTCCCTTGCCGTCATTCATTTGCATGCCGGAGAAATACTTGTTTGCGGTGCGGGCCAATTCGTCGCGGGAGACGCGCTCCGCGGGCGGAACCGTTTCGAGAAAGAGCGGATCGGGGCCGCCGAGCTTTTCAAAACTTTCCGCACCGGTGTCGTTCGGCCTCGCGGGATTCATTCCCGTGCGGACAATGATCGTTTCGATTTCGGCGATTTTCTTATCCTCAATTTTCAGGCGAAGAACGAGACTGACCGGACTGCCGGCCTCGCGCATCGTTCCGAAGTAGACGACCTGCCCCACCACGGGATCGTCCATGTAGAACTTGTAGGTGCCACGGGCAGTCGCAGTTCTCCAGAATCCGTCGCCGAGCTCGAGCCTTTGACCGTCTTCCGTGAACTTGACAGTTTTCGTCAACGGCAAACCCGAAGGATCGTGCGCCACAACTGCGTCGAGATACTGATCGACGAACCCATTCAGGCAATCTCTGTCGCAAGCGTTCGAAGCAGCGGGAGTCGGCTCGCTCGCAGAAGCGACCGCGCGCTTCGATTGGCTAATCACAACTGCAAGAAACAACAGACACGCCGCAGCGGCGGCCAGCAGTCTTATCTTCACGATTCCTCCTCGGAATTGGTCAGAACAACGCTACCACTGCGGTTGATCGGATCGGGATTCTTCCCAGCCGCTCCAGCCCGAACCCATGCCATAAGGCGACTGGGTCAGCACGGCTTCGATCTCGTGCAACTGGCCCTTTCGGACTTTGAAGATCTCCGCGATCTCCCACGTGAAGGGGGTGGTGGGACCGGCGCTGATGGCGCGGCCGTCGGGCGTTTCAAAGTTGCGCGTGTCGCCGGCCGAATGGTCGAAAAAGACGAAGCTGAAGACGATTCCGCGTTCCTGGTCGACGATCGGGTAGCGGCGATCGCGAATCCGCGTGACAAAATGCAGCAAGCCGGACCGAAACTGATCGCGGCAAGACCATCCGGAAGAGTACATCGTCGGCTTGTCGGCCGGATCGTACTTTGGCGAAGGCGCGGGCCGCGGAGCGCCGGATGCCGTCAGGCCGGGCATGGGCGCGAGATTGTTGGTTGTCTTCATGCCGTTTTCGAGGCGGTCGCAGTCGTCGGCAAAGAAAGAGTAATCGCCCTTTCCGTCGTCCTGCTGCATTCCCGAGAAATACTTGTTCGCCGTCTTGATCAGATCGAGCCGTGAAGTGCGCTCGCCGGATGGAACGTCTTCGAGGAAGGCGCTGCGGGGACTGCCGATGCTTTCGAGGTTCTTTGCTCCTCCCTGGGCGAACTGGCCGCGTGCCACGATGGTTTCGATTTCCGATATTTGCCGCCCCTCTATCTTCAAACGCAGGGCAAGAATGACGGGATCACTGGCGTTGTTAGCCCCTGCCTCCCGCATCGTCCCTTCAAAGCCGACTTGGCCCGCTTCCGGATCATCGACGTAAAACTTATAGGTGCCACGACCGGTGGCGCTCCTCCAGAACCCGTCGCCGAGCGGGAGTTGCTGGCCATTTTCGGTGAACTTGACGAACTTTGTGACCGGCAGGCGAGAAGGATCGTGCGCGACGACGGCGTCGAGATACCGGTCGACAAAGCCATTCAGGCATTCCCGATCGCAGGTTTTCGAAGTGGCTGCCTCTTGTCGAGAGGCCGATGATGCCCGAGCGGCCCTCGCACTGCTGATAATGGCGCCAAGAGACAGTGCTCCCACCAAGCAAACGACAGCAAGTCTGGTCATGATTCCCCCTGTCCGGTAGGTGCGCGGCATGTATACCAGAACACGCCCTGACGGTGCAACGGAGTGACAACGCTGGAGGGTAGCTGGCATGCCGAGGAAGAAAAAAAAACGCGACAGAAGCGATTTGCACTCGTGGAGCTGTTCCTCGGCTGAAATACCCTCGCGGATATCGCTCGTGCGGCGTGGTGTTCTCGAAGTTCGCACTGCCGCGAAGAGCAACCCACCGCCGATCGCGCGCTTCAGGTACCCATGTGGGCTCTCGACTGAGCCTGCCGCGGAAACAATCAGAAGGCGAAACGACCACCAACTGTCGGAGCCAGGTTGTTTGGGAAGTTGTAGGGGACACCGGGGCCGTGAGGGATGGCAATAGCCAGACCGCCGCTCACGTCGGAATACGTAATTCCGGCGAAACCATCGAAACGCTTGGTGAAGTGATGGTCCACATAGAGCGACACCTCGTTGAGGGTGCCCGCGCAGGAACTGCGGAAATTTCCGGGCCCGCAGGTCGCCGGAACACGGAAGGTGTTCTGCCGCTGTTGATACCACGACAAAGTGATGTCCGTTTTCTTGTCGTAAGCGTATTTCACGCCCGTCCACCAGATCAGCACCTGCTTTTGAGAATCAAGATTGGTGTCTTCGACCCCGCTCATGAGGTAGCCGCCTTGGTCATCGGCGCCGACGCCCAACGGGTTCGACGGGTTATTCTGCCAGATGTATTCGTAGCCGCCATAAAACTTGAACGGGTCCCACGCATACTTGGCAGCGACCATGATTGCGTTGTTGTCGGTCACGATCCCATACACGGTGTTGGTGGGGTCGATCAGATTCACCCCGGTGATGGGGGTCGTATTGATGCTGTCCGTGGTCGACTGAAACGACTGCCCCGGACTCTGGGTCTGAGGCCCCAGCAAGGGGTTTACTACGCTGATCGCCTGGTTGTAATGTTGGTAGACGGCGTCGGCGGAGAACTTGCCGTAGTTTCCGCCGAGGTCGAATCCCCAGGCGTTGTTATGCGGCGCTTCCGGCGTACAGGTGGTAGCCATCCAGCCTAGGGAGGCAGAGGCCGAATAGCAGCCGCCATTACCGTCCACGAACTTATACATCGCGCCGAAATGAACCGGGCCATAGGTGAGGCGATACTTCAGGGCGTCGTCCCAGCGACTGTCCTCGGTGTCGCCGCCGCCGGCCATCGTGCCGTTATATCCAATGTACGAAAAGTCATAGCTGCCGCCGGCCGGATCATATTGGAGCATCGCATCGGTGCCGAGAGAGCGCTGACGACCGAAGGTCAGCGTGCCGAATTGCGAGGACGAAATACCGGCATAGAATTCGTCGTTGAAGGGTTGGCCCGCGCGCGCACCGTCGATGGCTTCCGAATAGCTGGCCCTCGGAAGGCCGTTGTTGTTGATATCGGTGAGTGACGCGTTGGCGAGCAGGCCGGAATTCGGATTGATGCCAGTTGAAGCGTTGAACACCACGGACCAGCCAGGCATAAACTCTTCCTTGCCCCTGACGCCCAGACCCGTCTGCTGCAGGTTGTTCGGTGCGACGAGGAATCGAGAGTGATTGCCGTTTCGGTTCACCAGAGATTCGCCTTCGTAGTTATAGCCGTTTACCGGTAGGCCGTGGCTCACCCAGCCGAGGCCGACGTCATACGCACCGTACAGCGTGACGCCGTGCCAGGTCAGCGCGCAATCGGTGGTAGCGAACTCGTGGCCGCTCGTGCAGGGGTCGGGGGTCTTCGACTGCATCTTAATGTCGACCGTCGTACCCTGACCAACCGCCAAGCTGATTCCCGTGCGAGTTCCGTCAGCGAACCCTTGTTTTGCCGCTCGAATCTCGAATTGCCCCGGAGGCAGGCCGGACGCCTGATAGTGCCCCCCGCCGTCGGTTGCGATCGTGCGCGTTTCAGCTGCGTCGACGTTCTTGATTGTCACCGCGACACCGGGAAGGGCTGCGCCGGTTTGGTCCGTCACCACGCCGGAAAGGCTCGTGGATTGCGCGCGTGCGACGCCATTCGCGCAGAGAAAAACAAAAAGCGATGCGAGGATATAGGAACGATACGTCACAGGTTCTCCTGATATTTTCCTTCGGATGGATTGCGCCGCTTATCCGAAAGCCAGCGGCGGAGTGCGAATTTACGCGAGTTATTAAGATATGTCAATACGATTTGGTTCGCCTAGTAACGCGTGCATTCCACAGGAGATTGCAAGTGAGGGAGACGGATCTCCGGAAGCGCCATCGGCGGGTTAGCGCCAACCTGGTTCAAGCTACTCTGGTAGGCGCCGGGCAAAAAAAAACGGGGGGGCGGCGAACCGCCTCCCCCGCGTACTGATGTTTGGCTACGGCAGGTAGTAACGGAACGAGGTGAAGACCATGTTCTCGTCCGAGTGGGGCTGCCCGCTTGCACTGACGGTTCCCGATGTGCCGGTACCGCGCCAAGTGTTGCGGATGTAGTTGGAATACTGCATGCCGTATTGGAAGGTTCCCTTCGGACCCTTGTAGAAGCGATACCAGAAGCCGAGCGTGCCTTCCACCAGGTTCCGTGTATCGCCCGTGCAATTGGCCAGTGCGCCGGGAATGAACCCGGTGGAGCCGCCGACGCCGGTTGGAATTCCGAGGTTCGAGGTCGCTGCCGGCGCGGCGATCGGCAACGTCTCCGTCCAGCAGCCGGAGTTATTGAGGCCCGGGTATCCATACCCCTCATTCGGCGTCGTGCCGGTCTTGGCGTAGTCGGTCCGTTCCTCGAATTCGCCGCCCGTGTACATGTAGACGTCGAGTTTTGGCGTCGGGTGGAGAATCACCGTGCCGAGGCCTTGAAAGTTGTGGATTGGAACGACCGTGCCGTCGGGACGCACAGTCAAGTCGGACAATGTACCGGAGCCATAGCGGCCGATGCCAGCGCCGCCGAGGAAGTGGACGCCGACCTCAACTTTCTTCGCCAAAAGGTTCCAGCGGGCATTGCCGCCAACGCCGCCAGTGGTTGCCGAGTTGTTGGTAGCACCCAACCCTGAGCCAATAATGGTGGCCGTGCAACCCGCTGGAATCGCAGTACCGCTCAAGGGAACGCACGGATAGGTACGGTCGCGGACCTCGCCTACGATGCCGAAGATCTCGTAGTGGCCGAAGCCGGGTTCGAAGACCGCCTTGATGACAAAGTCCGGGGCATCGTTGTAACCGTAGTTGCCCAGCGGGTTGTAAAGGCCGCTGCTGGTGCCGAACGCGCCGAGCAGGAAATTGTTGAAGGTGCTGGCGTTGACGACAGCGGTACTGGTGCCGGTAGCGGTGGGCACAGTGACAAGCGTGCCAGTGAATCCCGCTGGGCACGTGGCGGGGGTGGCGGGCGTGGTGGTCGGGTTTGCGGGGGCGCATACCACGGTCGGGTTACCGTGGACCGTAAGCGTGGGAGTAGATTGTTCCACCGAGAAGCCGAGCCAGACCTTGTTGCCGAAGTTCTTGGTCAAGCGCGCGCCGTATTGCCGAGCCCAGCTGAAGCCGACGTTATACTGTGAGTCGATCGTGCTGGGGTTAGCTTCCGTGCGGTTGTCCATGCCGTGGGTGGTTTCGGTGATCAGGCTCCACATCTGGCCGCCGGTGAAGGTGATCCCGTTGTTAAAGGCAGCCTGAGCAAAGAATTGCCGCTGGCGCAGCGTGTAGCTGTTGCTCTCCGTTGGGGTCGACGTGGTGCCGGCGGAAAGGAAGTCCGTTTCGTAGTAGCCGCCGATCTTCACGTTGTCCAATTTCCCTTCCACCAGCATGGCGATGCGCGACTGGCGGCCGCTGGCCTGGAATTCCGACATGCTGGCGTTCGGAGAGCCGTTAAAGGGGGCGGAGTTGAAGGGCGTGTTGACGTCGGAGGCGAGAGCCTTCTGGCGCCACACCGTTTCTGCCGCCATGAAGCCCATCGGAGTCAGCGAAATACCCTTGATGTTGATGGTTGTCGGCGGCATGGTCTTGTCCTGGTTCGACCCGGAATTCGTCGCCGCATTGGCTACGACACCGGTTGAAGGCCCGATGGCCGCGTTCACCGGCGCCGTTACCGCGGGATCGCCGCCGCTGTCGCGGGGAGCGCTGACCGCGGTCAATTGATCCTCGAGCGCTCGCATTTGATCCTGCTGTTCCTTCAATTGCTCGTTTTGCTTCTGGAGCTGCTTCGACTGGGTTTCCAAAAGATCGCGAAGCTGCTGCAATTCATTTTCGATTTCCAGGCTGGATGCCTCCGCTTTGCTGGAAGGATCCGCCTTTGCGGCCGGCGCCGCAGCCGCGGAAGCACTTGTGGCTCCGTTTGCCGCGGAGTCTTTGTCACCTGGGGCGCCTGTCCCCGCCATTGCGGGCCAAGCAGCAAGGCCGAGAGCGACGATACATATACAGAGTACTCGCATTCATTCCTCCTTGAGATGAACTGCCGAAGCTTCCTAAACGATCCGAGTCATTGAAGAGACTCAAGCAGATTTGAGTCCGACAATCTGGCCCCCGAGACCAGAGGCTTGCCCTTGTCCCTAAGAACGCAGTCGCTTAAGGGAATTAAGGTCAAGTCCACCCCGTGGACTCTTAGCACTTGCCGGCCTTCGATGCAACTCTCGCTAGGCCCTGTGGTGTAGCCGCTCTCCAAACGAAGGAGACAAGTCGGTGGAGACGTTATTCGGCCCGGTTGAACGGCTTATGATGGGAATGTTAATAAAGTGTTACATGTGGCAGCTTTGGCGTTCGGCCGGTTGAGGGCTAGCGAGGGTCTGGACAAATTGCAGGGGAGCGACAGGAACTCAATATATGAACTCGGGCGCGGACGGTTGGTGGACGTGGCCGGGATCGAACCGGCGACCCCCTGCTTGCAAAGCAGGTGCTCTCCCAGCTGAGCTACACGCCCACTGCGATCATTAATTCTACATTCTACGGCATCTTCGGACCCGCTTCACCCTATGTTGTCGCTGACCTGTTCTGGAGCCTTACCTCGAAGTTTTTGAAACCTTGACAACCCGAATCGCGAAAACATAGAATTGCCGTAGGCGAATAAAAAGCGAAAACTTAAACCCCCTCTTTTCGCGCCTCGCCTTTCGTCATGAGCTCAAAAGCTGCCTCATTGCGTTTGCATGTCGAATCCGCGCTGGCGGGCCGCCTCTCGAATCCCTTCCAATATCGCGATCGCCGGATCGTTGAAACCGTTCCCACCGGCATTCCCCCGATTGATGACCTCACGGGTGGACTTCCCCGCGGCAGCTTGACGGAAATCTGTGGTCCTCCGTGTTCCGGGAGAACCAGCTTGCTGATTTCCGCGCTGGCTTCTCGAACCACAGCTTCGGAAATCTGCGCGCTCGTTGACGCACGCGATGCATTCGATCCCCATTCCGCCGAAATAGCCGGAGTGAGGCTGCAACAACTCGTCTGGGTACGCTGCCGGAACGCCGACCAGGCCCTTCGCGCCACCGATCTGCTGATCCAGGGCGGCGGTTTCGGTTTGATTGCGCTCGATCTGAGCGACACGCCGCCGCACGTTGTCCGTTCCGTTCCCCTTCCCGTGTGGTTTCGTTTCCGCCGGGCGCTGGAATACACGCCGACGATTCTCCTGGTTCTCGAGCAGGAATCGAACGCGAAAAGCTGCGCTTCTCTGGTACTTCAGCTCCGGGCGCAAGGAACGACGTGGTCGCAAACATCCGCAAGCATCGGGGGACCCTCTTTGCCGCATTCGCCGGGATGCCTGCTCGATGGCTGGAAGAGTTATGCGGAGATGATTCGTTCTCACGCGAACCAGGAAGATCATCGATCGATTCGACAGAATGCAATTTCCGTCGACCCCTGGGGCGATGGCGTCGATTTCAAAACGCAAATCAGTTGGAATGATTTGCAGATATCACAACGCAGCTCGGGAGGAGCACACAGAAAACGGTGAGGAATTCCACGACCTCCGTTGCCGCCTTTTCATCGAGCCGCTATGGCATTCGCTTCCATTTTCGTCCCCAATTTTATGGTGCAGGCAGCCATGCGCGCGGAGCCTGCCCTGCGCGAACGTGCCATGGCTCTTGTCGACGGAAATCCGCCTCTATGCAAGGTGGTTGCCATCAGCGAAAAGGCCGCCCAGGCAGGAATCGAATGCGGGATGACGAAAACAAATGCGGCGCAATTTGCCGGCGTGGAAATCCGTCCACGTTCCCGATCGCAGGAAAAAACGGCCCATGCAGCTTTACTTGATATCGGCTGGTCGGTCTCTCCACGAATCGAAGATACGGCCGAAGACACGATCGTTCTCGATCTATCCGGTTTGGATCATTTATTCTCCTCGGCAGAAGCCGTTGCCACACACCTCGTGCAGCGCTCAACCGAATGCGGCTTGCTGCCGAATGTCGCTGTCGCCTCAAATGTCGAAACAGCCCTGATTGCCGCGCGTGGCTTCACTGGGATCGCGGTGATTCCGCCCGGACAGGAATCGGAATATCTGCGCCAATTGCCTGTCGGCGTTCTCTCGCCTTCCGCGGAAACTGCTGAAACGCTGAACCGATGGGGCATACGCACCTGCGGCGCTTTTACCGAACTGCCGGTTTTGCAACTTTCCGAACGCCTCGGACAGGAGGGGGTTCGCTTGCACGCTCTGGCGCGGGGCACAGGCTCGCGCTCACTCGTGATTGCAGAACAAGAGAGTTCCTTCGAAGAAGAGATGGAGCTGGACGATGCCGTTGAGGAGCTCGATCCTCTTTCGTTCCTTCTCGGGCGATTGCTCGATCAGCTTTGCGCGCGATTGACGGCGCGTTCTCTTGCGGCCGCCGCCATTCGCGTCCGCTTTGAGCTGCAACCCTCTTTCGACAATGCAACCGACTCTCGCAAAGAGCTGTTTCGCCAAAAGCACTCACCCGGCCTATACGAAAACAACTTGGAGCTTCCCGTCCCGATGCGCGATTCGAAAATGCTCCTGAAATTGCTCCGGTTGCGTTTGCAATTGAAACCGCCCGCCGCGCCCATTCAAAAAATCGCGCTTGCGGCGGAATCCGTTCGGCCGCGCGCGATGCAAAGCGGCCTGTTTCTTCCCCGCTTTCCGGAGCCGGAAAAGCTGGAGATCACAATCGCCCGCATTGCAAACGTCGTGGGCGAAGGAAATGTCGGATCGCCATCCCTGCCGGATACTCACCGTCCCGAAGAGTTTCACATGGAACGTTTTCTTGCCTGTCTGGAAGACACAGAAATGAAACGCCGAAAAAATGACGTCTTCCATCTTCAAAAACAAAATAAACGCCTTAAAGTCCCGGCAAGCTTTCGGACCTTCCGCCCACCCGTTCCGGCAAAACTCGAACTGCTTTCAGGCCGTCCCGTTCGCGTGGTTTTCCAGGGCATGCGGGGGGAAGTGCTCGCTGCATCCGGGCCGTGGCGCACATCCGGCGACTGGTGGCGGGAAAATCCCTGGCAACAGGATGAATGGGATCTTGAGATTCGCTTTCACTCTCCTTCAGCGGACCGCGGCCTCTACCGTTTCTATTACGACGCGTCGCGCCAGGGCTGGTTCGCGCGGGGAATTTACGACTGATGTACATCGAGCTTCACGCGCGGTCTGCATTCAGCTTTCTCGAAGGCTCTTCCCTTCCCGAAGAATTGATCGACGCCTGTACGGCACACAACGCGCCCGCCATGGCTTTGCTCGATCGCGACGGCGTGTATGGCTCGCCCCGCTTTCACCTGGCGGCGAAAAAACTCTCCATTCGGGCCCACATCGGCGCGGAAGTCACTTCCGCCGCGGGCTGGCGCTATCCCTTGCTCGTGGAATCGCGCGAAGGCTACCAGAACCTGTGCCGGCTCATCACGCAAATGAAGCTCCGCGCGCGAAAGGGCGAAGGCTGCGTTCGCTCCGAAGAAATATCGGAAATGAGCAGCGGCCTGATCTGTTTGACTGGAGGCGACGAAGGTCCGCTGGCTCACGCTTTGGCGCAAGGCGGAATCGAGACGGCTTTGGAATGCGTGCGGCAACTCTGCCGGGCATTCGGCCGGCAAAACGTTTACGTCGAACTCCAGCGCCATTTCCGCCGCGAAGAAGAAGCGCGCAATCAGGCCGCCGTTGCAATCGCGCGGAAACTGAAATTGCCATTACTCGCCACCAATGGCGTCTCATACGCGCTGCCGCGCCAACGCGAGGTGCTGGATGTTTTTACTTGCATCCGCCATCACCGGAGGCTCGAGACCGCCGGCCGTCTGCTGAGCCGCAATTCCGAGCGCCACTGGAAACCGCCCGTGGAAATGGCGCTCCTTTTTTCCGACATCCCCGAAGCCATCACCAATACGGAAATCCTCTCTTCACGCCTGCAATTCGCTTTGAGCGACCTCGGATACAAATTCCCCGCCTATCCGGCCCCTGACGGCGAATCGCAGATGCAATTTCTCCGGCGGCGCGCGCACGAAGGCACGATCTCCCACTACGGCGCCCACAACGAACGCGCGCGCCGGCAAATCGACCGCGAACTGGCATTGATCGAAAAACTCGATCTGGCCGGCTATTTTCTGATTGTGTGGGACATCATTCGCTTTTGCCGCGAACAGAACATTCTGGTGCAAGGGCGCGGCTCCGCGGCCAATAGCGCCGTTTGCTACGCGCTCGGCATCACCGCCGTCGATCCGGTCGGAATGGATCTTCTTTTCGAGCGCTTTTTGTCCGAAGAGCGCGGCGAATGGCCGGACATCGATCTCGATCTTCCGAGCGGCGACCAGCGGGAACGCGCGATTCAGTACGTCTACGAGCGCTACGGGAAATTGGGCGCCGCGATGACGGCAAATGTGATCACCTATCGCGGGCGCTCGGCGGCCCGCGAGATCGGCAAGGCTTTGTCGTTCGATCCGGAAACACTCGACCGCCTTTCGAGTCTTGTGGGATCGTGGGAATACAAAGACCCCGGCGATACGCTCGATCGCCAGTTTTACAAGGCCGGTCTCGATCTTCAGCATCCCCGAGTTCGGAAATTTTTCGAGCTTTGCCAGGCGGTGCAGGATTTGCCGCGCCATCTGGGGCAACACTCGGGTGGAATGGTGGTGTGCCAGGGACAACTTGATTCCGTCGTCCCGCTGGAGCCGGCCACGATGCCGGGCCGCGTCGTCGTGCAGTGGGACAAAGAAGATTGCGCCGACATGGGGATCGTGAAAGTGGACCTTCTTGGCTTGGGCATGATGGCTGTGCTCGAAGATTCTCTCCAGATTATCCGCAAGCACCACGGCGAAGAAATTGACCTCGGGCATCTGCCGCAGAACGATCCTGCTGTTTATGGGGCTCTGCAAAAAGCGGACACGGTCGGGATGTTTCAAGTCGAGAGCCGGGCGCAAATGTCATGCCTGCCTCGCCTGCGCCCAGAATGCTTCTATGACATCGTCGTGCAGGTCGCGATTATTCGTCCGGGGCCCATCGTCGGGAAAATGGTTCATCCATACTTAAAGCGCCGTAAAGGTCTCGAACCCCCCGAGTGCCTTCATCCTTCGCTCGAACCCGTCCTGGCGCGCACGCTCGGCGTGCCTCTCTTTCAGGAACAATTGCTTCGCATGGCGATGATCGCCGCGGGATTCACGGGCGGTGAAGCCGAGGAACTGCGCCGGGCCATGGGATTTAAGCGCTCCGAGGCGCGAATGAAAGAAATCGAGGTCAAGCTTCGGCGCGGAATGCAGATGAAAGGGATCACCGGAGAGACGCAGGACAAAATCGTTCAATCGATCGCTTCCTTTGCCCTCTACGGATTCCCTGAGTCGCACGCCGCAAGTTTTGCGCTGCTCGCGTATGCCAGCGCTTACTTGAAATGCCATTATCTTGCGGCGTTCACGGCCGCGATGCTGAATAACCAGCCGATGGGTTTCTATTCACCGGCGACGCTCGTGAAAGATGCCCAGCGCCACGGACTAAAGTGCAAGCCCATCGACGTAACGCGCTCCGATTGGCCGTGCACGCTCGAAAAAATTCCCGAGGGGCTTGCCATGCGCCTGGGGATGCGCTACGTGAAGGGCTTGCGTAAAGAGATCGCGCTCGAAATCGTACGCCAACGCGGCCTTCGCAAGTTCGTCTCGATCGACGATTTGAAGCAGCGCGTTCCCAAAATAAAGAAATTCGAACTGGCCGCGCTCGCCGAGACTGGCGCGCTGAATTTCGTATCCGCCAAGCGCGGGTTTCACCGTCGCGACGCCCTTTGGCAGGTCGAGCGCGCCTCCCGCCGTCCGGGTCCGCTTCTCGAAATGGAAGAAACTGCGCAGGAATCGGCCGCTGTTGTATCTCCGGAAGCAATGACCAACTCGGACGAACTCGCTGTTTCCGGCTCACCTTTGCTGCCTATGACCGCTGAAGAAAGGTTGGTCGCGGATTTCCACGGCACGGGCATGACGGTCGGGCCTCATCCCATGGCTTACCGTCGCGCGGAAATGAAGAAGCTTGGAATCCGGGCAGCCGTCGAGCTCGCGGCAATTCCTGATGGAACGCGCATTCGAGTCGCAGGGGCCGTGATCGCTCGCCAGCGCCCCGGCACGGCCAAAGGTTTTGTCTTCCTCAGCCTCGAGGATGAAACGGGAATTGCGAACGTCATCATCATGCCACGGCTATTTGAACGGGAGCATACGTTGGTCGTGCACCATCCGTTTTTGCTGATCGAAGGCACTCTTCAGAATCAGGAAAATGTGGTTTCGGTGAAAGCGGAAAGCGTTCAGCCTCTGGTCATTACTCGTGCGGAGCCCGACTCCCACGACTTCCACTAAGAATCACAAGAATAGACGATCCAAGAAAAGAGCCAAGCGGGCCGCAGTTGTATAAGGCAAATTCTAGAAGGTGACATGGCTCCCCGGGCTAGATTCGAACTAGCAACCCTTCGGTTAACAGCCGAATGCTCTACCATTGAGCTACCGGGGAACCGGGCAAGGTAGGCTCTTAATTTACAACGGCAGCGGCCCCCACGCCACTCTCCATGTGTGTTTGTTCAGTCCAACTTTGGAGTGCAAGATATGCGAGGGGTGCTTTGCTTGCAATCTACGGGTACGTGTAAAAGCCGATGTTCCTGCTGCGCCGAAGCCACGGATAGCCATGGAGACTGTCCGTGGCTCGAGTTCGCTCCATCGAACGGAAGGGCGAGAACTGTCAGGCGCTCGCCCTTTGGTTTGCTTAATGGCTTGGCGCTTGGCCCTGCGCGTTAGGCGGCGGAGCAGGTCCACGCTGACCGCCGCGCCCCGCGCCCTGCGGGCCACGAGGACGAGAGCCACCATCCCGCTGCCGGCGTTCCTTCATGACGTCTCGCAGCTTCTGGCGCTGCGCCGGCGTAAGCGCATCCCGCATGTCCAGCCGGTTGTCGATCCGGGATTTCTCGAGCGCCATTTGCGCGGTGCTGATTTCCTGCAGCTTGCTGTCAATCGCGGCGCGGTCCGGCTTGTCGGCGGCGAGAAGATCGTTCAGATCGATCCGCTTCACTTCGAGATCGGCCCGGTTGCGTATCTCCGCCTTGCGGAAATCCGACTCCTGCTGGCGAATTTTTGCGACCTGTTCGGTCGTGACGCCAACCTTTTCGCGGATATCCGGGTCATTCAAAACGCGAAAGAGGCCGAATTCTCGCCCTCCCCCGCCCGGTCCGCGTGTCCATTCGGTCGCCTTGACCCCAGCCGCCGCGCATGCCGTCCCCCCCTCCTCGGCGCTCCATTGCTCCCATCGATCGCATGTGGCCGCGTGGCCCGAACCCGTCCGATTGCCTGCTGTTCAGCAGGCGGACCCGGCGGGTCGCCTTGGGCCAAGTCGGGGAGCAACTCAGCGCGAGAGCCAGGGACTGCAGAGCCGATTTCGAGCGAATATCCATTGTGATTCTCCCGTCTCACGAGTTTCATCGTGCTATGTGGAATTCCACCCAGCAGGCGGAAAAGTTCCAAACATGTTGGCCCGGCGATTGGCGATTCCAGACTGTCTGGGAACTACAGGAAAATCGTTTGAGCACGAGTTCTGAAGCTTCTGCGTTGTGGAGTCATGCACGATCAGGTTCTCGAAGATCGCAAGGACATGCCGGCGATAGCTGACAATGCGTTCGAGCAACGGACGCAGCGTCGGCTCGCGCCTCGTTTCGCGATCCCACTTGGCGAGTACGGCGGCGGGATTTCGATATCGCGGCGCAATTCCTCGGCCGTGTGGCCGCGGAGGACAGGCCGTAAAAGAAAGCGGCCTCTCGTTGCGGGAACTGAAAATCCTGCAACGGTTCGTCCAACGGGTTGGGCATCGTCGCCATTGTAGAAAACCGCAGTTTACAGATTTCGACGCCGCCGTCAAGAGTCCGCGCGACCTAAGGGGAAATAAGCTTCTGGAGACCCGTGCCCCCGAAGTGTCGGAACCGGCCAATAAATTGCCCGGACCATTCCGATCTTCGTAAGCGGTTGCGCGGCGCGCTGGGGACACGCGCCGCGCCTGCCAGACAATGTTGCTTCCGCTTGCACTCAGCGGGTCGTCCGCCGCCTACTTCTTCGCCTGCGCGTAGTTCTCGGCGACCTGCGCCCAGTTGATCACGTTCCACCAAGCCTCGATGTATTCGGGCCGGCGGTTCTGATTTTGAGATAGTAGAGCGTGTTCCAGACATCAGCCGAAGAAGGCCTTGCCGCCCTCCATGATCGGATTGTCCTGGTTGGCCGAAGACCGATGGCAACCTTGCCGCCGCGCACCAGCAACCAGGCCCAACCGGATCCGAAGCGGGTCGTGGCTGCCTGATTGAACTTGGTCTTGAAATCGGCGAAGCTGCCGAAAGCGCCGGTGATCGCACTGGCGATATCACCGGATGGTCGCCCCGCCGGCGTTCCCATGATCTTCCAGAACATCGAATGGTTCATGTGACCGCCGCCGTTGTTGCGCACCGCGGTGCGGATGTTCTGGAACTTTGTTGAGAGCTGGGCGAGCGACTCCTAGACGGAGGATTTCTGGAGGTCGGCGTTCCCTTCCAGAGCCTTGTTTAGGTTGTGAGCATATAGTTGTGATGTTTGTCGTGATGGATCTCCATCGTCTTCGCGTCGATGTACGGCTCGAGCGCGTCCAAAGGATAAGGAATGGCGGCAATGTGCATTTCATTTGTTGGAGCGGCTCCTTGTGCTCATCCTGGGAACCATTATCTACCTCCTGAAATCTTGGTTCCTGCGCATGGTCTGCCACTTAGCCAAAAACCGGGAAACCGGCACGCCAGATTCCCGCAGGCCTTCAGGAGGTGTGCATGCCGTCCGTGGACACCGTGGAAAAACACTTTACGGCCACCGCAGCTGTGCGCGACATCGTAATCGGAATGGCCGACGGATTGACGGTGCCATTTGCTCTCGCCGCTGGACTGACAACGACAGCCGCGGCGCTGACGACGGGAACAAGGCTGATCCTCACCGGCGGATTCGCAGAAATTGCGGCGGGGTAGGAGTGCGATCGGCCTGGGCGGCTACCTCGCTGCGAAACGGATTCTGAACACTACGCCTCGGAACTCCAACGCGAATATCGCCGAAACCGTCGAGCTGCCCGACGTCGAAATCGAAGTCCCGAAGGTCTTTCGCGAGTACGGCCTGTCCGCGGAGCAGATGGCCCCCATCGTCGGCGATCACCGGAAATCAGAAACGCTGGGTGGATTTCGTAGATGCGCTTCGAATTGGGACTCGAAGCGCCGGATCCACGTCGTGCCAGGCCGCAGCGCCGGGACGATCGCGTCGTCGTCTATCGTGGAAGAGCTCCTCCTCTCGCGCCGTACATCTTCGATGCACCAGGTTCGTCCGGCGTTATGGGTCTCCGTTGGCGTAACGCTGCTCGCGCTTTTCGTTTGGCTCGATCAAAGGGCACTACACGGCGTCAAGCCCTTCCGCGGTGGGTCGCAAACCGTGCTTGTAGGCGGTCTTGCGGCCGCCGCGGTTTTCTTCATCGCTCGTCTCATTAGCTGAGGCCTTGCGTCGAAAAATGTCTCACTGCCACGGATACCTGGCGCGCCCAATGCGCATCTAAAACAGTCGCGCGACCAGTCGTTAATTCAGTTGAGCAACACGAATTGCTTCGAGTAACGTCTGATCTACTAGTACGCCGGGTCTGCGCGATCGATTACCGGCTCCGAGATCAGGAGATCGCCATGAAAAGCAGTGTTTTGCATATCCCACGCTGGTTGGCCACGGTAGTACTCGTCGCGGCCCTCGTTGGCGGAGGGAGTGCTCGCGATCGGATGGAGAATCGTTGGGTCACGAGGTGTACGGCGCTCCCAGCCCGGATGTCAGGCTGGCGCGGAACACAGCTCCCGTGCCTCTCGCCGATTTTAGCAACGGTTTTGCGTCGGTTCTGAAACGAGCTCCACCGTCAACATCCATACATCGAAAATCCTGAAGGAGGCAAAATATGCCTTTCCTCAACGATCCCTTCTTCCGCCAGTTCTTCGGCAATTAACTAGGACAACAGTCGCAGCCGCGGCCAAGAAGCACGAGCCAGAGTCTGGGCTCCAGCGTCATCGTCACGTCGGATGGAACGATCCTGACAAACAATCACGTCATTGACGGCGCGTCCGACATCAAGGTGGAGCTGAGCGACAGCCCAAGTCAGCACCAAACTCGTCGGCGACGATGCGAACGGACATCGCGGTGCTGAAGATCGATGCCGCAGATGCCCACGTTGGCTCTCGGCGATTCCTCGAAATTGCAGGTTGGCGATGTGATCTTCGCTATCGGTGATCCATTTGGAGTCGGCGAAACCGCCACCATGGGAATCGTCAGCGCCACGCAACGGAGTGGGTTGGGCATCGAAAACCAGAGCATTTGAACCCGATTCGCCCATCAATCCCGGCGACTCCGGCGGCGCGATGATCGATCTCCACCAGCAACTCATCGGCATAAACACGCCATCAGAACCAGCGGGGCCGGCGGTAGTGTGGGCATCAGCTTCGCCATTCCGATCAATATGGCGCACTCGGTGATCGACCAGATCGTCACGCACGGCAAAGTTGTGCGCGGCTTCCTCGGCCTCGTCCCGCAGGACGTCACGCCTCAAATCGCGAAGCAGTTCGGATTCGAGCGAGCCCGGCGGCATTGACGCCGAGGTCTCGCCCGATACGCCTGCTTCACGCGCTGGACTGAAGCATGGTGACGTTGATTCTTAAGGTGAATGGCGAGCCCATCAGTTCCGCGAATGACCTGCGGTTGCG